>NZ_BAAGYS010000015.1:0-203876 GCF_054779195.1 Parasphingorhabdus pacifica
CATCAACACCCAGTCCGAAAACCCGAACCCGAAGTCCGAAGCAATCCGCCCTGTTCCGTGCTGACCTGAACCAAGGTACGTGCCGATGCGCTCCGAGTCAAATCGGCTCGCATAGACACCGAAACCTTTCGACTTCCCCATCACGCGCAGGTCAGCGACACGACTCAGGTCATCGACCGTTTCCGGCTCTGCGAGCAACTCTAGTACAGCACCGCAACCCCTGCAGTGTTGCGCTTGCCACGGCGGACGATGAGCCATCGTCCGTGCAACAGGTCCGCCTTCGAGGGAGACCACGTGTCATCAGCGATTTTGCTGTTGTTGACGTACGCACCACCCTCGTTGATCGTGCGCCGCGCGGCACCCTTCCCCCCTACGAGGCCGGTTTCGACCAGGAGATCCACGATGGTCGGCTCGTCCGACAACCGCACTTCGCCGGTCGGAACCTCCGCCATCGCAGCGTCCAAGGTGCTTTCGGTCAATTCGCCGAGTTCTCCTCGGCCGAACAGCGCCTGGCTGGCCGCGACGACCTGTTCGGTCTGCTGCTGACCATGCACCAGCGTCGTCAGCTCCGCGGCGAGCCGACGCTGTCCGGCGCGCAACTGCGGACGCTCGGCGGTCTCGCGTTCGAGTTCCTCGATCTCCTCGCGGCCGAGGAAGGTGAACAACCGCAGGTACTTGCCGACATCCGCGTCGTTGCTGTTCACGAAGTACTGGTACCACGCGTACGGCGAGGTCATGCTCGGGTCGAGCCACACGTTGCCGCCACCGGTGGACTTGCCGAACTTGCGTCCCTCCGAGTCGGTCACCAGCGGCAAGGTCAGCGCATGCGTTGTCGCGGATTCCTGCTTTCGCACCAGGTCGACTCCGGCGACGATGTTGCCCCACTGGTCGGAACCACCGAGCTGCAACCGCGTTCCGTACTTGCGGTGCAGGTGCACGTAGTCGTTGGCTTGCAGCAGCATGTAGCTGAACTCGGTGTAGGACATGCCGTCGGTTTCCAGACGGCGTTTGACCGTGTCGCGGGCGAGCATGGTGTTCACCGAGAAGTGCTTGCCGATGTCGCGCAGAAACTCCGTGACCGACAGATCGGCCGTCCAGTCCGCGTTGTTCTCCATCACCGCCCCGGTCGACGACTCGTCGAAGTCCAGGAAGGTCTGCAGCTGACGGTGGATGCGCTCGGTCCAGTCCCGAATCGTGTCGAGGTCGTGGAGGTTTCGCTCACCGACGTCCCGAGGGTCCCCGATCATGCCGGTGGCCCCGCCCGAGAGCGCGACCGGCCGGTGTCCGGCCAACTGGAACCGCCGCAGCGTCAGGATCGGCACGAGGTGCCCGGCATGCATGCTCGGCGCGGTCGGGTCGAAGCCGGCATAGAGAGTGAGCGGCCCGTCGTCCAGTTCGCGACGCAGTGCGTCGAGGTCGGTGGACTGCGCGATCAGACCGCGCCAGGACAGCTCGTCAAGGATGTGCTCACTCACGTCGGTCAGTTTCGCGCATGGCCGCGAACGGGATTACGCCCGGTCCCGGATCCGGCGACGTCCGCCACGCCGGAAGCTGCTCACCGAGGGCGAGCCGTCCACCCAAGAACGCCAGGGAAGATCCATCGCCGCGGCCACACCGACCCGCGGGCCGGTGCGCACGTCGTCCTCGTCCACGTCCGAGCCGTTGTAGAGCCGTACCGGCGAGGCGGGATCGGTGAGGTCGAGGCCGTTGTGCTCACGCGTGATCCCCAGAGACCCCGCGAGCCGGGCCGGTCCACTCGCCAGCTGCACGTCCTTCCGGACCGACGGACGGCGCTGCTTGGCGAGTTCGTGGCCGACCTCGATCTCCCCCGCTCGCAGCAGCACCGCTCCGGGAACGCCGTCGGTCAGGCACACGACGTTGATGCAGAAGTGCATCCCGTAGACGAAATAGACGTACAGATGTCCGGCAGGACCGAACATGACCGCATTGCGGTCGGTACGCCCCCGATAGCAGTGCGAGGCGGGGTCGTCGTGACCGCGGTACGCCTCCACCTCGACGAGCCGGACGCGCACCTCGCCCTGCGGACTGTCGGAGCGCAGTTCGCACCCGAGTAGCCACCTGGCCACCCACAGCGGGTCCTGGCCCAGTTCATCGCGCGTCACTTGGCTCACGACCCGCACAGTACCTGTCGATTCGCGGTGATCAGCGCGCCCACGGCCGGATCACCGTATCGGTGAAACACGGGAACCACCCGTGAGCGGTCGCCCCGGCTCAGTCGGCCAGCCACTCCCGATGAGTCGCCACCGCTTGCTCGACGCGCTGCCGCTGTTCGGCCACCCGGTCGGGAGCGGTTCCGCCGTGCGAGTCGCGGGACGCGATCGAACCGGCGACGGTGAGCACCTCACGCACCGCTGGAGTCAGCGCCGGGTTGGCGGCGGCCAGTTCCTCGTCGGTGAGCTCGTCGAGCCCGACGCCGCGAGCTTCGGCCGCCCGCACGCACTCCCCGGACGCCTCGTGCGCGACCCGGAACGGCACGCCCTGCCGCACCAGCCATTCGGCGATGTCCGTGGCGAGGGTGAAGCCCGCCGGGGCCAATTCGGCGAGCCGATCGGTGTGGAAGGTCAGGGTTCCGAGCATGCCCGCCATCGCGGGCAGCAACAGGTCCAACTGCTCGACCGAGTCGATGACCGGTTCCTTGTCCTCCTGCAGGTCGCGGTTGTACGCGAGCGGCTGGGCTTTGAGCGTGCTCAGCAGACCCGTGAGGTTGCCGATCAGTCGTCCCGACTTTCCGCGCGCGAGTTCGGCGACGTCCGGGTTCTTCTTCTGCGGCATGATCGAGCTACCGGTGGCCCACGCGTCGTCGAGCGTGATGTAGCGGAATTCCGCGGTGTTCCAGATGATCACTTCTTCGGCGACTCGGGAGAGGTTCACCGCCAGCATCGACATGCAGAATGCCGACTCCGCCGCGAAATCACGGGCCGAGGTCCCGTCGATCGAGTTGTCGACGGCGCCGTCGAAACCCAGTTCGGCGGCGACCGTCTGCGGGTCCAGTCCGAGTGAAGCCCCGGCGAGCGCACCGGAACCGTAAGGCGAGAAGGCGGTGCGGGCATCCCAGTCGCGGAACCGTTGCACGTCCCGCAGGAGCGCCTGGCAATGGGCGAGGAGGTGGTGGCCCAACAACACCGGTTGTGCGTGTTGCAGGTGGGTGCGTCCGGGCAGCACCGCTTCCGGATGCGCCGCGGCCTGGCGGGTCAGCGCGTCCACCACGTCGAGCACGCCCGTGGCGACGCGGCGGGTGGCGTCCCGCAGCCACATCCGGAACAGGGTGGCCACCTGGTCGTTGCGGGAACGCCCCGCGCGCAGTTTGCCGCCGAGCTCGGGACCCACTCGTTCGAGCAGGCCGCGTTCCAGCGCGGTGTGCACGTCCTCGTCATCGATGACCGGTTGGAACTCGCCCGATTCGACGTCGGCGGCGAGCACGTCCAATCCCGCGAGCATGCGTTCGAGTTCTTCCGCCGTCAGCAGATCCGCGTGGTGCAGCACGCGGGCGTGCGCGCGCGAACCGGCGATGTCGTAGGGCGCGAGTCGCCAGTCGAAGTGGGTCGACAGGCTCAGTGCGGCCATCGCCTCGGCCGGGCCGGAGGCGAACCGGCCACCCCAGAGTTTGGTGGGCGCACCCGGCTGAGTCTGTTCTTGCTGCGTCACGATGCTTTCCTCGGCTAATCAGGTCGGACTGGATTGTCGGGTGCTCGATTCCAGAAGATGGATGGACCACCGTCGGGCAAGCTGCGAAGCCGCTTCAGGCCACTCCCGCGGGCGCCATCGCCGCGGGTTCTCGGGCGTCGCCTCGCGAGGACAGCCCCGACGCCGCGTACAGGTGGTACGTGATGTCGGGGATCCCGCAGCGAGGCGGCGCCCGAGGTTCCGCTCAATGACCCGCCGAGCACAGCGAGCCACGAGCAGAGAGGATCAACCCTGGTCGCGCTTCGCGGCGATCTTGCTGGGCAGGCCCCACAACTGCACGAATCCCTTGGCCAGCTCCTGGTCGAAGGTGTCGCCCTCGTCGTAAGTGGCGAGGTTGAAGTCGTAGAGGGACTGCTCGCTCCGCCGGCCGTTGACCACGGCCCGTCCGCCGTGCAGCGACATCCGGATGTCGCCGCTGACGTGCTGCTGGGTCTCGGTGATGAACGCGTCCAGGGACTTCTTCAGCGGCGAGAACCACAAGCCGTCGTAGACCAGCTCGCCCCAACGCTGTTCGGCGGTGCGCTTGAACCGGGCGAGGTCGCGCTCCAGCGTCACGGTCTCCAGTTCCTGGTGCGCGGTGATCAGTGCCAGCGCGCCAGGGGCCTCGTAGATCTCGCGGCTCTTGATGCCCACCAGCCGGTCCTCGACCATGTCCAACCGCCCGTAGCCCTGGGCACCGGCCCGACGGTTGAGCTGTTCGATGGCCTGCAACACGGTCACCGTCTCGCCGTCGATGGCGACCGGAACACCCTTGTCGAAGCTGATGATCAGCTCGTCGGGGTCGCGCGGCACGCTCGGGTCCGCGGTGTAGGAGTAGACGTCCTCGACCGGGGCGTTCCAGATGTCCTCCAGGAACCCGGTCTCTACGGCGCGGCCCCACACGTTCTGGTCGATCGAGTACGGCGACTTCTTGTTGACGTCGATCGGCAGATCGCGGTCCTCGGCCCAGGCGATGGCCTTCTCCCGGGTCCAGGCGAAGTCACGGACCGGGGCCATGACCTTCAGGTCCGGGGCCAACGCACCGATGCCGACCTCGAAGCGGACCTGGTCGTTGCCCTTGCCGGTGCACCCGTGCGAGACGGTGGTCGCGCCGTGGGCCTTGGCCGCGTCGGTGAGGTGCTTGACGATCAGCGGCCGGGAGATCGCCGAGACCAGCGGGTACCTGTCCATGTAGAGCGCGTTGGACTGCAACGCGGGCAGGCAGTACTGGTCGGCGTACTCGTCGCGGGCGTCGGCCACGACGGCCTCTACCGCCCCGCATTCCAGCGCTCGCTCGCGGACGGCTTCGAGGTCCTCGCCGCCCTGACCGACGTCGACCGCCACGGCGACGACCTCGGCTCCGGTTTCCTCGGCGATCCACCCGATGGCCACGGAGGTGTCCAGGCCACCGGAGTAGGCCAGCACTACCCGCTCAGTCATTTTCGTTGCTCCTTCGTGATGGGGATGTCCGCGTGTCATCGCTGACACCGCTGTCTTGTTGTGGCCGGCCGGGGTCCTCGTCGTCCGGCCCGCTTTCGGGGTCCTGCTGCTCGCCTGCCGCCATGGTGCTGAACCGCTCGGCCAGGTCCAGGCCGGTGAGCGGTTCGCGAGCGATGACCATGAGGGTGTCGTCGCCCGCGATCGTTCCGACGACTTCCAGCAACGCGGCCCGGTCGATGGCACTGGCCAGAAACTGGGCGGCTCCAGGCGGGGTGCGCAGCACGGTCAGGTTTCCGGATCCGTCCGCGCTGACGAGCAGTTCGCCGAGCAGTCTGGACAACCTGGACGTCCCACCCTGGACTCCGCGCACCGGACTACCGTCCTCGGGGACCACGTAGACCGCTGCGCCGCCGTCGGGGCCGCGCAGCTTGACCGCACCCAGCTCATCGAGGTCGCGGGACAACGTCGCCTGGGTGACTTCGATGCCGTCTCCCGCGAGCAGCCTCGCCAGCTCGGTCTGGCTCCGGACCGCCATCGAGGCCACGAGCTCGATGATGCGTGCCTGCCGTGCAACCCTGGTCGTCATCGTCGCTGCACCAACCACGCGAGCAGGGCTTTCTGCGCGTGCAGGCGATTCTCCGCCTCGTCGAACACCGCGCTGGCCGACCCGTCGAGCACCTCGTCGGTGATCTCCCAGCCGCGATGTGCCGGCAGGCAGTGCAGGACGCTGACGTCGGTCTTGCCGGTGGCGGCGAGCAGTTCTGCGTTGACCTGGAACGGCCGGAACGGGCTGACCCGGTCCTTCCCGTCGTTCTCCTGGCCCATCGAGGTCCAGGAGTCGGTGACCAGCACGTCCGCGCCCGCCACCGAGGGGGTGGGTTCGTGGAACGTCTCGACGGATCCCCCGGTTTCGGCGGCGCGTTCCTTCGCGGCGGCCAAGGCCCAGCCGGAGGGACCGAACCCGGTGGGGGCTCCGACTCGCACGTGCATCCCCGCGTTGGCGCCACCGACCAGCAGCGAGTGCGCCATGTTGTTGGCGCCGTCACCGAGGTAGGTCAGCGTCAGCCCCGCGAGGCTTCCGTGCCGTTCGCGGATGGTCTGCAGGTCCGCCAGCACCTGGCAGGGGTGGAATTCGTCGGTGAGGGCGTTGACGACCGGGACGGCCGACCCCTCGGCCATCGCGTCGATGCGGGCTTGGGCGAAGGTGCGCCACACCACGACGTCGACATAACGGGAGAGCACCCGCGAGGTGTCTTCTATGGTCTCCTCGCGGCCGAGCTGCATCATGCGCCCGTCGACGACGATCGGCTGTCCGCCGAGCTGGTGGATGCCGACTTCGAAGGACATCCGCGTGCGGGTGGAGTTCTTCTCGAAGATCACCGCGATGGATTTGTCGGCGAGCGGGCGCGAACCGTGCGGATCGGCTTTGAACCGGGCTGCGAGGTCGAGCACCTCGGCCTGCTCTTGCGGAGTCAGGTCGTCGTCGCGCAGGAAGTGCCGGGGCATCACGCATTCACCTCGTGGGAGAGCAGTTCGGGAAGGTCGGCGAGCAGTCGCTGCGCCTGCGCGGTCTCGAGCACCAGTGGTGGGCACAGGCGCAGGACGTCCGGCTGCACGGGGTTGATCAGGTAACCGGCGTCCTGCGCGGCCGTGGCGATATTCGCCGCCGCGGGTTTCGCCAGCTGGATGGCGATCAGCAGACCCGCACCGCGCACTCCGGTGATCATCGGGTGGTGCAACTGCTGGATCCCCGTGACGAGGTCTTTTCCGGTACGTTCGACGTGCTCCAGCAATCCCTCCGCGGTGATGGTCCGGAGTACGGCGAGGGCTGCCGCGCAGGCCACCGGGTTCCCGCCGAACGTCGTGCCGTGCTGGCCGGCGGCGAGCAGCGTTCCCGCCGCGCCGATGCCGATGCACGCTCCGAGGGGGAGCCCGCCGCCCAGTCCCTTGGCCAGCGTAATGACGTCCGGCACGATCCCGGCGCGTTGGAAGGCGAACCAGGAGCCGGTGCGCCCGACCCCGGTTTGCACTTCGTCGAGGACGAGCAGCGCGCCGTTGCGCGTGGCGATTTCACGGGCCTGCTGAAGGTATCCGTCCGGGGGCAGGATCACGCCGTTCTCGCCCTGGATCGGTTCGAGCACGATCGCGGCCGTGGTCTCGTCCACCTCGGCTTCCAGCTCCGCCGGGTCGCCGTAGGTCACGTGCACGACGCCGGGCGGCATCGGAGCGAACGGCTCCTGCTTGCCGGGCTGGCCGGTCAGGGCCAGTGCGCCCATCGTGCGGCCGTGGAAACCACCGGTGGTCGCGACGATCTTCGTGCGGCCGGTCCGCCTGGCGATCTTGAAAGCGGCTTCGTTGGCTTCGCCGCCGGAGTTGCAGAACAGGACCTTCCCCTGGTCGCCTGCTCCCGTCAGGGCCAGGAGTTCTTCGGCCAGTCGGAGCCCGGGGTCGTGCGCGTACAGGTTGGACACGTGGGCGAGCCGGGAGACCTGCTCGGTCACCGCGTCGACCACGGCCGGGTGGGCGTGGCCGAGCGCGTTGACCGCGATTCCCCCGACCAGGTCGAGGTAGGTACGTCCGTCCGCGTCGGTGACCTCGCAACCCGAACCGCTGAGTAAGGTCAGCTTGGGAGTTCCGTAGTTGTCCATCATGGACCTCTGCCAGCGCTGCGTGCCGGCTGCGTTGCCACTGTCCTGAGATGTCATCAGCCGTTCTCCTCTTCTGCCGGCAGCACCATCGTGCCCACGCCCGCGCTGGTGAACACTTCGAGAAGCACCGAGTGCTCGAGCCGCCCGTCGATCACGTGAGCACGGGGCACTCCACCTCGGACCGCTCGCAAGCACGCTTCCATCTTCGGCACCATGCCGGAGGACAGTCCCGGAAGCAGTGCCTCCAGCTCGTCGGCATCGAGTCTCGACACCAGCGAGGACTGGTCGGGCCAGTCGGTGTACAGCCCTTCGACGTCGGTGAGGACGACGAGCTTCTCCGCTTCCAACGCGACCGCGAGCGCGCCTGCCGCCGTGTCCGCGTTGACGTTGTGCACCACCCCGTCGGCGTCGGGGGCCACGGTGGAGACCACGGGGATCCGGCCTGCGCGGATCACGTCGAGCACCGCATCCGGGTTCACCGAGACCACGTCACCGACGAGCCCGACATCGACCGCTTCGCCATCGACGAAGGCGCTGCGGCGCGCCGCGGTGAACAACCGGGCGTCTTCACCGGACATCCCGACCGCGTGGGGACCGTGCTGGTTGATCAGGCCGACGAGCTCTCGTCCGACCTGACCGACCAGGACCATGCGGACCACGTCCATCGTCTCGGACGTGGTCACGCGCAGGCCACCGCGGAACTCGCCCTCCATGCCGAGGCGGTCGAGCATGGAGGTGATCTGCGGGCCGCCGCCGTGAACGACGACGGGGTTCAGTCCGGCCAGTCGCAGGAACACCATGTCCTGCGCGAACGCGTGCTTCAGATCGTCGTCGATCATGGCGTTGCCGCCGAACTTGATGACGACGGTCGCGCCGCTGAAGCGGCCGAGCCAGGGAAGCGCCTCGATGAGGACGCTGGCCTTCTCCGCCGCGCTTGCCAGGCGGTCGGGCATCTGCTCTTCGGCGGGTTTCTGGGTTCCGGTCATGACGAGTACGCGCTGTTCTCTTCGACGTAGCCGTGGGAAAGGTCGGTGGTGAGGATGGTCGCCGCGTGCTCTCCGAGCTTCAGGTCGACGACGATTTCGATGTCGCGGCCCGAGAGATCCGCCTCGCTGCGGTCCTTGGCCTGGGTTCCGCCCGAGAACAGGGTCACACCGTTGGCGGCGATCTCCACCTTGTCCATCTCGATGCCGACCCCGGCACGGCCCGTGGCCATCGCGATCCGCCCCCAGTTGGGGTCGGATCCGAAGAGGGCGGTCTTGACCAGGTTGTCCTCGGCGATGACTCGTCCGATCCGGACCGCGTCGTCCTCGGTTCGCGCGCCGCGCACCGTGATGTCGATGGCCTTGGTCGCCCCCTCGGCGTCGGCCTGCAACTGCCGGACGAGGTCGGCGCCCGCGGTGGTGAGCAGCTCGGTGAACTCGGTCGGCGTCGGTTCCACACCGGAGGCTCCGGACGCGAGCAGCAGCACTGTGTCGTTGGTGGAGGTGCCGCCGTCGACGTCGAGCCGGTCGAAGGTCACGCGGGTCGCGGCGCGCAAGGCTCCTTCGAGATTGCCCGGGCTGATCACCGCGTCGGTGGTCAGCACGCTGAGCATGGTCGCGAGGTTGGGTGCGAGCATCCCGGCGCCCTTGACGAACCCGCCGATCGACCAGCCCTCGCCGTGCGCGCTCGTCTGTTTCGGCTTGCTGTCGGTGGTCAGGACCGCGGTCGCCGCATCGGTGGCCGCCTGGTCGCCATCATCCAGCGACTCGGCCGCACAGTCCACACCGGACAGTACGGCGTCCATGGGGAGTAGTTCGCCGATCAGACCTGTCGAGCACACCGCGACCTCGATCGCCCCGGTCCCCAGCACCTCCGCGACCTTCTCCGCTGTCGCGTGGGTGTCCTGGAAGCCCTTCGGCCCGGTGCAGGCGTTGGCGCCGCCGGAGTTGAGCACCACAGCTCTCAGCTCGCGTTCCTCCAACACCTGCTGGGACCACAGCACCGGAGCGGCTTTGACCTCGTTGGTCGTGAAGACTCCGGCCGCTGTGTGGTGGGGTCCGTCGTTGACGACCAGGGCCAGGTCCCGACCACCGCTGGATTTGATGCCCGCGGCGACGCCTGCCGCCCGGAAACCGGCGGGTCCGGTCACGCTCATTGCTGCTCCTCGGTGATCACGGTGTGCCCGGCTGCGTTCAGCGCTCGCGTCGCGGCGCCGGTGTCTCCAGCGGGAACGAGAATCCAGTCGGTATCGAAAGTGGAGAGGGTGAAAATGCTGATCTCGGCTTCGGCCAACGGACCGAGTAGAGCGGTGAGCACACCGGTCAGCGAGAATTCCAAGGGGCCGACCACTTCCAGGGCGCGGAACGGGCCTTCCACCCGGGCTTCCGGCACGAGGTCGCCGGCGTTCCGGTGCGGGAATACGACCGTTCGACCCGCCGCCGTGACGAGCTCGCCCCGAATCGGAGAGTCCGGAGAGACCTGGACTTCCGCTCCGGCCGGGAGCAGCCCGACGGCCAGCGTTTCGGTATGCCAACGGCAGGTGAGAACCTTCACGGCGCGACCCCCGCGAGCGGCAGTCCAGTGGTTTCCGGCAGACCGAGCGCGAGGTTCATGCACTGGACCGCGCCGCCCGCCGTGCCCTTGGTGAGGTTGTCCTCCGCGCCGACCACGACGAGCCGCTGCGCGTCGGTGTCGATGGTGGTCTGGATGTGGACGGTGTTGGCACCGAGCGTGGACGCGGTCTGCGGCCAGGCCCCCTCGGGCAGCACGTGCACGAAGGGCTCGTCGCCGTAGGCGTCGAGGTAGATCTTGCGCGCGGCGGCCACGTCGAGGTCACCCCGCAGCGGCGCACTGCAGGTGGCGAGGATGCCCCTCGACATCGGAGCCAGCACCGGCGTGAAGGAGACCTTGACCTGTTCGCCCGCGGCTGTGCTGAGGTTCTGGATGAGCTCGGGCGTGTGCCGGTGGGCGCCACCGACGCCGTATACGCTGGCCGAGCCCATGACCTCGGCGGAGAGCAGGTGCGGTTTGAGCGCACGGCCCGCACCGGAGGTCCCGGTCACCGCGACCACGACCGCTTCGGGCTCCACCAGGCCGGCCGCCAGAGCGGGCACGAGCGCGAGGGAGGAAACGGTCGGGAAGCAACCGGGTACCGCGATGCGGTTCGCATCGCGCAACCCTTCCCGGCCACCCGGCAGTTCCGGGATCCCGTAGGGCCAGGTTCCGGGGTGCTCGCCGCCGTACCAGCGCTGCCAGTCGGCGGGGTCGTTGAGCCGGTGGTCGGCACCGCAGTCGATGACGGTCACGTCGTCGCCGATCGCGGCGGCGATCTCGCCGGAGTGACCGTGCGGCAGGGCGAGGAAGACGACGTCGTGTCCGGACAGTTCCTCGACGGATGTCTCGGTCAGCACGCGGTCGGCCAGCGGGAGCAGATTGGGCTGGTGTTGCCCCAGCACGCTGCCTGCGTTACCGCCCGCGGTCAGGGTTCCGATCTCGACTTCTGGATGTGCCAGGAGCAGACGGAGGAGTTCGCCGCCCGCGTAGCCACTGGCACCCGCTACTGCCACCCGTACAGTCATGCGGATAATTATGCACCCTGATGCAACATCAATCAAACGGGGTGCGTTTCGCGGCGGTGACCACGCAGAACGGCGGCGCGGAGCTGCTCCACCCCCAGAGCGACCGGTCATCTCCCGGTGGCGTTCAGGTCATGCCGACCCCGGCGAGATCAGTCCGTCCCGGCGCTCCAGCGCGTACTCGGTGGCGATACGCCGCAGCATCTCGTTCTCCACCCGGAGCAGGCGGTTCTCCCTCCGGAGACGTTCGACTTCCCGTTCCGGAGGTTCGTGGGCGGTCAACGTAGCGGGTCGAACGGGCGCAGTTCGGCCGGTTGCTTTCCGGAGACGATCTGCTCGGCCAACCGTTGACCGGTCAGCGGCCCCAAGGTGAGTCCCCACATCCCGTGCCCACCCGCGACGAACACTCCCGGCATGTCCGAGGCTCCGATCAGCGGCAGACTGTCCGACGAGACCGGGCGCGGCCCGACCCAGTCATCACGGCGATCCTCCCAGGACACACCTTCGAGTAGCGGTTGCGCCGAGCGCACGATCGCCTCGATGCGTTCCGGGTACACCCCCGCATCGGGCGAACGGAACTCCATCGTGCCCGCCACCCGCAGACCACCCTGGTACGGCGTGCAGGCAACTCGTGCCGCCGGCAGGTAGATCGGCCCCGGGACGGGCTGTTCCGTGGGCACGGTGAAGGAGTATCCGCGCCCAGCCTGCACCCGCTTCCGAACCCCGAGCGGCTTGGCGAGCTCGGTCAACCACGCGCCGGTGGCCAGCACCACCGCCTCCGCCGACACGTGATCACCGCGGGTGGAAGTGAGCACGACCTGACCGCTGCCCCGCAAGACCCGGTCGACTTCGAAGCCGGTGCGGATGGAACCACCCCGGTTCTGCACGGAACACGCCAATGCGCGCACGTACTCGCCGGGATCGACGTAGCGCTGACCATCCACTCGCAGCACGGACGTGATCCGCGAGGACAACTGTGGGACACCGGCCTCCGATGGAGACAGCTCGGTGATCTCGACGTCCTGCCCGGCCTTCCGCACCTGTTCGAACTCGTGGCGCAAGTCCTCGACCTGATCCGAGTTCTCGAACGCCGCCGTGATCGGAGCCGGCACGGTCGGCGCCCGCACTCCCCCCGCCTCCAACACGTCGAACGCGTCCAACGCTTCGAAGTTGACCGGCACGAAAGCCCGCATCGACCGGTTCCACGCCCCGCTCGTGCAGCGGCGGGCGAACGAGAGCAGGAACGACCACAAGGAGGGGTCGACCGTGGCCGGCACGTACAGCGGGGCGTCCCGATCGAGCAGCGAACGCGTCCCGTAGCGCAGCACGCTCGGTTCGGCCAACGGAATGGAGAACGTGGGTGACAAGTAGCCCGCATTACCCCACGACGACCCCGCGGCCACGCCTTCGCGGTCGAGCACGGTCACCTCGACCCCGTGCTCCTGCAGGAACCACGCGGTCGACAGCCCGACCACACCGGCACCGACCACCACGGCCCGGCGCGGAACTCCGTCAATACCGTCCGCACGCATGCTCGCCTCCACCATCTCGGATCACGGATCGAGCATGACCGCTCACCGGCCCGAGACGCTTGCCCGTCTCGCACAATTCACGAGTCCGCGATTGGCGATTCCGAACAAACGACCAGGCGGGTTCACCCTGGCATCGAGCACCGGAATTCCCTCAGGTCGCCGCCAGAGCGATGATCATGGCGAGTCTGGATTCCGGGTCGTCCAGCCGTAGCGAGGTCACCCCGGCCATACCCCGCATCCGGTATCGCACCGTATTGGGGTGCACGGACAACCTCGATGCGGCCGCACCCACATCGCCCTGGCATTCCAGCCACGCGCGCAACGTCGCCACGTAATGCGTGCCGTTCGCACGGTCGAACCCGCGCAGTTCCGCGATCGGCCCGCGCGAAGGCGTACGGCCAGTTGATGCCGCGGCCCGCAACCGCCACAGCAGTATCTCGTGCCACGCCTCGTCATACACCACGGCGGCCCGTTCCGGATCCGCCGCGTGCACCGCCAAGGCCTCGTCCGCCTCCTGACGACTCGCCTGCAATCGCAGCGCATCCGCGGTTCCCCCGATACCGGCGGACAGCGCCACCTCCGCGGGCAGCTCCCGCACCAACTCGCGAACCCACTCCAGCGCGCGTTCCGGATCGTCGTCGCCGTTCATGATCGTGTACACCGTGTTGGCGAACAGCGCACTGCGGGTGCTGCGGGCCCAACCGAACCCCACCGTGGCAGCCTCGAACGCGAGCAACGTTGCGCTCTGGTCACCACGCGCGCGCACCTGCAACGCCACTACCCGGAATCGCTCACCCGCCAACCCGAGACGACTCACGATCGCCTGCGCATCCGCGCTCCCCTCCAGCACGCGCAGTACGAGGTCGGATTCAACCTGCCGTTCGAGGTCCGCGCTCGCTCGGGCGCGGAGCATGTGCAGCGCTGCGGTCCGAGCGCCCTCGACGAGCGCGACGCGGTGGCTGTTCTCCAGCGGACGTCGACTCTCCACCCAGATCGAGCCCAGCAGTTCTCGCCCCGCCCGGACCGCTGCCACCACGCGCCCTTGAAAGCCCTCGGCGATCGGTTCCACGAACAGCGGGTCGTCGGAAACCGCGACGTGCGCGAAAACGCCCCGCGCGTCGAGCTCCCGGCGGATGCGTTCCGGAACTCGACGCCCGAGGATCGTCTGCGAGCGCGCACGATCAGCGCTCTCCTGCGACCGGGAGTACGCGAGCACCCCGGAATGGTGATCTTCGATCGTCACCGGACCTCCGACCGACTCCGCCAGCGAATCGGCCAGGGTGAACAGGTCGGTCGGACCGCGCCCCGCCTCCGTCTCGCGGCCCTCGAGGACGAGACCGTAGATCACGCCCGCGACCTGCCCCCAGGACACGGCCGGGTCGACCAGCACCACGGCCACGCCGCGCTCCCGCGCGACCGCCAACGCCGGATCACCGATGTGCTCGCGGCGGAACACGACCACAACAGCTTGCGTCTCGGCCAACAGATCGCTGTCCTGATCGGCATCGATTCCGATGGCCAGTAGGACTTCGTTCGCGCTCGAATCCCCCTCGGCGGGATCGCAGACCGCGACTCCGCGCAGCCAAGCCTGCCGGTCGGGTGGTGCCGTGCACAGCCGTGCCCCGTACCCACCCAGAACGTTGATCAACCGATCCAGTTTGACCATCGACAACCGCCAATCCGATGCCGAAACGCGGCTCCGCAGCCCCAGGAACAGGAGAACACGCCGCGCGGGTGGTGGAGCGTCGTCGCAGCGCGTTTCGAGGGTCGACCGAAGGCGGCGCCGACCGAAGACGGAGTTACGAGCAAGAAATGGGGTTCCGACCGAAAAGCAGGGTGCCTCCGAAGGTGTTCACCCTCGGAGGCACCCTGCTCAGATCATGCTCGCAGTGTGGCGCCGAAGGCCTGCTTCGCGGCGTCGACCGCCGCATCGCGGGCCTCGGTGGCCTCCTCCTGCTTCAAGGTCCGGTCGTGCGCCCGAAAACGCATGGCCAGCGCCAACGACTTCTTGCCCTCGCCGACCTGCTCACCGGAATAGACGTCGAACAGCCGCACGTCCTCCAGCAGCTCACCACCGCTGGAACGGATGACCTCGATCAGTTCGGTGGCAGGCAACTGGGCGTCGACGACCAGCGCCACGTCCATCAGCACCGGCGGGTACGCCGAGAGCTGTGGCGCCGGACGAGGATCGGTCAACGGCAGGGCGTCGAGATCGATCTCCATCGCACAGGTGCGCTTCGGCAACCCCAACGCCTCGACGACCTTCGGGTGCAGCTCACCGGCGTGGCCCACCACGTCGTCGCCCACCTTCAGGCTCGCGCAACGCCCCGGATGCCACGGGGCGTGATCACCCGCGTCGATCGTCAGCTCCACACCCGCCGACGACGCGACCGCCCGAGCGGCTTCCACCGCATCGGCCCAGCTCGACGCGCGTCCCTTGCCCCACCAGCCCGCAGACTCGCGCTGGCCGGCCAGGACCACGGCCGCATGCGCCGGTTGGACAGGCAACGATGCGCGCAGCGCTTCCAGCTCGGACTCGGACGGCTTGGTGGCGACCCCGACCTCCGGAACAGCCGGCTGCTGCTCCGCGGGAAGGACCACCTGCCCGATGTGGAACAGCGCAAGGTCACGTTGACCGCGCGACACGTTGCGCTGCAACGCGTCCAGCAGCCCCGGCAACAACGTGGTCGCCAGCTCCGCCCGGTCGCTCTCCAGCGCGTTCACCAGGGACAGCGTGCGCCTGCGCGGATCTTCCGCCGGCACGTTGAGCTTGTCGAGCGTCTCGCTGCTGGTGAACGGGAACGGCAAGACCTCGACGTAGCCATCGGCCGACAGCGCACGGGAGACCGAGCGGCGCCTCCGTTGTTCGGCGGTCAACCCACGACCGGGGGGCGCGGCGGGTAGCACCGAGGGAATCGTGTGATACCCCTCCATGCGCAGCACTTCTTCCACGAGGTCCGCGGGCTGCGTCAGGTCCGGCCGCCAGCTCGGCGGAGTCGCGGTCACCAACCCGACGCCTTCGTCGGAGGTACTCACCTCGATGCGGCACCCGATCTGCGTGAGCCTGCGCGCGGTCACACCGCGCTCGTAGCCGACTCCGGCGATCCGGTCCGGCAGCGCCAGCGGCATCGTGACCGGTGCCGGCTTGGCCGGTTCACCCACGTCGGTACGCCCCGGCTCGATGGTGCCTTCGCCGTAGCGGACGAGTAGTTGTGCCGCGAGTTCGGTGGCGACCGGGGCGATCGCCGGATCCACCGCCCGTTCGAAGCGCTTGCCCGCTTCGCTCGGCAGCTTGTGACGCCGGATCATCCTGGCGATGCTCTTCGGGTCCCAGTTGGCCGCTTCGAGCAGCACGTCGTGGGTCGACTCGCCGATCTCGGTGCTCGCGCCACCCATGACGCCGGCCAGCGACACCGGGCCGGACTGGTCGCAGATCACGATGTCGTCCGTGTCGAGCTCCCGGTCGAGGCCGTCCAACGTCGTCAGCTTCTCGCCCTCGACGGCGCGCCGGACGACGACATCGCCCTGGAGCTTCGTGCCGTCCCACGCGTGCAACGGCTGCCCCAGTTCGAGCATCACGTAGTTGGTGATGTCCACCGCCAGCGAGATCGACCGGATTCCCGCCAACGCGAGCCGCCTGCGCATCCACCACGGCGTCGGCGCCGTCGGATCGACGCCGGTGACCCTGCGGAACACGAACCGCGAGCAGGCGCTCGGATCCTGCAGGTCGACGGGACGCGACGGGCGCTGGTCCTCCGGAACCGACATCGAAGCCGGGTCGCCGAAGGGCACGTCGAGCGCGTTGGACAGTTCCCGCGCCAGCCCGCGCACCGAGAAGCAGTAACCGCGGTCCGGCGTGATGTCGAGTTCGATCACCGCGTCGTTCAGGCCGACCAGCTCGATCGCGTCGTCACCGGGGTCGGCGACACCGGCGGGCAACACGAGGATGCCGTCCTGGTCCTCACCGATGCCCAGCTCCTTGGCCGAGCAGATCATGCCTTCGCTGGGGCGACCGTAGGTCTTGCGCGAAGTGATCTCGAACCCGCCGGGCAACACCGTTCCGGGGAGCGCGACGGGAACCAGCGCCCCTTCGGAGAAGTTCGTGGCGCCGCAGACGATTCCCTGCAGCTTCTTCTCACCTGAGTCGGCCTCGCCCACTTCCACCCGGCAGAACCGGATCGGCTTCTTGAAGCCGGTGAGTTCTTCGATCTCGACCACGCGGCCGACGACGAGCGGCCCACGGACCGAGGAGAGGTACGTGACCTCCTCGACCTCCAGCCCGATCCGAACGAACGCTTCGGCCAGCGCCTCGGCGGTCGTGTCCTCGGGCAGCTCAAGGTGCTCGGCCAACCAGGAAACCGGGATCCGCACTTGGTCAGGCCCTTCTCTCGTTCAATGGTAGGTACCGGGAGTGAATGTCAGAGACCGCGGCCGAAGGGCTCGGTGAAGCGGACATCACCCTCCACCATGTCCCGCATGTCCGGGATTCCGTTGCGGAACTGCAGGGTGCGCTCCAAGCCCATGCCGAATGCGAAACCCGTGTGCACGTTCGGGTCGAGCCCGCAGGCACGCAGCACGTTCGGGTTGACCATGCCGCAGCCACCCCACTCGACCCAACCTGCGCCGCCCTTCTTCTCCGGGAACCACACGTCCATCTCGGCGGACGGCTCGGTGAACGGGAAGAACGACGGGCGAAGACGGGTTCGGGACTCCGCACCGAACATCGCACGGGCGAACGCGTCGAGGGTGCCCTTCAGGTGCCCCATCGTGAGGCCCTTGTCCACGGCGAGCCCTTCCACTTGATGGAAGACCGGCGTGTGGGTGGAGTCCAATTCGTCGGTCCGGAAGGTCCGGCCCGGGCAGACCACGTACACCGGCAGCTCACGATCCAACAGCGCGCGGATCTGCGACGGGGAGGTGTGGGTGCGCAGCACCAGGCCCGAGTCCTCCGGCCCGACGTAGAAGGTGTCCTGCATGGTGCGGGCCGGGTGGTCCTTGCCGAAGTTCAACGCGTCGAAATTGAACCACTCGGTTTCGAGCTCCGGCCCCTCGGCGACCTCCCAGCCCATCGCCACGAAGGTGTCCTCGACGTGCTCGATGAGCTGTGTCATCGGGTGCCTGGCTCCGGGTGGAGTCCGGTCCCACGGCAGCGTGACGTCGACCGACTCGTCCCGCAGGACGCGTTCGTCACGCTCGGCTTGCAGGTTCGCCCGACGCTCGTCGAAAGCGCTCTGGATCGAGTCGCGGGCCTGGTTCACGCGCTTACCGGCCTCGGAGCGGGCCTTCGGCGGCAAGGCGCCGATCTCGCGTCTAGCCGTCAGCAACGGCGAACGGTCCCCCAGATGAGCGGGCTTCACCGCTGCCAGCTCATCGAGATCGGCCGCAGCCTTGAAGGCCTCCCGCGCGTCGGCCACCGCGCTGTCCAGCGTTTCCGCGGAGAGCGCGGCGACCTCCTTCGGGTCGTACGGGTCGTTGGCTCCAGACATCTTTAAGGCGTAACTCCCGTGATCCGACGGATGTGCCATGTCGCGGCCCTCGGCCGCGAACCCGCGCGAGGGCATGGGACTCGTGCCGCAACTGTTCCCCACAGTCTATGCGACGGTCTCGACTCGGTTACGTCGAGCATCGATCCTCCGCGTGTTCGTCGACCGTGTGCGACACGGCGATCACAGTCGGTTCGGATCAGCGCGGGCGGTTCTGGCCGCGCGCGGACGCGTACAGGCACACGGCCGCGGCCGTAGCGAGGTTCAAACTCTCGGCTCTGCCGTACAGCGGCACCGACAGCGTCGTGTCCAGTTCGGTCACGACCTCCGGCGACAAACCATGGGCCTCACTACCGAACACCCAGGCAGTGGGCTCGGCCAGGTCACCACGCGAGTCGGCGGTGTCCAGGTCGGTCGTCGCGTAACCATCCGCGCCCACCAGTCTCAAGCCAGCCGCGCGGCATTCGGCGAGAACGGCCGAAACGTCGCGGTGCCTGGCGAGCGGGAGGTGGAAGAGGCTACCGGTGGAAGCGCGGACGGCTTTGCCGTTGTAGGCGTCGACCGAGTCACCCGCGAACAACACCGCGCCCGCACCTGCCGCGTCGGCAACCCGGACCACCGTTCCGGCATTCCCGGGATCGGAGATCCCGACGAGAACGGCAACCAGTCGCGGCCGCTCCGCAAGCGCCTCCGCCGGAGTGGAAAGCGGCAGGTCGCACACCGCGACGACCCCCTGCGGGGTCACCGTTTCGGACAGCGAGGCCGCCGCCCGTTCGGTCACCACGTGCACCGGTACCGGTGTGGCGTGGGCTCTGGTCACCAGTTCGCCGTGCCGTTCGTCATCGACGACGAACACCTCTCGAACACGCGCCGCACCGTCGGTGTGGGCCGACAGCGCTTCACCCACCGCCTGCGCGCCCTCGGCGAGGAACGCACCCGCGCGTTCCCGACCGGCGCGGCGAGTGAGCTTGCGCGCAACAGCGACCCGGGTGGAGCGCTCCGTCAACGGAGCCACTCCTTGCCCGGGTCGCTGTTCCGGTCGCGCAGCCTCGGAAATCAGGCCGAGCTTTCCGGCACGTTCTTGCGTGCCACCTCGACGAGCGCGGTGAACGCCTGCGGGTCGCGGACGGCGAGGTCGGCGAGGATCTTGCGGTCGACCTCGACGTCGGCTGCCTTCAGACCCTGCACGAACCGGTTGTAGGTCATGCCGTTCTGCCGGGTCGCGGCATTGATGCGGGTGATCCACAGCTTCCGGAACTCGCCCTTGCGGGCACGCCGGTCGCGGTAGGCGTAAGTCTGGGAATGGAGCATCTGCTCCTTGGCCTTGCGGTACAGCCTCGAGCGCTGACCGCGGTAGCCGCTGGCCGATTCGAGAACACTCCGGCGCTTCTTGTGGGCATTCACTGCCCGCTTGACGCGTGCCACGGGTCCGTCCTGTCGATCTCATCGGGGGCGGGGTTACCGCCCGGCGTGGGAGCTGGAAATCACTGGTGAGCGAATTGCGTACAGCCACTCACCCGGGGAAGTAACCCGGTCAGCGACCCAGCATCTTGTTGATGCGCTTGGCGTCGTTGTCGGACACCTCGGTGGTGCCCTCCAGGCGCCGGGTCACCCGGCTGGACTTCTTTTCCAGGATGTGACGACGGCCGGCCTGCTCCCGACGCAGCTTGCCCGAGCCGGTCACCTTGAACCGCTTGGCCGCACCGCTGTGGGTCTTGTTCTTCGGCATCTTTCATCCTCTTTCATACGTGGGCCGGGCAGGAGCGGTGTTGCGACCTTCCCACCCGGCTCATGTTTCGCGTCGCCGCTCGACGGACCGGGGTCCGCCGAACCTCACGACGCGGTCGCCTTGGCCTTGGTCTTATTGGTCTTGTGCGGCGCGAGCACCATGATCATGTTTCGGCCGTCCTGCTTCGGGTTGGCCTCGATGAAGCCGAGCTCGGCGACATCGTCGGCCAGCCGCTGCAGAAGACGAAAGCCCAGCTCGGGACGCGACTGCTCACGACCGCGGAACATGATCGTCACCTTGACCTTGTGACCCTGTCCGAGGAAGCGGGAGACATGCCCCTTCTTCGTCTCGTAGTCGTGCGGGTCGATCTTCGGGCGGAGCTTCTGCTCCTTGATGACGGTCTGCTGCTGGTTGCGGCGCGATTCGCGAGCCTTCTGCGCACTCTCGTACTTGAACTTGCCGTAGTCCATGAGCTTGCAGACCGGCGGGCGCGCCTGCGGGGCGACCTCGACAAGGTCCAGATCCGCTTCCTGCGCCAGCCGGAGCGCGTCCTCGATGCGGACGATGCCGACCTGTTCGCCGTTCGGTCCGACCAAGCGGACTTCCGGCACGCGGATGCGGTCGTTGATGCGCGTCTCCGTGCTGATGGGGCCTCCTCGGTTCGATGGCTTTCAGTGCTACACCACGGCGCGTGAAGCTCGCCCCTGGCGCAGACGTTTCGTGCTCCGAGCAATTCGGACCACGAAACCCTACTCCTACCGATCGAACAGGTACCCGCAGTACCGTTCGCGCCACCGAGGGAATATCCCAGGCGGGACCGGAACCCGACGACCTTTGAAACGGTCGATTCGGGTGGGAGCGGGGCTCCACTTTGCCGCCCCCGACTTAGCGGGGGCTGGTCGCTCATGCCAGGCTACCAGCCGTGACGGAACGGCATGCACCCCAGCCCCCCGAGGGGCCGCTCGACGGCCAGCCCGCCGAGAACGACAACGTGGACACCGAGCACAACATCCGCGAGCTCGTCGATGTTCCCAGCGTCGAGGTGATCAGCCGGGCTGCGGTGATGCTGATGTCGTCGGCTGCCGAGAAACTGGGTCTGGCCGAGGACGATCCGGAGGGAGCACCGGCCCGCGACCTGGACGAAGCGCGCAGGCTGATCACCGCCCTGGCCGGCCTGGTGACCGCATCCGTCGAGTACCTGGGCATCCACGCCGCTCCGATCCGCGACGGTCTGCAGAGCCTGCAGCGCGCATTTCGCGAGGCTTCGGCCGTGCCGGACCCGCCCGGGCAAGGTCCCGGCGAGAAATACACCGGCCCCGTCCACTGAATCCCTCGAACCACCACAACCCGGTGGCGCCGGGCCCCGTCGCCACCGGGCGGTCGGTACCGGAGCGCTCAAGCAACGAGCCCCGGTAGCACCAGGACGAGCCCGCCGAGACCGAGCAGTACCACCCCGAGTCCGACGTCGAACAGACCACTGCGCGGTAGCGCTTTCTCCAGGGTGATCACCGCCGCGATGAGCGCCATCCACACCAGGCTCATCGCTCCGGCTGCGAGCAGGACGAGCATCAGAGCCCAGCAGCACCCCAGGCAGTAACCACCGTGCCGAATACCGGCCGACAACGCGCCCGTTCGGCTGGTCGCCACCGCGGGGCCGTACCGCACGACCAGCGCCAGCGGCGAACGACATCGCACCAGGCACCACCGCTTCAGCGGCGTGAACTGGTAGACCCCCGCCAGGATCAGGACAACAGCCCCCACCCACACACCCGTCCGTTCACCGGTAGCCAACACGTCGAAGAGGCGCAGCACCCCGTGGGCAAAGACCCCGGTGACGCCCCATACGAGCAGGTACCCGGCGGTGAGCGCGACGATAGTGGCCGCGCCCGCACTCACCATCCGGCTGATTCGGACCGTGAACGGGATGATTCCCGGCAGCATCATCGCGGCCATCATGACCACCCAGGTCACCAGGAACAGCCCGGTGGGCAACGAACCGGACATGCCGTCGTGGCCTCCGGCTCCGGTCAGAACGCCGCTGCGCATACCGGGCATGGTCAGGCCTACGGTCAGCAGCCAAGCCAGTGCGGCCAACCCGAGCAGCACTCCGGCCAGCAGCAACTCGGTTTTCGACCACGAACGCGGTTCCGGTACGCCGCGGGCCCCCAGCCGTCCGATCATGTCCGGTCCGGACCCGACCAGTCGAACGGGATGAGCTTGCTCGAACGGCCCGCGTAGTCCCAGTCGTACCCGAAGGCGCCGACCCGGTTCTGGATCGCCTTGCCCCAGGTCGCCGGAGGTTGATCGGGACCGACCTCGGAGCCCGGCAGGTTGTGCACCTGCACCCGACTGTTCTCGTCCGCCGTCGGGCCGGTCAACGCCTCCACCACGACTTCGAAACGCCCCGGTATACGCACCCGCCACGAGGCCAGGTCGTCGTCGATCACGGACTCGATCGCCCCGAACTCCACACCGAGGACTTCCGCGCCGAACAGTTCGGTGAACTGCTGTGGCCAGCCGCCCGCCTGGCCGCCGAAGATCAGTTGGAGCGCGGCTCGCTGCTGCTGGTCCGCCCGCTCGTCGAGGAACACCGCGGCGTGGGCATCGCTGTGCTCTCCCCAGACGTTGCCGATGAACGAACCGAGCATCGCGACGTTCAGATCGTCGAGCCGTGTGCTGCCGTAGTTCCCTTCATTGAGCTGCCACAGCAGCACCCCTTCGCAGTCCCCGTAGGTGGGTGGCCGGGCGAACGAACACGGGCACGGGATCTCGCACTTGCAGGCGTCGAACCACGTACCTCGGAGTCGCCACTGCTCGATGCTAGGAGCACTCATGATGTCCTCCAGCCGGCGTCGAAAAGCCGTTACGGAGCCATCGTCACTCCCTCGGGACCAGTTGGGACACGGCCCAACGTCCCGACCCACGAGCCGTCACGGCGGCCGGGCGGGAACGAGCGGAGCACGCCGGTTCGAACGGATCGCCGTTTCGTCCGGTGCGAACTCCCGTCCGGCTGTCAGAATCCGCTCCATGGACCCGAGAGTGCACTTCATCACGCTCGCCACGCCGGACCTGGCCGCGGCGCGTGCGTTCTACCGCGATGGCCTGGGTTGGCAACCACTGCTCGACGTACCCGACGAGATCATCTTCTTTCAGGTGGGGCCGGGGCTCGTCCTCGGTCTCTTCGCCGCCGAGAAATTCCGATCCGACGTCGACGGAGCCGTCACCGACACGGGCACCGGGGGCATCACCCTGGCGCACAACGTGGCCAGCCCCGAAGAGGTCGAAGCGGTGGTCTCGACCGCCGTCCAGGCGGGCGGGAGGATCGTGAAACCGCCGCAGCGCGCCGCGTTCGGCGGTTTCCACGGCCATATCGCAGACCCCAACGGGGTGCTCTGGGAAATCTGCCACAACCCGGGTTGGGACGTCGACGAGTCCGGGCGCGTCCACCTGAGTCAGGTCGAATCGTGAGCAGGCCCCGCTGAATCCGGGCCGGGCTCGATACGGACGCGCAGGGGTCGTCCGCATCGGGCCCGGCAACCTCGGCAGCGCCGAGCCCGGTCAGCCGTCCAGGACCGCGAGAGCGTCGATCTCCACCAGCAGCCCGGCGGGAAGGTCGACGTACACGGTGGTCCGGGCCGGGCACGGCTCGCCGACGACCCGCGCGCAGGTCTCGTTCATCTCGGCGAACTGCGCAGTATCGGTCAGATACACCCGCAGCATCACGACATCCCGCAACGAGGCGCCCTCCGCTTCCAGGACCGCGATAACGTTCCGCAGGCATTGCTCGGTCTGCTCGGGGACCCCGCCCTCGATGACGACGCCGGTCCCGGGGTTCACCGCGGTCTGCCCGGAGACCTGCACGATGTTGCCCTTGCGGACTCCCTGCGACAGCGGGACGTTCGCGGGAGGTTTCGGGGCTCGGTCAGTACTGATCACGATCCTGTCCATCAGGCATCCTTTCTCCGATGTTGCCGACGTGATGCGGTCGATGAAGTCCTCGTGCCAAGCTCTGGTTCACCGCTCGCTCCTTCCGTTGACGCGCTGTTTCCGCGAGTGGTACACACCAATCTGTCACAGTGCGCAACGTTGTTGGCGCTTTCTGCAATGGAGGTCCGCGTGTCGGCACCGGGAATCGACGGCGAAGCGGTTCGCGCGCTGCAGGACGAACGCATCGACTGGCGATTCAAGGGCATGCCGTCGCAGGCGTTCGGCCAGACGATCGGAGGTTTCCTCGCGCAACGACCGAATATCTTCGACAGCGGGTTCGTCGGGCCGCTGCTGACTCTCGACGAGCACGCCATCCGGCACAATCTGCGCACCATGTCCGAGTGGTGCGCGAGCCACGGCCTCCAACTCGCCCCGCACGGCAAGACGACCATGGCCCCGCAGCTGTTCCGACGGCAGCTGGAACAGGGTTCCTGGGGGATCACCGCGGCCAACATCAGCCAACTGCGGGTGTACCGGGCCTTCGGCGTGGACCGAATACTGTTCGCCAACCAGCTGCTGGACCGCAACGGTCTGGCATGGCTGGCCGCCGAACTCGACGCGCACCCGAACTTCTCCTTCAGCTGCTTCGTGGACTCGGTGCCAGGTGTGCGCCTCATGTCCGAAGAGCTGACCCGATGTGGAGCCGCCCGGCAGGTCGATGTGATCGTCGAACTCGGAAGCGACGGTGCTCGGACCGGCGCCCGCACGTTCGAGCAAGCACGCGAGGTCGCCGACGCGGTGGCCGACAGCCCGATGCTTCGGCTGGTCGGGGCGGGTGGATATGAAGGTGCGGTGGCCGGGGACGTCAGTGGCCGGGCACTGGACGCGGTGGACATCTACATGCGCCGGATGCACGATCTGGTCGCCGAACTCGCCGCGGCGGGGTGTTTCGACGGGCTGGACGAGGTGATCGTGACCGCGGGAGGCAGCGCCTACTTCGACCAGGTCGCCGAAGCGATCACCGCCCCGTGGCCTGCGGACCTGCCGGTGGTTCCGGTACTGCGCAGCGGCGGCTACCTGGTGCACGACGACGGTTTCTACCGGGTTCGCTCCCCGTTCGGCCGCGAACACCGGCTGGCGGGAGAGGAAGCGCCGTTTCGACCCGTGATGCGGGTCTGGGGCCAGATCACCTCCCATCCCGAGCCCGGCCTCGCGCTGATCACGATGGGTCGTCGCGACGTGTCGTTCGATCAGGAGCTACCGGAGCCGCAGGTGATCCGCGGCGCGGACGGCGAAGTGCGGCCGCTGCCCGCCGGTTCGTGCGAGGTGCGGTCGCTGGCCGACCAGCACGCGTTCCTGTCAGTGCGCGATGCCGGAACGCGGACCGGAGACTGGATCGGATTCGGTCTCTCCCACCCGTGCACGGTCTTCGACAAGTGGGCGCTGATTCCGGTCGTCGACGGCGAAACCGTCGTGGACATGGTGCGCACGTTCTTCTGAAGAAGTCCCCTCGTTCGGCGGAATCCCGCCCACGGAGAACTGCCCGGACGTTCGCCGCACGGGCGACTCCGCTCGCTCCGGCCGGTGAGCGTGGCGGGCCGGAAGACGGAGGCACGCCGAAGGAGGTTCCACTATGGACATCGCGATCCGCGGTGCCCGGGTCATCGATGGTGAGGGCGGCCCGGCTTACCGCGCCGACGTCGGCATCGATGGCGGGCGCATCGCCGAGATCAGCACCCGGAGGCGGCTGCGCGGCACGCGCGGGATCGATGCCGACGGCTTGGTGGTCGCTCCGGGTTTCATCGACATGCACGCGCATTCGGACCTGCAGATCCTCGCCGAGCCCGACCACACGGCCAAGGTCTCGCAGGGGGTCACGCTGGAGGTGATCGGCCAGGACGGCCTGTCGTACGCGCCGGTGGACGACGACACCCTGGCGACCCTGCGCGCCCAGCTCGCGGGCTGGAACGACGACCCACCCGGTTTCGCCTGGAACTGGCGCAGCGTTGCCGAGTACCTCGCACGGCTCGACGCCGGAATCGCGACGAACGCCGCATACCTGGTGCCGCAGGGAACGTTGCGTCTGCTGTGCGTGGGATACGAAGATCGCGATGCCACCCGCGCCGAGCTCGACCGGATGCGCGAGGTGCTGGCGCGGTCACTGGCAGAGGGGGCTTTCGGTATGTCCTCCGGGTTGACCTACACCCCCGGGATGTACGCCGACACGGCCGAACTGATCGCACTGTGCGAGGTGGTCGCCGCCCACGGAGGTTACTTCAGCCCGCACCATCGCAGTTACGGTGCAGGCGCGCTGACGGCGTACGGGGAGATGATCGAGGTCTCCCGCGCAGCGGGGTGCCCGCTGCACCTCGCCCACGCCACGATGAACTTCGGGGTCAACAAGGACAAAGCCGCCGATCTCCTGTCCATTCTGGACTCGGAGCTGGCTGCCGGTGGCGACATCACGCTCGACAGCTATCCCTACCTCCCCGGCAGCACTTCGTTGCACGCCCTGCTGCCCAGCTGGGCGATGGAAGGCGGTGTGGAGGCAACGCTGCGGCGGCTCACCGACCCCGTGCGGCGCGAGCGGATCCGCGCGGCCCTGGAGGAAGAGGGGTCCGACGGCTGCCACGGAGTTCCGGTGGACTGGGAGACCATCGAGGTCAACGGGGTTCGGGACACCGACCGCAACGGTCACCTCGTCGGCCGAAGCGTCGCCGAATCCGCCCGGACGGCCGGCCGATCGAGCGCGGAGATCTACTTCGACGTCCTGGTTTCCGAACGGCTCGGCAGCTCCTGCCTGATGCACGTGGGCCACGAGGACAACGTGCGGGCCATCATGCGCCACCGGGCGCACACCGGCGGCAGCGACGGCCTCCTGGTGGGGCCCCGCCCGCACCCGCGTGCTTGGGGCACCTTTCCCCGCTATCTCGGGCATTACGTGCGCGAACTCGGCGTGCTCGGACTCGAGGAGTGCGTCCAACACCTGACCTCACGTGCTGCCGACCGGCTCGGCCTCACCGACCGTGGCCGCGTTCGGGAAGGTTTCGCTGCCGATCTGGTGGTTTTCGACCCCGAGTCCATCACCGCCACAGCGACGTTCGACGAGCCGCGGCAACCGGCCACCGGGATTCCGCACGTGCTGGTCAACGGGGTTCCGGTGATCGACGACGGCCACCGCACCAGCGCTCTCCCCGGCCGCGCACTGCGCAACCCGGCTGCCTGAGCACCCTTCGGGGCGGCTGGATGCATTCGGAGGCCGACATCCCGACGACCGCATGGAGACGGCAACGACCGTCGCTGCGATGTCGTCAATGTCCGCCGCCCGGCCCACCGTGCGTACTCCGTCCGGTATCCAGCTCCCGGTACTCAGTGCTTCGCGACGCAAGCATCGGCAACGGCGCATCGTCGGAATTAGCCCATTTTGGTCTAGTCCAATAACGCACGGCGACGGCAGACTGGCCCGACCCGATCAGCGAGCAGGGAGTCATCGTGCGAAGCAACGGAATGTCCCGTCGCCGGTTCCTCAGCACCGTCGGCAGCGCGGGTGCCATCACCGCGGCCGGTTCCGTCGGCGCGGCAACCTCGGTCGACACCGCTGTCGCTGTCGGTTCCGCGACGACGCGGACCGGCCGGACCGAAGGACTGCTGACCCTCGTCGGCAGCTACACCTCGACCACGCCACCGGGCCGCGGCCTGGAATTCGCCCGCCGGGACCAGTCCGGGCACCTGGAACCGGCAGGCATCGTGGAGGGCGTACCGGACGTTTCGTTCTTCTCCTGGGCACCCGGCCGAACGCGGCTGTACGTGACCAATGAGCTCCCGACCGGTGCGGTCACCTCGATCGACGTGACCGGACATCGACCGACCGCGCTCAACACCCGATCGAGCGGCGGAGCCGGGCCGACGCACCTGAGCGTGCACCCCGACGGTAGGTATCTCCTCACCGCCCACTACACCGACGGCACGATCGCCGTACACCGGCTCGACGAGGACGGCAGCATCGGCGAGCCCACCGACCTCCTGCGGCATCCCGGTTCCCGTCCACACGCCCATCAAGTACTGGTGGATCCGAGCGGGCGCTGGGTCGTCGCGGTCGACCTCGGTGCGGACTCGGTGTTCGTCCACGGTTTCGATCCCTCCACCGGGAGGCTCTTCCGGCACCAGCGGATGACAGTTCCACCGGGAACCGGACCACGACACCTGGTGTTCGACTTCGAACGGGCCTACTTGCTCTCCGAGCTGCGGTCCACGATCACCACCCTGGATTGGGATGCGGAGTCCGGCCGGTTCACGCCCGGGTCGGTCGTGAGCACCCGTGAACCGGATGCGACGGGCGAGAACTTTCCGGCTGAGATCGCGAGGTCCCGCGATGGGAGGTTCGTGTACGCCTCCAACCGGGGAGACGACACGATCGCCACCTTCCGCGTCGAGGATGATGCGCTGATCCGGCTCGGCACGACTCCCACCGGCGGCAGCTGGCCGCGCCACTTCGTGCTCGATCCGGAAGAAACGTCGATCCACGTGGCGAACCAGCGAACCGGCACCATCGCGCGATTGGCACGTGACCCGGCGAGCGGCACGCTGCACCGCACCCGGGACCGCTACGACTGCCCCTCCGTAGCAGCGCTGACCTTCCGCGGCTAGACGGCCCGATCCGGCGTCTCACACCACTCGCTCCAGACCGTTCTTTCGTTCAGCTCGAGTCGAGAATCGCGAACAGTGCAACGGAGAATCCCATGTCGGCGTGGAAAGCAGTCCTCATCACCTCGTGCGCGTTGCTCACCGCCTGTGGTCCTCCGCAGGTGCAGCAGTCCGCGCCTGCCGAAGACCTGAGCACCGGAACCCTTCGGGTCTGGTTGTTCGACGAAGCCGAACGCGGGCCGAAGCAGGCCACTGTGGACCAGGCCGTGGAACGGTTCGAGGCCCAGCACGAGGACGTTCGGGTGGATGTGCGGTACATCCCCGTCGACACCCGCTCGGAACGGTTCACCGGCGCGTTCAACGACCCGGCCAGCGCCCCGGATGTCGCCGAGTTCGGCAACACCGACCTCGCCGGCTACGTCGCCGCGGACGGCCTGACCGACATGACCGAGCACCTCGAGCAGTGGTCGGAGTCCGAAGACCTCGACAGGGCGGTGCTGAACACCGCCATGGTGGACGGCAGGGTCTACGGAGTTCCCTGGTACACCGGAATCCGCGCGCTGTACTACCGCACCGACGTCTTCGACGAGCTCGGCCTCCAGCCACCGCGCACCCTCGACGAACTCTCCGAGACCGCCGAACGCGTCCGGGAGGCACGCCCCGATCTCTACGGAATCTCCGTCGGCGGCAAGTACCACTACGCACTGATGCCGTTCATCTGGGCCGCAGGCGGCGACCTCGCCCACGAGGACGACGCAGGATGGAGGGCCGCCGTGGATCAGCCGGAGGCACGGCAGGGCATCGCCGATTATGCGAGGCTGATCAGCAGCGGCGCCTGCCCGCCCGAAAAGTGCGCGGACATGACAGGAAGTCAGAGCGTGCAGGCGTTCGCCGCGGGCAAAGCCGCCATGACCATCGGCGGCGACTTCAACCGCGCGGCCATCGACGCGGGCGCGGCAGCCGGGAAGTACGACGTCGTACCACTGCCCGGTACCGAGACCGGATCGATCGCTCCCGCGTTCGCCGGCGGCAACATGCTGGGCATCATGAAGTCCTCCGACCGCGCCACCCTCGCACGGGAGTTCGTGCAACTGCTGGCAGGCAAGGAGTACCAGCGCAAGATGTACTCCGCGATGGGCAACCTGCCGACGTTCACCGACATGCAGGAGAACCTCGCCACCACCGATCCCGCGGTGGCGCCGTTCGTGCGGAGCCTGCAGGCCGGAACCCGGTTCGTCCCCACCACGCCTGCCTGGTCGGAGATCGACGCCCAGGACGTGCTGCCGACAATGGTGCAGGAAATCGTCACCGGAGTGCCGGTCGAGCAAGCGACCAACGACGCGGCCCAGCGGATGAACGCCGCGTTCCAGGAGCGCTGAATGGCTGCGCTGCTCTACCTGGCACCGGCCGGGCTACTGCTCGTGGGAATGATGGCGTACCCGCTCTACCAGCTGGTGCAGATCTCCCTCTACGAGTACGGGCAGGCACAGGCAAGCGGTGGCGCCACGCCCGAGTTCCTGGGCCTGAGCAACTACGCGGAGCTGCTCGGCGACAGCCGGTTCTGGACGATCCTGGCGCAGACCGTCGGGTTCGCGTTCGTGTGCGTGGTCGGCAGCCTCGCGGTCGGCATCGCGCTGGCCGTGCTGGCCACGAAGATCTCGCCGTTGCCACGGATGGTGCTGTTCCTGACGGCGATGGGCGCGTGGGCCACTCCCGCGGTGGCCGGCTCGACGGTCTGGCTGTTCCTCTTCGACCAGGATTTCGGGTACGTCAACGAGGTGCTGTCGGGTATCGGTGTCCAGGCCGCGGACGGCTTTTCCTGGACCTACGACCGATTCGTGGCCTTCGGGCTGGTGGCTGCCGAGGTGATCTGGTGCTCGTTCCCCTTCGTGCTCGTGACCACCTATGCCGGGCTCACCGCTATCCCCCGCGAGGTGGTGGAAGCAGCTGAACTCGACGGGGCGTCGACGTGGCGCGCCACCCGCGCAGTACTGATCCCGATGCTGCGGCCGATACTGCTGATCGCGACCATCCAGTCGATCATCTGGGACTTCAAGATCTTCACCCAGATCTACGTGATGACCAACGGGGGCGGCGTCGCCGGGCAGAACCTGGTGCTCAACGTCTACGCCTACCAAAAGGCGTTCGCCGGTTCCGACTACGGGTTGGGCTCGACCATCGGCGTGGTCATGACCGCCCTGCTCATGCTGATCACGCTGGCCTACCTGCACCTCCAGCGCCGAGACGAGGGGCTCGTATGAGTGTGGCCCGTAAACCGCGCCTGTTCGCCGCCAACGCGTTGGCGCTGGTAGTCGCCGGAGCAGTGGCGTTCCCGCTGTACTGGATGCTACTGGCGGCGTTCAAGCCGGAGGGCGAACTCCGGTCGGCCAATCCCCGGCCGTGGACGTTCAACCCCACTCCGGACAACTTCCTGCGCGTGCTCACGGTGGACGGCCTGGGTGGGTACTTCGTGAACAGCCTGCTGGTCGCCGGAGCGGTCGTGCTGCTGTCCCTGCTGCTTTCGTTCCTCGCCGCGGTCGCGTTGACCCGATTCCGGTTCCGCGGGCGGACCGTGCTTCTGCTGATGCTGCTGATCGCGCAGATGGTCCCGGTGGAAGCCTTGACGATTCCGCTGTTCTTCCTGATGCGCTCGGTGGGATCGGTCTCCCCTGCGTTCGGACTCAACCACCTCGGGTCGCTGGTCCTGGTCCACCTCGCGTTCAGCCTGCCGCTGACGATCTGGATGCTGCGCGGTTTCGTCGCCGCCGTTCCCACGGAACTGGAGGAAGCCGCGACACTGGACGGCGCGAGTCGCGCGCGGTTCGTCTGGCAAGTGCTGTTCCCGCTGGTGGCACCGGGTCTGGTGGCGACGAGCGTGCTGGCGTTCATCCATGCCTGGAACGACTTCCTGTTCGCCAAGACGTTCATCATCTCCGCGACGGAGAACCAGACGCTGCCGATGGCGATCCTGGTGTTCTTCACCCCGGAAGGAAACGATTGGGGGGCGATCATGGCCGGTTCGGTGTTGATGACCATCCCGGTGCTGATCTTCTTCATCCTGGTGCAGCGGCACCTGGTGTCCGGACTGTCCGGGGCGGTGAAGGGATGAGCTGGGATTCGCTGATACCGAAACCGCTTTCGGTCGAACCGGGGAGCGGCCACCTCGCGCTCGACACGACCACCACCGTAGGCGGTGATCCCGCGACTGCCGGCTGGTTCCGCCGCCACCTCGGAGCCGCCACGGGGCTGCCTCTCGACCCCGCCGAAAACCCGGTGATCGACTTCCGGATCGACGCGGAGGGCATCGGGGAGGACGGCGGCTACCGCATCGAGATCGGACCCGACGGGGTCACCGCGGTGAGCAAGGACCCCGCCGGTGCGCACCACGCGGCGCAGACGCTGCGGCAACTACTCGCCCCGGCGGCCTACCGGGAATCGGCGATCGGCCACGGCGCATGGACGCTACCTCGTGGCCGGGTCGAGGACCGGCCACGATTCGGCTGGCGCGGATGCCATCTCGACGTGGCCCGGCACTTCCTGCCCAAGCGGGAAGTGCTGCGGTTCATCGAGCTGCTGGCCATGCACAAGATCAATGTCCTTCACCTGCACCTCACCGACGACCAGGGATGGCGAATCGAGATTCCCCGCTACCCCGCGCTGACCGAAGTCGGTGCCTGGCGACGGCGGTCGATGATCGGCCGGGGCGAACCACCGGTCTTCGACGACCGTCCGCACGGGGGTTACTACACCATCGCGGACCTACGAGAAATCGTCGCGTTCGCGGCCGAGCACCACATCACCGTGGTGCCCGAAGTCGATGTTCCCGGCCACAGCCAAGCGGCCATCGCGGCGTACCCGGAGCTCGGTACCGGCGACCGGCCGGAGGTGCTGGATTCCTGGGGCATCAGCGATCGGGGCCTCAACACCGATCGAGCCACGGTCGACTTCTACCGCGAGGTGTTCGACTGCGTGTTGGATGTGTTCCCGTCGCCGGTGATCAGCATCGGCGGAGACGAGGTGCCGGGCGCGACAGCGGCGCACTCCCGGTTCGTGCACGAACTGATCGCCTACATCCACACGCACGACCGACGAGCACAGGGATGGGACGAGATCCTCGACTCACCCGACCATCTACCCGTTGGAACCATCATCGCGGCGTGGCGGGACGAGTCAGCCGCGCAGCGGGCCGCCGAGCGGGGACACGACGTCGTGCTGTGCCCGGAGCAGCACCTCTACCTCGATCACCGACAGTCGGACCACCCGGACGAACCGATCCCCGTCGGCTTCCTCGTCACCCTCGCCGATGTCTACGGTTACGAGCTACTCTCCGCACTTCCGCTGACCCGCGTGCTGGGTATGCAGGCGCAGGTCTGGACCGAACACCTGGACACACCGCGCCGGCTGGACTACGCGGTGTTCCCGAGACTCAGCGCATTCGCGGAGACGGCGTGGACCTCACCCGATCAGCGCGACTTCATCGGCTTCCGGCAACGGTTGGTCGACCACCACCTACCGCGGCTGGAGGCTCTCGGAGTCGAGTACCGCCCGTTGGAGGGCCCACGTCCTTGGCAAACTCGCCCCGGAGTGTCCGGACGCTTCCGCTGAGGCGCCCGGACACGCTCCGATCCTCGGGGGAGACCGGACGTCGACACGCCCGGTCACGTCAGCCTCTAACCGGTGGTCGTCCTCACCGGCTTCTCCCCGACAGGCTCCCAGCAGTGCACACCCTCCAGGTCGGGCATCCGATCGCGGGTGAACACGGGATCCTTGCCCTGCTTGAGCTGGTCGGTGTAGTCCCGGAGCAACCGGAGGGCCACCACGCCGAGCGGGGCGATCGCGATGAGGTTGGTCAGGGCCATGAAGCCCATCGAAGTGTCGGACAGGTTCCAGATCAGATCGACCGAGCCGATCGACCCGAGGAACGTCATCATCAGGAAGACCCACTTGTAACCGGTCAAGACCGCGGGATTCTCGGTCAGGAACCCGATGTTCGATTCACCGTAGTAGTAGTTGCCCAGCACCGAGGTGAACGCAACGAGCAGGATGATCACGGTCAGCAGGTGCAGCGACCAGGTACCCAGGCTCGTTGCCAGGGCGTCCTGGGTCATGCTCGGCCCGCGCGTCTCACCGAAGACCGGGTCGGAGACGAGAATGATGAACGCCGTGGTCGAGCAGACGATTAGGGTGTCGAAGTACACGCCGAACGTCTGAGCGAGGCCCTGCTTGACCGGGTGGCTCACCGACGCGGTCGCTCCGGCGTTGGGCGCCGAACCCAGACCGGCCTCGTTGGAGAACATTCCTCGACGAACACCCTGCACGATCGCGGTACCGACACCGGCCGAGGCCATCTCGCGGAAGCCGAAGGCGTGGGTGACGATCTGGGCGAACACCTCGGGAATCTTGTCCACGTTGAGCGCGACGACGACCAGGCCGAGGATCATGTAGATCGCGGCCATGAACGGAACGAGCATCTGAGCCACGTAGGCGATGCGTCGCACACCACCGAAGATGATCAAAGCCGTCACGGCGACGAGCACGAGGCCGAGCACCGGTGCGATCCAACCGAGCGAATCGGCTCCCACCGAGTCCGCCGAGGTCTGAACGGCGCCGACGATCGTGTTGCTCTGCACCGCGTTGAACACGAAGCTGAAGGTAATGATGATCACGATGGCGAAGACCACGCCCAACCAGCGCGCCTTCAAGCCGTGTTGCATGTAGTAGGCCGGCCCGCCTCGGAAACCGGATCGATCCCGGACCTTGTAGAGCTGGGCGAGGGTGGACTCGACGAAGCTCGCGGCAGCCACGAGAAGCCCCATCAGCCACATCCACATCACCGCGCCCGCACCGCCGAGAGCGATCGCGGTGGCCACCCCGGCGATGTTCCCCGTTCCGATGCGCGCCGCCGCCGAAATCGCGAAGGCCTGAAAGGAGGAGACGGTCTTACCGCCGTCTTCGGCCACCTCCGCCTTGCTCCTGAGCGAACGGAACATCTCGGGGATGAGTCGCAGCTGCACCGCCCCGGAACGCACCGTGTAGTAGAGGCTGATCAGGGCGAGCAGGGGAATTACCAGGTAGAGCCAGAAGACATCATTGAACGCGACGATCGCGTCGTTGACCGATTCCACGTACGAGCAACCTTTCCGTGCACGGCGGGTGTGCGCGCGGCACTGCGCCACGTGCGCGGGTTACGCGAACACGCGACGCGTGGCTGGACTGCCGACCGGAGATGAGTCCCGTCCCCACGCTCCGGTGCGGTCGACGACCGCGAGGAGCGCACCGGCAACAGCAGTGGTTGTACAGCTTCCCCGATGGAACCAAGCTCGAACCAGTCTGCAACGAGATTCATCACAAAACGTGACCAAAGCGCAAAGATCTGGGCGCTTTGGTCACTTCATCCGGATTGCCACTCCCCGACCGCACACTCTCGGCGACATGAACGGACGGGTGCTCCCGGCGCCCGATCATCGAAAAGGCGGTTCCGGAATACCGGATCACCCGGCGACGACATCGCCCTCCACCAGGACCGGTGCCAGGAACCGGCCGGTGTAGCTCTCCTCGACCTCGGCGACCTCCTCGGGGGAGCCCTCGGCCACGAGCAGACCGCCGGCCGAACCACCCTCGGGCCCGAGGTCGAGCAACCAGTCCGCTGTCTTGATGACGTCCAGGTTGTGCTCGATGACGATCACCGTGTTGCCCTTGTCGACCAACCCGTTGACCACGCCGAGCAGCTTGCGGATGTCCTCGAAGTGCAGTCCGGTGGTCGGTTCGTCGAGGATGTAGACGGTCTTGCCGGTGGAACGCTTCTGCAGCTCGCTGGCCAGCTTGACCCGCTGGGCCTCCCCGCCGGAAAGCGTGGGCGCGGGCTGCCCGAGCCGGACGTAACCGAGGCCGACCTCCACGAGCGTTTTCAGGTGCCGGTGGATGGCCTTGATCGGCTCGAAGAATTCGGCGGCCTCCTCGATCGGCATGTCGAGGACCTCGGCGATCGTCTTGCCCTTGTAGTGCACCTCCAGGGTTTCCCGGTTGTAGCGGGCTCCCTCGCACACCTCGCACGGCACGTAGACGTCCGGCAGGAAGTTCATCTCGATCTTGAGCGTGCCGTCACCCGCGCACGCCTCGCACCGACCGCCCTTGATGTTGAACGAGAACCGTCCGGGCTGGTAACCACGTACCTTCGCTTCGGTGGTCGCCGCGAACAACTTGCGGATGTGGTCGAACACGCCGGTGTAGGTGGCCGGATTCGAGCGGGGGGTGCGACCGATCGGCGACTGGTCGACCTGCACCAGCTTGTCCACGTGGTCCAGTCCTTTGACCCTGCTGTGCCTGCCCGGAACCTGCCGCGCGCCATTGAGCTTGTTCGCCAGGACCGCCGCCAGCACATCGTTGACCAAGGTCGACTTGCCGGAACCGGAAACGCCGGTCACGCCGATCAAGCATCCCAGGGGAAACGACACGTCGATCTTGTGCAGGTTGTTCTGCCGAGCGCCCACGACCGTCAACTGCCGCTTCGGGTCCGGCGCGCGGCGTTCCGCGGGCAACGGGATCCGCTTCCGCCGGGCCAGGTAGTCACCGGTCAGCGACGCCTCGTTGTCGAGCAGCTCCTTGTACGGGCCGCTGTGCACGACCTCCCCGCCGTGCTCGCCCGCGCCGGGGCCGATGTCGACGACCCAGTCCGCGCTGCGCACGGTGTCCTCGTCGTGCTCGACGACGATCAGCGTGTTTCCCAGGTCGCGAAGCCTGCTGAGGGTTTCCAACAACCGGTGGTTGTCCCGCTGGTGCAACCCGATCGACGGTTCGTCGAGGACGTAGAGCACGCCGACCAGGCCCGAGCCGATCTGCGTGGCCAGGCGAATGCGCTGCGCCTCGCCGCCGGAAAGGGTGCCAGCGGGGCGGTCCAGGGACAGGTAGTCCAATCCCACGTCCAGCAGGAACCCCAGCCTCGCCTGCACCTCCTTGAGCACCCGGCCGGCGATCATCTCCTCGCGCTGCCCGAGCACCAGGTCTTGGAGGAAACCCGCGCAGTCGTACACGCTCAGGGCGCTGAGCTCGGCGATGGAAAGTTCGCCGTGCTCGGCGCTTTCCATCGTCACCGCGAGGATCTCCGGCTTGAGGCGCGCGCCGTCGCAAGCCGGGCAGGGCACGTCCCGCATGTAGCCCTCGTACTTCTCGCGGGAGTAGTCGGACTCGGTTTGCTCGAGTCGACGTTCCAGGAACGGGATGACGCCCTCGAAGTTGGCGTAGTAGGAGCGTCGCCTGCCGTAACGGTTCTTGTAATGAACGTGGACCTGGTCGTTCGTCCCGTGCAGCACCGCTTTCTTGACCTTCGTCGGCAACCGCTTCCACGGCGTGTCCATCCGGAAGCCGATCGATTCGGACAGCGAGGTCAACAACCGGGTGAAGTACTCGGCGGTGTGTCCGCCCGCCCAGGGCGCGATGGCACCCTCGCCGAGCGGCAGCTCCTCGTCGGGCACCACCAGTTCGGGATCGACCTCCTTCCGGATGCCGATACCGGCGCATTCCTGGCAGGCGCCGTAGGGCGAGTTGAACGAGAACGCGCGGGGCTCGAGCTCGTCGACCCCCAGTGCGTGCCCGTTGGGGCAGGCCAGGTTCTCGGAGAACTTGCGTTCCCGCTGCGGATCCTGCTCGTCGACGTCCACGAACTCCAGCAGCACGAGCCCGTCGGCCAATCGCAGCGCGGTCTCCACCGAGTCGGTGAGCCGCTGCTTGGCACTGGCCTTGACGGTGAGCCGGTCGACGACGACCGCGATGTCGTGCTTTTCCTGCTTCTTGAGCTTCGGCGGGTTCTCCAGCGGGTGTACCTCGCCGTCGACGCGCACCCGCGCGAAACCCTGGGTCTGCAGCTGTTCGAACAGGTCTACGTACTCGCCCTTGCGGCCACGCACCACGGGGGCCAATACCTGGAACTTGGTGCGCTCGGGCATCTCCAGGACCTGATCGACGATCTGCTGGGGCGTCTGCTTGCTGATCGGCTCACCGCAGGTCGGGCAGTGCGCCCTGCCCGCGCGCGCGTAGAGCAACCGGAGGTAGTCGTAGACCTCGGTGATGGTGCCCACGGTGGACCGCGGGTTTCGACTGGTCGACTTCTGATCGATCGACACCGCGGGAGAAAGACCCTCGATGAAGTCCACGTCCGGCTTGTCCATCTGCCCGAGGAACTGACGCGCGTAGGCGGACAGCGATTCGACGTATCGGCGCTGGCCCTCGGCGAAGATCGTGTCGAAAGCCAGGCTCGACTTCCCCGAGCCGGACAACCCGGTGAACACGATGAGGCTGTCGCGCGGCAGATCGATATCGATGCCGCGCAGGTTGTGCTCACGGGCGCCGCGGACGACAAGGCGGTCAGCCACTCGTTGGTTCCCTTCGAGAGTCTTTCCGGTTCGTGGGCGCGGACCCGCACACTCAATCCGGACTTGTTCAGGATGGCTCAAGCGCAGCGGGCCGCCGGAAACGTCCCCACGGCGCACGCAGGGCCCCGTGGCACACCGCAAGCCGGCTCTCGGTGCCCGCCGGTTCCGTGCGCATCGGCTCTCGGTGCGCACTGGCTCTCGGTGCGCACTGGGGCTCGGTGCTCACTCGGCAGGGTGCCGGCCCGACGAGCGTGAGGACGGCTGCCCGCAGCCCTCGTTCAACCATGCTATTCCGAGGCACCGACAGTGCCGCCGACCATGCCGCCGACAGGGCCCGACGGCGCCGCCGGCAGGGGCGCCGACCGATATTCGTGCCGACAGTGCCAGCCGTGCCAGCCGTGCCAGCCGTGCCAGCCGTGCCAGCCGTGCCAGCCGTGCCAGCCGTGCCGGGAGGCCAGCCGACCGGCAGGCCGACCGTGCCTTCGAGCAACACCCGTGAGCGGAACGCAGCACCGCCCGCACCGATTCCGAATGTCGCCCACTCGAGTTAAGAATGCCACCCGTTCGACAACGACAATACGCAAGGCACCGGACGCAAGGCACCGGTCTCGAGGCATGTGACCAGCTCCGGCCGTCCCTCCGCAACGGGCCGACCGGGCCGGGGCCGGGGCACTTTCCGGCCGACGACACGGGAACAGCGCGATTCCTCGCCACTCGGGCCACCGGCGCGCCCGAGACACCCGGCGGTACTGCTCGTCAACCGTGTACGACCGGCGACCGGCCGTCCTTTCCCGCACGACCGGCGAACCGAGGACCTCGAACACTGTCGCGGGGACATACCAGCGCCTACGCTCAGGGTTCACCGGCGCGCTCACCATTCTGCTATCGCAGGGAGACCCCGTGATGTCCGAAATCGTTCTCGGTTCAGACAACCGCAGCACGTTCACCGACCACAGCACATTCACGCAGGCCCCCGCGACCACCGCCGGGCTTGCGGAGCACGTCCAGGGAACGACGTGTGCGATCGAACGCGCGACATCGACGATGATGGACCTCGTGGAGCAGCTCGACGAGAACACCGCCCACCTCCCGAGCCTGCTGCCCGGTTGGACGCGGACACACGTGCTTTCGCACCTGGCCCGCAACGCCGACGGTTCGGTCAACCTGCTGCTGTGGGCACGCACCGGTGTCGAGCACCCCATGTACACCAGTGACAGCGACCGCGAGGCCGACATCGAAGAGGGCGCCCTACGCGATCACCGGCTGATCGTGGAGGACCTGGCCGCGTCGTGCGAGCGACTCGCCCACGAGATCCGAATCATGCCGCTGTCAGCCTGGACCAGCGAGATCGTGGGCAGGACCGGCGAACCGGAACCAGCTCACGAGGTGCTGCGCTCCCGGCTGTTGGAGGTCTGGACCCATTTGGCGGACCTCGATCACGGATTCGGTTTCGACGACATCCCCGAACCGGACGTGGAGCTGTTGACCGAGGACGTCGTGCAGCAGTTCGGCGGCCGCCCGGACGTGCCCGCCATCACGGTCACGGTCGACTTCGACGACCACCGTCGGGACTGGGAGTTGCGCGGGACCACGTCCAAGCCCGTCGCGGTCCGCGGCCGCCCCGGACCGATGCTGGGTTGGCTGCTGGGACGCACCGGGGCCGAACGGCTCGAATGCGGTGGAAAGCCCCCCACGCTGCCCGACTGGCTGTGAGCCCGCGCCTGCTCCGCGGAGGACCGAGAAGTCTTCGGAACACGTTCGGCTCCGGGCGGTGGTGCCCAGCGAGGTCCGCGCATCCTGCGAGGACTCGTTAGGATCTCGGCGTGGAGGTACAGGAGAATTACACAGGTCACGTCGAGCCGGGTGGCACCGCAACGCGCCGGACGCTCGACGCGCTGACCATCACGAAGCTCTCGGTCGGCCCGATGGACAACAACGCGTACCTGCTGACGTGCCGTCGTACCGGCGACGCGCTGCTGGTCGACGCCGCGAACGACTCGGAGCGTCTGGCCGACCTGCTCGGTCACGACGACCAGCGGCCACGGCTACGCACGATCGTCACGACCCATCAGCACGGGGACCACTGGCAGGCGTTGGGGTCGATCTCGGGTCAGACCGGTTGCTACACGGTCGCGCACCCGGACGATGCCGAGGAACTGCCGGTTCCGCCGGACAGGCTCGTCGAACACGGCGAGAGCATCCAGGTCGGTGAATCCGCACTGGAGGTAATCCACCTCCGCGGGCACACGCCGGGTTCCATCGCCCTGCTCTACCGCGACCCGGCCGGGCATCCGCACCTGTTCACCGGTGACTCACTGTTCCCCGGCGGTCCGGGACGGACGACGAACCCGACCGATTTCGCCAGCCTGATGGACGACCTCCAGAACCGGGTCTTCACCGCGGACATGCCGGACGACACCTGGGTCTACCCGGGGCACGGCGACGACACCACCATCGGCACCGAGCGCCCCAAGCTTTCGGAGTGGCGCGAACGCGGCTGGTGAACGACACACCCAGGATTCCTCGGTCGGCGAGTTGCACCACAACACGCCGACCGGGATTCCTCGGACCAGCGACCGACGCGCGACCAGCTGTCGGGCGGGCTAGGCCAACACCGAAGCGACCGAGTCGGTCAGGATCTGCAGGCCCTGCTCCAGCTCGTCGTCTGTGACCGTCAACGGCGGCATCAGCTTGACGACCTCGCTCGACGGGCCGATCGTTTCCAACAGCAGGCCACGCTCGAATCCTGCCTTGGCGACCGAGCCCGCCAGGGCCGGCTCGGAGAACCCGAGTCCCCTCGCCAGACCACGGCCCTTGGCCTGCAGACCTTCGTACTTGCTCGCCAGGCTCTCGAAGACCTCACCGACGCGCGCTCCCTTGGACAGGGTCGACCGCTCCAGCCGATCGTCCCGCCAGTACTCCCGCAGGGCGACGCTGCCAGTCACGAACGCGGGATTGTTACCGCGGAAGGTGCCGTTGTGCTCACCGGGCTCCCACAGGTCGTGTTCCGGTTTGATCAACATCATCGCCAGCGGCATTCCGTAGCCGCCGATGGACTTGGCCAGGCACACGATGTCCGGTTGGATGCCCGCCAGCTCGAAGCTGAAGAACGGGCCGGTGCGTCCACAACCCATCTGCACTTCATCGACGATCAGCAGCAGGTCGTGCCGACTGCACAGCTCGGCGAGCCCGCGAAGCCAGTCCACCCGGGCCGCATTGATGCCGCCTTCGCCCTGCACGGTTTCCACGATCACGGCAGCCGGGTCGTTCAGCCCGCTGCCGCTGTCCTCCAGCACCCGCTCGAACCAGAGGAAATCGGGGTGGCCCTCCAGGTAGTTGTCGTAGGGCATGGGGGTGGAGTGCACCAGCGGAATCCCGGCGCCACCACGTTTCATCGAGTTCCCGGTGACCGCCAACGCACCCAGGGTCATCCCGTGGAAGGCGTTCGTAAAGTTGATCACCGATTCCTTGTTCGTGATCTTGCGGGCCAGTTTGAGCGCCGCCTCGACGCAGTTCGTTCCGGTGGGCCCCGGGAACTGCATCTTGTAATTCAGTCCACGTGGGCGGAGCAACGTCTCGTCAACCGTTTCCAGGAACTCCCGCTTGGCGACCGTGGCCTGGTCCAATCCGTGCACCACCCCATCGCGTTCCAGGTACTCCAGGAGCGGTCGTTTGAGCACGGGATTGTTGTGCCCGTAGTTCAACGCCCCCGCACCCGCGAAGAAGTCCAGGTAGGGTTTCCCGTCCTCGTTGTAGAGCCAGCTGCCGGACGCGCGGTCGAACACCGTCGGCCAGCTCCTGCTGTAACTGCGGACCTCTGATTCAACACTGGCAAAAATGTCGTTCACCGCATCCTCCACCCGCCGGGCTGACGCTGCTCCGCAGGCGACACCGCGCATCCTCACGTCGCGCCGACAGCGCGGTGGGGGTGTACGACGGTCTCGTCGGCGGACGAACCTCCATCCCGTGGGTACCCGGCACACCGCTCGCTACGCGTACGCACTGCCGGGCGAACTCGCCACCACGCGGAAGGGGCACGGCGGCAACCGCACTCCCGGCCACACGGGTGAACCGGGCCGGCAGCCGGGGAGCGCGCGCGTCCGCCGCTACCTGCGGGCACGCGGCATCGGGCTACCGGACACGACCTCGTCGGAGTTGTTCTTGGCCTCCACTGCCGGATTCCCCCCTACACTGCGGGGCCGGGCAGGCTGGTCCGAACGATCTCGGCGAATGGTGATCGGTTCGGTTGCCACACCCGAACCGGTGGTCAGCCGACCTCCGCGACCGCGTCCGCGCCATTCGGAACGGGAGCGACGGACGTCCGACCCGGAGCACACGCAGCGCGCGTCGCACGCGCCCGAGGGAGACTCCCATGACCGACGCGACCAATTCCAGACCGCTCGAAACCGGGGTGATCCGCGACTTCCGCGAGAGCCCTTCGTACGGAAACTACCTGCACCTGGACCAGCTGCTCACCGCGCAGCAACCGGTCAGCGAACCCGAACACCACGACGAGATGCTGTTCATCATCCAGCACCAAACCGTCGAACTCTGGCTGAAACTCGTGCTGCACGAACTACGGGCCGCCGGCTCCCACCTCAGCGGCGACCGGCTACAAGCGGCCCTCAAAAAACTCGCACGGGTCAAGCACATCCAGCACACCCTGACCGAACAGTGGTCGGTCCTCGCGACGCTCACCCCGTCCGAGTACGCCGAGTTCCGCGGATTTCTCGGTACCTCCTCCGGATTCCAGTCCTACCAGTACCGGGCTGTGGAATTCGTGCTCGGCAACAAGAACGCCGAACTGCTGGAAGTCTTCAAGGACGACAGGCACGCCCACGCGTTGCTCTCCGGACTGCTCGAACAGCCCGGTATCTACGACGCGTTCCTGCATCACTTGTCCAGGCGGGGGCATCCGGTCCCGGACGCGATCCTCGAACGGGACGTCCGCCGAGCCCATACCTACAGCCCCGAACTCGTCCCGGTGTTCCGCGAGATCTACGAGTACCCGAGCGAGAACTGGGCCGTATACGAAGCCTGCGAAGAACTCGTCGACTTGGAGGAGAACTTCCAGTTCTGGCGATTCCGGCACCTCAAGACAGTGGAACGCACCATCGGGGCAAAACCGGGCACCGGCGGTTCCAGCGGGGTTTCCTTCCTGCGGGAGGCGCTCGACCTGACCTTCTTCCCCGAGCTCTACGCGGTCCGCTCCGAAATCGGCCGCTGACCTACCTCCCCGCGAGCTGCTTCCGCAAACCCGCTCAACACCGCAATGATCCCGAAAGGACCAGACATGTCCGAACTCGCCGCACTCGGAGAAAAGGCACGCTCGCTCGACGAGTCCGATCCGCTGCGCGAGTTCCGCGAGCAGTTCGTGGCACCGGACGGTACCGACGTGGTGGCCTACCTGGATGGCAACTCGCTCGGTCGCCCGGCCCTGGCGACCACCTCGCGAATGGACCGTTTCATCCGCGAGGAATGGGGACGGCGGCTCATCCGGGGCTGGAGCGACGAGTGGCTCAGCTGGCCCGAAAGCCTCGGCGACCGGATCGGGCAGATCGCGCTCGGCGCCGACACCGGTCAGGTGGTGGTGGCCGACTCCACCACCGTGCTGCTGTACAAGCTCGTCCGAGCCGCGGTCTCGGCCAGGCCCGGCCGCCGTGAGATCGTGCTGGACACCGACAACTTTCCCACCGATCGTTACGTGGTGGAGGGTGTCGCCGAGGAGTGCGGGCTCGATCTGCGCTGGATCACCACCGACCCGGCGTGCGGAGTGACCGAGCAACAGGTCGCCGAGGTGCTCTGTCCGGACACCGCGCTCGTGGTCCTCAGCCACGTCGCCTACCGCTCCGGTTTCGTGGCAGATGCCGAGGCCATCACCGAGATCGCCCACCGCGACGGCGCACTGGTGCTGTGGGACCTGTGTCACTCCGCCGGGTCAGTACCGGTGCGACTCGACGCGTGGAACGCCGACTTCGCTGTCGGCTGCACCTACAAGTACCTAAGCGGCGGCCCCGGTTCGCCTGCGTTCGGGTACGTCAACCGACGCCACCACCAGACCGCGCGGCAGCCGATCCGTGGCTGGATCGGCCACCGTGACCCGTTCGCGATGGGTCCGCTGTTCGAACCCGCCGAAGGTGTCCGGGGCGTGCTCAGCGGCACCCCACCGATCCTGGCAATGCTTCCGCTGATCACCAGCCTCGACATCCTGCAAGCCGCCGGAATGGACGCCGTGCGGGAGAAGTCGTTGCGGCTGACCGGTTTCGCCCTCGAACTGGCCGACACCGCGCTGGGTGAGCACGGCGTGGAACTGGCCTCACCACGCGCACCCGGGCGACGCGGGAGCCATATCACGCTGCGGCGCAACGATTTCAACGAGCTCATCGACCCGCTGTGGCAGCGCGGGGTGATTCCGGACTTCCGTGCACCCGACGGCATCCGGATCGGTCTCGCGCCGCTGAGCACCAGCTACACCGAGGTCCACGCCGGGATGGCGGTGCTCGCCGAACTCGCCGCCCGTTGACGGCCCCGGTGGGCTCGGTTTCCCGGTTGTCGCCGAAGAAACCGGGCGCCTACCCCGTTCGCGGGGAGCGAGGTAGGTCCCAGCTGTGCCGTGCGCTCACGTCCGACGAAGTGCACCTGCGACGACTTTCCCCAGCACGAGGTAGACGATCGCGGCCAAGCCGTAGTTGAGCACCAGCCCCATCGTCGCGTCTCCCGGGGTGAACACGTCCCCGAATCCGAGCACGAAGACCTTGGCCGTGCCGTAGACGAACGACACGATGCCGCTCCCCTGGTTCGCGCCCGCGATCACGAACACGATGTGCAGCACGAACACCGTCGCGATCAGGCCGGTGAACAGCTGCACCACGGTCGCGATGGTCCGAGCCCGGTCTTCGCGCCGTGCCCGCTTCTCCTCGTACGAGAGTCCCGGGCGGCGCTGCTCCGATTCGTGGCCGTCCGCGCCGCGACCCGGCCGCCTCCGGGGCGGTGGTTCGGGTTCGAAATCGTACGGGTCGGATTCGTAGTCGTACCGGTCGTCGCGGAAATTCCGGTCGTCGCGGTCGTACCGGTCGTCGCGGAAATCGCGCTCGTCCCGGTAGTCGTACGGTTCGAAACCACGCTCGTACTGGGCGGTCTGGTTGACCGCCTGCTCCTGCGGGGGCGCGGCGTGGGGAGGCGCTGCGGGCGGCGGGGCCATCGGAGGCTGCTGCGGGGGTCCGGGCGGGCTCTGCTGCGGAGGCCCGGGCGGGGGCGCACCGAATCCCTGCGGGGGTTGTCCACCCGGCCCCTGCGGAAACTGACCCGCGCCGGGCTGTTGGGGCGGCATCGGTGGTTGTCCGGGCTGCTGGGGCGGAGCACCGGCAGGCTGGTTCGGCCCCGGCGCGGGTCCGCCCTGCGGCGGCTGTTGCCCCGGCTGCACGGGCGGCATCGCACCACCCGGCGGCGGTCCGGCCTGCGGGGCCTGCCCGGGGGCCTGCTGATTCGGCCCGGGCTGCGGCGCACCTGCAGGTGGTTGCGGCGGGTAACCGCCCGGAGCCTGCTGCGGCGGTCCCGGCGGGGGTTGCGGACCCGGTGACGGCTGCTGCGACCCAGGACCCTGCCCGCGCTGCGGCCTAGGCGGCGGTCCTTGGGGCGGTTGGTTGCTCATGTTCGGCATTGTGACGATCCGATCAAGTCGGCAACAGACCTCCCCCTCGCCTCCCGGCCGCAACCGGCCAAAACGGGCAGTCCGGTCCTGCTGAAATTCGTTCAACGGTGAGGTCCTCGCCGAGAGGTACGGGCACGAGCGCTCCCCAACGACGCGACCAGCTCCCGGCACACCAGGCCTGCACGATCAGTCGACGCCGAGTTTCCCGAGCAGTTCGACGGCTTCGCCCGAAAATCCCGGATGTCCGGTCTTGGCGGCGAGGCGCAATCTCGCGGTGGCACGCGGGACATCACCCGCCTGGTAGTGGAACTCGCCGAGTCGGTACGCGGATTCGGCGACGAGTTCCGGTTCGGACGCGTTTGCCAAGGCGTACTCGTAGAGCTCTACCGACTCGGCCGCCTCCGAACGCCAGTAGTGCATCTCCGCCAAGTGGGCGGCTGCCAGCGGCGCCAACCCATCCCCGGTATCGATGAGCCAGAGCAGCCACGGCCTCGCGGTCGCCAGGTCGCCCCGCCGCTTGGCGACCATCGCGATGCTCATCGCGGCTCTGGCCACCAACGCCGGGTCCCCTGATTCCGCTGCTCGCCAATACCACCGGTACGCCTCGTCGTCGTCATCCGACTCGTAACCGATGCTGCCCAGCTCCAGAACGGCCTCGCCGGAGCAATGCGGGTCCTCGGCCGCGATCACCCGCAGATACGCTTCCCTGGCCGCGTCCATTTCCCCACGTGCTCGCAACGACTGTGCCAGCGCGTAGTCGTTGGCCGGGACCGGCGGCAGTGGCTCGCCCACTGTTACCGCGGGAAGTTGCGGCTCTCGTGGGCCGACGCCGGGTTCCTCCGCGCCCCCGAAAGATTCTCCCGGTTCCGACGATTCCGAGCTCGGTGCCGGTGACGCCCCACTGTCGGCGGCGGGGTCGGCTCCGGACGGAATACCAGCCGCCCGGCCACCGGTGGCGCCACCTCGCGCACGGAGCGCATGCACCTCGTCGGAATCGCCGATCCGCTCCAGTACTTCCGCGAGCGCCAGCAGCGCGTCCGGTTCCGGCCGCTCGCCACCGAGTTCCACAGAACACCGCAGGTAGAGCAGGGATTGCTCGGTCTCGCCCGACTCGAACAGGGCCATGCCCAACTCGAACGCCCGCCGCGCGGCCCAATCCGGGTCGGCCACATCCGCGAGCAGTCGCAGGCTCGTCACCGCATCGACGTGCTCACCGTCCTCGTTCTGCTGCCGGAGGCCCTGTCGCAGGCTGTCCAGCGCGGCCGCGTCCACCTCGGGAACCCGGTAGGACAGTGCTCTGGCGAACGCGGCCGCTGCCCCGATGCGGTCCCCGCTCTCGGCGAGCAGCAGACCGATCCCCAATACGCCGTTCGCGGCGTAGATCGGCTCTTCGGACCGGCTCAGCCGATCGAACTCGGCCCTCGCCGCCCACGCATCCCCGCTGTCGGCCAGCAACAGCGCCAACGACAACCGCGCGTTCCAGGCCAACGGAGTCCCGTCGACTTCCGCGGCGCGGCGGTAGCACTCGACGGCGCGGGAGTCCGCACCTTCCGCACGTGCGATCTCGGCCAATGTGGACATACCAGTCACGAGCGCGTCCGGGGATCGGATCCGACTCGCTCGCTCGGCCAGTGGCCCGGATCGCTCCTGCCGTCCCGCATCGGCGAGCTCCCGGAGCAGCTCGACGAACGCCGCGGAACAGCTTTCCACCGAGTCCGCCAATTCCTCGGCTCCGTCCCAGGCCTCGTTCGCGCCGCCGTCGTCCCCCCGCTCGGCACGCAGGTGTCCGAGCAGTACCCCGGCCTTGACCGACTCCTGCCCGGCCGCAAGTTTCACGGCGTGGCGGCACGCCTGTTCGGCTCCCGGTTGGTCGCGCAGTTCCCGCAGGACCCGTGCCACCCGACGCGCGCCCCCCGCGGCGACCTCGACGACCGGAGACCCCATCGCCCGCCGGTACCATCCCAGCGCCGAGGACCGGTCCCCGCCGTCCTCGGCCAGGTTGCCCAGCATGAGGCGGGCCTTCCCGACCGTCGTCAGGTCGGCCACCTCGATCAACATGCGCAGCAGGTCGACGCCTGTCTCCTCCTGCCCGTTAACCACGTGGGCACGGGCGAGCCGCAAGCCCTCTTCGGCCCCCACGCGGCTCTCCGCCTCCCGGGGGGTGAGCCGGTCGAACGCCGCGCGCGCTCGCTCGACGTTCCCGTGGTGGGCGGCGACGCAGAACTCGGCGATCCCGGTCGATCCGTAGTGCGGGGTGAGGGCTTCGGCCGCCTCGTCGAGCCTGTCCTCCCCCGACAGTCGCCAACCGCGTTGTTCAGTGGTCTCGATACCCATGTGCTTGCGGACGTAGGGGGTGACGTCCGGGTGGTCGAATGCCAAAGCCCGCGCATAGGCGGTTTCCGCGTCCGCCGCCTCACCCGCGTCCCGCAGCGCGTTGCCGAGATTCAGCGCTGACAGCGCCCCCACGTACCGATCTCCGGCCCCGATAGCCCGTTCGAAAGCATTTCGGGCACCCTGCACATCTCCGGTCTCGGCGAGCAGGCGGCCGAGGTTGCGCGCGGAATCGGCCGCCGTGACTCCTGATGCGAGCTCCTCAGTACGCTCGAACGCCGCGATCGCCGCCGATGTCGCGCCCTGCTCGGACCGTAGAACGGCGAGTTCGTAGGCGGCGTTCCCCGCTTCTCGCGATCGACCGCGGGCGATGGTGTCCAGCGCTGCCGCCGCGCTCTCCAGTCGGCCCAGTTCGCGGTGCAGAGCTGCCACCGCGTTCAGTGCGGTCGCGGCGAGTTCCGGATCGCGACCACCGGCGGCGTGCTGCCACGCGGCGAGAGCCGCTTCGCCATCGTGGCTGTCGTTGCGCAGCACTCCGAGATACAGCCAGGCTTCCTGTTCCAGCTCGGCGTGCCCGGAGTCGATCGCCAGCCGCAGTGCCCATTCGGTGAACTCACCGTCACCTCGGGGCAGGTGTTTGTGCGCGAGATCGAGGCACAGTCGAGTTGCCGTGTAGTGCTGTCCGGAGTGCTCTTCGGCGGCTGCTCGCTCGAACTCCGCTTGCGCCCGGTCCAACTCGTGGCGCAGGGCGTATCCGGCGAAGGCGCCCAACCGCGCGACGGTGGTGTTCGAGTTCGCGGCCTGCTCGAACAGCTCGAGCGCGGTTTCGAGCTGTTCGCCTCGGACTCGTTCCGCTCCGAGCACGAAAGCCGCTTGCGCTGCCGTCTCCCCGTCGCTGCCCGCCAGTGCCCGGCGGCACAGCGACTCCAGGGACGCGAAGTCCGCCATCGCGGTGTAGAACATGGTGAGACTGCCGAACACCGCGGACAGGATGGCGGGATTGTCGCCGGAGACAGCGGCTTCCAGCGCTTGTCGTGCGCTGTCGAACGCTTCTTGCGCCATGAGCAGCTCACCGAGCAGCGCTGCCGACCACGGAGCGAGCGCCGGATGCCCGTGTCGCACCGCGTGTCCCAGCACCTCCGCGCGGCGGTCGTTCTCCTCGAGCAACGCGGCCAATGCGAAGCCCGCCCTCGCCACCACCAACGGGTGATCGGATGCTGCGAGCACGGACAGTCGTTCGACCGCACCTTCGACATCGTCGGAACCGTCGAGTTCGGCTCGCAGTGTGGCGGCCAGCTCGCCGACCACCGGATCGGCACTCCGGATGGCGTCGTCGAGCATCGCATCGCCACGCTGTCGGTGGTACTGCCGCTGGAACCGCGCGCGCAGCAGCACGTGACCGGCGCCCGCGGGTTCGTCGAGCAGGACCAGGAGGAACGCCGCATCGTGGGCCAGTGTCGGTTGGGGGTCACTCGCCGCGCGCTGCCAGGCGCTCCTGGCCGCTTCCGGCCGCCCGAGGGCGGCTTCGAGCAGACCGAGCGAAATCCCCGCCAGCGCGGACCGGGTCGGCACCGCCAGCGAAACGATCCTGTTCAACGTGGTTCGGGCGGTATCGGCATCACCGTCTTCAACCGCCTGGGCCGCCTCGTCCGAGAGCTGTCGGGCTTCCTGCTCCCGGCGTTCGGGCTCCCCAGCCGATTCGAGCGCGACCGCATGGTCGCCTCGTGGATCGGGCACCTCCTCGTGACCGGAAGCGTCCGGAGCGGCGTCCTCGCCGAGCACAGGGGAAGCATCGAGCTCGCGGAGCGCTTGCGCCCCGGGCGTGGCTGATTCAGGAGTTTCTTCCGCCGCAGAAACTTCGCTGGGCGCGAATTCTGCAGGCGTTTCCGGAGTCGCCGGAGTCTTTTCGGGAGGTGTACCGCCGCCGGGTAGCTGGTCACCGCGGGGCAAGCGAACCGGCTCGGTCGCCCGGCGCCCCCTCGACGCTCCCGCGGCACCAGCACCAGCACTTCCCGAATCGTGCTCCACGCTCCGCCAGAATTCTTCGAGCCCCCAAGACGGCTCGGCTTTCCAGGACTCGTCCGTGCCAGAAGACTCCTCGGCGCCAGAAGATTCACCAGGCCCGGAATGCTCGGCAGGCCCGGACTGTTCCTCAACCGCCGTCACTTCGGCCGCCTGAACCGGTGGCGGAGCCTGCGCGGCAGTCGCTTCGGCAGCGATCAGCGTCAACGCATCCGTCGCATGCCGCACCAGCTCCGGGTCGTCGGACTCGCTCGCCCGGAGGAAAGCCGCACGGGAATCGAGGATCTGCCCCCGCTCGTGCAGAAGAACGCCGAGGTTGTACGCCGCCCGCGGAGCCTTGTCGCTGTGCCCGGAACGGGCGACCCTGCCGAATGCGGAGATCGCGCCGTCGACATCCCCCTCGTCCCGGTTCAGCTCGGCCAGTGCCCCCAACGCCTCCACCGCGTAGTGCTTGTGTCCGGTGTTGACCACTCGTTGGAACGTTTCACGAGCGCGTCCGGACTCGCCGATCCCCCGCAGTTCCTGCCCCAGCTGGACCAGCGCGTGCAGTCGTACATCCGGGCGCGGGTCCTGCGCGGCACGCTGATAGGCGTCCACCGCCGCTCGCTGGTCGCCGAGATCGCGCAGGACGTCGCCGAGAAAGGAATGCCCTCGCCCCACGTGGTCCGGATGCTCGAACGCGATGATGTGCTCGGCCGCGCTCCGCGCCGCCGCGAGGTCGCCTTCCGAAGCGTAGATCGAGCACAGCTGAAACGCGGCGAGCGAACCGAAATCCGGGTGACCGCTGTTGACCAGTCGAACCAGGACCGGCTTGGCTTCGTCGAAGCGTTCCTCTTCCAGCAAGGACCACGCCTGGTCGTAGGCGACCTCGAGATAGTCCTCGGCCGGGCTGCCGCCGCCCAGCGCGGGCAGGCGTTGCTCGGTGGCCATGGCGACCACATCGGGGTCACTGCAGGTCAGCGCCCGTTCTTTCGCGGCATGTGCACCGGGCAGGTCGCCCAGCAGGTAGAGCACCTGAGCGAGCAGCGCGTGCGCCCGCCCCGCCACATCCGGGTCGGCGCCATCCCCGGCGAACTGCAGAATCGGGGAAGCCGCGGTCAACTCCTGCTCATCGGTGAACAGCATTCCGAGCGCCAGCGCCGCTCGCTGGGCGTGGATCGGGTGGCCGGAATCGATCCCGCGCTGATACATCTCCTTGGCCTGCGAAAACTGCTGGTCCTCGTAGAGCAGGAGACCGAGCACGCAAGCCGCGTGCGGTGCGGTATCGCTGTCCGCCCTGTCGACGATTTCGCGCAGCGTCCACTCCGCCCCCGCGATGTCCCCATTCCGCCACTGCGATCGGGCTTGCGCGATCCGCTGCTCACTGGGCGACATCCGACTCCTTCACCTGATGTGATCACCTGTGGTCGCGAGGTCGGGCCGGGCGAGGGACCACTTCCGACCGAATACTGAAATCATGGGCCACCGCGTTCCACGCGATCACACCGGCCCGGACGAGAACGATCTTGTCTACCCAGGCACGCAGCGCCTCGCGACGCGGTGTCGCGCGAACACGTCCGGCGATCGTTCCCGCCCCGCTACGAGATGTTCACCACCGATCGGCTTCGGCGCCGCAACCAGCGCTTTTCCGGTGGGAGATTTCTCGTCCCAAAATCGGCGTGCTGTGGGCTGCCCGAAGTGGGGCCGAGATGCGATTCTGTTCTCATGACGAGTGAACGCAACGTCCTCGGCGGCAAGCTGGAAGAGTGCGGCACGGAACCGTTGACCGGTTTCTACCGGGACGGGTGCTGCAACACCGGGGAAGAAGATCTCGGCAGTCACACCGTCTGCGCGGTGCTGTCCACGGACTTCCTCGATCATCAGCGTGAAGCGGGCAACGACCTGGTCACGCCTCGCCCGGAGCACGGCTTTCCCGGGCTACGCGCGGGCGACCGCTGGTGCGTGTGCGCAGCTCGCTGGAAAGAGGCCTACGAGGCAGGCACCGCTCCCCCGGTGATGCTGGCAGCCACCCACGAGAGCGCGTTGGAAGTCATTCCGCTCGAAGCGCTGCGCGAGCACGCTGCCGACGTCCCCGCCGATCCGAGTGCCCTTACCTGACCAGTAGGACCAACGGACCGGCCGAGTCGGCGCGGAGTGCCCGCACGGGCGGTGACCGCTGCGCCACGACTGGCGGGCGCGCGGCAGGCGGGCGTGCGGGTCGGGTACCGGACCGGCGGGCCACCGGGGTCTCGAGGGCCCGCCGGTGCAGCGGGGTCAGTCCGCGTACATCGACTCGAGGGCGTCGCTGTTGCGCTCTTCGACGACCTTGCGCTTGACCTTCAGACTCGGGGTCAGCTCACCGTGCTCGACGGAAAGCTCACGCGGCAGAATGATGAACCGCTTGATCGTCTCCCACCGGTTGAGCCCGGCGTTGAGCTCGTCGACATAACCCTGCAGCAACTCGCGGACCTGGTCCGACTCCACGATCTCCGAGTAATCGCGCCCGCCCAAGCCGTTGCGCCGAGCCCAGTCGGTGATGGCTTCCTCGTCGAGGGTCACCAGCGCGGTGCAGTAGTTGCGGCCCGGCCCGTGCACGAGGAACTGGCTGGCATACGGGCAGACGGCCTTGAACCGGCCCTCAACGGAGGAAGGCGCCACGTATTTCCCGTTGGACGTCTTGAACAGGTCCTTCTTCCGGTCCGTGATCGCCACGAACCCGTCCGCGTCCATCTCACCGATGTCACCGGTGTGCATCCAGCCGTCGGAATCGAGCACGTCCTCGGTCTGCTCATCCATGTTGTGGTATCCGGCCATCACGCCGGGACCTCGCACGAGGATCTCGCCGTCTTCGGCGATGCTGACCTCCGTGCCGGGCAGCGGCTGACCGATCGTGCCGAGCTTGTAGTTGTCCGGCCGGTTCAACGTGGTTCCCGCGGCCGTCTCGGTCAGCCCGTAACCTTCGAGCACGAGGACGCCTGCGGCTTCGAACCACTCGGCGATCTCCTTGTTCAGCGGCGCCGAACCGGAGACGAAGAACCGCACGCGTCCACCGAAGCGGTCGCGGATCTTGGTGAAGACCAATCGGTCGGCGATCTTGTTCGCGGCCGCGAGCAGCGGCGGAACCCGTTCTCCCGCGCGGCGTGCTCGAGCTGCCCTCTTTCCTACGCCGAACGCCCAGTCGAACAGCTTCTTCTTGGCCCCGCCCTCGGAATCGACCGTGGTCTGGATGCGACCGTGTGCCTTCTCGAACACGCGGGGCGCTGCGGCCATGAACGTGGGCCTGACCACCGCGAGATTCTCGATGATCTTGTCCACCCGACCGTCGACGGCGGTGGCGAAACCGACCGCCAGCTGGTTGCTCAGCATGACCTTGCCGAACGCGTGGGCCAACGGCAGCCACAGGTACTGCAGATCGCTGCTCGACAGCTGACCTTGCAGGGTGGCGGTCGTCCCCTCGTAGGTCCACGCGGAGTGCCGCAGGCGGACCCCCTTCGGTCGACCGGTCGTTCCGGAGGTGTAGATGATGGTCGCCAGCTGCTCCGAGGTGGTCGCCGCCACCCGCTCGTCGACCACGTCCGGCTGCTCGGTCAGCAGGCGCTCGCCCAGTTCGACGAGCTTCTCGAACGTGATGACCCAATCGTCGTCGGCGGTGCCGTCGAAGGTGACGACCTTGCGTACCTCGGGAATCTCGTCGCGCTGGGCCCGCAGCTTCTCGATCTGCTCGTCGTCCTCGGCGAACACGACAGCGCTGCCGGAGTCGGCCAGGATGTAGGCGACTTCCGAGGCGATCGTCGTCGGATACACGGTCGTCGTCGCCGCTCCCGCGCACATGATGGCCAGGTCGGCCACGATCCACTCGTAACGGGTACTCGCCGCGATCGCGACTCGTTCTTCCGGGGCGACTCCCAGCGACAGCAAGCCCGCGGCGATTCGGCTGACCCGGGCCCCCACCTGTGACCAGGTTCGGGATTCCCACCCGTCCGCTCGCGGATACCGGAACGCTTCGCGGTCCGATGATTCCGCGACCCGATCGAGAAACATGCGTCCCACCGAGGGCGCACGCTGCTCGAGCGCTTCGGAGACCTGTGCGCTGGCTGTCATCGAGCTCCTCCTGCCATGCAGTGCTACCGACACGCGTCCGTTTCGGATGTGCTCCGGCACACTAGAACAAACAGCACCGAGCTAGATAGTGCTCGCGAAGACGAAAGTGGGGCCGTCCGCACTGTGGCGAACGACCCCACCCGGCACTCCGGGCGCTCAGCCCGGGGGCACGTCGTCCCGGACTCCTACCGAACTCCGCCGACTCAGTCGTCGGCGAGCTTGCGGAGCTTCTCGACGCTGCCGTTGAACTTGTTCAGGTCGACGTCACCGCCGATGCCGGGGACACTGCCTTCTTCGGTGTACTGCCAGAAGTCGTAGGAGTCCCAGCCACCGGGAACCTTGGGCTGATCAACGCCGTAGCTGGCCAACCAGAGCGGGTGGTCCTTGAACTCGTCACTGCCGGCCATGCACTGGGACCAGAAGGACGGGCTCGCGTAGACGATCGCGTCCTGTCCGGTGCCTTCCTTGATGCGGTCGATGAACTGCTGGGTCCAGCCGTGCATCTGACCGGACGTCAGGCCGTAGCAGCCACCGCTGTTGGGATCGACTTCCAGGTCCAGCACGGGCGGCAGGGACTTTCCGTCCTCGGTGTACTTGTTGACCGCCATCAGCCGGTCGGCCTGTTCGACAGCCGATCCGCTCGGACGCCCGAAGTGGTAGGCACCGGCCATCATGCCTGCCTGCTTGGCTCCGTTGTACTGCTCGTCGAACGTCTTGCTGGTGAAGCTCTGGCCATCGGTGGCCAGAACGAACGTGAACTTCTTGCCGGAGGCCGCCACGCTCTGCCAGTCGATCTTGCCGTTGTGGTTGGACACGTCGATGCCTTCGGCAGGCGGTCCGGAGGGAACGGGGTCGACGTCCTTCGTCTTCTCCTCCGCCTTGTCCGCAGCCGTCTCCTCGGGCTCTTCCTCGGAAGAAGACTCGTCGGGCAGCGCGGCACCCTGCGCCTGTTCCGGCGTGGGCTCCGAGGAGAACGGTGCGACCTGGGAAGCAGTGTTCACGCTCTGGCCGCCGCCCGCACCGCCTACGACGCCGAAGATGATGCCGAGCACACCGACGGCGGCAACGCCGGCGCCGAGTCGCATCGTCCGCAACCTGGACGAGGGACGATCGGTCGCGTGCCGGGCTTCCGAGCCGGAGCGGGTACGAATCCACTCGCCCACCGGTGCGCTCATCGCGCAGAGCCGTTCGTAAGCGGCGGAGCGCTGGATTCGCTCGATCAACGGGGCGAGCCAGTTCCAGACGCGCGCCACATACGGGGATATGGCCTGGCCGAGGCGTTCGGTGCCGGGGCGCAGCCGGTCCACACCGCTTCGGACGGCGTGGTCGGCAGCCAGCGCCTTGGAATTCCAGTCCTGGCCCTGCCGGTCGTCGGACGTGGACGCTGCGACGGATTCGGGGGCGTCGCTGTTCGCGTTCACGGGGGTTTCGGGGTTTTCAGGATTTTCGGGGGTTTGGTCCGGGGGTGTCACAGCTCCCCACTGTCCAGCACGGAGAGTGCAACAACATCGCGGTTTGTACGTACGCGAGTACCTAGTTTCACCCATATGGACCGCGAGGGCGGCCCAGTTAGTCACTCCCTGTAAAGACGAATGTGCGCTGCTTCACGATGGCGGGCCCACTTCGGCCGCCCGCCCACCGAAATCGGGCTCAGTCACCGGGCCCCGGCGCCGACGACTTCCCGAGGAATCCTCACATACCAGTCAGGTGGGTCGTGCGGACACGCCGACGCGAGTGCCGGGCAACCTCAGTATCGGTATCCGGCACAATGCACGGTGAGCTGGGTGGAGATCAAAGAGAGGTCGGATCAGGATCGTGACGACGGCTGTACATCAGAAGATCGCCGACGAACTCGATGTCCGGGAGCATCAGGTGCGAGCCGCTGTCGAGCTGCTCGACGGCGGAGCCACCGTGCCGTTCATCGCGCGCTACCGCAAGGAAGTAACCGGGACGCTGGACGACGCACAGCTGCGCACCCTCGAGGAGCGCCTGCACTACCTACGTGAGCTGGAAGAACGCCGGTCCACCGTGCTCGAGTCGATCCGCTCCCAGGGCAAGCTGGACGACGCGCTCGAAGCCAGGATTCACGCAGCGGACTCCAAGGCTCGGCTGGAGGACATCTACCTCCCCTACAAGCCGAAGCGACGCACCAAGGCGCAGATCGCGATGGAAGCCGGGCTGTCCCCGCTGGCGGAGGGCCTGCTGGCCGACCCGTCACAGGACCCCGAGGAGACCGCCGCGGCCTACGTCGATGCCGACAAGGGCGTCGCCGACGCCGGAGCCGCGCTCACCGGAGCACGCGCGATCCTGGTGGAACGCTTCTCCGAAGACGCCGACCTCATCGGTGAGCTGCGCGAACGGATGTGGTCACGTGGCCGCCTGGTTTCCCGGGTTCGGGAGGGTCAGGAAGAAGCAGGCGCCAAGTTCGCCGACTACTTCGAGTTCGACGAGTCCTTCACGGAGCTTCCCTCCCACCGGATTCTCGCGATGTTCCGGGGCGAAAAGGAAGAGGCGCTCGAACTCGTACTCGAACCCGAGCCCACCGACCAGGCGCCGGAAGGGGAAGGCCCCGGCAGCTACGAAGCCAGCATCGCGCAACGCTTCGGCATCGCCGACCAGGGCCGCCCGGCCGACCGCTGGCTCGGCGAGGTGGTTCGATGGGCCTGGCGCACGCGCGTGCTCACCCATCTGGGAATCGACCTCCGGCTGCGCCTCCGGCAAGCCGCGGAAGAGGAAGCGGTCCGCGTGTTCGCCGCCAACCTGCGCGATCTGCTGCTCGCCGCCCCCGCCGGAGCACGCCCCACGCTGGGCCTCGACCCCGGCTACCGGACCGGAGTGAAGGTCGCGGTCACCGACAGAACCGGCAAGCAGGTCGCCACCGACACGATCTACCCGCACCAGCCGCAGCAGCAGTGGGACGCGTCGATCACGACGCTCGAGCAGCTGGCCCGCACCCACGGCGTCGAGCTGGTCGCGATCGGTAACGGCACGGCCTCGCGGGAGACCGACAAGCTCGCTGCCGACCTGATCAAGCGACACCCCGACCTGGGACTCACCAAGATCTCGGTTTCGGAGGCCGGTGCCTCGGTGTACTCGGCTTCCGCGTACGCCACGCGGGACCTTCCCGACTTGGACGTGTCCCTGCGCGGAGCGGTCTCGATCGCCCGGCGCCTGCAGGACCCGCTCGCCGAGCTGGTCAAGATCGACCCGAAATCCATCGGAGTCGGTCAGTACCAGCACGACATCACCGAGTCGAAGTTGTCGCGTTCACTGGACGCGGTGGTCGAGGATTGCGTCAACGCGGTCGGCGTGGACGTCAACACCGCGTCCGCACCGCTGCTCACCCGGGTCTCCGGAATCGGAGAAGGCCTGGCCGACAACATCGTGCGGCACCGGGACAGCAACGGCCCGTTCCGCTCCCGCACCGCTCTCAAAGACGTGTCTCGGCTGGGACCGAAAGCCTTCGAGCAGTGCGCGGGCTTCCTGCGCATCGGCGATGGGGACGATCCGCTCGATTCGTCGAGCGTGCACCCGGAGGCCTATCCCGTGGTGCGTCGGATCCTGGACACCACCCAGGGCGACATCACCGAACTGATCGGCAACACCCGGGTCCTGCGCTCGCTGCGCCCTGACGACTTCGTCGATGACACCTTCGGACTGCCCACGGTCACCGACATCCTCGCCGAACTGGACAAACCGGGCCGTGACCCGCGTCCGACGTTCAAGACGGCCACGTTCGCCGAGGGAGTGGAAAAACTCCAGGACCTCAAGGCCGGCATGCAGCTGGAGGGCGTCGTGACCAACGTCGCGGCCTTCGGCGCCTTCGTGGACGTCGGGGTGCACCAGGACGGCCTGGTGCACGTCTCGGCCATGTCGAAGAACTTCGTCAACGATCCCCGCGAGGTCGTCAAATCCGGCGATGTGGTCCGGGTCAAGGTGCTCGATGTCGACGTGCCGCGCAAGCGAATCTCGTTGACGCTTCGACTCGATGACGAGGCCACCGCCGAAAACGGAGACCGTTCCGCCGAACGCGGCAAGCGGAGCGACCGCGGCGAAGGCGCCCGCGGCAAGGGTGGCCAGGCCGGAAGCGGCGGGAACGGTCGCGGCAAGGACGGCCGGCCCGAAGGCGGGCACGGCAATGGCAAGGGCAACCGGGCCGCAGGTAATGGGAACAGTGGCGGCAAGGGACGGTCCCGCGAGGGCGGGCGTCCTGCTCCCGCCGGAGGCGCCATGGCGGATGCGCTTCGCCGCGCCGGATTGACCGACGGCGACCGCTGAGGTGCGGCACGGCACGGGTGTCATGCGAGCGACATCCGTGCCCACGCCGTTCATGCGCAACGGCCTGGGCACCTGGTCGTCGGCGCACCTCCGGTGGGACCGGGGCCGGGGCCGGGGGTGCACCGCATTCGGCTACCTCCGGACGACCCGAGCGCGATCCGGTCGCTAGGAGGACTTCTCGGTGTGTTGCGCCTGTTCGAGCAGCTGGACGAGCCGGTCGCCCAACACCTCCGGGATGACTCGTTCCGCCGAGCGCGCCGCTGCCGCCCCCAGCGCCGACATCACCAGTTCCCGCAACCGCTGGAGCACGTCGGAGTACCGGACGACGTCGTCTCGGTGCGGCAGGCTGCCGGTTCCCTCCGGGTCGAACACCCGGGTGTGGACCAACCGCACGAGCATCTTGGCCACCCCATCGATGTCGTGCTGCAACCGCTCGGCGAGATCCAGTACCTCGCTGAGCGGTACCCCCAGATTCACGAGCTCCACGCCCGCGTCGAACAGCTGCGGACTGCGGGCGATGAAGTCGGTCCCGTTGCGTTCCAGCAGCCCGAGTTCGAGCGCGCGCTTGATGTTCTCGGCGGTGAGCTGAGTGCCGTAGAACTCGCTCAGTTCGGCCGCCGAGATCACCCGAGGCCCTTCTTCCGCCCAGGACGCGCCCATCGCTTCTTCCAACCCGAGCACGTCCGCCAGGCTGCGTCCGGCCTCCCACGCCGAGAGCATTTCCTTGATCTGCGCGAACGCGTAGCCGCGCTCCAGCATGTTGATGATCAGGCGCAGCCGAACCAGGTGCGCATCGGAGTACACGGCGGTCCTGCCCTCTCGCCGGGGCGGCGGCAACAGCTCCCGATCCTGATAGACGCGAACGTTGCGCACCGTGGTCCCGGCGCTACGAGCAAGATCGTCGATCCGATATTCCGCCACTCCTCGCAGTGTAGTTACCTCGACATCGACATCTCGTCCACGCCTGCGGGGAGGTCGCACCTTTTCCGCCGGGTTCGCACCGTCGCGGGCCCCGTGCTCCCCTCCGGAGAGAGGCGTCACGACCACGCTCGGCGTGGCGGGTGATGATCGACCAGGGTTCCCTTCGTCAGTACTGTGAGTTCGTATTCGCTTACGCACTGAAAGGGTACGGCTATGGCGCCGAGCGAGTGGATTCCGCATGACGTGGACATCGAGCGGCCGAGCGCCGCACGGATCTACGACTATTACCTGGGCGGCGGCAACAATTTCGCCTCGGATCGAGAGCTCGCGAAGAAGGTGCTCGCGGCGGCGCCCGAAATCCGCACCGCCGCACTCGCCAATCGGGATTTCCTGCAACGGGTGGTCCGTTACTGCATCAGCCGAGGAATCACGCAGTTCCTGGACATCGGATCCGGCATTCCCACCGTCGGCAATACCCACGAGGTGGCGCAGCAGATCGATCCGGAATGCCGCGTGGTCTACGTCGACAACGAGCCGGTCGCGGTGGCGCACAGCGAACTCATGCTCTCGGACATTCCCAACACCGCGACTGTGCAGTGCGATGCACGCGACGTCAAGGGGGTTCTCGACGCAGAGGCGACCAGGAACCTGCTGGACTTCGACAAGCCCGTGGCGATCTTCATGCTGGCACTGCTGCACTTCATTCCGGATTCCGAGGTTCCCGGCGACATGCTGGAGAGCTACCGCGCAGCCGTGGCGCCGGGGAGCGTATTCGCCCTGTCGCACGTGACGGGGGACGAGCTGCCCGAGGAGATGAACACTGTGGTCGATCTGTACGAGCAGAGCCAGAACCCGGGCACCTTGCGCAACCGGGCGGAGTTCCGGGCGTTGGTCGGTGGTTTCGAGGTGGTCGAGCCCGGCGTGGTCTTTCTGCCCGACTGGCGTCCGGATCGGGAACGAGACACGGATCCGGAGCGTTCCGTGTGCTACGGACTGGTCGCGCATGTCATGTGACCGGAGCCGATGCGGCGACTCACGCGTTTACACCTGTTCACCGCTGGGAACCGGCAGGCGTAAACGACAATCATCCCATTGGTAACGTGAACGGGTGCCCGAGAAGACTCAAGCGCATGCCTCCCCGACCTCGGGTAAGCGGAGCAATCGCAAGATCAGTTGGGACGTTGTTCGCGCAGGTTGCGTACTTCTCGTCATGCTGTACCACTCGACGTTCCTGAGTGTGTACCTCCATCCGGAGCTGATCCCGCGCAAGTTTGTATTCCCTTACCAGGTAGGCGCCAGCCTGTTGCTGGTCGTCTCGGCCTATTTCGCGTGCGTGACGATCGGCCGCGGCTCCCTGTTGCGGTACTGGTGGGGGCGGATAGCCCGGTTGCTTCCCTCCTTCCTCGTCGCGGTCGTGGTCATCTTCGTCCTGATGCGGTGGGCAGCGATCGAGGGCTGGTTCTACCCGACCGGCCAGGACCTGCTGGCCAACCTGCTCATGCTCTGGCACTGGCGACCGGAGGACTACTCCTTCATCGACGGCTCGCACTGGACCGTTCCGCTCCAGCTCATGGGCTTCACCGCGGCCGCCTTGCTCTACAAGTCCCGCTGGGGGCACGACCGGCGCATTCTCGTGGTGATGTGGCTGGCCGTACTGGTACCGATGGCGCAGTGGCCCTTGCGCGTTTCCGACCCACCGGACTTGTACCGGACGTTGGTCGACGGGTTCGGCCTGCACCGTTGGCACCTGTTCGTCGTTGGCGTGTCGATCTGGCTGTTGTCCACCAGACGCATCAGGTTGCCGCATTTCACTGCTCTGTTGGCCGCCTGCATGGCGGGTCAGGCGCTGCACAACTACGCGGAGACCCCGGAGGGACTGGTCGCCGACTGGGGCTCGACCACCGCGGTCTGCATCGGCATGGTCGTGATCACGGTGACGGCGAGCGGTCCGGATTGGGACCGAGTGGTGCCGTCGTGGTCGTTCCGACCGATCCAATGGTTCGCCAAGATCTCCTACGGAACGTTCCTGATGCATCAAACCGCCGGCTACCTGACGGCTCGGCTGCTCCAGAACCTCGGATTCGGCCCTACACTTCAGACCGCCGCCGCGCTGGCGACCGGGGTGTTCCTCGGTTGGGCGTTGACGCGGGCGGTGGAGACCCCGGCGCACACGTTCCTGATGGCCAACTTCGACCGCTTCGTCCCGCAGCGCAAGACGGCCTGAAGGCAGCGGCGAAAGGGTGTCGCCGCCGATCGGCGTACATCATCCGCCGACGCCGAGACCGACGGGAAGCGCCGAGGACCGACACGAGATCCTGGGTGTTGACGCGAGATCCTGAGGAGTCGACGGGGAAGGCGCCGGCTCTCCACACGCATGGTGAGTCGGCACATGACAAGTCGACATCGCTTGCCCAGGAGAACGTCGCATTCGATCGCGGATCCGGGCGCGTTGACCTCTCGTTCGGGAGCGTCGGATGAATTGCACACGTGCCGGAATACTGCATCCGGCACGATGCGCGCGCCACGCTCGATACCCGAAACTCCGGCGAGCAGAAGCCCTCAAACGCAGAACCCGTCAAACCCAGGAGCCACCAAGCGCGGGATCCGTCAAGCCGGTGTGGTGTCCGGCCCGGTCGGCCGGGCACCACACCGGCTCACGGCTCAAGTCGCGTTGGCCGCGGCCTCTTCGGCCACCGGCTCTTGGACCCGTTGTTCGGGAACCGTCACCTCGGGCTCCACCGGCACCTCAGGCGCCCGTCCACTGTGGACGACCTGGGTCACATAGGTATCGCTGCACTGCCCGTCGGTACCGTCCTCGGACGCCACCAGGAACGGTTCCGCGGTGAGTAGCACCTGTTGCGCGGAGCGCACTCGATTGGCCAGGTCCTGCCGCATTCGCAGCATGGTGTCCGCGTAGTCGTCAGCCCGGCGGATGCGCCGCTTCGCCTCCAGGGTGGCTTCCCGGACACGCCGCTGCGCCTCCTGCCTGCTCTTGTGCTCGCGATCAGCCAGCACCCGCATGGCTTCTTCCCGGCGGGCGGACATGGAGATCTCGAAGTCGGTCTCGATCTGGGTACGCCGCTGCTCGGCATCGTTGTCGAGCTTCCGGCGGTGCTGCTCGGCTTCGCGCGCCATCCGTTCGATATCCTGCCTGGTCTGCGCGAGCGACTCGTTCCGTTGTTGTTCCGACTGGCGACGCCAGTGGTCCGCCTCGGCCACCAGGCTCTCGTAACGAGCCCGCAGCTCGGCCGCCGACTGCTCCGCACGAGCCCACTCGTGCTCGGCAGTGGCTCGCGCGGAAGAAACGACCTCCGCGGCTTCGTCCTGCGCCAATCGGACCATCCGGCGCATCCGGTCCGACAGCGCCGATTCGTCGACAGGAGTGCGGCACACGTCATCGAGCTGCTTGCGCAGCGTCTCGATCTCCGCCCTGGCCTGGTTCAGCTCCTCCGACAGATCGGCGACCTGGCTCAACGCCGAATCCCGATCCTCGGTGAGCATGCGGACCTCGTTCTCGGTCTGCTGGATGTAGAACTTCACCTGCGATCGCCGAAACCCACGCCACACGACGTCGAAGTCCGACTTCAACGGCACGAGTTCCCGATCTTCGTTCTGCCCCACGGTCTCACCCCACTACAAGGTTGATCATCTTCAGTGCTGGAGCGAGCCACGCCCCGACGCGGCAATTCCGTTGTACACCTTCGAAAGCGGTCTGCGATGTGCTCCACCCGGCTACACGGGCAGTGCGCACGGGTTCGGCGCAAGCAGCGTCGCGGATCGCTGCCCACCATTGTTCACCCGGGCAGGCGCTAAGATCAACTGCCTGATCTCTTCGAGACCAGCAGGACACCGGGCTTAAACCGAACCGACACCGGGCGGAAATTTCCAGCTCGTCGAGCTCTACGGACGCGCCTCGAGCACGCGCCGGAAAATCATTTCAATCTCGTCTCGACTCGGCACCGATTCCCGGACGACCCCCTGCAGCAGCAATCCGCAGAACACCGCGGACAGCGTTCGCCCGGTGACCGCATCGGTGCAGGACGTGAACAGCTCCACCAGCGCGCCGTCCCACTCGTGACTGACGTCGCGCAACGCGGGGCGGTGCAGTGCCGCCACGTACAGCTCGTGCTCCACCACGGTCCGCGAGCGCTGCGGGCCGAGGTAGTGCAACACGAGGTCGCTCAGCGCACCCGCCAGGTCACCATCGACCCCCAGCGCCGAGTGCCAGTCGCGCAGCTCCGCGATGTCGTCCTCGGAGGCTTGCTTGAGCGCCACCGCGAGCAGGTCGTCGAGGGTACGGAAGTAGTAGGTCGTCGAGCCGAGCGGAACACCGGCTTCGGCCGCGACCGCCCGATGGGTCAGCTTCTCGATGCCTCGCTCCGCGACCACCGTGATGGCAGCACGGGCGATGCGCTCGCGGCGCATCGGATCCTTACGGCGGGCAGCGGGCTCGGTCGTGGTCATCGCGGCGCGGCGTTCCTCCTGTGCCAGTGAGCACTCAAAACGATCGGGGCACCGACAGCTTGCCACGAACCACGGGGGCAACGATGCGTCACACGTCACCGCAGGCGCGTTTTGCCTGTTCAGGACGAACAAATCAACGGGCGGACCTTCTTCGTCACCCGGTTTGATGTACAGATGTACAGCAATGGTGTTAGAGTCTTTTCCGGCACACAGCAGCGCGCCACAACACGAATCGTGCAGCGATCGCCAAAAGGGAAGTCTACGGCGATTTCAGAGGCACATTCCGTGCGGGTAGAGCGCACAAAAAGTGATCACCGGGCGAAGACGATCGATCGTGAGCATTCGCATTGCGCGATCATCGGATTCGCTCGAATGTTGATCCCAACATTCCTGGGTGGCGCCGCTGCGACGACACGAGCGATCCGTGAAATGACTTCCTCATGCGGACTCGCGACAAGCGATGAACCACAAGGAAACATCCATGCCGCAAACAGAAGGATCTCCGAACAGCACGCCGGGTGACGACAGCACGTTGTTCGTCGACGGCGCGTGGGAGGCACCGAGTTCCGGGGCCACCCGGCAAATCCACTCCCCCGCGGACGGCGCGCTCGTCGCCACGGTCGCCGAAGCCGACCGGCACGACACGGAACGCGCCATCCACGCCGCACGCCGGGCGTTCGACGACGGGGCATGGGCGAACAGCTCCGCGTGGGAACGCGGCGACCTGCTGCTCCGGGTGAGCGACATCCTCGTCCGGGACAGGGAGGAATTCGCTCGCGCCGAGTCGCTCGACACCGGCAAGCGGGTGGTGGAGAGCAGGTTCGACATGGACGACATCGCCGCCTGCTTCCGGTATTTCGGCAAGATCGCGGGCACGCAGGCAGGAAGCGTGGTCGACACCGGATCTCCGGACGCGATCAGTCGCGTAGTGCACGAGCCCGTCGGTGTCTGCGGTCTGATCACGCCGTGGAACTTCCCGTTGCTGCAGGTCGCGTGGAAGGTCGCACCGGCACTGGCCGCGGGCAACACGTTCGTGCTCAAGCCCAGCGAGCTCACGCCGAGCACCGCGATCCTGCTCATCCGCGCCCTGGCCGAGGCAGGCATGCCCGCCGGAGTGGGCAACCTGGTGCTGGGGACCGGTGCCGAGGTCGGAGCCGTGCTGGCCGAACACGCCGAGATCGACCTCGTCTCGTTCACCGGTGGTCTGCACACCGGCCGGGCCATCTCGGCCGCGGCCGCTCCGACCGTCAAGAAGGTCGCGCTCGAACTGGGCGGCAAGAACCCGAACGTCGTGTTCTCCGACGCCGACTTCGACACCGCCGTCGATTACGCGCTGATGGCCGTGTTCCTGCACTCCGGCCAGGTCTGCTCGGCGGGCGCCCGGCTGATCGTGCAGGACGACCTGCACGACGCCCTGGTCGACGAGATCGTGCGTCGGGCCGAACTGATCCGACTCGGCGGCCCCTTCGACATCGACGCCGAGACCGGCCCGCTGATCTCGGCGACGCACCTGGCGAAGGTCGAGGATTACGTGTCCAAATCGGTTTCGGAGGGCGCCGTCCTCCGCACCGGTGGCCGTCGACCGGAAGGTGAGCGGTACGCCGGCGGTCACTTCTACCTGCCGACCGTGCTCGACGAGGTCGAACAGGGTTCGTACGCCGTCACCGAGGAGTCGTTCGGACCGGTTCTGACCGTCGAACGCTTCACCAACGAGGACGATGCGGTGCGCATCGCCAACGACACGCACTACGGCCTGGCCGGAGCGGTGTTCACCTCGGACGTCAGCAAGGCGCAGCGGGTGGCGAACCGGATGCGTCACGGCACCGTGTGGATCAACGACTTCCACCCCTACCTGCCGCAGGCCGAATGGGGTGGCTACAAGCAGTCCGGGATCGGACGCGAGCTGGGACGCGGCGGACTCGCCGAGTACCAGGAGACCAAGCACATCTACCAGAACCTGCGCCCGGAACCCCCGCGCTGGTTCGCAGGCGAGTAAGGAGTTCCTCCGTCCACCGGTGGTGCCGGTGGGGACAGCGGACGGTCCCGGCGCGCCGCTTTTCCCGGCGCCCGGCCGTCGAGCGCGGATACACACGCGCTGCCGTGAGGCCGCGTGTATCCGCACACGCCACCGGCACCACCCGTTCGCGCAAACAACCACCCGGTACTGCCCGCCCAGCGAATGCGGGGAGGCCTGGGAAAGGAGTTACGGGGCATGAGCGCGCCCACTGGCGACTCCGAACTCAACGAGTTCGGTTACACCAACAAACTGAAGAGATCGCTCGGCAGCTTCCACACCTTCGCTGCCGGAATCAGTTACATCTCGGTGCTCACCGGCACCTTCCAACTGTCCTACTTCGGTCTCTCCCTGGGCGGACCCGCCTACTGGTGGTCCTGGCCGATCGTGTTCATCGGGCAGTTGTTCGTGGCGTTGAGTTTCGCCGAGCTGGCATCACACTTCCCGATCGCCGGTTCCATCTACAACTGGGCCAAGAAACTGGGTGGTCAGCACATCGGGTGGCTGGCCGGTTGGATGATGCTGCTGGCCTCGATCGTGTCCATCGCGGCCACCGCCCTCGCCTACCAGAACACGCTGCCCCAGATCTGGGCCGGCTTCCAGGTCGTCGGTGACGGCAGTGTGGCAGCCGACCAGGCGATCAACGGCATCCTGCTGGCCACCGCGTTGATCCTGTTCACCACCGTGGTCAACGCCTTCGGCGTGAAACTGATGGCCCGCATCAACAGCGCGGGCGTGTTCATCGAACTCGTCGCCGCCGTGCTGCTGATCGTCGCGCTGGCCATCGCCGCCGTCCGCGCACCCACCGTGGTGCTGGAGACCAACGGCACCGGCAACCAGCACTCCTTCGGTTACCTCGGCGCCTTCCTCGTCGCGGGTATCGCCTCCTCGTACGTGATGTACGGCTTCGACACCGCGGCATCGCTCGGCGAGGAGTCGGTGAACCCGCACCGCAACGCACCCAAGGCGATCCTGCGGTCGTTGATCGCCTCCTTCGTGCTGGGTGGACTCATCCTTCTGCTCGGCATGATGGCGATTCGCAACCTGTCCGCTCCGGAACTGAGCGAGAGCGGACTGCAGTTCGTGCTCAACGATGCGCTCGGGCCGGTGATCGGTCGACTGTTCCTGGTCGCCATCTTCGTGGCGATCACCGTTTGCGTCCTCGCCGTCCACACCGCGGCCATCCGCATCGCCTTCGCGATGGCCCGGGACAACGCGCTGCCCGCGGGTTCCAAGCTGGCCAAGGTGAGCCCGAAGTTCCAGACCCCGGTGATCCCGGCGATCCTCATCGGCGGCATCGCAGTCGCGCTGCTGGCGCTGAACATCAACCAGCCGCAGATCTTCACCGCGATCACCAGCCTGGCGATCATCCTCATCTACATCTCGTACCTGCTGGTCACCGTTCCGATGCTGATCGCCCGACTGCGCGGCAAGTGGTCCTCGGCGAAGCAGGCCGGCCGCTTCACCCTCGGCAAGTTCGGACTACCGGTCAACATCTTGGCCGTGCTGTGGGGTGCGTCCATGACGATCAACCTCGCCTGGCCCAGGCAAGCCGTCTACAACGCCGAACCGCCTTACCACTGGTACTTGCAGTGGAGTTCGATCCTGTTCGTCACGATCGCGGCCGTAGGCGGGTTCGCGTACTACTGGTTCGTCCAGCGTCACCGGATCGGTGTGCTGGCCGAGCACTCCGCACCGGAAGCAGCAACCCCTCAGGACCGCGAACCGGTCTCCTGAACAGAAACGGAGATTCGACCATGACCGAAGAGTTCGACTACGTCGTGGTGGGTGGCGGCAGCGCTGGTGCCGCGGTCGCGGCCCGCCTGTCCGAGGACCCGAACATCACCGTCTGCCTGCTGGAAGCGGGACCGTCCGATATGGACGACAAGGCGGTCCTGGAGCTCAACCGCTGGATGGCCCTGTTGGAGTCCGGCTACGACTGGGACTACCCGGTCGAACCGCAGGAACAGGGCAACTCGTTCATGCGGCACGCCCGCGCCCGGGTGCTCGGCGGGTGCTCCTCGCACAACTCGTGCATCGCGTTCTGGGCTCCTGCCGAGGATCTCGACGAATGGGAGTCGTTGGGTGCCACCGGCTGGGGCGCCAAGGACGTATTCCCGCTGTACAAGCGGCTGGAAACCAACGACGGCCCCGGCGAGCACCACGGCCGGAGCGGGCCCGTCACGATCCGCAGCGTCCCGCCGAAGGATCCCTCGGGTGTGGCGCTGCTGGAGGCCTGCGAACAGGCGGGCATCCCGACCACCGAGTTCAACTCCGGCAAGACCGTCACCCACGGCGCCAACTGGTTCCAGATCAACGCCCGTGAGGACGGCACCCGCTCGTCGTCGTCGGTGTCGTACCTGCACCCCATCATGGGCAAGCGCCCGAACCTGGAGGTGCGCACCGGGATCCGGGCCAAGAAGGTGGCCTTCGACGGCACACGGGCGACCGGTGTGGACTACCTCGATCCCGACCTCATCCACACCAGAACCGTGCGAGCCCGGCATGAGGTCGTGCTGAGCACGGGCGCGATCGACACCCCGAAGCTGCTGATGCTCTCCGGGATCGGGCCCGCGCAGCACCTGGCCGAGGTCGGTGTGGACGTGCTCGTCGACTCCCCGGGAGTCGGTTCGAACCTGCAGGACCACCCGGAGGGGGTCATCGGTTGGGACGCCAAGCAGCCGATGGTCACCGATTCGACGCAGTGGTGGGAGATCGGCATCTTCACCACCACCGAGCCGGGCCTCAACCGTCCGGACCTGATGTTCCACTACGGTTCCGTTCCGTTCGACATGCACACGGCCCGACAGGGGTATCCGACGACGGAGAACGGGTTCTGCCTGACCCCGAACGTCACCAGGAGCCGGTCGATCGGCACCGTCCGGCTCAACACGCGGGACTTCCGGGACAAGCCGAAGGTCGACCCGAGGTACTTCACCGACCCGCACGACATCCGCGTGATGAGTGAGGGGATCAAGCTCGCCCGCAAAATCGTCTCGCAGCAGGCGATGCAGGGCTGGGCCGGCGCCGAACTGCACCCGGGGCCGGATGTGCGCACCGACGACGAGATCGCCGACTACATCCGCAAGACGCACAACACCGTGTACCACCCGGCGGCTTCCGTGCCGATGGGCGCTGACGACGACGCGGACGCGCCGCTCGACGCCCGCCTGCGGGTCAAGGGTGTCCAAGGACTGCGGGTCGCCGACGCCTCGGCGATGCCCTTCCTGGTGGCGGTGAACCCGAACATCACCACGATGGCCATCGGTGAGAAGTGCTCGGACATGCTCAAGGAGGACAACGCCTGAGCATCGATCGTGTTCCGGTGCGCCGGCTGCCCCGAACGACCACGCACCGATCATGATCGCCAGAGAGCCCTTCCGGTCCCCCGTTCCGGAAGGGCTCTCTACTTTTCCGCGGCAGGAACGACGAGGTCGGCGACGTGATCTCGCGCTCTCAGCGGTACGGGAAATCGGACGGTCGTGGTCGAATCGACCGGACAGATCCCTCCGACGGACGCGGGAGTAGGCCGGCGATGACGACGCGGCAGAACAACAAGAAGGCCCCGGTTTGGACGTCGGTGCTGGCAGCGGTGCTGCTGGGCGGCGGATGGCTGCTGTTCGAGTCCGGCTGGCTCGACTCGTGGCTGTCCGGATCGGACTCCGGCTCGCCCCCCGCTTCTTCGGGCGCCGCCGGTGATCACCTCGGCGAACTGAGCGTGGCTCCGGCCGGCTCGATGGACGGTTACTCGCGGGATGCCTTCGACCACTGGGTTTCCCAACCGTCGGCGGGCAAGAACTGCAACACGCGGGAAGCCGTGCTCAAGCGCGACGGTGACGGAGTCGCCGTCGACGGTGCCTGCGAGGCCACGTCCGGCTCGTGGGTCAGCGACTACACGGGTGAGACCCTCACCGACGATTCGAAGCTCGACATCGACCACATGGTCCCGCTGGCCAACGCTTGGCGGAGCGGTGCGAACGAGTGGTCGGACGAACGTCGCGAGCAGTTCGCCAACGACATGCAGCGCCCGCAGTTGCTCGCCGTCGATGCGGGGTCCAATCGCTCCAAGGGCGATCAGGGGCCGGCGGAATGGCAACCCGAGATCGAGCTGTGCGCGTACGCCACGGATTGGATCACGGTCAAACACGAGTACGAGCTCTCCATCACGTCGGCCGAGAAGACCGCATTGGAGAACATGCTGGCCGGGTGCGCCTGATCGACCGGGGGTGCCGGATCGAGGAACAGGCACCTTTCCCGTCGTTTCCGGGAAAGGTGCCTGTTCCTCGGGAAAGTCGATCACCCCGGGGTGGCCGGTCGATCCGTTCACCCGGGGTGGCGGTCGTCGGTCACTCGATGGCGGTGGTGGTCAGCACGGGGTTCGGGTCCGGGTAGCAGCTGGAGGGCACGTCGGTGTCGCCGAGCAGTGTCTCCACGACGGCGTTGAACGTCAGACCCGGATCGTCGTAGCTGGTTCCGTCGAGTCGGGTCTCGATCGCTCCGGAGTCGCCTGCGGTCAGGTGTGCGGTCACGGTCGGCAGCTCGAACTCGCTGCCGCCGGCCATCGGTCCGTCCACGTGCAGGATGGCGGTGTCACCTTCGACCGTCAGGGTCGGTTCGGCGCCGCCGAGACCGCTTCCTCCTTCCATGTCGGTCGAAACGAGCGTGGAGTTCTCGGGAATCGGAATCCGCAGGTCGAGGCCGTCGACCTCCTTGACGGTGTACCCGTTGACCTCGGCCGGAACCGTGTTCACCGCCGGGTCGATGACGATGTCCAGGTTTCCACCCGGGGCTACCGTCTCCGGTGCGACCACGTCCGCGGACTGGCCGAGGCTGAATTCCTGCTGCCCCACGGGAGAATCACCGGAGCAGGCGAAGTTGATGTCGAAGCTCTCCGCCGCAGCCGGTGGCGCGAGCGCCAGCACGGGGGCTGCGGCGAATACGGTGGCGGTCAGGGCGCGGGCGCCACGAACGCGAAGCGAAGACTTCATGTGGTCCACCTCGAATCTTGGTAGAAATGCGGATTTTTACAGCTCGTAACCGCGGCCCGGAAATACTTACCGGCGAGTAAAGCAAGCGTCAACGCGGCTGTGTTTCCCAACATTCCCAGTGGTCACGCTTCGCAGCGTAGTCGCGCGCACCCCGCAGCCGACTACCCTCCATCCGGCGCGATCAGCGTTGCGAAACAACGAAAATCTTCACCCGCGCGCACGCTTGCCGTAACACTCGGCGAGCCCCTTGGGCCGATTGAGCGCACATCGGATTTCCCGTTCGGCCATGTTCCAAGAAACAGCGAAAACGACGAAAAAAAGCTTTCCCGCCAATCTCGTGGCGACATGGCGCCACACTCCCCTGACTGAGCCGACCGCCGGAACGAGCGGTGGAACTGTGGAAGTCCACCGGCCGCACGACGGCAGTGCGTCACGGCCCCCCGCGGCCGGCGCTCCACCGACGCGATCGCCCTCCCGAGGCGCCGGGTGAACCTTCTGGGGGCAGACCCTAGCGGACATACCGTCTAGTCGGTACGGTCCATGGGCATGGCCTCCAGCTCCGGACCGATCCGCGCGGCGATCTTCGACTACGGCGGGGTCCTCACCACACCGGGACGCGTCGCGATCCTGGCGTGGCTCGAAAGAGAGCGGATCCGCCCCGATACGTTCTCGGCGACGCTCAAGGCCTGGCTCTCCCGCAAGGCACCCGACGGCACACCGCTGCACCGCTTGGAAACCGGCGAACTGGGCATCGCGGAGTTCAACCAACTACTCGCGGAACGCCTGGTCACCGTCGACGGCGGCCCGGTCGCCGCCGAAGGGCTCCTCGGCCGACTGTTCGCGAACATGGCGCCCAACCCACCCATGTTGGAACTCGTCCGCCGAGTGCGCGACAACGGTCTGCGCACCGCGATGCTGTCCAACAGCTGGGGCAACGACTATCCCTGGGACCACCTGACCGGGCTCTTCGAAGTCTCGATCGTCTCGGGCGAAGTCGGCCTGCGCAAACCCGACCCGCGCATCTACCGGATGATGCTCGACCGGCTCGGACTGCACCCGCACGAGACGGTGTTCGTCGACGACGGCGCACCCAACATCGAGGCCGCCGATCAGCTCGGCATGCATACCGTGCTGCACGAGAACACCGATCACACCCACGCCCGGCTGGCCGAACTCCTGCCCGAACCGCCCTTCGCCCCCACCGCCGAGGAGAACCGTTGACCGACAGCGCCTCTACCCACGAGCTGCCCGGACTCGACCTGGTCCGGTTGCGCGAGCACCTCGAAGCCGAACTCCCCGGACTCACCCGCGGGCCGCTCACGGGCGAGGTCGTGCAGGGCGGCCGCTCGAACCTGACCTACATCGTCGGCGACGGCACCGACAAATGGGTCGTACGGCGACCGCCCCTCGGACACGTGCTCGCCACCGCTCACGACATGAGCCGCGAGTACCGCGTGATGACCGCCCTACGGGAGACCTCCGTTCCCGTACCGCGGACCCACCTGCTATGCCAGGACGAAGAAGTGATCGGCGCGCCGTTCTACGTGATGGAGTACGTCGCCGGAACCGTCGTGCGCACCCCGGAAGACACCGATCGGCTCACACTCGACCAGCGACGCGAGCTGTCCTTCCAGCTCATGGACGTGCTCGCCGACCTGCACGAGATCGCGCCGCAGGAGGTCGGCCTCGAGGAATTCGGGCGCCCGGACGGCTTCCTCGAACGACAGGTCCGCCGCTGGAACAAGCAGCTGGCCGCCTCGCAGAACCGCGAGATCGAGGGTGTCGCCGAACTGGCCGAACGGCTCGCCGAAACTGTCCCCACCACCCGGCGGTCCGGCATCGTGCACGGCGACTACCGGCTGGACAACGTCATCATCGATGCGAACCACGACATCCGCGCGGTGCTGGACTGGGAGATGGCCACCCTCGGCGATCCGCTGACCGATCTCGGCCTGCTGATCGTGTACTGGGACGGGTTCGGAAACATCGCGGAAAACCCCGTGGTCAAGGGCGTCGGCCCGCAGTACGGGTATCCCACCTCGCAGGAAATTCTCGACCGCTACGCCGCACGCAGCGGAGCGGACCTCTCCCAGCTCCACTGGTACATCGCGTTCGGATACTTCAAGATCGCGGTCATCCTGGAAGGAATCCACTACCGCTACACCCAGCAGCAGACCGTCGGCGAAGGTTTCGACCACGTCGGTGCACTCGTCGCTCCGCTGGTGGCCGAAGGACTGTCCGCGCTCGACCCGTAGAGATCGGCTCCGTACCTGCCGGCGGACCGATCGCCGCCGTGTCCCGTGGAGGGCATCCGGAAGCCGGGCCACCACGAATCCCGCCACCGATCACCGATCCCCGGCCATCTCGCGGACCCGCCGGACCGCGCCGTTGACCGGTTCCCCAGCCCGAGGAGGCATCAGCATGGACTTCTCCTTCGACCAGCGGACCGAAGATCTGCGCGAGCAGATCACCGAGTTCATGACCGAGCACGTCTACCCGGCCGAGTCGGTACTCGCCGAACAGGTCGCGGAGGCCGACAGCCCGTGGACGCACCCACCCATCGTCGAGGACCTCAAGGCCAAGGCGCGCGCCGAAGGGCTGTGGAACCTCTTCCTGCCCGAGGAGCACGGTGGGCAGCTGACCAACCTGCAGTACGCACCGTTGGCCGAGCTCATGGGCAGGAGCCCGCAGCTGGCCCCCGAGGCGATGAACTGCTCGGCGCCGGACACCGGGAACATGGAAGTCCTGTCGATGTTCGGCACCGAGCAGCAGCGCGAGCGGTGGCTCAAGCCGCTGCTGGACGGCGAGATCCGATCGGCGTTCTGTATGACAGAGCCCGAGGTGGCCTCGTCGGACGCGACCAACATCAGCACCCGCATCGAGCGCGACGGCGACCACTACGTGATCAACGGGCGCAAGTGGTGGTCTTCCGGGGCCATGAGCCCGAACTGCGAGATCCTGATCGTCATGGGCAAGACGGACCCGGACGCCGAGCGGCACCGGCAGCAGAGCCAGATCCTGGTTCCGATGGACACCCCCGGAGTTCACGTCAAGCGGGGCATGCGGGTCTTCGGCTACGACGACGGTGATCACGGCGGGCACGCCGAGATCGTCTTCGACAACGTGCGGGTTCCCGCCGAAAACATCATCCACGGCGAGGGCGAGGGCTTCGCCATCGCTCAGGCCAGGCTCGGACCGGGGCGAATCCACCACTGCATGCGGGCGATCGGAATGGCCGAGCGCGCATTGGAACTGATGTGCAGGCGCGCCAGCGATCGCATCGCGTTCGGCTCGCCCATTGCCGACCAGGGCATTGTTCAGCACTGGATCTCCGAAGCCCGCATCCGTATCGAAACGAACCGCCTGCTCACGCTCAAGACGGCCTGGCTCATGGACACTGTGGGCAACAAGGGGGCGCACACCGAGATCCAGGCGATCAAGGTCGCCGTCCCGGAGATGGTCACCTCGATCATCGACCGGGCGATCCAGACCCACGGAGCCGGTGGCGTCAGCCAGGACTTTCCACTGGCCTCCCTCTACGCCCACGCTCGAACCCTGCACATCGTCGATGGTCCCGACGAGGTGCACCGCCGATCGCTCGCGCGACGCGAGCTCAAGCAGTACCGCTGAGCCACCGGTAGGAGCACCGACGTCGCGGAACCGACCCGGCCGTGGCGCGCGTTGTCCCCCAACCGGAATCACGTAAAACTCGCACCACCGAATACGAACAGGGAGCACCAACATGTCGAATCCGAACGCCACCGGCCGCGCCGCCATCGTCACCGGAGCAGCACGCGGCATCGGCGCGGCGACGGCGAAGCGGCTCGCGGCAGACGGCTACTCGGTCGGGGTCGTGGACCTGGACGAGAAGCAGTGCGCCGAAACGGTCTCGGCCATCGAGTCCGACGGTGGCAGGGCAGTGGCTGTCGGGGCCGACGTCAGCGACGCCGCGCAGGTCGACGCCGCGGTCACCCGCGTCGCCGAGGAGCTGGGCGCCCCGCTGGTGCTGGTCAACAACGCCGGGGTGCTCCGGGACAACATGCTGTTCAAGATGTCCGAGGACGACTGGGACACCGTGATGTCGGTCCACCTGCGGGGGGCGTTCCTGATGAGCAGGGCTGCCCAGAAGTACATGACCGAGGCGAAATGGGGGCGCATCGTCAACCTCTCCAGCACCTCCGCCCTCGGCAACCGCGGCCAGGCCAACTACTCGACGGCCAAGGCCGGTCTGCAGGGGCTGACGAAGACCCTGTCGATCGAGCTCGGCAAGTTCGGCGTGACCGTCAACGCCATCGCCCCCGGGTTCATCGCCACCGACATGACCAAGGCGACCGCCGAGCGGGTGGGCGTTTCCTTCGAGGAGTTCACCAAGGCCGCCGTCGCGCAGATCCCGGTCGCCCGCGCGGGCGCCCCCGAGGACATCGCCAACACCGTGTCGTTCTTCGCGGGTGAGCAGGCCGGCTTCGTCTCCGGCCAGGTCATCTACGTCGCCGGCGGCCCGAAAGCTTGAGGAGTCCGACAATGGTCGACGAGGACGAACTTCGCAACCGTGTTCGGGACTTCCTGTCCGAGCACGATCCTGCTTCGACGGAGCCCCTCACCTTCCTGCGGGCACGTTTCGACGCCGGGCTGGCATGGGTCCACTACCCGCGCGAATTCGGTGGCATGGACGCCCCGCGTGCGCTGCAGCCCGTGGTGGAGGAAGAATTCGCCGCCGCCGGAGCCCCGAACAACAGCCCGCGCAAGAACTCCATCGGACTCGGCATGGCCGCTCCGACGATCCTGCGGTTCGGCTCGCACGAACAGCGCGAGCGGTACTTGCGTCCACTGTGGACGGGCGAGGAGATCTGGTGCCAGCTGTTCAGTGAGCCCGGCGCCGGATCGGACCTCGCCGCGCTGTCGACCCGTGCTGTTCGCGACGGTGACGACTGGATAGTCGACGGGCAGAAGGTGTGGACTTCGCTGGCGCACAGCGCCCGGTGGGCCATCCTGGTCGCTCGCACCGATCCGGACCTGCCCAAGCACAAGGGTCTGACCTACTTCATCTGCGACATGACCGATCCCGGTGTGGAAGTGCGCCCGCTGCGCCAGCTCACCGGCGAGGCCGAGTTCAACGAGGTATTCCTCTCCGGCGCCCGCATCCCGGACTCGCAGCGCCTCGGCGAAGTCGGACAGGGCTGGGAAGTCGCGATGGGCACCCTCATGAACGAGCGCGTGGCCATCGGCGGCAGCAACACCGCCCGTGAATCGGGAATGATCGGGATCGTCGCCGACGCTTGGCGGCGCAATCCCGAACTGCGCACCAGCGGAATGCACGATCGACTGCTGCGGTTGTGGGTGGATGCCGAAGCCACCCGGTTGACCGGAGAACGGCTGCGCCAGCAGCTCGCCGTCGGCGCCCCCGGCCCGGAGGGATCCGCGGCCAAACTCTCGTTCGCCAGGTTGAACCAGGAGATCTCCGGTTACGAACTCGAACTGCTCGGCGAACAGGGACTGACCTACGAAGACTGGACGTTCCGACGCCCGGAGATCACGGACCTCACCGCTCGCGACGGCGGTTACCGCTATCTGCGGGCAAAGGGCAACTCCATCGAGGGCGGCACTTCGGAGGTGCTCCGCAACATCATCGCGGAGCGCGTCCTCGGGCTGCCTCCCGAACCCCGTGCCGACAAGGACGTTCCGTGGAAGGAGCTGCCGCGTTGACTTCTTCGGACCTGCTCTACAACGAGGTCGAGGACGACCTCCGCGACAACGTGCGCAGGTTGGCCCAGCAGCGCTGCGACTGGACCGACGTGCTCGCGAGGTGTGAGAGCGACGAGCCCTACGACCTCGCGCTGTGGCGCACGCTGGCCGACGAGATGGGATTGGCCTCGCTGCTCGTGCCCGAATCCGCGGGTGGTGCGGGCGCTAGTGCCCGAGAACTTGCCGTGGTCGCCGAGGAACTCGGGCGAGCGGTAGCACCCGTGCCGTTCCTCGGCAACGTGCTCACCACCGCGGCCCTGGTGGAGTGTTCGCGGCAGCCGAAGGCCGCCGAGGTCCTGCCCCGGCTGGCCGGCGGTGCGCACGTGGCCACGCTCGCCGTCGGACTGACCACCCCGCCCTTCGCCGAGTTCCCCACCGCTGTCCGCGCCGACGGCGGCTCGTTGTCCGGCACGGTCAACGCGGTTGTCGACCTCGAGGTCGCCGATTCGGCTCTCGTCCCGGTTTCCGGACCCGATGGCCCCGCGCTGCACTGGCTCGACCTGACCGCTGCCGGGGTGTCCGTCCAACCGTTGACGCCGCTGGACCTGACCCGCCGCATCGGCAGGCTCACCCTCGACGGTGCGGTCGGGGAGGAGATCGCCCGCGGTGACGACGCCGAGCGGATCCTGCGTCGAGCTCTGCTCACCGGCGCGGGGATCCTCGCCTCCGAACAGGCCGGACTGGCCCAGCACTGCCTGGACGCCACTGTGGAGTACGTGCAGACCCGGTACCAGTTCGGTCGCCGGATCGGCTCCTTCCAAGCCGTCAAGCATCGGCTCGCGGACTTGTGGACCGGGGTGAGCACGGCTCGTGCTGCCGCCCGCAACGCCGCCGACGCGCTCGCTCGCGCCGATGCGGAAGGCGAGCTGGCAGTGGCGGTGGCGCAGGCGTACTGCTCGGACGTGGTCGTGCTGGCGGCCGAGGAATCCTTGCAGCTGCACGGTGGAATCGGAATGACCTGGGAACACCCCACCCACCTGTACCTCGGCCGGGCCAAGAGTTCCCAGCTCACCTTCGGCATCGCCGAACGGCACCGCGCGCACATCGCCACGCTGGTCGACATCGAAGCGCCCACGGCAAGCTGATCGCTGCGCGCGCGGCCACGCGCGCGCAGCGCCACCACGGTGGGTCGGGTGGGGTTCCGCCACCCGACCCACCGCAGCGTCCACATCGAAAAGAGCAGTCCCGAGGAGTTCGCATGCGGGTTTTCGCCACTCCCGAGCAGATCGTCGCCGCGAAAGGCGAGAAGCTCGGCAGCAGTGATTGGCTGACCATCACCCAGGAGCAGGTCAACCAGTTCGCCGACGCCACCCACGACCACCAGTGGATCCACGTGGATGCCGAGCGGGCCGAGCAGGGACCGTTCGGCGGCACGATCGCCCACGGGTTCCTCACGTTGAGCCTGCTACCCCACCTCAACTCCCAGACCTACCGGTTCGAGGACGTCAAGATGGGGATCAACTACGGCCTCAACAAGGTACGGTTCCCCAGCCCGGTCCGCGTTGGTTCGCGGGTGCGGTCGCACACCGAGCTCACCGAGGTCACGGAGATCTCCGGGGGCCTGCAGCTGACTGTCGACGTCACCATCGAGATCGAGGGTGCCGACAAGCCGGCGTGCATCGCGGAGAGCCTGACCCGCGTGCTCTTCTGAATCGAGAACCGACGGCACCCGGAACTCGACAGAGGTCCGGGTGCCGCTCTCCTCCACGCCCTACGCCTCGATCAGCGCCCGCCTGCAGGCCGCCCATTCGGAATCCGCCCACTCGTCTGGCATCTCCGCCATCGAGGCGGTCGCCGAGTCCTTGGCGGCCTGCACATCGCCGAGCTCCCGGAGCACGAGAGCGCGTTGGCCGAGGAAAAAACCCGGCGTGTACCAGTAGCCCGACCTCGGCAGTTCCCGAGCGGGGGGCAACGCCTCGACCATTCGATCGGCCTCGATGAGCAACCTCGCCGCCTCCGAACGATCACCGCGCTTCGCCACGATCTCGGCGCGCTGGAACACCAGGTAGGTGCGCAGACCGATGTTGACTCGAGTGTCCCGCCCCGCGGCCTCGGCGAGTGCTTGCGCAGTGCGCAGATCGCCGGTGCGCATGGCGACATCGGCTTGGAACGAAAGCGCCGTGGCCAGGCGCAGCGGGTCGTCGGCTTCCAGCGCGAGCGCGACCGCGCGGTCGAAGTGCCGGAGCGCGACCTCCCACAGCCGGCTCGGCACGTAGAGCCAGCCGAGGTACTGGGCGATCTCCGAGGACAGGCCGACCGCCTGCTGCCGGATCCGCCCGCGCGCGTCGGCGACCATCCGGTCGACCAGGGCGCGCTGGGCAAGCACGCTCGGCAGCACGTCGGCGGCGCTGGTTTCGTCTTCCAACTTCCGGATCCCGGCCAGTACCCGGGCAAGCGAGTCGAGCGCGGCGGCATCGGTCCTGCGTGGGAAGCCCCTGACGGCGGACAGCCGTTCGTCCTCGTGCGGCTCCACGTGGCCTTCCGGGACCGGAGTGATGCTCGGCCCGTTGCCGGGTGCGTCGCGCAGCGCCGACCGTGCTCGGTTCGGCGGCAGGAAACCGAGCGCGGAATCCGTTCCCACGCCCAGGATCGCGCGGAACCCGGCGCGATACTCCCGCCCCGGCCAGCGGACCGCACCCCGCTCCAAACGCGCGACGTAGTGCGCGTCGAGGGCACCGGCGCGATTGGTGTGGTGGTGCAGCCAGGCGTTGACCGCGTCGGCCAACTCCTGGCGTGACAAGCATTCCCCAGGCAATCTGCGCGAGGGGACGGCTTCTCGCGCGGATCGCAACCGCTCGTTGCGGACCATGCGGCGATGCTTGCACGAACGACGGCATGGACCAACCTGCCGCACGGAGCAACACCCGTTCAGCCCAGCTTCACGCGATCAAATGCCCTGAACCGGCACACCCCCGAAGAAACCGGTCCCTCCAGCGCAGGTCCTCCGGGCGCTGCACGTGCTCCCCGACCGAGGCTGTCCGAACCCACCTGTGCGCTCCGGTTCGAAGTCGTTGGTGGGCGAATGTGAAGCACCCGCCCACCAACAACGCCACGTCCACGGTTCGCCGAGCCGGTTCGAGCGGACCGGTGCGGCGCAACATTCCGGTGTGCGTTCAGCCGCCGAGCGGTACCGCTGTGTGCTCAGCCGCCGGTCGTTGCGCGGTAGGCGACCCGGCCGACCGTCTTGCCGTCCCCGACGCGCTGCACGGCCTCGGCCAGGTTCGCCAACGGAACCTCTTCGCTGACCAGCGGTCGCACAGCGCCGGAATCGGCCAATCCGCAGAGATCATCGTGCGCGCGCCGGATCGACTGCGGATCCCGTTCGTTGTAGAGACCCCAGTGCAGGCCGACGATCGAGTAGTTCTTGATCAACGCATGGTTGAGCCCCGGGGTCTGGATCGTCCCCCCGGCGAAACCGATGATCAGGATCCGTCCTTCGAAGGCGATGCACTTCGTCGAACGCATGTAGGTGTCTCCGCCGACGGGGTCGTAGACGACGTCGGCCCCTCGGCCTCCGGTGGCTTCCTTGACCACCGCGACGAAGTCCTCCTCGTGCCTGTCCACGACGATGTCGGCACCGAGGTTCCTGGCGACCTCGGCCTTGTCCGAGCCGCCGACCACACCGATGACGGTGGCGCCTGCCGCTTTGCCCAGCTGGATGGCAGCACTGCCGACCCCGCCCGCGGCCGCGTGCACCAGCAGCGTCTCGCCGCGCTGCAAGCCGGCCCGTCGATGCAGACCGAACCAACCCGTCTGGTACCCGATGAACAGCGACGAGGCCTCGGCGTCCGAGAGCGCGTCGGGAGCGGGAAGGGTCCGTTGGGCGTCCATGACCGCGTACTCACCGAAGGCACCGCTGGGCATCGCGGAGCCGCCGATCACGCGCTCCCCCGGCAACAGGCCGGTGACCTCGGATCCGACCTCGACGATCTCGCCGCAGAGTTCGACGCCCGGGATGAACGGGAGCGGCGGCTTCATCTGATACTCGCCGCGACACAACAGCACGTCCGGAAAGTTGATCGGGCTGGCTTTGACGCGAACGACCACCTGGTTCGGCCCTGGTCGTGGATCGGAAAGTTCTTGGAGCCGAAGCACATCCTGCGGCTCGCCGAGCTCGTTGAGCTGCCACGCCTTCACACACACCTCCGTGTACCGACTAGTCGGTATGCTAATCGTCGGGCCCGGCGGTGTACACCGCTCGAACCAGGAACCGAGCCGCCGAACGACCCTCAGGGACGGAGCGACGCGAGCAGCAGATCCGCGAAGTGCTCACCGATCTGCTCGCCGCTCCACTCCCCTTCTTTCCGGTACCAAGTACCGAGATGGTGAACAGCGCCGAAGAAATAATCCACCACGAGCTCGGCGGGTTTGTCCGGCCGGAACGTGCCGTCCGCCTGCCCCTCTTCGATCAGCTCGCGGACGCGCTCGTGGTAACGCCGACGCTCCGCGCGAACCTCGGCGCGCTTGTCCGAATGCAACAGGTGCATCGAGCGGAAGAAGATCACCGTGTCGTCGAGATTGGCCGTGGTGGTCGCGACGACATCCGCTGCCACCGCGTGCAACCGCCGGGCCACCGGCTCGGTGCTGCTCGCCGCCGCCTCCATGCGCGCGGTCTGCACCCGCAACAGGCGGGCGTAGATCTCGTAGAGCAGGTCATCCTTGGAGCCGAAGTAGTGGTACATCGCCCCCTTGGTGACACCGGCGGCATCGACGATCTGCTGCACCGAGGTCGTTTCGAATCCGTACTCGGCGAACAGCCGGGTCGCCGCCGACATCAACCGCTCCGGCACGGTCCCGGCCTCCGCCCGTGCGGCACCGGCCCCCGCCTCAGCACCTTCCCCGGTCCGCACCATGTGCCCCTCTTCCACTCACGTCCGCCGATAAGCGGATCGGTCGATCGCGGCGAGCCGTGACCGGCCGATCCCGTCCTCAAGCATTGTCCAGACCACGCCGCAACTTCCGCATACCGCCTTGCCACCGCATCGGATCAGCGGCGCGCGCGGCGTAGTAATCCGCGACCTCGGGATGCGGGAGGACGAGGAAACGCTTGTCCCCCAACGCTTCGACGACCTCCTCGGCGACCTGCTCCGGCTCGATCGCCTCCTTGCCGAGGAGCTTCTCACCCTTCTCGCCGGTGTTGCCCAGCATGTTCGTTCGGACACCCTGCGGGCACAGTGCCTGCGCCGTGATTCCCCGATCACCGTAGGTCACCGACATCCACTCCGCGAACGCCAGCGCACCGTGCTTGGTCACCGAATAGGGGGCAGCGCCCAGCATCGTCAGCAGACCCGCCGCGGAGACGGTCGCGAGGAAGTGTCCGTGCCCCTGCTCCAGCCAGTGCGGCAGGACCGCACGAGCCGCCCGGACGTGGGCCATCACGTTGATCTCCCACGACTTCTCCCAAAGGTCTTCGGGAGCTTCCGGCCCGCCCTCGTGTGCGACCCCGGCGTTGGCGCAGAACATGTCGATCCGGCCGTAGCGCTCGATCGCGGCATCGACGAGCCCGCGCGCACCGTCCTCACTCGCCGCATCGCCGGGTACGGCCAGACCACCGACTTCCCGGGCCACCTCGCGCACCGCGTCCGCGTCCAGATCGTTGACCACGACACGAGCGCCGCGCCGCGCGAAGTTCCGGCTCATCGCGGCACCGATTCCGTTTCCAGCCCCGGTGATCACGACCACCGCGTCGGACAGTTCCATGCTCGCCGATCCCTTCTTGTCGATACCTCCCCGAACACCGCACCGCCGCTGTGGCAGCGGTGCGGCTGAGCGGTCACACGCCGCCGGTGAGGGTGACCCCGCCGTCGAGCACCAGGATCTGTCCAGTGATCCAGGACGCTTCATCCGAGAGCAGGAAGGAAGCCGCCCCGCCGACGTCCGACGGAACTCCCAACCGCCCCAACGGATACTGCGCCGCGACCTCTTCTTCCCTGCCCTCGTAGAGCGCGGTCGCGAACTGGGTCTTGACCACGGCCGGTGCGACCGCGTTCACGCGGACGGAGGGCCCGAGTTCCACCGCGAGCTCCTGGGTCATGTGTGCCAGAGCAGCCTTGGTGGCACCGTAGAAACCGATTCCCGGAGCGGGTTTGAGCCCGGCCACCGAAGCCACGTTGAGCACCGAACCACCGTGCTCGCTCATCCACTGCCGGTGCACCTGCTGGGTCCAGGCGAGCGCACCGAGCACGTTCACCTCGAGGGTCTTGCGCGCCACTTCCTGATCCAGGTCGATCATCGGCCCGTACGCGGGATTGATCCCGGTGTTGTTCACCAACATGTCGACGCGCCCGAAGGATTCCAGCGTCTTGGCGACCGCTTCCCGCTGGTGTTCCGGATCATCGGCCTTGCCCGCTACCGCCATCGCGTGCTCCGGTCCGCCGAGGCTCTGCACGGCCTCTTCGAGCGCATCGGGTTTGCGAGCCGTGATGCACACCTTGGCGCCTTCGGCGACCAGACGTTCGGCGATGCCCAAGCCGATGCCGCGGCTGGAACCGGTCACGATCGCCACCCGACCGTCGAAACGCTTGCTCATTCGTTCCCTTTCATCACAACGGATCTGTCCGAATTGCACTCCGGCCCTCACCGCGCGCTCTCGCGCAGCTGACGCCGGAGAATCTTGCCGGTCGTGGTCTTGGGCAGGTCATCGAGAACTTCGATGCTGCGCGGGTACTTGTAGGCGGCGAGCTGCTCCCGGCAGTGGTTCACGAGTTCGCTCTCGGTCGTGGACACGTCCGCGGCGAGGCTGACGTAGGCCTTGACCGATTCGCCCCGGTAGGTATCGGGCACTCCGACCACGGCTGCTTCCCGGACCGCCGGGTGGGCGTAGAGCACGTCCTCGACCTCACGCGGCCACACCTTGAACCCGGAAGCACTGATCATGTCCTTCTTCCGGTCCACGACGTAGAACCAGCCCCGTGCGTCCATGAAGCCGACATCGCCGGTGAGTAGCCGTCCGTCCGGGATTCCCGCCTCGGTGGCCTCCGGCTTGTTCCAGTACTCGGCAACCACCATCGGACCCTCGATGACGATCTCGCCGACCTCGCCCACGGGCAGGTCCGCCCCGGAATCGTCCACGATTCGCAGAACGGTGTTGAACGTCGGCAGTCCGACGCTGAGCGTGCCCGATGCTTCGTCGACCGGAGCTTCCAGATGTCCTGGCACCGAGGTGGCGGTCGCCGTGGTCTCGGTGAGCCCGTACCCGTTGCGGATGTAGTGCCCGAATCGGTCGCGGAAGGACTCGACCACGGCGGAGGGCAACGGCGCACCGCCGGAATAGACCAGTTGGAGCGACGCGAAGTGCTCGGCGGTCGCCTCCGGACGGTTCATCAGGGCCATGTACGCCGTCGAGGGTCCGATCATGTAATCCGGCCCGTGCTCGCGGAGCGCATCGAGCACGACCTCGGGCTGAAAGCGATAGGCCAAGTCGAGGCGCCCCCGCAACGCGATCGCCGCGCCGAGCTGGCAGACCATCCCGGTGATGTGGAACAGCGGTGCCATGCCGAAAACGCCGGTGTCCTCGCCGAATTCGAGGCGTGCCTTGAAGCCCTCGGAGTTGAATGTGACGTTGCCGTGCGTGTTCACAGCCCCCTTGGGCACTCCGCTGGTGCCGGAGGTGTAGACGAGCAGTGCCGGGTCGGACGGGCTCGGCTGGATCTCCGGCGGCCGGACACCGCGGCGAGTCTCGGCGACGTCGAGCAGATCGGCGGCGTCCACCGAGGGGCTCCTGTTCAGGTTCGCGAACACGCGCGAATCGTTCCTGCACTGCAGGTCGAGTTCACTGGTCGTGATCGCGATCCGCACCGCCGTTTCGGCGGCCACCGGGCGCAACACGTCTTGCCAGCCGTGTTCGGAGGAGATCACCGCACTGGGTCGGCTGTCGCCGAGAATGGTCGTCAGCTCGTGGGAGCGGTACATCGGATTCAGCGTGACCACGATGCCACCGGCTTTCCACCCCGCGAGCAGCGCGATCACGAACTGCGGAACGTTCTGCAGATAGACCGCGAGCCGGTCACCGGCCGCGAACCCCTGTTCCAGGAGGTATGTGGCCAATCCGTCGCTGAGTTCGTCGAGATCACGGTAGGTCAGCCGCCCGTCGAAGTAGGTGACGGCGACCTTGTCGGGACTACTCCGCGCGGTGTCCGCGAACATGGCGAGCATGTTGGGGTACTCGGGCTCGAGTTCGTGCGGTTGGTTCTCGCTGTACAGCTCAAGCCAGGGTCGTTGACCATAGACGTCCGTCACGCGCACCTCCGTCGGACCGACCAGTCGGTACGTCCAGTCAACGACGTGTCCCCCGCTCCCGTCAACCCTCCCCCGCGCCCATCAGCCGTCCCATCGCACGAGCCGGGTCCGACTCGGTGCATCCGGCCCGCACGACCGTCGCGCCGTTGATCAAGGTGCGCACGTCCGCGCACACATTCGGCCCGGATCGCGATACTCTGGGGGTATGACATTCGCGCTGGAGACCATTCTGGCCCGTGCCGGGTTGCGGGTCACGGCCGAGGAGTTCCTCTCCCAGGTCGAAAGCGCCGCGAAACGGCTCACCACACCGGCCGCGGACCCCGCCACGCACTTCACGCACTCCGAGCGGCAAGCTCTGTCCGCAGCCGGCCTCGACCTCACTCCACTCGACAGCGAAGAGTTCGACCCGCGCGCCAGGACGGTCGCCGAGCAGGCGGTCCTGCGCGACACCGCGTTGTCGGTCAACCAGGCCGCCGACCGCGTGGGCGTCGACAGCAGCCGCATCCGCCACCGGATCAGCAACGGCCACCTCGTCGGCTGGAAGGACCGGGGCGGATGGCGATTGCCCGCGTGGCAATTCACCGACGACGACGTGCTGCCCGGGCTGGAAACGGTGCTGGCCGCAATGCCCGCCGACCAGCCCGCTCTCGTGCTGGCCAACTTCATGACCACCCAGCAGGAAGACCTGGACCTCGCCGAACGACCGGTGAGCCCGCGCGAGTGGCTGATGGCAGGCGGGAGCGCGCACCTCGTGGCCCGGCTCGCCTCGGTCATCGGCAACCCCGCCTGACCGGCCACACTCCGCGCCCCGAACGAATCCGGTAACTTCATGGCACGGCTTCCACAGCCTCCCGCGCCTGCGGCGCTGCAAGCGATGCTCCGTCGCACCGAAGACGTCATCGCCGTCCCCGCAGGCACCAGACTGGTGCGCGTGTTCACTTCGGGCGGCAACCATCCCCAGCAATGGGACAGCTTCCGCTACGCCGGTCCGCTCCCGCATGCGCGCTTCGACCCGCACGTACCCAACACCCAGGGCGGCCCCACGGTCACCAGGGAACACGGGGTGCTCTACTTCTCGTTGGCTGTCCGCACGTGCATCGCGGAGGTCTTCCAGGCGACCTCGACCGTGGACCGGCGGACGCGCAGCCCGTACCTGGTCCTGTTCCGCCCCCGTCGAACGCTGCGGCTGCTCGACCTCTCCGGTCTATGGCCCACCCGCGCGGGAGCTTCGCAGGCCATCAGCAACGGCACCAAGGAACGCACCCAGGCGTGGGCGCGCAACATCCGCGCCGCATACCCGGAGCTCGACGGGCTCTGGTACAGGTCGTCGATGGACGCGGGCAACCCGTCGCTGTGCCTGTGGGATCCACCCTCGGCGACCGCCTTGCCGGAATCACCGGACGTGCTGCTACCGCTCGACCATCCCGGCCTCGACCTGCCGCTGGGCAGGGTCTGCAACGAACTGAGTTTCACCCTGCTGGATTAGCAGTTCTCGCCCGGACGGACTTCCGGAAGCACAGCCGCACGAGTACCGCGCGGCGAACCACCGTCGGGCCTCTCGAACTCTCCCGAATACCGGCCCCGCCCCAGGTGAAACCGCCGCGCGGGATCCGTGACGGATCCCGCGCGGAACGGATCAGGCCGATTCGACTTCCTTCTCCTCGGCCGCCCGCTTGGACTTGGCCAAACTCGCCCACGTCGTGATGACGAGCACCACGACGATGAAGCTCAGCGACATCCAGTTGGCGATCTCCAACCACTCCGGTACGAGGTGGTACTCGTGCAGAGCGTGGACGATCAGCTTGATTCCGATGAAGGAAAGGATGACGGCCAGACCCACCGACAGGTAAACGAGCTTGTCCACCAACCCGCCGATCAGGAAGTACAGCTGCCGGAGACCCATCAGGGCGAACGCGTTCGCCGCGAAAACCAGGAACGGGTCCTGGGTGATGCCGAAGATCGCCGGAATCGAGTCGACGGCGAACAACAGGTCCGCACTTCCGATCGCGATGATCACCACGAACATCGGCGTCAGGTAGCGCTTGCCGTTGACCTTCACGAACGACTTCGAACCGTGGTAGTCGTCGGTCACCGGGAACACCTTGCGCACCCAGCGCACGAGGACGTTGTCGCCTTCCGCCTCGTCGTCCTTGCGGATCATGCCGAAGGCGGTCCACAGCAGGAACGCACCGAAGACGAAGAAGATCCAGACGAAGTTCGCGATCAACGCCGCGCCGACGGCGATGAAAATACCGCGCATGACCAGCGCGATGAGAATGCCGACCAGCAGCACCCGGTGCTGGTGGATCGACGGGACGGCGAAGGACGCCATGATCACCATGAAGATGAACAAGTTGTCCACGCTCAACGAATACTCGGTGAGATACCCGGTGAAGTACTCGATCGCGAAGTGCGCGTCGCCGAAGATCCACACTCCGACGCCGAACAACACGCCACAAGCGATGTAGAAGGCGACCCACCTCGCCGCCTCGCCCGTGGTCACCTCGTGCGGCTTGCGGTCGACGATCACCAGATCGACCAACAACAACACGGCCAAACCACCGAGCGTGGCGGCCCAGACCCACCACGGCACGCTCAATGTGTCCGTAGCGGGCTGCGCCAACATCATGTCGGCACCCATCGATCACCTCCGGTTTAGGGCACAAGCCAGCACCGGAGGTCTCTTCCACCGGCAACAGGCCGGCCGACAGCACCGGGAATCGCCGGCGGAATGGCCGGGAGTTCCGTGATGACGATGCCGCCGCGAAGGAATACTCCCCTCCATAGCGTCGACAGGATTGTCACGCATGCAACGTCCACAACACCAGCCAGGGTGATTATCGGCACGGGCCCACTGGAACACGCACCGTACGAGGCGGCCACGCACACGGCAATCCAACCGCCGACAGTTCACACCGTCGGCGTTGTCCACACCATCTTCCCCCGGAACACTTGATCCGTGGGCCAAAACCACTATGATCAGCCCCACTCGCCGATCTTGCGGACGCTCAGCCGCAAAGCCGGCGAGACCGCACGCGGGGATGCGGTCGTGTACCCACGATCCACCTGAGGACCTGTCCGGTTTCTGTTTGGTTTCTGGTTCATAGCGTCTTCATTTTCGCCCGCGTCAGGATGAATCCGTTGCCTCCCCCGTGCCCTACTGTCGGGGCCGTGTCCTCGCCCCGTCGCCGCCACCGGATGCTGTCCGCCGTGGCAATCGCTCTCGCCGCCTGCGTGATCGCGGGCGTGTCGCTGTGGTCCCTCGATGAGGACGAGGAACCGGCAGCCGCACCACCGCGCCACGTGCTACTCGACGTCGTCGACGGTCCGAACGACAGCCGACGGGCGCAGATCGACGTCACCCTCTTCGCGCCACCGGAAACACCCGCTCCGGCGGTGATCCTGGCCCACGGGTTCGGCGAGGACAAGAACAGCGTCACGCAACAGGCACGGAAACTCACCGAACGCGGCTTCACGGTGCTGACCTACTCCTCCCGCGGGTTCGGCAACAGCACCGGCCGGATCGCCCTGAACTCCCCGGACTACGAGGTCACCGACGCGCGACAGATCGTCGACTGGCTCGCCCGCCAGCCCGAGGTCCTGCGGGACGCCAACGGTGACCCGAGGGTCGGCGTGACCGGAAGCTCATACGGGGGCGCCCTGAGCCTGCTGCTGGCCGGCTCCGACGAGCGAGTTGACGCGATCGCCCCCGTGATGACCTACAACGACCTCGGACGGGCACTGCTGCCGAACGCGGCGTCGGAGGAACCGATCACCGGCGACTCGCCGGCGGCGGGTTCCGCTGACGGTCGCGGCGTGTTCAAGGAAGCGTGGGCGGGACTGCTGTTCTCCGCAGGCGCGACACCAACGCACGGCTCGACCACGCCACCGGACGAATCACTCAACAGCGCCGACGGAGGAACGACGCCCCGCCGCGCAGGCGAGGGCCCCACTACCGCCCCCACCAAACAGATGCCCCTGACCTGCGGGAACTTCATTCGAGAGGTGTGCAGGACCTACACCGAAGTCGCCGAGAACGGCCGAGCGAGCCGGCAGACGTCGGACCTGCTCGACTCGGTCTCCCCGAAGAGCGTCACCAGCAACATCGACGTGCCCACCCTGCTCGTGCAAGGCACCCAGGACACGCTGTTCGGCCTCGACCAGGCGGACGCCAACGCGCGCCAGATCACCGAAGCCGGCGGTGAGGTCAAGATGATCTGGTACGCCGGTGGCCACGACGGAGGCGCTCCCAGCGCCGAACTCCGCGACGAGATCGCCGACTGGTTCGCGTTTCACCTGCGCGAACCCGGTAAGTCTCCGGTCTCCGATCCGGGCACCGGATTCGAGTACGAGATCGAAGGGGACCCACGGGGCGACGACGAAGCCCCCGTTCGCCGCATGGTGGCACCGACCTACCCGGGCACGAACTCGCCACGCACCCCCCGGTTCTCGATGAACCTGCAGGGCGAGGCCACCACGGTGATCAACCCGCCCGGCGGGCGACCGGCTGCGACCAGCTCACTGCCCGGATCCTCCGCCGCCCAGGAGGCCGCGGACGATTTCGGCCACTCCCTGGCCAAGGACATTCCCGGACAGGTCGCCGTGTTCAGCACCGATCCCGCCGACAGCAGACTGGTCATCTCCGGAGTCCCGCTCACCCGGTTGTCCGTGGCATCCGTGCCTGGTCAGCCGAACTCCGGTGAGGCCGTCCTGTTCACCAAGCTCTACGACGTCGGCCCGGATGGAAACCGAGACCTCACCGGTAACGCCGTCTCACCGATCCGCGTGTCGGACCTCCCGCGCGACGGCTCGTCCGTCGAGGTCAACGTCGCACTGCCCGGAATCGTACACTCACTGGAGGCCGGTCATCACCTCGAACTGGCCGTGACGACCACCGACCAGGCCTACACGACACCCGACGCCCCGGCGGCGCACCGGATCGATCTGGCCGGCTCCGAATCGCTGTCTGTACCTTCCGTGCGCGGCACCAGCACGACCGGTCACGGAGTTCCGGTTCCGGCCCTTCTCGGCATCGGAACCATCGCACTGCTGGGCTTGGCGGTCTGGGCCTTCGCGGCCATCCGCGGGAGGCACTCCGAGAACGCCGACCCGGCTCTCGGCACCACCCCGTTGGCGATCACCGAACTCACCAAGTCGTACCCCGACGGATTCACGGCCGTCGAGAAACTCTCCATCCGCGTCGAGAGCGGCCAGATCGTAGGGCTGCTCGGGCCGAACGGGGCGGGGAAGACGACCACCCTGCGCATGTTGCTGGGACTCCTGCACCCCAGTTCAGGACAGGTCCATGTGTTCGGGCATCGCGTGTTTCCCGGCGCACCAGTCCTCTCCCGGGTCGGTGCGCTGGTCGAAGAGCCAGGTTTCCTGCCGCACCTGTCCGGCGCGGACAATCTGCACTACTACTGGGCGGCCACCGGGCGTCCGTCCGCGGAAGCCCGCGTCGAAGAAACCCTGCGGATCGCGGGGCTCGAGAAGCACGAGACCCGTCGAGTCGGCGAATACAGCCGAGGTATGAAACAGCGACTGGCGATCGCCCAGTCCATGCTCGGCCTTCCCGAACTGCTGATCCTCGACGAACCGACAAACGGTCTCGACCCACCGCAGATCCGCCAGATGCGCGAGATCCTGCGCCGCTACGCCGCCACCGGCCGCGCGGTTGTCCTGTCGAGTCACCTGCTCAGCGAGATCGAGCAGATCTGCACGCACGTGATGGTCATGCATCAGGGCCAACTGGTGACGAGTGGAGCCGTGGACGAGATCGGCGCCGTCCAGGGAGAAGTCACGTTCCACGTGGACGAACCCGCACTGGCGGTGACAGCGCTGCGCGCGCTCGAAGGGCTCGGGGAGGTCGAGGCCGACGGTGCCCAGGTGCACGCCGAACTCGCCGGGCACAGTCCGTCGATCGCGGTGAACGCGCTGGTCGCCGCCGGCGTCCTGGTGAGCCGGGTCGAACCGCGGCGACGGCTGGAAGACGCCTTCCTGCAACTGGTCGGAGAGGAACAGCAGTGATGCGCGAGAACAAGCCCGGCTCGCCCGAGGCCAACGCCGACGCCCCGCAGGACGGTGCCGACGCGGAACCGATCATCGCGGACTCCGAGGACGCAGCCGGGACGGTCTCCGCGGAGAGCACTGTGGAGGACGGCTCACCGGCAGCGGCCGGTTCCGCAGCGATCGAGCCGGAAGCCGAGAAGGGCCTCGCCCGGACGACCGTTCGCCCGAGCCAGCCGGACGGCAGCGTGGAAGGCTACCGCGCCAACCGCACCATGCCCGTCGCGGTCGAGCTGGCGCGGCAACTGCGGCGCAGGCGAACCCGGCTGGTGCTCGCTTTCCTGACGGTGCTGCCCGGGCTTCTGCTGTTGGCGTTCGAAAACGGGGACGGTGGACCGGGCCCCGGAAGCGTGGTCGGTCTGGCCACCTCCGGAGGACTCAACTTCGCGGTGTTCACGCTGTTCGCGTCCACCAACGTCCTGCTCGTCGTCATGGTCGCACTGTTCTTCGGCGACACCGTCGCCAGCGAAGCCTCCTGGTCGAGCTTGAAGTACCTGCTCGTCGCACCCGTCCCACGTTCACGGCTGCTGCGGCAGAAGGCGATCGTCTCGGCGTTGCTTTCCGCGATCGGCCTCTGCCTGCTGACCTCGTCCGCGCTGGCTGTGGGCCTCACCTGGTACGGGACGGCCGAGCTGATCAGTCCGAACGGCGAGACCCTGCCGTTCGCCGCCGGACTGATCAGCCTGATCGGCGTGGTCGCCTACCTCGCGGTGCACCTGATGTGGATCGCGGGCTTGGCGTTGTGGCTCGGTGTCATGACCGATGCACCCCTCGGCGCGGTCGGGGGCGCCGTGCTGGTGTCGATCCTGTCCCACATCCTCGACCAGATCACCGTCCTCGGCGACATACGGAATTACCTACCCACGCACTTCTCCCGGGCGTGGGTGGACCTGCTGGCCAACGAGGTGGAATGGACCGCACTGGCCAACGGCGTGTTCTCCGGACTGGCCTACGCGTCCGCGTGCGCGGCGCTGGCCGTGCTGTACTTCCGTCGAAAGGACATCACCAGCTGAGGCGGTCCCGCACGGCCCCGCCTCGTTCGATTCGGGCGGCGTCGGCGACGCAGCGCGTGTCGACCCGCACTCCGCCACGTGCTCGACCGTCGGCCAGGCGCGCGACGCCCAAGCAATAGCGGACCCACATGTTCAGCTGCATCTCCTTCGCCAACCGGAGCTTGGCGTAGAGCAGGTTCACCAGCGCGCTGCTCGCCCTGGCCCAAGTCTCGATCTCGAACCACACGACCGCGCCCTCCGTGAACACCCGGAACTCGATCTGGCCCGCTTCGAGGTGCCCGCACAACGTGACGAACCGAAAGTGCTGGTCACCGCATTCGATGACCCGTACGGGACCGTTCCACGGGCCGGGCATGCGCACGACGAACTCATCACCCGGCCGCATGGCGTCCATGGCGCCGCCAGTCTTGTGGAAACGCACGACCTCCGTCGGCGCCGCTCGGTTGAGGTCTTCCTTCACCTCGGACATGAGTTCGCGGGCAGCGCACCGGCTGTCCTCGATCCGAACCCTGAAGCGACGGTGGTAGAGCTCGCCGGCACCGTCCGAATCCGGTTGGCAGCGCTCGTCCAGCAGGTGTTCGGCAACCTCCGGAGCGGAGTTCTCGGGAGCAGCTTCCACCAGCACTTCGGTGCGATGCAGCGGAGTCGTCTGCCACAGATATCGCCACGAGATCAGCGCCATACCGACGCCCCACCGAACGGGGAGCAAAGCGTTCCTGACGATCGTGCCCATGCGGTCCTTTCGCGAGATCCGCTGTTCCGGGGGATCCTGTCGGAGTACCGGAATCATCCCCGAGATCGGGCACGATCACATGTCAGCGAGGTGTCAGCGATGCTCGACCTCCTGCACCGGGCGGGGCTCCGCAGTGCGCATCTGCGGCCGCTCTCGGTGGGCGCCATCGGCCTTTGCATCGGCCTGTGGATCAGGGCCAAGACCGTCGACCAGGACGAACGCGGAAACGCCGAGCGACGGGCGTTGTTCGTGGGCCTGTGGCCACCCACGTTGTGGTTGATCGGCGACAGCCTGCGCGAGTTGGAATGAGGAGTCGACACGGTCACCTGCTCGCCGGGGTCGACCACGTCGCGGCGCTCGAAGACCTCCACGACCGGCGGATCAACTACCTGGCAGAAGAAGTGCGCGGCCCGTTGTGGAACGTCGATGCGCACCGCCAGTACCTCGGCACCGAGTCCCCGGGGCCGGCCGAGCCAGGTGGGCTGTGGGAGACCGCGTGCGAGCTGGTCGCCGACTACGAGTTCTCCCCACCCGACCGCGTGCGCGCCATCTACCGACCGGAGGCGCCGTTGCTCGGCCGGGACATGCTCCTGGAGGGTCGCTTCTGCGGACTGCGTTTCCACATGGGGGTGCGCGTCACCGGCGTCATCGACGAGACGCTGCCCGAGCGGGTGTGGGGATGGTCCTACGAGACCCTCGAAGGGCACCTGGAACGCGGGAAGATGAGCTACCTGGTGGCGAAGCATCCCGCTTCGGGACGGGTCGAGTTCATCATGAGCGGATTCTCCCAGCGCTCGCCGACTCTCGACCCCCTTCTGAAACTGGGATGGGCGGCGTTCGGACGCCGTACGCAGCTGCGCTTCTACCACCACTGCGGGCAACAGCTGGGGCGACTCGTGCGAGCCGGCCTGGCAGGGCACCGGCCGGGCCCCGCCCACGAGGCCGACGGAATCGTGCTCGCCCCGTCACTGGCCGCGCCGCCACGGCCGGGGTTCGTGCGGGCCACCTTCTCGGGAAGGTGACCCGCACGAGCTCGCCTCATTCGATCCCGGCGGCATCCATTCCACGCAGTTCCTTCTTGAGGTCGTGGATCTCGTCACGCAATCGGGCCGCCAACTCGAACTGCAGTTCCCTGGCCGCGCTCATCATCTGCTCGTCGAGCTGCTGAATCAGATCAGCCAGCTCGGCACGCGGCATCGACTTGGTGTCCCGGTCCTCCAGCACACCCGCGCTGCCCGAGCTCTCACCGCTGGGCTTCTTGCCGCGGGAGGTGTTGCGCCCCGAGCCGCCGACCGCGACGGCCTCCTCCGTGTCGTCGGATTCGGTGTACACGCGATCGAGGATGTCGGCGATCTTCTTGCGCAACGGTTGCGGATCGATGCCGTGTTCTTCGTTGTAGGCGATCTGCTTTGCCCGGCGACGATTCGTCTCGTCGATCGCCCGCTGCATCGAGTCGGTGATCCGGTCGGCGTACATGTGCACCTGCCCCGAGACGTTCCGCGCCGCACGACCGATCGTCTGCACGAGACTCGTCTCCGAGCGCAGGAAACCCTCCTTGTCGGCATCCAGGATCGACACCAGGGAGACCTCGGGCAGGTCCAGCCCCTCGCGCAGGAGGTTGATGCCGACCAATACGTCGTACTCACCCAGCCGCAGCTGTCGCAGCAGCTCGATTCGCCGTAGCGTGTCGACCTCCGAATGCAGGTACCGCACCCGGACGCCCAGTTCCAGGAAGTAGTCGGTGAGGTCCTCGGCCATCTTCTTGGTCAGCGTCGTGACCAGCACCCGTTCGTCCCGCTCGGCGCGTTCGCGGATCTCGTGCACCAGATCGTCGATCTGCCCCTCGGTCGACTTCACCACGACCTCCGGGTCCACCAGTCCGGTGGGCCGGATGACCTGCTCGACGAACTCGCCGCCGGACTGGCCGACTTCGTAGGACCCGGGTGTCGCCGACAGGTACACCGTCTGCCCGATCCGGTCGCTGAACTCCTCCCAGGTGAGGGGCCGGTTGTCCACCGCGCTCGGTAGTCGGAAGCCGTGCTCGACCAGCGTCCTCTTTCTGGACATGTCGCCTTCGAACATCCCGCCGATCTGCGGCACCGTCACGTGCGACTCGTCGATGATGAGCAGGAAGTCCTCGGGGAAGTAGTCCAGCAACGTCGCAGGAGCCGTACCCGCCGCGCGGCCGTCGATGTGCCTCGAATAGTTCTCGATACCGGAGCAGAAACCGACCTGGCGCATCATCTCGATGTCGTACTGCGTGCGCATTCGCAGCCGCTGCGCCTCCAGCAACTTGTTCTGGTTCTCCAGCAGCTCCAGCCGCTCCTCGAGTTCCGACTCGATCGACCGGATCGCCTTCTCCATCCGCTCCGGTCCCGCCACGTAGTGCGTCGCGGGGAAGATCCGCAGGTCCTCGACCTCGCGGACGATCTCTCCGGTCAGCGGGTGCAGGTAGTACAGCCGCTCGATTTCGTCGCCGAAGAACTCGATGCGCACCGCGAGCTCCTCGTAGGCGGGGATCACCTCGACGGTGTCGCCGCGCACCCGGAAGGTGCCCCGCGCGAACGCGATGTCGTTGCGCGTGTACTGCACGTCAACGAGCGTTCGCAGCAGCTGGTCCCGGTCGATCTCGCCGCCCACCGCGAGCTCCACCGACCTGTCCAGGTACGACTGCGGCGTACCGAGGCCGTAGATGCAGGACACCGACGAGACCACCACGCAGTCCCGCCTGCTCAGCAGGTTCGACGTCGCAGAATGCCGCAACCGCTCCACGTCCTCGTTGACCGAGGAATCCTTCTCGATGTAGGTGTCCGTCTGCGGGACGTAGGCCTCGGGCTGGTAGTAGTCGTAGTAGCTGACGAAGTACTCGACCGCGTTGTCCGGAAAGAAACCGCGCATCTCGTTGGCGATCTGTGCGGCGAGCGTCTTGTTCGGTTCCAGAACCAGCGTGGGGCGCTGGAGACGCTCGATCAACCATGCCGTGGTCGCGGACTTGCCGGTACCCGTGGCTCCCAGCAGCACGACGTTCGTCTCGCCCGCGTTGATCCGCCGTTCCAGGTCCTCGATCGCTTCCGGCTGGTCACCCGAGGGGTCGTAATCGCTGACCATGCGGAACGGGGAACCCGTCCGCTCGATGTCGCCGACCGGCCGGAACTCCGATTGAGCCGTCACGGGGTGCTCAGTTGCGAATGCCACGTCCCCGAGGGTACGAGCACGCACCGACATCGTGTCGCGGTGACCGCCGCGGCTTTTCATTCCCGCCAACGGTTCTGTTCCGCCCCCGGACCGACCTACAGTGTCGGTGTGACCACTCAGCGCGAGATCGCCGAGCAGTTGGGACTTCCCATCCACCCTCCGAAGGTCGAGACATTCGATCTCACTCGTGGCACGAACACCGACCCGAAGAAGCGCGCACGCGAGGTCGACGAATTCCGGGTCGAATCGTTCGGGCTGTACATGGCACGCTCCACCCCCGGACACGCCCGCCTGCGGCACGTCGAGTCGTGGCTGCTGCCCGATCTCGGCCTGCGAGTGAGCCGGTGGCGCTGGTGGCCCGGCCACGAACAGGATCTCGACTACTACCTCGACGTCGCCGAGGTCACCACGGGAAGCACCCAGTGGCACACGGTCGACCACTACCTGGACATCGAAGTCGGTGACCGACGCTGGGCGCGACTGCGGGACATCGACGAGTTCGCGCTCGCCACGGGGGCGGGTCTGCTCGACACCGCGACCGCGCAGCGCGCTCTGGAAACCGCCTACGACGCGGTCGACGGGCTGGCTCGGCACGGCTACGACCTCGACCGCTGGCTGCGTGAGAAGGGCGTGGACCTTTCCTGGCAGCCGCAGCCCACTGAACTTTCCACCGTTGGTCGCTGACTGCAACCGCCAGGATGGTGAAACAGGTTGCCATCACCGGATCGAGATCTAACGACGCCGGAAAAGTTACGTTAAAGAACTGCGTTGTTGATCACTAGTGGCGGATTTCACGTTACGGTTTCCGTGTGGGCACCGTGGTTACTCCGCAATTGGTCGACGTCGTCGATGTCTTCAGCTCGCAGCGGTCACATCCCTCGGGCGTGGTAACGCCTTTGGAAGCATGCCGCTTGGAGCGCTGGGGACTTTCGCTGGAATGCCCGACGCCGGAAGATCCGGCGCACGAGGCGGAGATCAGTTGGCTGCTCCCCGAACCGGGCTTGCGGCTCACTCGATACCGGCCTCGGCGGAGGCACTCCAAGCGGGAACCGAGCATGCTCACGGCCGTTCACATCGAACGCGACACCCGATCGTGGAAGACCACGGACCTCCTGCTGGGTCTCCAGGTGGCCGATCACGGACCAGCGCGCATCGTGCAGTCCGAGGACTTCGCCGCAGCTGTTTCCGCCGGCATCATCCGCCCGGGCGAGGCCGACCACGCCTTCCAGATCGTGCACCGCACGCTGGAGGAGCTCAGCAGGCAACGGGACCTCAACCAGTGGCTGGCGCACCGGGGCATCTTCGACCTCTGGTGACATCGGCGAGCGCGCGGGCACGCGGCTGACCGAGCACCACGACCACGCTCCAGCCGGGGACAACCCGACAGCGCGCGGAGACCTACGGGTACCAGCCGGTCTCCGCCGCCCACTCGTCGGCCAACGGCAGCGCTTCGGCGAACCACGGATCTTCGGCCTCGGCGCGATCTCCCCCGCTCGGCTCGGCGGCAGCCCGAGCGACGGTTTCCCGCTTCACCCGCTCGTACTTCTCGCGAGCCTCCGGGGTCGCCCGGAGCCACGCGGGCAACAGTAATCCGTACCGCCATCCCGCGGTCCCCTCCACCCGAACGTGCAGGTTCAGTGGACGCCCGGGATCAGCCGACACGTGGAAGCTCTTCCGCCACTGGGCGGGATCCGGCTCGATGTCCCGGACGGGGTCGTACGCCACGTCCGGACGACGCGGAAGACCCGCCTGCGCCAACGGCTCGGCGATCGCCTCCGCATCCACCCACGAGGCGACGGTGAGCTGGACATCCAGCAGGTCCTCCGCGGGCAGACCCGGCACCGCCGTGGACCCGATGTGATCCATCCGGAGCGCCCGCTCCCCCGCTGCCCGACCGATGCGCGCGATCCACCGCCGCGCCGTGCGTGGCCATTCCGGATCGGAGTCCATCAACCGGCCGGGTTCCCGCTCCGGCGGGCGCCGCGCACGCAGGTTCCGCTCGAACGGCACCAGGCGCTGCTGCCACAGCTCGTCCACTTCGCCCAGCACGCCCTCCACCGGGCCGCTGTTGTCGATCCAGACGTCCGCGGCCGCACGCCGCTGCTCTCCGGTGGCCTGCGCACGGATTCTGGCGCGCGCGTCGGATTCGTCGAGGCCCCGGTCGATCAACCGTCGCACCCGGTCCTCCTCCGGCGCGTCGACGATGACCACCAAGTGGTAGTCGGCCGCGTAACCCGCTTCGACCAGCAGGGGCATGTCGTGCACGACGATCCCGTCTTCGGGTGCCTCGGCCATCAACTCGGCCGTTCGTGCCCCGATCCGGGGGTGGGTGATCGAGTTCAGCGCTGCACGTGACTCCTCATCACCGAAGACGCGCGCGGCCATCGCGGGACGATCCAACGCCCCGTCGGCATCGAGGATGTCCGGGCCGAAGCGTTCGACCAGTTCCGTCAACCCGGCACTGCCGGGTCGGACCACTTCGCGAGCTATGACGTCCGCATCGATGACGATCGCGCCCCACTCCGCCAACCGGCGCGCCACCGTGGACTTGCCCGACCCGATTCCGCCACTGAGCCCAACCCGCAACACGCGGCTCATCCTGTCAGGTCGGCTGTCCAGTCCCAAGTAGGTCTCCCGAGCCGAGGCGTGGGCTCCTGGGCTCGACGTCCCCGGAACGCCGAACGGCCCCGCGCCTCGTTCGAGACGCGGGGCCGTTCGCACTATCCGTTCAGCGGGCGAGTACCGGCTCACGCACCGCCGGAGAGCTTCTCCCGCAGGGCAGCGAGCTGAGCGTCGCTGGCCAGCGAACCGGAGTCCTCCTGCTGCTCGGCCGGGGCCGAGGAGGAGTAGTCCCCGCCGTCGCCCTGCTCCTCCGAGGAGGAAGAGGAAGAGGAAGACGAGGAGGAAGAGGACGAGGACGAAGAGGAAGACGAGGAGGTGGACGACGAGGTGTTGGCACCCGCCGCAGCCGCGGCAGCGGCCTCCGCGTCGGCCTCAGCGGCCTTCTGGACCTGACGCATGTGCGCCTCGTAACGCGTGTGGGCCTCGCTGTACTGGCGCTCCCACTCCTCGCGCTGGGTCTCGTACCCCTCCTGCCATTCCTGGGTCTCCACATCGAAGCCCTCGGGGTAGATGTAGTTGCCCTCGTTGTCGTACTCGGCGGCCATCCCGTACTGGGTGGGGTCGAACTCCGAGTCCGGCGTGAAGCCCTCGTTCGCCTGCTTGAGCGAGAGCGAGATCCGGCGACGCTCCAGGTCGATGTCGATGACCTTGATCATCACGTCGTCGCCGACCTGGACGACCTGCTCCGGGATCTCCACGTGACGCTCGGCCAGCTCGGAGATGTGGACCAGGCCCTCGATGCCCTCGTCGACCCGGACGAACGCACCGAACGGCACCAGCTTGGTGACCTTGCCCGGCACGATCTGACCGATCGCGTGGGTGCGGGCGAACTGACGCCACGGGTCTTCCTGGGTGGCCTTCAGCGACAGCGAGACGCGCTCGCGGTCCATGTCCACGTCGAGCACCTCGACGGTGACTTCCTGGCCGACCTCGACAACCTCGCTCGGGTGGTCGATGTGCTTCCAGGACAGCTCCGAAACGTGCACCAGTCCGTCGACTCCACCGAGGTCCACGAACGCACCGAAGTTGACGATGGAGGACACGACGCCCTTGCGGACCTGGCCCTTCTGCAACTGGTTGAGGAACTCGCTGCGGACCTCGGACTGGGTCTGCTCCAGCCAGGCGCGGCGGGACAGGACCACGTTGTTGCGGTTCTTGTCCAGCTCGATGATCTTCGCCTCGAGCTCGCGGCCGACGTAGGGCTGCAGGTCGCGGACGCGACGCATCTCGACAAGCGACGCGGGCAGGAAGCCGCGCAGGCCGATGTCGAGGATGAGGCCGCCCTTGACGACCTCGATGACGGTGCCCTTGACCGGCTCGTCCTTCTCCTTGAGCTCCTCGATGGTGCCCCAGGCGCGCTCGTACTGCGCACGCTTCTTGGAGAGGATCAGTCGGCCTTCCTTGTCCTCCTTCTGAAGGACAAGCGCTTCGACGAAGTCGCCGACGGTAACGACCTCGGCGGGGTCGACGTCGTGCTTGATCGACAGCTCGCGGGAGGGGATGACGCCCTCGGTCTTGTAGCCGATGTCAAGCAGCACCTCGTCGCGGTCGACCTTGACGATGGTGCCCTCAACAATGTCGCCATCGTTGAAGTACTTGATGGTGAGGTCGACGGCGGCGAGGAAGTCCTCCTCCGTCCCGACGTCGTTCACGGCGACCTGCGGCTTGGCTGCGGCAGTCGGGACGGTGGTGGTGTCGGTGGACATCAGGTGGGTTGCTCCGGTACGGATAGTTGGTCGTTGGATTGCGTGTGCAATGCACCCGGGGCCTCGCTCGGCGCCCCGCTCGCAACGGAATCGCCCGGCTTTCGCCGGGACGGATCCCGATGGTTTCGAGCGCCGCTCCGGCAAGCCGACCGGGTGGTCAACGTGCTGTACACGGTGCTGAACACGGCCGGCCGCGCGGGCAGAACATGGGGACGACGAAAGACCCTAGGTGCGGGCGGTATCGTACGCGCTCTCTCGATCGTCGAGCAAACCGTGTCGTCGGCAGACCACCTGCGCAACGTCGGAGGACTCGAATGCATCACGTTCGAGCCATACCCACACCAGCCGGAGGAACACCTTGACTCGTCCCGATGACCTTCCAGGCGACGAGGAACCGGCCGCTGACAGCCACGCTACGGCTGAGCACACCCTCGGCACCGTCGGTGTGACCAAACGCACCGTGGATGCCTCCGAGTCCCGTTCGGCGAACCGGTTGTGGTGGGACGCCGACGCCGACGACTACCAGGCCGAACACGGCGACTTCCTCGGACTCAGCGATTTCGTCTGGTGCCCGGAACGGCTGCGCGAAGAAGACGCCCGATTGCTCGGGGATGTGCGGGGCAAGGACGTGCTGGAAGTCGGCTCCGGATCGGCGAGCTGTTCGCGGTGGCTGGCCAGCCAAGGCGCACGTCCGGTCGCGCTGGACATCTCGGCGGGAATGCTCCGGCACGCGGCGGACGGGGCCGCGCGCACCGGCATCGACGTTCCGCTGGTGCAAGCGAGCGCGGACGTGCTGCCGTTCGCGACCGACTCCTTCGACATCGCCTGCTCGGCCTTCGGCGGGGTGCCGTTCGTGGCCGATTCCGGCGCGGTGATGCGCGAGGTCGCACGCGTGCTGCGACCGGGAGGGCGCTGGGTCTTCGCCGTCACCCACCCCATGCGGTGGATCTTCCCGGACGATCCGGGACCGGGCGGACTGACCGTCGCGCAGTCCTACTTCGACCGCTCCCCGTACGTGGAGATCGACGCCGACGGACGCGCCACCTATGCCGAGCACCACCGCACCCTGGGGGATTTCGTCGGGCAGATCGCGGGAGCTGGAATGCGCCTGGGCAACCTGATCGAACCCGAGTGGCCGCAGGACCACACCGCCGTCTGGGGCCAGTGGAGCCCGCTCCGCGGCAAGCTGTTCCCCGGCACCGCGATCTTCTGCTGCGAGCTCGACTCGCGCGACTGATCTTCCGCTCTGACATCGCGCCGGGCGCTTCGATTCGTCCACCCGTGGACGAATCGAAGCGCCCGGCCCCGGCTACGGACAACGCCTGGGAGAGACCGTGAGCACCGCGCAGGAACTGTTCGACGCGCAGCGGGCGCGGTTGACCGCGTTGGACCCGCGTCTGCCGGAGTCGTTCGCGCTCCCGCGCGGTGAGCCGATCATGACCCGGCTGCCCGGCGACGAGGTGGCGGCAGGACTGATCACCCGAACATCCGCCCCGCCGGGATCCCTGCAGAGCCTCTGGCAGGCAGCCGATACCTACGAGCTCTTCCCCTTGCTGGGCAACCGGCCGCGAGTCGGGATGGACGCCCTGCTGCACGCCTGGCGGGACTGGTTCTCCGAGCACGGAACATCGGCCGCGGACTCCTGCTGCATGGTCACCTGGCCGAGCCGGGATGCCGAGGCGACCAGGGCACTCCTCGATCACGGGATGACCCCGCTGACCTGCTTGGCCGTCCGGGAGGCGGCACCGAGTCGAGATACGAAACTGTCTGGTACCGTAAAGGTGCGCCGCGCCGGACCGGCCGATCTGGACGACGTCGTGGAGCTCACGCTCGCCGAGCTCTCCTACGCCGCCCTGGTCGGAGGGTCGGTGCACCGCCCGGACGCCGCCCAGCTCAAGCGGACCGCAGCCCACGTGCGCCTGCACTCCGACGACCCGGTCTGGCTGGCCGAACGGGACGGAACACCGATCGCGCTCGCCGAGTGCGGCTGGATCGACACCGACAAGCACCAGGGTCGACACCGGCTACCCGCCGGCAAGTGGGCCTACGTCAACTGCCTGTCGGTGCACGAGCAGGCGCGCGACACCGGCGTCGGCAGAACCCTGATGGACACGGCGCACAACGAGTTCGCCCGCGCCGGGGTCCGCGGCAGCTTCCTGTACTACAACACACCGAACCCACTTTCCTCGGTGTTCTGGCCCCGGCAGGGGTACCGGCCACTGTGGACCACGTGGGAGGTGCGCCCCGGCACCGCGCTGCGCTGACGCTCGCAAGGCCGGGAGCACCGGTCACAACGCGAGGAGTCGAGAACGGCGTGGAAATCGTCGCTGACAGCGTCGAGGTCATCGGAACGCACGGCACCCTGCTGGTGCCGACCTCCCTGCACGCGCGGAGCGGTGAAGCGATCCTGGTCACCGGCAACCCCAACTCCGGACGCACCGCATTCGCCCTGGCCCTGTCCGGTCGACTACGCCCCACCAGGGGCACCGTGCGACTGGACGGATCGAGCGACCTCGCCGCGTTGCGCCGCAGAGTCGCGGTGGTGGACGCGCCCGCCGTGTCCGAGCCCGACGGCGCGATCACCGTTCGCGACGCCGTCGCCGAAGGGCTCAGCATCGCTGGCAGACGATCCGGACGGCGAAAGGTCCGATCCTGGCTGCACGAGCGTGAACTCGACGAGCGCGCGAACGAACGCTTCGAACGCCTGCCCCCACCGAGCCGCCTCCGGCTGCTGATGGACCTGGCCGTCGAAGCGCGCGGAGTCGAGGCCCTCGTTCTCGACTGTCCCGACCGGCACGGCGGCGACCCCGCCCACTGGTACGCCCTCGCCCGGCGCGAAGCCGACCGAGGACGTGCCGTGATCGTGCTCTGCTCGGAGCACTCCGCCCAAAAACTCGACATCGACCCCGTCCGCATCGGCGCGGACGGGACCGAACCGGATCCGTCCACAACGGACCAAGCTGAAGGTGCTCGATGACCACGTTCCGCCTCGCCCGAACCGAACTCCGCAGGTTGACCTCGGGCAAACTACCCGTTCTCGCGCTCGTCGCGATCACGCTCGTGCCACTGCTCTACGGCGCGCTGTACCTCTACGCGAACTGGGACCCCTACGGCCGCCTGGACTCGGTTCCCGCCGCTGTCGTCATCGAAGACGAAGGCGCCGACCGGGAAGACGGCACCTCGTTGCAGGCCGGCCGGAAAGTCTACGACAAGCTCGTCGACTCCGGATCCTTCGACTGGCAGCGCACCGACCAGGGCCGAGCCGAAGCCGGAGTCGCGGCCGGCCGATACACCTTCGCCCTCGTCGTCCCGAAGGACTTCTCCGGGGCCCTGCTCTCCCCCGGAGAATTCGAACCGAGACAAGCCCAACTGCGGCTGATCACCAACGACACCAACAACTACCTGGTCGGCACCATCGCCGACCAAGTCGCCTCCGAGGTGAGCCGAGCCGTCGCCAAGGACGCGGGCACCGAAGCCGCCGACCAACTACTGCTCGGCCTCGACACCGTGCACGACAAGACCCTCGAAGCAGCCGACGGCGCGGGCAAGCTCGCCAACGGAGCCGGACAACTCGACGACGGACTCGACAGCGCCCAGCAAGGCGCAGGCGAACTCTCCGACGGCGCCCACCAACTGCTCAACGGTCACTACGAACTCGCCGACGGGGCGGAACAGCTCGCCGACGGTGCCGACCAACTCCACGACGGCGCCGGACGACTGCACGGCGGCCTGCAGCAGCTCCAGGACAAAACCGCACCACTGCCCGAACAAACCGCCGCCCTCGCCGACGGCTCGGCCCGGGTCGCCCACGGCAACGAACAACTCGCCACCAAAGCCGAAAACCTCGGCGGCTTCTCCCAGGAACTCGTCGACAACCTCGATCGGTCCAAGGCCGAGATCGCCGACCAACTTCGGCGAACCGGGATGAGCGAGTCCGACATCCAACGGATCCTCGACGGGATCGACGACATCAACCAACCCGTCACCGACGCCAACGAGAAGGTCCAGAACCAGGTCGGCCAGCTGCGCGAACTCGCCGACGGTGCCCACCAGGTGGCCGAGGGCAACCGCAAACTCGCCGAAGCCACACCCGCCATGACCACCGCGATCGGCCGGCTCACAACCGGTGCCGGCGAACTCGAAGCCGGCAGCGCCCGACTCGACAGCGGAGCAGCACAACTGCACGCCGGCGAACGGGAAGCGCTCAACGGGGCCGACGCCCTCGCCGACGGCGCCGACCAGCTCGCCGGGGGCACCGCACGACTCTCCGCCGGTTCGGACGAACTCGCGGACGGATCGACCACCCTCGCCGACGAGCTCGACAACGGAGCCGGCGACATCCCCAACCTCGACGACCCCACCCGGGAATCCACCGCCGAAACCATCGCCGACCCGGTCGCGGTCGACACCGAGGCACAGTCCAGCGCGGAGAACTACGGAGCCGGACTCGCGCCGTTCTTCCTCGGCTTGGCGCTGTGGATCGGCGGCTTCGTGCTGTTCCTGCTGATGCGCCCGCTGTCCAACCGCGCACTGTCCGCCGGAGTCGCCTCGTGGCGCGTCGCACTCGGCGGGTGGCTACCCGCCGCGACCGTCGGCGTCTGCCAGGTCGCGCTGCTCTACGCCGCCGTCGTCTTCGGCCTCGGACTCGCCCCGGCCCACCCGTGGCTGACCTTCGGGTTCCTGCTGCTGACCTCGTTCGCGTTCACGGCCCTGGTGCACGCGCTCAACGCGGCGTTCGGGCCCCGGGGCAAATTCATCGCCCTGGTGGTCCTGGTCCTGCAGCTGATCACCGCGGGCGGCACGTTCCCGTGGCAGACGATCCCGGAGCCACTGCACCCGCTGCACCAGGCCCTGCCGCTGAGCTACGTCGTCAGCGGACTGCGCCACCTGATCTACGGCGGGTCCGGCATGGAGCCGGTCGGGACGGCCGCCGGAGTACTGGCGTGCTACCTGTTCGCGGGTCTGCTGTTGAGCACCGTCGCCGCGTGGCGACAGCGACTGTGGACGCCGAGCAGGCTCAAGCCCGAACTGTCCCTGTAGGAGTCCCACCGGGTTTCGCGCGCCGACCCGCGGTCGGTGCGCGAAACCACCCCGCACCGGTGGCCGGGACGGCCCGCCGTTCGCGCCGGTCGAATCATCCGTCGCGAACGCGGGCACGTCCCCTCACGAGCGGACACGCCACCGAAAACCGGTCCATCAGGATTCGGTGACCGGGTTCTCCACGGTCGGATCGTCGTACCGAGCCACCTCGATCAAGTTCCCGTCCGGATCGCGCAGATACAGGGACGTGATCGGCCCGAACGTGCCGGTCCTGCTGACCGGCCCCTCTTCGATGCGCACCTCGTTCGCGCGCAAATGCTCCTGCACCTGGCTGATGGCACTGTCGGTGATCACGCACAGGTTGGCGGAGCCGGGCACCGGGTGAGTCGCGGTGGGTTCCACCAGCTCACTCGCCGCGTGCAGCTTGATCGTCTGCTGCCCGCAGCTCATGGCACGACGGTTCCCCTCGAAGGTCACCGTCTTCATGCCCAGAATCCGCTCGTAGAATTCCGCTGCCCGATCGACATCGGCCACGGTGAGGACCAGGTGGTCCACTCTGTCGATGCTGATCATGTTCCTCTCCTCCGAGGTCAGCCGCGCACCTCGGCCCGATAATGATGTGCCGGCGCGAAACCGGCGGATACGCAGGCTAACCGGAACGATGCGTCAACCGTCCGGGCGGGCCCCACCGAACGCGCTCCGCCAGGAGAGAACTCCGGAGGGTCACGCCACAGCCGAACGAAGGATTCGTGATGCAGCCGCAACCTCCTCAGTGCGCGGCCGAGTCCCAGGAGTTCCCCACGCCGACCGAGATCTCCAGCGGAACATCGAGGTGGTGCGCGTCCGCCATCTGCGCGCGCAGAATCCGCTCCACCTCGTCGCGTTCCCCGTCCGCCACCTCGACGATCAATTCGTCGTGGACCTGCAACAGCATCCTGGAACGCAGTCCCGCTTCGCCCATCGCTCGCCGCACTCCGAGCATCGCCACCTTGATGATGTCGGCCGCACTGCCCTGGATCGGCGCGTTGAGCGCCATCCGCTCGGCCATTTCGCGGCGCTGCCGGTTGTCACTGCTCAGATCCGGAAGGTAGCGGCGCCGTCCGAGGATGGTCGAGGTGTAGCCGTCCTTGCGGGCCCGGTCGACGACCTCGTGCAGGTACTCGCGCACCCGGCCGAACCGGGCGAAGTAGGCGTCCATCTGGGCCTTGGCCTCTTCGGACGAGATCCGCAACTGCTGGGCGAGGCCGAACGCCGACAGCCCGTAAGCCAATCCGTAGGACATCGCCTTGACCCGGCGGCGCAGTTCCTGGTCGACCTCGTCGATCGGTACGCCGAACGCCTTGGACGCCACGAAGTTGTGCAGGTCCTCACCGGTGCGGAAAGCCTCGATGAGCCCGGCGTCGCCCGACAGGTGAGCCATGATGCGCATCTCGATCTGGCTGTAGTCGGCGGTCATCAGTTCCCGGTAGCCCGCGCCGACGACGAAGACCTCGCGGATCCGGCGCCCCTCCTCGGTCCGGATCGGGATGTTCTGGAGGTTCGGCTCGGTCGAGGACAACCGCCCCGTGGCCGCGATCGTCTGGTTCAGCGTCGTGTGGATCCGGCCGTCATCATCGATCGCCTTCTGCAGGCCTTCCACAGTGGTCTTGAGCCGGGTGGCGTCGCGGTGTTCCAGCAAGTGCTGCAGGAACGGGTGCTCGGTCTTCTCGTACAACCCCTGCAGCGCCTCGGCATCGGTCGTGTAGCCGGTCTTGGTGCGTTTGGTCTTCGGCATCTCGAGCTCGTCGAACAACACCACCTGCAGCTGCTTGGGCGACCCGAGGTTGATCTCCTTGCCGATCACCTCGTAAGCGTCCTGCGCGGCCTGCTTGACCCGTGCGGCGAACCTGGCCCCGAGCTCGTCGAGCCGGTCGGAATCCACCGCGATGCCCGCTTCCTCCAGCTCGCCGATCACCTCCAGCAACGGCAGCTCCAGATCGGTCAGCAAGGCGCCGCTCTCGATCCGAGCCAGCTCCACATCGAGCGCATCGGCAAGATCACCCACTGCCTTCGCCCGAACCAGTTCGGCCGCGGCAGCATCCGCCTTGACCTGCTCCTCGTCCGCGAGCAATGACAGCTGCCCGTCACCCGAACCCTGTTCGGAGCGCAGCTCCCGCTGCAGGTAGCGCACGACCAGATCCGGCAGGTCGAACGAGCGCTGCCCCGGGCGAACCAAGTACGCAGCCAGCGCCGTGTCACTCGTCAACCCGGCCAACTGCCAGCCCCGGTCCCGGATGGCGTGCAACGGGCCCTTGATGTCGTGCGCCGCCTTCGGCACCGCCGGATCCGACAACCACCCCGCGAGTGCCCGCTCATCCGCCACGGACAACGCCGGGACGTCCACGAACGCGCCCTCGCCCGAACCGTTGACCAAGGCGATCCCCGCCAGATCACCGCGCCCGCGCGCCCAGTTCCCGGTGAACGCGAGCCCCACCCGGCCCGCGCGGGCGTGCTCGTCCAGCCACGCCCCCAGCCCGTCCGGCTCGACGATGCCGCCGGAGACCTCGAAGCCCTCTTCCACCTCGGGTTCGGCCGACGAGAGCGTGGCGAACAACCGGTCCCGCAGCACGCGGAACTCCAGATCGTCGAACAAGCGGTGGACGGCGTCACGATCCCACTGCCGGGTTTCCAGGTCGAGCGGTCCGAGTTCCAGCGGCACGTCCCGGACCAGCTCGGTCAGCTGCCGGTTGAGCAGCACCGACGAGAGGTTCTCCCGCAGCTTCTCGCCCGCCTTGCCCTTGACCTCGTCCACCCGGTCGACGAGTTCGGCCAGCGAACCGAACTGCTGGATCCACTTCGTGACGGTCTTCTCCCCCACACCCGCGATCTTGGGCAGGTTGTCGGACGGGTCCCCGCGCAGTGCGGCGAAGTCGGGGTACTGCTGCGGCGAGAGCCCGTACTTGTCCTCCACCGCCTGCGGGGTGAAGCGGGTCAGCTCCGAAACCCCCTTGGTCGGGTAGAGCACCGTGATGTCGCCGTCGACCAGCTGCAGCGCGTCGCGGTCACCGGTACAGATCGAGACCTTGAAGTCCTCGCCGGTGGCGGCGGTGCTCAGCGTGGCGATGATGTCGTCGGCCTCGTAGTGGTCCTTGCTCAGCACCGGGATGTTCAGCGCCGCGAGCACGTCCTGGATGAGGCTGACCTGCCCCTTGAACTCGTCCGGCGAGGCGCCGCGATTGGCCTTGTAGTCGGCGAACTTCTCACTGCGAAACGTCTTGCGGGACACGTCGAACGCGACCGCGAGGTGGGTGGGCTGCTCGTCGCGCAACAGGTTGATCAGCATCGATGTGAAGCCGTACACCGCGTTGGTGTGCTGCCCGGTGCCGGTTTGAAAGTTCTCCTTCGGCAGGGCGTAGAACGCGCGGTAGGCCATCGAGTGGCCGTCGATCAACAGCAGGCGCCGGTCTTCTGATGCCATCACGACGTGCGAGTCTAGGCTTAGCCCCTGACAGCGCGTACGCGGAGGCGGAGGAGGCACACACGGTGACGGCCACCGACAACGGCGAGGCGATGACCAGCCCCGATGACATTGCGGGACAGGTCACGGCGGCAGGCAACGAACAGCTCGGACACCGAATGGGGATGGAGCTCACCGAAGCAACCCCCGATCGTGTGGTCGGGACCCTGCCGGTGGCGGGCAACCGCCAGCCCTACGGTCTGATGCACGGTGGCGCGAACGCCGTGCTCGCGGAAACCCTCGGCTCCGTGGCCGCCGGTCTCCACGCGGCTCCGGACCGCGCGGCGGTCGGTCTCGAACTCTCCTGCACGCACCACCGAGCCGCCACCAGCGGCCTGGTCACCGGCGTCGCGACCCCAGTGCATCGCGGACGGTCGACCGCCACCTACGAGATCGTCATCACCGATGAGCACGGGAAGCGCACCTGCACGGCGCGGCTGAGCTGCCTCCTGCGCGATCAACCCCCGGCGCAGTAACCCGGGTCACTACCGGTCGGTGCGGAATAGGGCGGCGCGGACGAGGCCGTCGGCGTCGAGACGTTCGGTGCGGGTGAGACCGCGGATGGAGGAAGCCCCGGCGAGTGGCCGGGGCTTCCTGTCATCCGAGGTTGTCCAGCACGGCTTGGGCGACGGCTTTCATCGTCGTCCGCCGATCCATGGCGGTGCGCTGGAGCCAGCGGAACGACTCCGGCTCGGAAAGGTTGTGGTTGTTCATCAACAACCCCTTGGCGCGCTCGATCGTCTTGCGCGCGTTCAGCCTTTCGGAGAGGTCGGCGACCTCCGCTTCCAGCGCCTGCACCTCCGTGAACCGGGAGACGGCGAGTTCGATGGCCGGGACGAGATCCCGCTTGGCGAACGGCTTGACCAGGTAAGCCATCGCCCCCGCGTCACGGGCCCGCTCGACGAGGTCCCGCTGGCTGAACGCCGTCAGGATCACCACGGGGGCGATGCGATCGCCCGCGATGTTCGACGCGGCCTCGATACCGTCCATCTTCGGCATCTTGATGTCCAAGATGACCAGGTCCGGCCGCAGCTCATCGGCCAGCCGAACCGCCTCCTGGCCATCCCCAGCCTCACCGACGACCTCATAGCCCTCTTCGCGAAGCATCTCCACCAAATCGAGCCTGATCAACGCCTCGTCCTCGGCCACGAGTACGCGACGTTCGACGGGCTTGTCCTCGCGTGGGTCCTCGGTAGCCGGCGTGGTCACCGGGTCCTCCTGGTCATACTCGGGTCGGCCGATGCGGTTGCACCGGGGAAACCGCAGCTTACCGCGCACACCCTCACGCCGATGTAAACCGGGCGCGTGACCAACGCGACACCATCCGAAACCGCACCACCCCACCCACGCGAGCTGATCAACCGTCCCGTATGCTGTAACGGCACCAGCCCCCGTAGCCCAACCGGCAGAGGCAGCGGACTCAAAATCCGTCCAGTGTGAGTTCGAATCTCACCGGGGGCACCCTTTGTGACCAGGTTTTCCTTCGTCAGCTCTGCTCAAGATCACCGTGTGACGTGGGGTGACACAGCCAGTTCCGGTGACTGCCCTCGGGATGATCGCTGCCGTCCGCTCGACAGCCTCGCGGGCGACCTCGGGTAGGACGTTGGTGTAGGTATCGGCGGTCAGGCTCAGGGTCGAGTGCTCGGCGAGAACCCGGCCAGGTCTACTGGCTCGTCGGATGCGTCGCGCATCACCGCGGCGATCTGTTCAGTCAAGGCCTCCGAACTGATCGGGCTCCATCATCGACGGTGGCGCCGATTCCGGCGTGATCACCGTGTTCGTATCGGTGAACCGGTCGACGAGGTGGCCGGAGTTCGACGCGCCGAATCCGCCCCGGTGCCATGCACCAGCGCCAAGCCGGGCCCGCTGCCAGCGGTCGTGTAATGCACCATCGCCGTCGAGGTGGACACAATCCTCACGATTGTTCATCGCGATCGCTGACGAGGTGTGATCGATAGCGGCAACATCAGTGGCGAGACGTACCTGGTCCCGCCTGAGGCGGTCGGCGATGAGACGGCCGTGCTCGTCGTCGGAGTAGCTGGTCGCGAACAGGTCGGTCTGCCGAGACGGGCGAGGGCGACGTCGGCGGCGCTACCTCCGGGTAACTGGCCATTGATCGGTCTCGCGCGTGCACGATGTCGACCAGGGACTCCCATGACGAGGACTACCTGGCGCATGGCATTACCTTCCGTGGTCGGAGTGCTGACCCGGCGCGGGACTCTGCTGTTACGTCGGGCCCCAGGTCGGCCACTCTCGTCGACCTGGGGTAGCGACGGTCAGTGTCCGGTCAGTCGTGGGAGAACGAGGTGGGGTTGGCCCGGGACTGACCGGAGTCCGGGTGGATTTCCGGGTTATCCTGCACCCCGAGCACGCCCTTCAGCTTCTCCAGCGGGACGCCTTTGGTCTCCGGCATCAGCAACAGCACCCAGGCGAGCTGGCCGACCATGCACACGAAGAAGAAGGCGAAGGCCATCCCGCCACCGACCGCCTCGGCCAGCAGCGGGAAGATCCAGGAGATGGCGGCCGCGAACCCCCAGTGGATCAGTGAGCCGAACGCCTGTCCACGGGCGCGGATCGAGGTCGGGAAGATCTCGGAGATGAAGACCCAGATGACAGCGCCCTGACCGAAAGCGTGCGCGGCGACGAACAGCATCACCATGACCACGACGAGCAGGCTGGCCCCGCCGGAGAACGCATCCCCCTGACTGAGAAAGGTTGCCGCGAGAAGGCCCAGGGTAACCAGGTAACCGAACGATCCGATCAGCATCAACTTGCGCCGTCCGAGCCGGTCGATCACGAGGAGAGCGAGCATCGTCGAGATCAGGTTGATCAGCCCGACACCGCCGCTGCTGAGGAACGAGGCGCTCTCCCCCATCCCAGCTGACTCGAAGATCGAGGGGGCGTAGTACAGCACGGCGTTGATCCCGGAGAGCTGGTTAAACGCTGCGATCGCGAACGCGAGGAAGATGATCTTGCGGTGCGGGCGGATGAAGAACTTGGTGCGATGTTCCGCGCCGTCAGTCTCGAGCGCCTCGGTGATCTCCTTGCGGGCCAGGCGTGCCTCGTCCGGGTCCGAGACGAGGGCCGCGATCACGCGGTCGGCCTCTGCCACCCGCCCCACCTTCAGTAGCCAGCGTGGGCTCTCCGGTACCAGGACGAGCAAGAGCACGAACGCGAGCGCGGGCAACGCCTCGACTCCGAACATCCACCGCCAAGCCGTCGCTTCGGGCGCCAGCTGAAGCAGGACGTAGTTCGACAGATAGGCCAGCAGGATGCCGAGCACGATGTTGAACTGGAACAGCCCCACCATGCGGCCACGGAGTTTGGGCGGGGACACCTCGGCGTTGTAAATCGGTGCGACCGCGGCGGCCGCGCCGACCCCGATACCGCCGACGAAGCGCAGCACCATAAAGGACACCCAGTCGGGCGCGAGGGCGGAGCCGAGGGCGGATACCAGGTAGAGGATTCCGATTACGTAGAGGACCTTCTTGCGTCCGAACAGGTCGGCCGGCTTCCAGATCCCGGTCGCGGCGGCACCGACGATGGTGCCGAGCAGTGCGGTCGCGACGGTGAAGCCCAGGCCAGCTGCGCTCAGAGAGAACACTTGCTGCAGCGCGTCGGTGGTGCCGGAGATCACGGCGGTGTCGAAGCCGAACAACAGGCCGCCGAGCGCGGCGATGACAGCGCTGCGCAGCGCGAGGTGTCTCCGGGCAGGATTGCCTGCCAGGGTCGGTGCGTTCTTCATGCCGGGAACCTTCCTCGATCCGGGGCTGAGTAACGGGAAGTGTCGTCGTGGGACGGTCCGCTCGACCGTCGGCCAGTGCGGCAGCGAACGACGGGACGATCGGAAGTTCGGGTAGCAGGGCCTGACAGGTGCGGTAGATATCGGTTGGCCGGCCGCACGTCGGCGCTGGGGAGATTGTCGGGACCGCGCTCGTGTCGCCAGGAGCCGTGCTCGTGGTCCGCCAGGTAGCGGACGTAGGCCCACCAGCGGTCGGCAAGCTCGGCGCACGTCGCTGATGACCGGGCACAGCGTCTCGGCGATGTGAGGCCGGCGAGCTGATCGTGTTCGACCTATCGGATCGGGTTGAACTCGCGGACCAGCACCGTGGAGAACAGCGCGGATCCGCCCAGCGCGAAGAGCGTGACGTCAGTGTCGGCAGGGTCCGGGAACACCAAGTGGGAGTGGGTGTGCGGGCCGTCGTCGACGAAGACCTCGATCGTCGTGCGGTCGACGAGAACGCGCAGCCGCACCTGCTTGGCAGCCGGATCGAACGAGGACCGGCTCTCCAGCCACCGCCCGGTCTCGTCCGGATGACCGGTGGCGGCCCGGTTGACGTAGACGTAGTCGCCGAACACCCCGACATCCACGTGCCGCGTCCCGTCGCCGGACTTGCGCAGCTGCATGCCCACGTTCTGCACCTGTTCCCAGGTCACCTCCGCGCTGATCTCGTAGGCGACGCCCTGGTACGGCAGATCTCGGTGGCCCTCCACCCGCAGGTCTCCGAGCTCGAGCGTTCTCGCGACCCGGGCATCGAGCGCCTCAACCGGCCGGGACGCCAGGGCTAACCCCTCGGCGGTTTGATGCAGGGAGATTTCCCGGACGATCGAATCCGTCCCATTGAACCCGTCGGTCTGAACAGTCGGCGTGTTGTGCGCGTAATCCCAGTTGTTCATCCACGCCAGCGCGTACCGGCGGGTCGGGTCAACACTCCCGCCGACGTACTTCTCCCAGGTCACCGCCGCATACCAGTCGAAACCGTGGTCCAGCCACCGTGGCTCGGCGGTGTCCGCGAGGAACGAGTCGCCGGTGAACTCGCCCGTCCAATAGGCGTAGGTGTTGGGCAACCCCGAGGCCTTGCCGTTGGCGCTTACCCCGAGGATCCACGTCGCCGAGCCATCGGCTGCCTCGATCCGGAACAAGTCGGGGCACTCCAGCAACCCAAGGCCGTCCTTGACGAACCCACCGGTGTAATGCCACTGCTGGAGATCAGGAGACGCGTAGAAGCCGATCTTTTTTCCCTCCGCCACGAGCGCGACCCAGCGTCCGCGGTCGGTGTCCCGGACGACCTTCGGGTCGCGGAAGTCCGGCACGCCGGGATTCGGCAGCACCGGACCACCGCCTCGCGGCGTGAAGGTGCGGCCGGAGTCGGTCGAATACCAGAGGAATTGCGCCTGCGCGTCACCATTGGCGTGGTCGCGTTGCGTGACGAGCACAATGACGCTGCCCGCCCCGAACCCTGCCGTGTCGTCGGTGTCGACGACCGCCGAGCCGGACCACAGATCACCGTTGGGCGTGGTGTTCTTCGGGATCGCGATCCCTTCGTCGCGGAACACCACATTGTCCTGGGTCGTGGCCAGCCGCCACGCAGTGCCCGACCCGCCGCCGGTGTAGTCGGCGTTGTACAAGTAGTAATAGTGGTACGTGTCGTTGATGAAGACGGGCCGCTGCGGATCGTTCTTCCACTCTTCCGGGACGGTGAAGTGGAACTCCGACCGGTAGGTTTCCAGGAAAACCGGGCGGTTCTCCCGGGCGCGCGGGATCGTCCACGCAGCTGTTCCTGCCGCAGCGAGCTGGAACAGCACTCTTCGGGACATGTCGAACATGGCACTCCTCTCGCGATTCCCTTGCATCCCCCCAAAAAGTCTTCGTGACTGCCTCATCGGTGCGCCGGCGCATGACGAGGCGACGCCCTCCAAGCTGTGGTCCTTGATTCCCCGGCAAGTTCCGGTAGAGGTAGGCGAGCCCCGCTACCCGAACACCCCGTGGCGGTGGCAAGCCCGCGCGCCACCTTGACGCCCCATCTCGGCCGTGCGGCTCGCCGCGCCGCATGCGAATTCCTCGACCACCAGGCTCGAGTCGGGCGTGACCGTCGAAATCATGCGAGCACCACCTCGACCTCGGCCTGGTTGAGTTCGGCCACGGCCTGCTCGTCGAGACCGTTGTCGGTCACCACGACGTCGATCTCGCCGAGCGTGGCGAACCGGGCGAATTGGTCGTCGCCGTACTTGCTGTGGTCGCTGAGCAGCACGCGACGGCGGCAAGCCCGGACCATCGCTGCCTTCACCGCGGATTCGGCGGTGTCCGGTGTTGTGCACCCCCGCGCGACGGAGAAACCGTTCGTCCCGAAGAAGCCGATGTCCACGGTCAAATCGTCCAGGACGTCGAGTGCCCAGGATTCGACCGTCGCCAGCGTCGTACCCCGGATGCGGCCGCCCAGCATGTGCAGGTTGGTGTGGTTGCGAGCGGCGAGCTGCGAGGCAGCGGGCAGCGAGTTCGTGACGATCGTCAGGTCCCGCCTCTGCGGCAGCAACGCTGCCAGGCGGCTGGTCGTGGTACCGGCGTCCAGCAGTACGGTTCCGCGCTGGGGCACCAGGTCGAGCGCGGCGCGGGCGATCCGATCCTTCTCGTCCGAGCGGGTCTGGTCACGCTGGTTCACCTCGGGCTCAAAATCCAGCCGCTCCACCAGGATCGCGCCACCGTAGACCCGGCGAACCAGGCCCTGCCGTTCCAGAGCGGCGAGATCCCGCCGAATGGTTTCGGGCGCTACACCAAACTCCTCGGACGTGGCGGTGACATCAATCCGCCCGTCCGTGCGTGCCTGCTGCGCCAGCAGCTGTTGACGCTCTGCGCCATACATGCCCGTTTCCCTCCGGTGCATTCTTGATGTTGCCTGATTTTGACTGTTGTTTCGTACTTGTCAACCCTCACAGGTGAAGCAGGAGGCGAAACCGTTGCTTGTTGTGTTGCGGCTCAGCACGAAACCGGAAGACAACAGGGGAATCCGTGCTGTGGAAGAGCGCTACCGGCTGCGCATGTGCCGCGGTCGGTGGGCGCGGCAACGGAGGCGATGCGGGTCCACCCCAGGCTCGGCGTAGGCGTGCACCAACGGGATTTGATCGTGGCCTGCCGTTGGTTCCTGTCAATATCCGCATGGCGCAGTGGGATCGGCGATACGGCGCAGATCGACCTGGACCGCATCGCGTCATCGAATTCGCCCGGGCCGAGACCGACTCCGGATTGGATGTCCGGCGTGTTGCTTCCAGCCATGGGACGGCTCCACGAGTTCCCAGGTTGCACATTCGCCGTTTCCACGGCCTTGACAATCTGGCAACAACGCGCACAATCAGGCAATACCAGACACGGACCGGAGAAAATCGGGCAGGTGCGAGGCGGAGAGTTGCCTGATGCCCCTCGGCGCGGCACAGGGGGAGGTGGAGTTGACCTCCGACAGCTCCGAAGGACTCGCCGAACTCGCCGCAGTGCCGGAGCGAGATCCCCCACGAAGCTGTCACTTCCTGATCAAGGAGGAGCGCGTGACTGAAGGCTCGGCATTATCGAGCACTTCCTTTTCGAGTCCCAGAATGAACCGGCAGGGCTTCCTCGCCGGAAGCGGCGGCCCGCCCGGCCCAGACCCGCCCCGGCCCGTCCCGGGAAGACCTCAACGCCTTCACCGCCACAGGCTTGTTGTGGATCTACCCGGCTCCGGACACCGCGGGACTGATCTTCCTGCGCCGCACGCTTCCCGAAACGGACGGCCGCAGTCCTGAAAATGCCGAAGCGTCGCGGCGGGGCTCATCCGCCTCCGGCCGGTGCGAATCAGAAGACCTCGCGCCCCGCGGCGCAACAATCTCGACCCGATCTCCGCAGGAATGCATCACCGATGAACTGCCGTGTGCCCAATCGGGCGCAGGAACACTGAGGAGGTAACGATGCAGCACTCCGGCACTGGGGACGCTATCAACCCACGTCAGCCACTGGAACGAGCCTTCGGACGCCGCGGTCTCCTGGCCGGGGCCGGCGCTCTGGTCGGCCTGGGGTTGACGACCCTGCCAGGTTCACCAGCCGCCCGTGCCTCAGCGACAGCGTCCGCCACCGCGGAAACGTCGCAGTGGCGTCCGTCGGTGTGCTTCACCCCAGCGCGCAACTGGATGAACGACCCGAACGGCATGGTGTACTTCCAGGGCGAGTACCACTTGTTCTTCCAGCACAACCCGTACGGCGACCAATGGGGCAACATGTCCTGGGGTCACGCGGTCAGCACCGACCTCGTGCATTGGCAGGAGCTGCCGGTGGCGATGGAACCCGATCACCTGGGAGCCATCTTCTCCGGCTGCGCGGTGGTCGACCGCCAGGACACCAGCGGTTTCTTCGGCGGCCGGCCCGGATTGGTCGCGCTCTACACCAGCGCGGGCGACACGCAGCAGCAGAGCCTCGCCTACAGCAGCGACCGTGGCCGTACCTGGACCAAGTACTCGGGCAACCCGGTGATCCCCAATTCCGGCGAGGCGGATTTCCGCGACCCGAAGGTCTTCTGGCACGCCCCGACGAGCAAATGGGTCATGTCGCTAGCCGTGGGCGATCGCATCCGGTTCTACGGCTCGCCGGACCTCGTGCATTGGCAGCAGCTCAGCGAATTCGGCGCAAACCATGGCTCCCACGCAGGAGTGTGGGAGTGCCCCGATCTGTTCCAGCTCCCCGTGGACGGTGATGCCGACAGCAGCAAGTGGGTACTCATCGTCAGCATCAACCCAGGCGGACCGGCCGGGGGCTCGGGAATGCAGTACTTCCTGGGCGACTTCGACGGCACCACGTTCACCGCTGACAGCGCACCCGGCGACGTCCTGTGGGTCGAAGAGGGAGCGGACTTCTACGCCGCAGTGTCCTGGTCGGACGTTCCCGACGGCCGCCGGTTGTGGCTGGGCTGGATGAGCAATTGGGCTTATGCCGGCGACATCCCCACCTCTCCATGGCGCGGTGGCATGTCCGTACCGCGCGAACTGGAGCTGATCTCCACAGAAGCGGGAGTCCGGCTCGCGCAGCAGCCGGTCAAGGAACTGACGAGAATACGCCGCAACAAGCGCACCTGGAGCGGCACAGTCTCCGAACAGGGCGGATCCCCCGATTTCGCAGGAACAGTGCTCGACATCGTCGCCGAGTTCCAACTCGCCGGAGCAACGGCACCCTCATTCGGTTTCGACGTCTTCGCCGACGACTCCTACCGCACCCGCATCGGATACGACCTCGCCGCTCAAGAACTGTTCGTGGACCGAAAAGCTTCCGGGCAGACAACTGTCGGTGCCACATTCCCGGCACGGCACACCGTCGCTCTGACCCCGATCGGCGACGTCCTCCGAATCCGAATAGTGATCGACAAGGCCAACGTGCAAGTGTTCGGCGACCGCGGCCAGGCCATGATCACCGACTTGGTCTTCCCGGACACCGGAAGCGATCGGGTACGCACCTTCGCCACCGGCGGCCAAGTCACGGTGCAGTCACTGGAGATCTTCGACCTCGACGCATAGCGACCCAGCGGCGCCGCCCCCGCACATGATGGACACACGTGGGCGGCGCCGCTCGGCACCGTGTTGCAGTTCCGGCCATCCGGCGATTGGGGCTCGCAAGTCCGTTTGACTACTCCAAGCCCGGCACCGTCGCTTTCCCGACGACAGCGAGCCACACCAGATGCGCTGATCCGCCGGCCTCAGCGACACTGACTGCACCGGAATGAGCACCGACCCGCCGGGGGCTGCCAAACCTCTGGCAACCTCCGCAAACGTTTGCTCGCCAGACAATAAGATCGCCGTTTTGATCTTGGAGGAACACCGTCGTGCCCCGTCTCCCGAGCCGGAGAAGCGGACCAATCCACAGTGGACGAGTCGTCGATCGGGCAGTGCTGGCGGCAACACGGAACGAGTCCCCCGCGGTGGTCGCTCGTCACGGACGCTCCCGAGGCCCAGGACCGGCCGAAACCTAGAGTCGGGTCCGAGCTTTGCGGAGGTACATGTCTCGGTCGGCGGCGTCAAGCAACTCCACGCTGGAGATCGTCGGGGAGGTCGTGGCGGCAAGTCCGACGCTTGCCTGCAGAGAAACCCGGCGGCCCGACACGACGACGTCGGTCTGGAGGCATTTCTCCACGCGGTCGCGAAACGCCTCCGACGCCGCAAGATCGGTCACGCGGCCGACCACGACGAACTCGTCTCCCCCGAAGCGGGCCACGGTGTCACCGGTCCGCGCGGCGTGCAGCAGTGCGTCTCCCACCGAAATCAGGAGCTGATCGCCGACGGCGTGCCCGTGGCGGTCGTTGGTCTGCTTCAGCTTGTCCAGATCAACCAGCATCACGGCCAGCACTCCCCCGTCGCGCGGTAATTCCGCGAGGGCATGATCCAGCCGATCAGCCAGTAGGGCGCGATTGGCCAGCCCGGTCAACGGATCGTGCAGGGCCAAGTGAGCAAGGTGTTCGTCTGACATGCGCCGGTCACCGATCTCCTCGTACTGGCCGACCACGTACACCGGCTCGCCTTCCGGTCCTGGGACCGCGCTGACCCGGATGAGCAGCCAGACCGGGTGCCCGGCCTTGTGCCGATAGCGGGTCTCCAAGCTCGCCCGGTCTATGCGCCCTTCGAAGACATCGGCGAGCACGGCACTCGCCTCTTCATCCGGGTATGTGAGATCGGCGGGTTGCAGGTCCATCAGCTCGTCACGGCTGTAGCCGAGCAACTCGCACAAGGCGGCGTTGACCTCTGTCCAAACCCCGTGCATGTCCAGCATGGCCATCCCGATGGGAGCGTGGGCGAAAGTCCGTTTCCATCGGACCGTGAACTCGTGCTGGTCTGTGACGTCCTGCGCGTGGGTCACGACGCAGAGCGGACGGCCTTCGTCGTCCCGGATGACCGAGGCGGACAGAAGCAACCAGATGACCCGTCCGTCGGAGCACACGCATCGGAACTCGCGGGAGACCTCGCCCGAGGGCGCCGCGAGCACATCGCCGATCATGTCGAGTCCCACCGTGTCGTCGGGGTGGATGAAATGATGACGGTGGTGCTGGACGATCTCGTCTCGCTCGTAGCCGAGGAGTCGGCACAGGGCGCGGTTGACGTAGAGGAAACGCCCCTCGAGATCGAGCACCGTCATCGCGGACGCGGCCTGTTCGCACACGGCCTGCCACGGAATCCAGTCCTTGCCACAGTGGCCCGAAGAGGGCATAGCGCCGACGGTAGGCGGCCTCTCCCGAATGTCGAGTCGGGTTCACCCTTGTGAGTGAGTCGGCTCGGTTCTCAGCAGATTGCCGGCGTCTAGGTCGTGTTGGCGCCCCTGGAGCCACCTCCGGAACGTCTTGGTATCACCCACTGGTCGTCGCGTTTGTTGGCTGATCAACTCGGGATTTCCCATGTCGGGGTGGCAAGATCTGGAAGAAGTGGGCCCCCGAGGATCACCTTGCACTTCAGCCCGACCTCAGGATCCTGGCTGAACATGGTGAAGATTTTCTTCGGCACCATCACCCGCCAGGCCGTCCGCCGCGGCAGCTTCAACCGCTTCATCGACGGCTGGAACGAACGCTGCCAGCCTTCACCCGGACCAAAACCGCCGACGACATTCTCGACCACGCCAAACCAGGTCAAAGGACATCATTTACACGACACCAGGCCACGAGATCATCTACACCGGCGATGGAGGGCAGGATTCCCGCGGCCGGCAGATGCGATTTCGTGGCCCCGGTGGCGGCGCGGTAGTTCGGCGCGCATTACAGGCTGATCGAACACGTCAATGACAGCATCACCGCCACGGAGACCCGCCGCTCGGCGTGGACGGGTCGGTGCATACCCATACCTGGGTGCCTGCTCGGGGGCGTGTTAGGTTCCCAGGCTGCGAGTGTCAGGAACTGGTCAATCGGGGCCACCGCGACGTCGGGGCCACAGCCGCAGCGTCGTGCTCTGCCTGCGGGGACCAGCCGGATCCGCGTACTACGCGGCCCAACCCCGTCACGCGCCACCCGCTTCGATGGTCATCGCCGACCTCGTGCGGAACCTCGAACTTCGTTTCCATCCGGTCGGTGATCGCCGACGCGGCTTCCGGAAGGCATGGCAGGAGACCCCCGCGCCGAGATCCACCATCAGTGCCCATCACCGCACGAACTCGACTTCCGGTCCCGGTTCCTGGCGGACGACGCACCGCCTCAGAGCCAACACCCCATCGGGGTCCACCATCTCCAACTTGGAGTCGAGTCATGACACAAGCCACCACCCGAAGAGATCCCACCTCCCCTAACCTCGGCAGCGTCTTCTCCATATCCGTGACGCTCTGCGCCCTGTTCGTACTGTGGGCGACGCTCTTTCCCGACAACCTCAACGCGGTCACCTCGACCGGCCTGAACTGGGTCACCGGCCATTTCGGCTGGGTGTACCTGGTCTCCAGCCTGGCGATGCTGGGCTTCCTGGTCGTGCTGGCGAGCAGCAGGTTCGGCAGGATCCGCCTCGGCGCTGACACCGACCGCCCCGAATTTCGCACCGTCAGCTGGCTGGCGATGATCCTGGCCGCGGTGATGGGCATCGGCCTGGTTTCCTACGGGGTTTCCGAACCGATCAGCCACTTCGCCGAACCGCCGCACGACTTGGCGGATCCGGGCACCAAACACGCCGCCGTGGTTGCCATGCAGTACTCCTTCTTCGACTGGGGACTGCACGCGTGGGGAATCTTCGCCGTGTTCGGTATCGCCCTCGGCTACTCCACCCACCGCAAGGGCCGCAAAGGCCTGATCAGCCCGATGCTGCGTCCGCTACTCGGCTCCCGGGTCGACGGACCGATCGGCAAAGCCATCGATGTGCTGGCGATCTTCGCCACGCTGTTCGGCACCACCACGTCGCTGGGGCTCGGAACGCTGCAGATCAGCGGCGGATTGAACCGACTGTTCGGGCTGCACGACGGCACCACCACCCAGGTGGTCATCATCGCCGTGGTCACGATCTTGTTCACCATCTCGGCGGTAACCGGGCTGCACAAGGGCATTCGGTTCCTCAGCGAAAGCAGCATGGGATTGGCCGGTTTGCTGTTCGCCTTCGTGCTGATCGTGGGCCCGTCGACGTTCGTGCTCAACCTGTTCGTCGAATCCCTCGGTCAGTACGCGGGCAATTTCGTGTCGATGAGCCTGCGGACCGGGACCTTCGGTGAGCTGGAGTGGATGCAGAGCTGGACCTACTTCATGCTCGCGTGGTGGATCTCCTGGGGTGCCTTCGTCGGCGTGTTCTTGGCCCGCATCTCCCGTGGCCGCACCATCCGGGAGTTCGTCATCGCCGTCGTCGGCGTGCCCAGCGCGGTTTTCTTCCTGTGGTTCACCGTCTTCGGCGGCGCCGCGATCTTCCAGGACGCCTTCCGAGGCGGGCAGGTTGCGCAAGCCGCCGCGCAGGACTCGAACAACGCCATCTTCGCGATGCTCGAGGCGTTCCCGATGCCCTCCGCGACGTCGTTGATCGCGATGGCGCTGGTCCTGCTGTTCTTCGTCTCCGGCGCCGACGCGAACACCTTCGTACTGAGCATGCTGTCCTCGGACGGCGAGATGAAGCCCCGGACCACGGTTCTGGCCTTGTGGGGCGCGCTCACCGGTGCGACCGCGATCGTGCTTCTCGTGGCCGGTGGGCTGGAGGCGCTCCAGCAGACCGTGATCATCACAGCGGCACCGTTCGTGGTGCTGATGCTCGGTCTGGCCTACTCGTTGTGGCGGGAAGTGCGCGAGGACCCGTTGTTCGGTCCCGTTGCCGAACAGGCACAACCGGCGCAGGAGGACGAGCGGCCCGCTCTCGTTCCATGACGTCGTGGGTGTGGCGGCAAAGTGGATACCTCTCCATTCGTGGTCATGTCGCTGGGGCGCGAACCTACACTCAGGAGCCGAACACCACCGTGAGCAGCCGTGGACGAAGCCGAGGACCCGCCGTCCTCCGCGAAAAATGTGCCGTCACTGCCGCACGACGAAGGTTGTGCACAGTGGATGGTCGTCGAGAGCGTTGAGCGCTTCGGGGTCGCCGTCGTCGAGGAGCACGGTGCACTCGCGGTCCAGCGGTGTCCAGTAGGCGAACGGCGCGTAGTTCACCTTGGAGTGGTCCACGAGCAGATAGGGTTCGGATCCCGCGTGCAGCATGGTGTGTTTGAGCTGGGATTGCTCCAGCGTCGGTGAGCAGACTCCGCGGTCGGCGGTGATCCCGTCGGCGCCGAGGAACACCCGGTCCGGTTTGATGTGTCGGAGTTGCTGTTCCACGGTGCTGCCGAGGATCGCCTCGTTCGGGTACCGCAACCGCCCCCCGAGCACGACGACGTCCACATCCGGCCGGTCGGCGAGCGCGAACAGGACGGTCAGCGCGTTGGTGACCACGGTCAGCCCTTGCTTGCCCGCCAGGTGGCGAGCGAGCCTTCCCGTCGTGGTGCCCGCGTCGAGCAATACCACTTCGCCGTCCTGAACGATCTCGGCGGCCGCCCGCGCCACCGCGTCCTTCTCGTCGGAACGGCTGGCGTCCTTCTCCCGGAGGGTGCGCTCGACGCGGTTCCCCGTGTCGAGCGCACCACCGTACGTGCGCACGACGTAACCTTCGCGCGCCAATTCGGTGAGGTCCCGGCGAATCGTCGAGGACGAGACTTCGAATTGCTCGGCCAGTTGCTGGATGCTTCGGTCACCATTGCGTACCGCGGCGAGCAGCATGGTCCGTCGCTGGGTCGTCGTCTGTCGAGGGGCGGTCACGATCGAACCTTACGACAGAGCCGAGGGGTAGGTCGTCCGCAACCGGTCCGCGAACGGTGCGAGCTCCACGGCGGCGCGGTAGGCCGCGCGCATCGTGCCCGGATCGGCGACTCCGGTGCCTGCGATGTCGAACGCCGTGCCGTGGTCGACGGACGTCCGCAGGATCGGCAGTCCGACCGTCACCGACACGGTCCCGTGGAAGTCGACGGTCTTCGACGCGATGTGCCCCTGGTCGTGGTAGAGCGACAGCACTCCGTCGTAGGCTCCTTCCAGTCCTTGGTGGAACACCGAGTCCGCCGGGATCGCACCCACTACGTCCAGACCTTCGGCGCGCGCGACCTCCACGGCCGGGTTGATCGCGACGATCTCCTCGTCGCCGAACTTGCCGTTTTCCCCGCCGTGCGGGTTCAACGCCGCGACGGCCAGCTTCGGTTCGCGGCTGCCGAACACCTCCAGGGCCGTGTAGGCCTCCCGGATCGAGTGCTCGACGTTGGGCCGGGTGATCCCGTCCAAAGCCTGGCGCAGCGACAGGTGGCGGGTGGCGAAGAAGATCTTCAGTCCGCGCACCCAGAACATGGTGTTGAACCGGTGGGATCCGGTGAGTTCGCCGAGCATCTCGGTGTGTCCGAGGTGTGTGGATCCCGCCGCCCAGATGGCTTCCTTGTTGATCGGGGAGGTGACGATCGCGGCGACGGTGCCGTCCAGTGCGGCCTTCGTCGCGGTCTCGATCGCCGCGACCGCGGAGGCTCCCGCGGTGGCGCTGACCTCGCCCCAGGGGAGGTCGGCAGGAGCGATGCCCAGGTCGAGGACGTCGATGACGCCGGGTTCGAATCGCGCCTGGTCCACGGAGCTGACGGGGTTGACCCGGGCGTCGAGCTTGCACACGTCGATCGCTCGGCGCAGGACCGCCGCGTCTCCGACCGCCAGTGGGCGTGCCTGTTCGGCGGCGTTCGGTTCCGCCAGCGTGCGGGCCGTGATCTCCGGGCCGATTCCCGCGGGGTCGCCGAGCGTGACGGCCAGGATCGGACGGGTCGCTTGAGTGCTCACTACGGATTTCCTCTCTCGCGTTGGGCGATTGCGCTGATCAGGTGTTCCACGCAGGCGATGGCACCGTCCGGGCCGCCGATGAGGCCGCCTTTCGTGGCGAAGGGCAGCCCGGCGTGCACGCCGCCGGTCAGGCGTCCCGCCACCGCCAGCGGCAGGACTTCGGTGTCGATGGCGAATCCATCGCTGTCGAGCGCCTCCGTGAGGGCCTCGGCGATGTCTCCGCCGGTCGCGTACAACCCGCCGATTCGGATCTCGGAGAGCAGGAGCGCGGCGGCCTCGGCCAGTACTCCGGGAATTCGGGCGGCGGTCGCCGGGTCGACGCGTTCATCGGCGGCCGGAAACCGCGTTCGGATGCCGATCACCCGACTGCCGGAACGTGCCAGTTCCGCGGCCCGGTCGGCGATCGCCCGCGGGTCGAGTCCGTCGGGTGGCACGTCGACGAACCGGGCGCGGAGCACCTGTTCCAATTCGTCGACCTGCTCCCGCGTGGTCGCGGTGATGCTGCCGACCACGGCGAGCACGGGTGGGCTGTGGTGCACGTGGGAACCGATGCCCAGCGCGGTGGTCAACAGGACCCCGAACGGGCCGCTGTCCACGGACAGCCATCGCGTGCCCTGCTCGGCACGCACGTTGGCCGCTGCCTCGGCGATCGTGGTGAGGTGTCCGTTGGTGGTCGCATCGCAGACCACGATCTGCGCTTCCGCGCCGGTGAGGATTTCGGCGACCGCGTTCGCGCCGGATTCGACGATGTCGAGGGGAACTTCGGCGATGGACCGCTCGGTCCCGCGCCGCAGTACGGTCGCCACTCGCGAGCCGCCGACCGGGGCCAACGGGTCCCGCCCGGCCGAGGTCTCGGCCAGCGGCATTCCGTCCACCAGGTGCAAACCACCGACGGTGGTGCGACCGGCATCGGGAAAGGCAGGCACCACCAGAGCGCGGGTGTCCGGCGGGAGGACGTCGAGGAGCGCGTCGACCTCGGCTCCCACGTTGCCGCGCAGGGTGGTATCCACCCGCTTGACCAGCAGATCCACCGGAGATACCGCCGAGGCTGCCTTGGCCACGACGGTTCTGGCCCGTTCCGGTCGGCAATGTCGCGTGCCCACGTTGAGCACGACGACCTCGGCGCTCATCGCACACGGAACGCGTTCGATCCCGCTGACCGAGATCGCCTGCAGCCCGGCTCTCGCGAACCGAGCCCCGGTGGCGTTGCTCCCGGTCAAGTCGTCACCGATGACGAGGACCCTGGGCATGGTTTCTCCCTCTCCGTTCACAGCACCGCGCCGGCGAGGAGCACCAGCGGAAGCGTTCCCAGCCATACGACGGTGGTGATTCCGGACCAGCCGCGAATGGCGGCGGTGCCGTTCAAGCCGGTGAACCGGGTAACGACCCAGAAGTAGGAATCGTTGAAGTAGCTGAACACCGTGGAGCCCGCGCAGCAAGCGAGCGCGGCCGCGAGTGGGGAGATCCCGAGCCCGGCGACCAGCGGCGCGCTGACCGACGCGGCGGTGATCATGGCGACGGTGCCCGACCCTTGTGCCAGACGCACCACCGTGGCGATCAAGAACGGCACCAGCACGCCGGGAAGGCTCCACGACGCGATCACGCTCGCGAGTTCGTCACCGACACCGGTTGACCGCAACACCTTGCCGAACGCGCCGCCCGCTCCCGTGATGAGGATGATCAGGCCGGCCGAGGACGCGGCCTGCGCGAGCCAGCTGTGCACTTGGTGTCGTGGCGTCCAGCGGGGCAGCAGAACGTAGACCGCGAGTACGAGCCCGACGAGCAGCGCCACGACCGGGTCGCCGATGAACGCCAGCGCACCGGCCACGGCGGACGGCTCGTACTCGTCCCCGCTGAGCACGCCTTGCGCCGAGCGGTCGATTCCGGTGGCAACGGTGTTGACCACGATCAACAGGAGCGGCACGAGCAGCGGCAGCATGGCGACCATCGCCGGCAGCTTGCGCGGCTCGGCCCCATCGGGCATTTCCGGTGCGGCAGCGTCGCCGGGCTCGTCCGAGCCCCGGGTCGCCGCCTCTGCACCGGTGCCCGTTGTCACCGACGCGCGGGACTCGTCGGATCCGTAGACCTCGGCGCGGATCTCCGGCGCCACCTCGGATTCCAGCCGCGGACCCACCCACCGGGCGTAGGCGACCACGAGCGGCAGCAGCACCAGCACGCAGACCGTCCCGGCCAGGATCAGGCCACCCACATCGGCACCCAGGATCCCGGCAACACCCAGCGGGCCGGGTGTCGGCGGGACGAGATGGTGGGTCAGCGTCATCCCGCATCCGAGGGCGAGCGCGAGCGTCACGTAACCGGCGCGCTTGGCTCGGGCGATGGAGCGGGCGAGCGGGTTCATGATCACGTAGCCGGAGTCGCAGAACACCGGGATCGAAATGATCGCCCCGGTCCCGGCCATGGCCCACGGTTCGCGGCCTCGGCCCACCAGCCGGACGAACGCCGTGGCCAATGCGTCCGCGGCACCGGATACCTCGAGAATCTTGCCGAGGCCGACACCGAGTCCGATGACGATGCCGATGTTGCCCATGGTGCTGCCGAACCCGTCCGCGATGGAGTCCAGCACGTCGGTGACCGGCGATCCGGCGACGAACCCGGTCAGTAGGGCCGCGATCAACAACGCGATGAATGCATCGAGTCGAGTACGCAGCACGATCACGACGATGGCGGCGATCCCCAAGGCGAGTGCCGCCAACAGTTGAAGATCCACGTTGATCCTCCCGTTAGCTCGATCGAGCGATGCGAGCAAGCATGCCGGTAGGAGTTGCTCAAAACAAGCATCTCTCGCCAACAAGTTGAAACAACTGAGCATGTTCCAGCGGGATCCGGGAACGAACTGTGGTCCACGCGGGGACTCGAAACCGGCAGCAAATTGGGCTGACCAGCACGTGCTCGTCACTGCCCGCCAGGAACAACCAGTGCGCGACATGCGAGCCAGGGGAAGCTCCATCGGGAGCTCCGGGAAGTTGTCACCGCGACTGGTCGGACCACACGTGCCGGTAGCCGCATCGGAGGTGCTTACCTCTACCATTTCGCGAGTGACCGCCTACGACGATCTCGACGCGTTCGAGCACCTGGACACCTCGACCCTGCCGCCACGTCAGCAGCGAATCCTGGGCGCGATCCGCGATTGGGTGGTCCGGTACGGCTACGCTCCGAGCGCCCGCCAGCTCGGCACTGCAGTCGGCCTGCGGTCGCCGTCCTCGGTGTCGAAGCACTTGAGAAGCCTGGAGGAGAAGGGCTTTCTGCGACGCAGCGCCACCGTTTCCCGGCCGATCGACGTCCGGATGTTCTTGCAGGAGTCCGCGGCGCAGGAACCTGCCGACGGCTCGGTGACCGTACCCGTGGTCGGCCACATCGCCGCAGGCAATCCCATCGCAGCCGAAGAACACGTCGACGACATGCTGACGTTGCCCCGCGAGTTCACCGGACGCGGCGACGTTTTCGGTTTGCGCGTGCGCGGTGACTCGATGATCGACGCCGCGATCTGCGACGGCGACGTCGTCGTGGTGCGACAGCAGCCCGAAGCGCATTCGGGCCAAATCGTGGCCGCGATGATCGACGACGAGGCCACCGTCAAGGAATACCGGCGCCGCAACGGCCACGTCTTCCTCGAACCGCGCAACTCGGAGTACGACACCATCGACGGTGACACCGCCGTAGTACTGGGCACCGTCGTCTCAGTACTCCGCAGCGTCTGAGGTTCCCCGGCGCCCGAAGTTCCCAGCACCCGAAGTTCCCAGACACCCGAAGTTCCCGGCGCCCGAAGTTCCCCAGCGCCCGAGGTCCCAGCCCCTTACGTCCGCAGGGCTGCCACGAGGTCACGGGCACCGCCGCGTTCGCCGAACACCTCGACCGGTGCCCCTACGGCTGTTCGAAGGACTCTGGCGACACGTTGGTGTGAGATCGCGTGATACCGGCAGATGTCGCCGATAATCTCGGCTCGTCCCGTGACGTCACAACTCCATTGTGGACTCAACCGGGCCGGGGACGGGACACTCGACGCGAAGGGAAATCTGCGACATGACCAATGTAACCGCGCAGAACCGCGTAAAGCAGCGCTTCGATCGGTGGGATGCCAACGGAAACGGCACTCTCGAGCGCTCGGACATGGAAGAGGAAGCCGCGAACATCGCGGCCGCGTTCGGCAAGTCCCCTTCTTCGCCGGAGACGCAGAACATCAAGGCGGCCTTCCGCGGCCTTTTCGAGCTCGTGGCCGAACAATCCGGTGTGAGCCCGGAAGAATCGGTGAGCGAGGAGCAATTCCGGCTGGTCGCCGAGAGCCTGATCTTCGAGCAGGGTGAGGCGACCTTCAACCGCGCCCTCAGTCCGATCATCGAGGGCATCGTCGGACTGTGCGACAAGAACGCCGATGGCAAGGTCAACCGCGAGGAGTTCGCCACCTGGCTCTCCGCCGTCGGGCTGAGCCACGAAGAGGGCCAGGAGGCGTTCGGGAAGATCGACAAGAACGGCAACGGTGTCCTGACGCGTGACGAGCTGCTGGAAGCCGTCCGCGACTACCACTTCGGGCGACTCGACATCGAGCTGATCGCCGTCTGATCGGGCCCACAGACCTCCGAGTTGATGGACCACTGGATCGGGCGTTCCGCATCACGCTGTGAACCGCGCAGGAGCGCGGAAGGTGACGCGGAACGCGCCCGACCCTGCGGGTCACACTTCAGGAGCCATCGCGATGGCCAGCCTGTTGTACGTGTTGATCAGGCCGATCGTCCACACCAGACCGACGATCTGCTTTTCGTCAAAGTGCTCCTGAGCAGGACGGTAGTCCTCCTCGGGCACCTTTCCACCGTGCAGCAGGGTGACCGATTCGGTCAGCTGCAGGGCGGCCCGTTCCGCACCGTCGAAGTGCGTTGATTCCTGCCACGTAGCGAGCTCCTGCAGGCGCTCCTCGGTTTCACCGGCTTCACGAGCCTGCCTGGTGTGCATGTCCTGGCAGTACCCGCAGCCGTTGATCTGCGAGGCGCGGAGGCGCACGAGTTCGATCAGCCGCGGGTCCACACTGGACTCGCGGGCGTGCTCCTCCGACCGCCGGGTGAGCTCGTGGAGTTCCCCGAACGTAGTCGGCGTCACATTGGCCAGGTCGAACCGGGGACCGGTCGTTTCCGTCATTGTTGTCAGCTCCCTATTGCATCGTGTAGGCAGTGGTCTTTTCCACGGCTAGCTCGGTGACGGTGTGGCGGCACACCTTGCCGGTCGGCGCGAGCGGCAACTCCGGCAGCCGCAACAGGTATTCCGGCAGCTTGCGCTGCTCCAACCCGCGTTCTTCGAGGAACTCCGTGATATCGGCGAGCGACAGTTCCGGACTGCCCGCCGTCTGACTCACGCAGGCGCACAGCCGTTCGCCCAGATCGTCGTCCGGCACAGGAACGCAGATCACGTCGACGATCCCCGGGTGGGCGCTGATCTCGCGCTCCACCTCGGCCGGGCTGATCTTGTAACCACCCCGGGAGACGACCTGTTCGATCCTGCCGAGCACGTGCAGTCGGCCCTGTTCGTCGAACACTCCCCTGTCGCCGCTGCGCACCCACCCCTCCGGCGTGCGGTAGGTTGCGTCGAGCTCCGGATCCGCGACGTAGCACAGCGGGGTCATCGGACCCCGCGCCCAGATCTCGCCAGTCTTCCCGGCAGGAACGTCGTGTGCATGCGCGTCCACGATCCGGATCTCGGCAACCGAAGGATCGGGCGTACCCGTTCCGGCACCGTTGCCCGTTCCGGTTCCGGCCGTGTGGCAGTTCAACCCGTCGGACGATCCGTAGATCGTGATCACGCGGCAAGCGAACCGCCGGCGGCACTCCTCCGCAGTGACGTCGGACATCGGCGCGGCGCTGGACACCACGGCCCGGAGACTGGACAGGTCTTCGTCGGGGGCCGCGGGGTGTTCGGACAGGCGCCGCAACATGGTCGGAACCCCGAACAAATGGGTCGGCCGATGCCGAGCGACCTGCCGCAGCGTTTCGTCCGGATCGAAGCGGTCCATCAGGATGAGCGTCGCGCCGATCGCGGCGATGCTCACGAATGTCGCGCACGACCCGTAGGACGAGGACAACTTCATCAGGAGCAATCCGCGCATCGGCTCGTGCCCGTCGTGCAACGCCCGCACGTAGTTCGCTCTTCCGCCGGCCATCGCGTTGTGCGAGTACGCGATCATCTTCGGCTCCGATTGGGAACCGGAGGTGACGAGGATGCGGGCGGGTGCTTCCGGGTCGACCGGTTGCGGGTTCCAGTCGGCCGCGTCGGAGATGTCGTCCAGCGAACGCGCCCCGCTCTCCCCCGCGCCGAAGGTGAAGACCGCGCGGACGTCCGGGAGTTCCCGGGCGACGTCCGCGTCGGAGCAGTTACCGAAGATTCCCGCGCCTGCGCGGGATCGTCCCAACAAGGAGATGGTGTCCTTGCTTCCCCGCCCCGCCGGGTAGGGCAGAGCCACCGCGCCGATGGCTGCCACCGCCAATTCGGCCGCGACCATCCGCCAGCCGTTGGGCATGCGGAGCCCGATGATGTCCTGCGCACCGAGCCCGGCCGCGCTCAACGCGGCGGCGACACCTCGCACCGCGCGGTCGAGGCCCGCGTAGTCGAGCGCGGCCTCGGAGTCGATGACCGCCTCGCGGTCCAGGTGCGCACGCACGTGTTCGGAGAACAGCGTGTAGAGGTCACGGTCCGGGCACAAGCCCTGCTCGACCCACCGCTGCCGCAGATCCCGCGGTACGTGGTCGCGGATATCGATTCCGTTCCGGGACGTCCAGCAGTCGGTCATGAGAACTTCCATGGGGAGAGAGACGATCGGTGGGTCGTGCCGCCGAGAGCGGCGTCGAAGCGCGGATCGGCGGCCAACTCGCGCAGGTCGGTGCATGCACGCGTCGCGCGGAGATCGGCCTCGGACAGGCGTTCCATCCAGAATTCGGTCGGTTCCTCTCGGAATCGTGCCGCGAGGGTTTCCGGCGTGGCGTCCGACCTCATGCTCAACGGTCCGGCGACGTCGGCCACGTCGCTCTGATCCGGGAGCACCAGAAAGCCGTCAGCGGTCCGAATCGGACGGTCGAACACCGTCCACACGTGGCGCGTCGCCGGGCGTGGGAGCACACCGGCGGCCGAATAGAGGGAACTGTCGACCCGCGATCCCCTGCCGGTCCGTTCCCGTCGGAGTAGTGACGCGAGTACCCCTGTTGCGCACACCATACCGCCCAGGATGTCGGTGAGCGTCATCAGCGACGGGGCGCTCGGTTCGTCGTTCGGGTACGCCGCAGCTGCCAACCCGCTGTGGGCCTGCACCAGAAAGTCCGTGCCCAGCGGTTGTTCCGGCCAGGACAGCGGTTCCCACCCGGAGGACCAGGCGTAGACGAGCCCGGGGCTGCTCCGGGCGAGGGACTCGGCGCCCAAGCCGAGCTGTTCTGCCTTGCCGGGGGCCCAGTTGTGCACGAACGCATCGGCACCGGCCACGAGTTCGTGCAGTTCGCGCCGTCCTGCCGAGGATTTGAGGTCCACCTCCACGACCCGCTTGCCGTCGTTGAGCGCGCGGAACCGTGCGGAACAGTCGCCCGCCATCGGCGGGACCCCGCGCATCGGATCACCGCCGGGCGGCTCGACGCGGATGATCTCCGCCCCCAGCATGCGCAGCACGTGCCCTACCACCGGGCCCTGGATCCGCCGGGTGGACTCCACGACGACGACCCCGTCGAGCGGCGCCGCACCGGTCGTCACCGACCGCCGCCGGGCAGTGCCCGGCAAGGGCCGGAAGGTGAACGCGGGCACATCGACCGGCTGGGCGGGATCTTGCCGGACCGGCAGCACGCTCAGGTCTGCGGCGTCGGCAGCAGCTGCCGCCACGGTGTCGTAGTCGACGGCCCGCACGGCCTCGTGCAACGCTTCCGGCAGGCTTCCCGACGCGGTGGCGAAGCGCTGCTGGAAGGGCCACCACCCCGTGGTGATCGGTGCGTGGCCGGCTCCGAGCTGCTGCCAGAACCGTTGCCAGCCTTCCGGGTACAGGGTTTCGAGTTCGAAACGCACGCCTTCTCGGGTGGTGAACGGTGGGCGACCGCCCGATACCCACCGTTCGGTCCAGTCGTCGTCGGTGCTGGCAACCGCGAGGTACTGCCCGACGGCCAGCAATGCGGCCTCGGCCACCGACGTGCGCACCGCGGTGAGGTGGGCACCGCGGGCGCGGGCGATGGAGGCGGCCAGCACACCTTGTGCCGCAAGTACTCCGGCGAGAGTGGAGGCGTAGTCGACGCCGAGTCGCTGCGGGGTGCCCGCGGCGCGTCCGTGGACGTGCATGATCCCGCACGCGGCCTGCACCGCAGGTTCGTCCCCCAGGGGCAGTCCGATGGGACCGGCCCAGTCGATCTCGCTGTCCAGCGGTTCCGGGGCACGGTCCCCTGTCAGCGCGTTGAGCTGCTCGATCGCGACGTGGGTGGCGACGTCGGCTCCTGTCCGCCTGACCGTGGGGAACGCGGTCACCGCTGCGGTTCCTTCCGGCCATGGACCGAGTACATCGGGCTGGACGACGCACGGAACGACGGGTCGCGCATCACCACGCGCACCCGGTCCAGCTCCACATCGGTCATGCCTGCCCACACCAACCCGTCCCGTAGGTGGTAGGTGTGATGCAGCTGCAGCCCGAGGTTTACCGACCCCGCGTGCCGCGGCCGGATGTACGGCCGCGGATCGATGTCGACAAGTCCTGTCGAACGCATCGCGCCCGCCGCCCGCCGCCCCCATTCCGGGTCACCACCGGAGGAACGCATCAGCGTCTTCTTGGCTTCGAGGAACTTCTCGTACAGTTCGGCGTCCTCGTCGTCCCGGGTCATGAGCACCGGCTCGTAGGAGGCGTCCAACTCGTCGATCTGCAACCAGCCACCTGGTGACAACGCCCGGGCGAGCTTGACCAGCACGGCATGCCGCTCCGGAACGTGTTGCAGGACGAGCCGGGCCACGATCAGGTCGAACCGCTGTTCCGGCAGCGGATCGGCAGCGATGTCGTGCACCGCGGTGGTCAGGTTGGGGTGCTCGGCGATCCCACCGGGTTTGAGGTCGGTGGCGAGCACGCTGCCGGTGGGCCCTACTCGGTCGGCCAGCCATCGGGCGATGCTGCCCGCGCCCGCGCCCACCTCCAGGCAATGCCAACCGTCGGTGACACCGGTGGCCGCCAGCCGTTCGGTCGTTATCGGGTCATATGCCGAGGCCAGGCACCGGTGCTGCTCGCCGCTGTGGGGGTTGTCGTTGTCGAAAACATACCCGCAACTGTCGGATCGGATGTGCGTCATCGCGTGCTCCTCAGGTCCATCGGCCGATGCCGTGGGTGTCGGCGCTGCCGGTCAGCTGCTCCAGCAGGGCTCGTCGGCGCACCTTGGCGGTACCGGTGCGAGGTACCGCATCCCAGGTGAGGACCGTCGGATCCTGCATGGGAGGCAGTCCCGCGCACGCTCGCTGCCAGGCGTGGTCGGACAGCGTGCCCTCCACCGTGACGACCACCGGGAGCGGTCGTTTTCCCGGCGGGGCGAGCAGCACGCATTCCAAAGCCTCCGGCAACCGGTCCTCGATGACGTCCTCGGTTTCCACGCAGCTCCCGCCGGGGATGCGGTCGACCTCCCGGTCGAGCAGTCGCACGCTGCCGTCCCAGCGGCGGATGCCGAGGTCGCCGGTGTTCCACCACGAGCCCATGCTTTTGTCGGCCCACCGTTCGGACTCCCCGATGTAGTCCAGGCAGCGCGCCGCCGTCCGAGCCAACAGCAGTCCGGCCCGACCGGGACGCACCGGCTGGAAGGTTTCCGAATCCACCAGCCGGATCCGGGTCTTGACCGGGACGGGGTGCCCGATGTCGTGCGTCGTGGTGCGAGAGCGCGCGACCGAACGGCGGGTGTGAAAGCGGAAGGTCAGTGGTCCCGTCTCCGTCTGCCCCCAACCGTCCATCCACAGCGGACTCGGATGGCGACTCGCGGAGAGGTATGCGCGCACCGTCGGCGGGTGCACGGCGTCGTAGGTGCTGATGTAGATCCTGGTTCGGCGGAACGGGTTGTCGAGCCGTTCGGTCAACGGCCGCAACTTGACGTAGGCGGCCGGGAGCCCTTCGACGATGGTCGGTGGATGCGCCCGCAACACCGGATCAGCCCGGTCCGGATCCTGGTCGGTAAGAACGACGACCTCACGCGGTGCCATGCTCATCACCACTCCGGTCCAGCAGAACGTGCGCCCGTGCGCGAAGGAGCTGGCGGTGGCCACGACGTCATCGGAGCGAATTCCGATCTTGGGCATCCGTCGGGCCTCGAACCTGGCGAGGGCACCGACCATCGTCCGGGTCGAGTGGACCACGAGCTTCGGAACGCCGGTGGTACCCGACGTGTGGTCGATCACCAGCGGTTCGTCCTCGCCGCGGTGGTGCGGCGCGATCGGCTGCTGCCCGCGGAGGTCGTCGAGGGGCACCGCGCGCGGCACCGAGGCGTCCGATGTGACCGCGACGCGGGCGAACGAGGCCACGTCGATTCCGTCAGCTCGGCACCGCTCGACCAGCTGCGCACTGGTGAACAGCACCGCCGGTTCCAGCCGTTCGAGCAGGATCGCCAGCGTGTCGGGGTTCAGCTGCGCGGACAGCTGGGCAGGTACCGCACCGATTCGCACCGCGGCGCAGGCGAGCAGGTCGTAGTCCCAGTGGTTGTCCTTGACGATCGCCACCCGGTCACCGCGCTCGACACCAGCTGCCGACAACCAGCCCGCGGCATCGCGAACCAGCTCCGCCAGCGCGACCGCGTCGTACTCGGTGCCGCCGCTCGGGGCGATGTCGAACGGCCGGTCCAAGTGCACCGTGGTCGCACTGCGGCGCGCCGCGCACTCGTCGAAAAGGACGCCCATGTCGTGCGGCTTCAAGGTGAGCTCCTCAGGTCGTTCGTCGGGATCGCCTGGGCGCGCGCTCGTGCCGGCGTCGCCGCGACCCTGCGGCGGTCATCGCCTTCCCTCACGTCGATGCACGGTCGGCCGCCGGATTCGCGGCGCTGTCGGCGAATGCGCAGACCGCGTCGGCGACGCGTTCCACATCCGCGTCCGTGAGGTGCGGGTAGATCGGAAGCGCCAGGATCCGCCGACTCGCGTACTCGGCGTTCGGCCAGCGCTCGTCTGCCGGAGCACACGGGGCGAACGCGGCTTGGCGAGGAAGCGGCAGCGGGTAATAGACGTGCGAGCCGATCCCTCGTTCCGCCAGATGATCGCGCAGCGCATCGCGGTGCTCGGCTTGCACGCAGTAGACGTAGTAGCACCGCCCTTCACGTCCGGACGGCGGCGATACCACACCGCGCTCGGCCAGCGAGGTGAATCGTTCGGTGTAGTAGTCGGCGATGGCGGCCCGGCGTTCGAGACGCTCGGGGAAACCGGCGAACCGGTGTGCTTGGAACGCGGCCTGGATCTCGTCGAACCGCGAGTTCGTCCCGACGACTTCGTAGACGAAACGTCGACCCTCCTGGCCGTGGTTGCGCAGTCGGCGCACTCGGCGTCCCAGTTCGCCGTCACGTGTCACGACCGCGCCGCCCTCACCCGGCATGCCGAACGATTTCACCTGCACGAACGAGTAGACACCCGCCTCACCCCACAGCCCGGCCGCGGTGCCGTCGAGGACCGCTCCTTGGGCGACCGCCGAGTCTTCGAGCAGTCGGAGACCCCGGTCGGCGGCGAGCTCGGTGAACCCGCGCATGTCGGCCATGATCGAAAACATGTGCGCAGGCATGATCGCTTTGGTGCGAGCGGTGATGTGCGGCTCGACGGTGTCCGGCCGGACGACCATGCTGTGCCGGTCGATGTCGGCGAACACGGGCTGCGCCCCCAAGGCCAGGACCGACGAGACCAGCGGTGCGCAGCCGAAAGCCGGCACCACTACCTCGTCGCCGGGGCCGATCTCCATCGACCGGAGCACGAGTTCGAGCGCGGTTGTGCCACTGCCGCAGGCCACCACGTCGGCCGCCCCGAGCGATTCCCGCAGCATGGTCTCGAACCTCGCTGTGTGCTCACCGAGGATGAACTTCTGCTCGGGCGCTGAGCCGATCTCCCGGACCAGATCGAGCATGACCTTGCGGTCACCCTCGAACAGGTCCGCCGGGAAGAACGGGATCGCCGGTGCCATCAGGCGCACCTCCGGGTGCAGAACTCGCGAACGGCCGAGCACACCTGGTCGACCTGCGCGAGGTCCAGGTCCGGGTAGAGCGGCAGCGCCACGGCCCGTTCGCTGGCGGCCTCGGCGCGGGGGAAGTCACCGCGAGCGTGGCCGTGTCCGCCGAAGCACGGCTGCAGGTGCAACGGAACCGGGTAGTAGGTCTCGGTGCCGATTCCGCGCTGTGCCAAGTGGGCGACGAGTTCGTCGCGGTGCTCGACTTCGATCAGGTAAACGTAGAACACGGCCGACGTATCCGGCCCGGCATCGACGACTTCCGGCAACCGGAGGATCCCGGGGATCGACGAGAGGCGTTCCCGATATGCCTCGGCCAGCTCGGCTCGGCGAGCGATGTCGGCGTCCAGACAGGTCATCTTCGCAAGCAGCACCGCGGCCTGGAGGTCGTCCATCTTGCTGTTCGTGCCCGCGATCCCGGTTTCGGTGGAGATGCCCGGAAAGTGATCGAGGGTGCGCCCGAGCCGGCCGTGGTGGCGCAGCCCGGCAACCAGTTCCGCGACCTGCTCATCATCGGTGAGTACCGCACCGGCATCCCCCAACGCGCCGAGGGTCTTGCTGGGGAAGAACGACAGCACCCCACCCATGCCGTGCAGCCCGGCATGGCGGCCGTCTTGCCGCATCCCGATGCCTTCGGCGCTGTCCTCCAGTACCGACAGCCCGCACTGCTCGGCAACGTCGGTTAGCGCGGACATGTCGGCCATCTGGCAGAACAAGTGCGCGGGCATCACGAAGCGACTGCGGGGGCCGGCTACCCGCGCGACATCCACCGGGTCGAGGTTGTAGGTGACCGGGTCGATGTCCGCGAACACCGGTCGACCACCGGCGAGTACCACCGATGTCGCGGTCGAGACGAAAGAGTAAGCCGGTACGACGACCTCGTCCCCGGGGCGCAACCCGACCGCGCGCAACAGGAGTACCAGCGCGTCCGTTCCGCTGTTGACGCCCACCACGAAGCGTGCGCCGCTGTATTCGGCGAGTTCGCGCTCGAGTTCGCCGACCTGCCGCCCGTGGGAGAACTTTCCGTTATCGAAAACCTCCTCGACGCGGGCGCTGATGGTTGACCAGAGCCGGTCGAAGGTCCGAGCTTGGGAGAAGAACGGAATCGGCCCGGTGCCGCGGTCTCCTGATGACGCCGCGGTCCGGCCCTGAACCTCGGGGGTTTCGGTGCCGCGGGACACGATGACCACGCTCCTGAAGGGGCCGGGGTTGATCTTGACAAGCCCGAACGTAGCCGACTCTCGACCGGCGTTGAAAGCTCGCAAGAGCGACCTCCAGGCATTTTCACTCATTGCGGTGATGTGCGGATCCACGACATGTTCCGGGGTTCTGAATGCCTTCCACGCTCGGTAGGGTCGACACGAGATCGAGCCGCCCTGTTACGTCCTTTATGGACTGTCCCGTACACCGGCACGGGCGCGTCCATTATCTGTCCACAAGGGACTTCGTTCACCATGCTGCATACACTCGTGCTCGGCCTCGGTCGATCGGGCTCCGGCCTGCACCTACGCGCCCTGTCGAAGGCGCGGGACGCCACCGGCGGACTGTTCCACCCAGGCCCGGTGGTCGCGTACGATTCCGACCCGGACGCACGACAGCGCCAGTCCGACGTCGTCACCACCCACTCGGTCGGCGCCGCCGCCGAGCTGCTTCCCCCGGACCGGACCGTCGCGCACGTGTGCACCCCGCCCACGGCGCGTGCGGCGGTGCTCGCCGAACTCGCCGAGCACGGTTTCCGCCGGATCATCGTGGAAAAACCACTCGCCACCGGAACCGACGAGCTCCGCGTGATCCGCGACCTGCGCCGCCGGCACGGGCTGGACCTGGCGGTCGTCGCGCACTGGCTGGACGCCGAACTCACCGGCAAGCTCGGCGCCGTCATCCGCCGTGGCGAACTGGGCGAACTGCGTTCGATCGCCTTCGCCCAGCACAAGCCCCGATTCGCACGTTCCCTCGCAACCGAGGGACACCCCACGGCTTTCGACGTGGAAATTCCCCATTCCCTTGGAGTGGTCCTGCACCTCGCCGGAGCAGCGGAACTGGTCGACGCGGAGCTGGCCGATATGCGCTGCGCGCAGGCCGTAATCCCTCGGATCGGCAGTGCACGGCTCGCGCTGCGCCACCGCAACGGGACCACGAGCGAGATCTCCTCGGATTTGACGTCACCCGTTCAGGAGCGCCGGATCACGCTCGACTTCACCGGCGGCCGGGCCACCGGCCACTACCCGATCAGCGCCCAGGACGAGCACGCCCAGCTCGTTGTCGACGGCGAACGGCAGGTGTTCGCCGATGACGCCCTGACCCGGTTCATGACACGCGCCTATCGCCACTTCCACCGTTCTCCGCGCGGAGATCACGGCACCTTCGATCTGCATTGCGAGATCACCCGCCTGGTGGCCGACGCCAAACAGCGCAGCGTTCGGAACACGGCAATGGCACCGGAAGGGACGGTAGAACATGCCCGCTGACCCCTTGCCCCACCGGCTCTCCGGGATCGGCGACGAGGCCGCGGTCGACCTGACAGGTCAGATCGCCGCCGTCACCGACCTCGGCTGGTCCGCGATCGAACTGCGCACGGTGGACCGAACACCGCTCGGTGATCTGGACTCGCGACGGTTCGGCCGCATCGTGCGGGCTATCCGCGAAGCAGGCGTCGACGTGGTCTGCCTGGCATCCCGGATCGGCAATTGGAGCCGCCCGGTCACTGCACCGTTCGCCGACGACCTGTACGAACTCGACATCCTCGCCGAACAGTGCGAGGTACTCGGAACTCGCTTCGTCCGGATCATGTCCTACCCGAACGACGGTCTGCCCGAGACCGAGTGGCGCGACCGCGTCCTGGACCGCATCGCACGACTCGCCGAGCGCGCGGCCCAGCACGACGTCGTCCTCCTGCACGAGAACTGCTCGGGATGGGCCGGCACGAATGCCGACCGGATGCTGCAGCTGATCACCGAGGCGGGCGGAGCGTCCCTCCGGTTGCTGTTCGACACCGGTAACGGCATCGAACACCGCTACGACGCGATCGACCTGCTCCCTTCGCTGCTACCGCACGTCGCGCACGTGCACGTCAAAGACGCGGTCCGCAGCTCCGAGGGCGTCCGCTACGTGCTCCCGGGCGAGGGCCGAGCGCGCGTGTCCGACTGCCTGCGCCTGCTGCGGGAGCACGGCTATACCGGCGCGTTCTCGCTCGAACCGCACCTGAGCACCCGCCCGCACGACGGCGTGTGCGCCGACACCTCCGCCGCGGAGCTGTTCATGCGGGCAGGGCGGAGTCTCGAGCGACTGCTGGGTGACACCGAGACCACGACCGCGCCGCGGGTACCGGCGACGGCGGCACCGAGCCACGAAACACCGTGATGCGGGGGCTCTTCACCCAGGCCGACACCGACCTCCTGCTGCGACTGCTGGACACCCCCACGGTCGGCCTGCTCGAAACGTCCCAGGACGACCCGCCGCCGCGGTTCTGGCAGGCGCAACGCACCTACGCAGCGGCCGCCGAGGCGATCGGCTTCCACGTCGTGCGCCACGGAAGTCCACCGGCCCACGTGCTGACGCGCGAAGACGTGCCCTCCACTGTGCACCGAGCCGCGTCCGACGACGACTTCCTCGTCCGGCAGCCCAGCCTCGTGCTGCGCCTCGGTCCGGAACTGCCCCGCGCGGCGACCGTCATGTTCAACGTCCACTTGGACACCGTCGCCGGTATCGAACCCGTGGGGCTGGACGGTGGACGGTTCAGCGGGCGCGGAGCCATCGATGCCAAGGGACCGGCCGTGGCGCTGTTGGCGGGCATCCGTCACGCCGTCCGGGCAGAACCCGCGCTGGGACGGGACGTCGCCGTTCTGGTGCAGGCCGTCGCGGGTGAAGAGGGCGGGGCGATGGGGACGTTCGGCACGCGGCCACTGGTCGAGGACGGGTTCGTAGGACGACTGAACATCTTCTGCGAACCGACCGGACTGCGCTACCTCCCCCGGTCCACGGCGTCCATGACCGCGCGGGTGCGGGTCGACGGGCACAGCGCCGTCGACGACTGCCCCGATGCGGGGCACAACGCCACGGTGCTCCTCGGTTATCTCGCCCAGCACCTCGCGGAACGACTCGACTCGCGGTCCCGCCCGGGACGGCTGTGCGTGGCAGGTGTCCACACAGGTGACCTGCACAACCGCGTCTACGGAGCCGGGGAGCTGCTCATCAACCTGTCCTACGCGTCCTCGGCGGAAGGATCCGCTGCGGAGACGGCACTGGTGGAGGCCGTGACCGGCGGCATCGAGCGGTTCGGTCACACCTTCACCGGCACGCGGGAATTCGCCCGCACCGCGGCCGAAGCCACCGCGATCACCCGGGTGGACTGGCTCAAACGCGGTCTACCGAGCCTGCACAACAGCGACTCGTGGGCCGAGGAGCTGCTCAGTCGTGCCGGCGTCGCCCGCTGGCCGGACGACGAACCCGCGTTCACCTGCGACGCCATCTGGATGGACGGTGTCCCGGACGTCTACACGGCGGTGCTGGGTCCCGGTTCGCTCGACGGGAACAACGCGCACGCCGCAGGCGAGTACGCCGACCTCGACGAACTCGACGCCTTCGCCTCCGCCGTGTTCGCGCTGCTCACCGACTTCGCCGAACAGCGCTGCGAAACCGTTTCCGAAGAGGGGAAGACCGATGACCTCACAGCATGATCCGAGCCCGGCGCTCGTGCCGTACGATGCACTGCACTCCCTGGTCAGCGAGCTCTTCAACGAGCGCGGCGTGCCGGCCGAACGGGCGCTGACGGCCGCGTCGGCGTTGTGCCACGGCGATCTGTACGGCTTCGATTCGCACGGTGTGTTCAACCTGGCCCGCCTATACCTGCCGTTGTTCGCCTCCGGACGGGTGGATCCGGCCGCCGAGCCGACGACCGTGACCGACCTGGGTGCGTGCGCGGTTGTCGATGCCGGCCGCGCCCTCGGCCTGTGGTCGGCCGCCGAAGCGATGGACGACGCGATCCGCCGCGCCGAGCAGCACGGGATCGGGTTGGTCTCGGTCCGTGGCGCGACGCACTTCGGCTGCGCCGGATTCCACGCGGCACGCGCCGCGGACAGGGGCATGATCGGCGTCGTGGCGAGCAATTGCGGGGGGCAGCGCATTGCGCGGCCGCCACTCGGCGCGTTGACCATGCTGGGCACCAATCCGCTCAGCATCGCTGCTCCCGCCCTCGAGGACCACCCGTTCGTCCTGGACATGAGCACCACCGTGGCGCCGACCGGCAAGGTGCGCACTGCCGCGAGCAACGGCGAGACCATCCCGGAAGGCTGGCTCGTCGACGACGCCGGGAACGCGGTGACCGATCCCGGCGCCTTCGATGGCGGCACCGCCCATCTGCGTTGGCTCGGCGGCACGCCCGAGACCGGCGCATACAAGGGATTCGGCCTCGGCCTCGCCGTCGAGGTGCTGGCCGCCCTGCTGCCGGGAGCAGGACTCGGTCCCGCCCCGGAAGCGCTCCAAGGCGATGGCGGCCCGCACGGTCGCGACGACGACATCGGCTACTTCGTCCTCGCCATCGCACCCGACCTGCTTCGGCCCGCCGGTGAGTTCGGCGACGTCGCGCACACCATGTTCTCCGCCCTCATCGACTGCCCACCGGCGAGTCCGGGCGAGGAGGTCCGCTACCCCGGCTGGCGGGAGGCGGAACGGGCCAGGCAGCGCCTGCGCGACGGGGTGCCGATTCCCGAGCACGTGCGCCGCGACCTGCGCGAACTGGGCCTGCGCGAGGCCGAGCCCGCGGGAACTCGCTGATGGGGTCCGCGCGCCCCCGCAGGGTCGGTGTCATCGGCCTCGGCACGATCTCGCAGTACTACCTGCGTGCGATCGAGGAGCTCCCGGCATGGGAGCTGAGAGCCGTGTGCGACGTTCGCCCCACCGCACTCGCCCCGCACCGATTGGTGACGCGGTGCTTCCAGGACCACCGCGACATGCTGGACAGTACCGACCTGGATGCCGTGATCGTCACCGTGCCGAACGACGTCCACGCGGCTGTGTGCCGGGACAGCCTGCACCGGGGAATCCCGGTCTGCGTGGAAAAACCGCTGGCGGTGTCGCTCGCGGAGGGGCACGAACTGGTGCGGCTGGCACACGCCTGCGACACGCCGCTGTTCACCGCCTTCCACCGGCGTTACAACGACAACGTGCTGCGACTGCTGCGACGAGTGCGCGGTAGGGACATCGCGTCGATGGCCGTCCGGTATTTCGAGCTCATCGAGGAGCACATCGGCGGGGACACCTGGTATTTGGACCCGCAGCGGTGCGGCGGCGGGTGCGTGGCCGACAACGGTCCGAACGCCTTCGACCTGGTCCACCTCGTGCTGGGCGAGGCCGGAATCGTGCACGCCGCCGTGGGACGCGACCGGCATGGCACCGACCGGCGAGCCGTGATCGAGCTGGCTTCGGCCGGTGGCGTACCGGCCACTGTCGAACTGGACTGGTCACATCAGGGAGAGGTCAAAGACGTCGAGGTCCATCTCGACGACGGAAGCCGGGTTCGGGCGGACATGCTGGCGGGGTACCCCGGATTCAAATCTTCGCTGTGGCACGAGTACGCCGGGATACTCGAGGACTTCGCGACCACCCTCGCCGGCACGAGGGCCGGTGACGGTGGCTTGTCGGTGCTGGAACTGGTCGCGGAAACGTATCGGACGGAACGATCCGGTGCTCCGGCGCCGGGAAGGGAGCTCACGTGAATCCGGAGGAGGACGGTCCGAAGCGCGCGCTGGTCGGCACGGTGGTGAAGGTGTTGCTGCACCACCGGGACCGGCGTGGGATGAGCCTGGAGCCGCACGCGAGCCGCTGTGTCCGGCAGGGCGAGGTACACGAACTGGTAACGACCGACCACCGCGAAACCGACGGGGGAGCTCGAATCGACCGCGTCGGTTTCCTCGGATTCGCGGAGTTCGACGCGGCAGGAGTGCTCGATCGCGGCGATGAGTTGTGGATCGGCGATCGGCGGGTCGGCACCGTGCTCGGTTTCGACGCCTGCCACTTCCCCAATCACTACAACGTCCTCATCCAGGTAGACGCACCGGTGAGCGGCGCTGACCTCGGTCTGGAGGTGGAGGCAGCGGTCTCGTTCGTCCCGGCACTGGTGCCCGCGAGCTGATCCGGGAAAGGCGAACTGCCGGTCCACTCGGCACCGGCAGTTCGCTAATCGCGGAGCGCCGGTCAACTCAGCAGCTCGATGTCGAGGTCGCCGTAGTGAAACGCGCGCACGCCGGCGAGCAGCTCTTCAATCGAGCACTCGTCGGTCCCTGACTGCGGAATGCGGTGGCACAACGTAAGTTTGCCGCACCACGCGGTGATTCACAGTGCCCGCGCCGCAGACCTCTTCCCGGCCCGCTCTCCTCAGAGCAGCGTCACGTTCTCCCCGGACAGCTTTCCCCGGGTATCGAGCAACGGGCACCCGGATGCGACCAGCTGTGCCGCTTCGTAGCACGAGTGGTCCTGCATCAGGATGGCGATGTCGGCCGATTCCAGCGCATCCGTGACAGACTCCTCTTTGGACACCGCGGTCTCGTCGACGGTGAACGAGGGGACACCCGGGTCGTGGTAACAAACGTCAGCGCCGTGCCGCAGCAATCCGCGGGCCACCGGGAAAGCGGGAGAATCCCGCATGTCCGTGGTGTCCCGCTTGTAACTCACGCCGAGCAGCAGAACCCTGGCGCCGGAAAGGCTCCGCCCGCGGCCTCGAACCAGCTTGTCCGCACGGGCCACGACATGTTCGGGCATCCGTTCGTTGATGTCCCGCGCCGCGGCGATCGAATTGAAGGAGAACCCTTCGCTACTGGCCTTGTGCGCCAGGTACAGCGGGTCCACGGGGATGCAGTGCCCACCGATACCTGGTCCCGGATGAAACGAGGCGAATCCGAACGGCTTGGTCCCCGCGCAGTGCAGGACGTCCCACACGTCGATGCCCATCCGGTCGCAGAACAGCGAAACCTCGTTCACCAGGCCGATGTTGACGTACCGGTAGGTGTTCTCCAGCAGCTTCGCCATCTCGGCTTCGCGTGCACCTTTCGACACCACCAGCGTGTCGACGAAATGGCCGTAGAAGGCCACGCCGTGTTTCGCGCACAGGGGTGTGACACCACCGATGACCTTCGGCGTGTTGCGCACGTCGAAGGACTTGTTCCCCGGATCGACCCTCTCCGGCGAGTACGCCAGGTGGAAGTCCTCCCCCGCGGTGAGTCCGCTTCCGCCCTCCAGGATCGGACGCACGACTTCCTCGGTGGTACCCGGGTATGACGTGGACTCCAGCACCACGAGAGCTTTCGGGCGCATGTGGGCGGCCACGGTGTGCGCCGCATCGCGCACCGCCGTCAGATCGGGTTCCCCGTCCTCGGTCAATCCGGTGGGCACGCAGAGCACGACGGTGTCGGCACGGTCGATCACCGAGGGGTCTGTCGACGCGTGGAAGCCGCTGTCGAGCATGCCGGCGACCACCGTGTCCGACACGTCCTCCACGTGGGATCGACCGGCGTTGAGCCCGGACGCCACGTCGGCGGAGATGTCCAGTCCGACGGTCGTCAGGCCGGCTGCGCAGGTACGCACGGCCAGTGGCAGTCCGACGTAGCCGAGCCCGACCACGACGAGATCAACGGACAGGCGTCGTTCCGGAGACGTCATCCGCTTCGGCGCGTCCCATCGGCGCGTGCGCAGTGATACTTCTTCGGATGCACCGCCATCAACAGGAACCTGCCGCTGATCCACAGTCCTCGTCATGCCGACTTTCCCAACACACGAATGCAACAACAGCTTGCCGACCGAATGTCACACGACCACTTTCCGCCCGTTGACGCGTTCATCGATTTCCGTGGTGACGCCTTCTCGACCCCCCTGCGGCGAGCAACGACCCCAGCGGCTCCGACCAACCAGTCCGGTGGGCAAGGACACCACTTCGACACCGCGGCTCACCCCTCAAGAAACAGGCATCGGTCCACACATCACTACGAAGGTCGGAAAACTCACCGGGAGCCGCACCTACGACGGCGACGTCCTCGCTCGAAGCTTAACAAGCGTCCGAACTCCACCAAGGACTTCGCCAATCGAGCCTCGGTTGATTCTTACCCTGAATGACCAGGCATTCTGCTATTCGAAAGTCTTCCTGCCCGCATCGACCTTACTGCGGTCGTGGGACACCCGGTTTCAAGATCACCTCATCCGGTGAAGTTCCCTGCGCCACGCCGAAACTGTCCGGCGGCATCCCCGCTCCGTGGGTCGGCCACCCGCGCGACATCGCCGCCCACGCCAGGGTGACCAACCGTCGAGTGTTGTCCGCACCCGGACCGGCCCGGACCGGATCGTGAACACACCGTCGTCCTCCCGAATCCGTTACGAGTGCTGTTCAGCGGCGCACAGCGCTCAACACGGAGTTTCGACGGACGCGGAACCGACTGTCATCGATGGCGCGGCCGATTTCGGTTCGTGTGGCGCGCATGCCTGCGTGCCCACACGCTGACCCATCGGGAGGTGCCATGACCGACTCGACACCGCGCTCCTCGGAGGGGCGTCAGTTGCGCAACCTCGTCGCCGCCGTGTTGGCCGTGGCGGCCTGCACTGGCGTGTACTACCTGTTGCCGCTGCGACGCATCGGTAGCGCAGCCGGGACCTGGATCTTCGTGGCGTTGTTCGCCGTGGGCCTCATTGCCGTCGCAGCGGTCATCCTTCTCGAGGTGGCGCATTTCCGGTCCGAACGATCGTACCGGCGGACATCCATGGCCGGTGTGATCGCTGCGCTGTACCTGGTGGTGCTCTTCTTCGCCGCGGTCTACTACGGGCTCGCCGTACACCTGCCTGGCTCGCTCGTGTCGTTGCACACCAAGACCGACGCCCTCTACTTCTCGGTCTCGATCACGGGCACCGTGGGGTTCGGGGACGTGTACGCGGCCGGACAGCTCGCCCGGGCGGTCACTACGGTGCACATGGCGTTCAACATCGGATTCGTGGGAGCCGTGGTCACCGTCCTGCGCACCAGCGTCGCGCAGCCCCGCGATTGATCCGCCATCGCCGATGGACTCTTGTCTTGTTCCCGCAAGCATGTCCACTCGAGGGGGAAACGCGGTGAACGAGTCAGCGTGGCAGCCGTCGGCCACGCGAGAGCAGGTGGTTCCGGCGGCTGGACAGGCCAAGGAGCATCGCACGGTCGAACGCGTCACCACCATCCTCGAAACCGTCGCGGACGATCCGCACGGCGTCCGAGCACGTTCCGGCACCACCCGGTCTTCGCCCGCTTGTAACCGCAGTCGAGCGGGGCGTTGGAACGCGGCAGCGCCGAACGCCACGAACTGGCCAGGTGACTGCCCGGCACAGTGATCGAGATGGGTGCTGCACATGGATCTCCGCATGTCGGTCCGACCCCGGGTGCACGCGTGCCGCTTCGGAGCGATGCGCTCGCGCGACACCCGCACACGCTTCACCAACGGCAGACTCACAGCCTGTCGTCCACCCATTCGTGTCGCATACTCGACAGGTGGTTCTGTTGAGCAACGGGCGGATCTCCCTGCTGGGACGAGTCTACGCACTCGTGACGGTCCTGTTCGTGCTGCTCGGAGTCCTCGCCGCGGGCACGGTCGTCTTCCGGAAGCAGGCCGCGACAGCGTCCACCACGTTGACCACCGTGACCCTTCCCGCTCAAGCAGCGGCCGCCGAACTGACCAAGTCCTATTCCGAACAAGCGAACGCGGCGCGTGGATACGTGATCACCGGCGACTCCGCGTTCCTCCGCGCCTACGAGACGGAGCGCAGCGAAACCGCGCGGCTCGAAGAGGTCGTCGAGGAGCGATTCGGCCATGATCCGGCGATCATGAACCACCTGGCCGATGTCCGGGAATCAGCTCGAAACTGGCAACATCAATTCTTCGAACCCCAGCTCTACACCGCCTTGCAGAGCAGCGTGGCCGGCCTGAGTACGAGGGTCGATGAAATCGCCGCATCGGAAAGGGCCGAGACCGAAGCGGCGCGAACGCTCGCTGACTGGCTCACCGCGCTCATCTTCCTTGCCGGGTTCTCGGTAGCCGCGGTCGGCGTCATCCTCCTGCACCGATCACTCACCCATCCATTGCGCACGCTCGTGGCGCAGATCGAGCAGGTCGCCTCGGGCGATCTCGACCGTCCGGTTGACGAGGTCGGACCTCCCGAGCTGACCATGCTCGCGCGCGCGGTGGAGACGATGCGGGGCCGCATGCTCCGCGCGACCCGCTGGAAAACGCAGATGCTCAAGGACTTGGCCAGGTACGAGGAGGCGGAGCGCCAGCGGGCCGAGCAGGACTACGCCACCGTTGTCGCCGCGCTCGACGAGGGGGTGGTCGTAGTGGGCTCGACGGGTCGAGTGGAAGCAGCCAATTCCGCTGCTGAACGCATTCTCGGGGCCTCCGAGGTCGTGGGTTCTGCGCTCGCCTCCTGGCGCCTGTTCGACGAGGCCGGGATGGAGTTACAGCCCGAACAGCACCCTTCGGAGGTGACCCGGTGGACGGGTGAGCCGGAGAACTCGCGGGTGGTCCGCCTCGCTCAACCGGATGGGGGCCGTGTGTGGCTGGCGGCCACCTCACGGGCGCTGACTCCGCAAGGCCAGCCACCGCACAAGGTCGTCCTCTCGTTCACCGATATCACCGAGAGCTGGCTGGCGCGGGAACAGTTGGAATACGAGGCCACCCACGATCCACTGACCGGACTCGCCAACCGCACCCTGGTGCTGCGCCATCTCGGGCCGCTGCGGCTTCCGGAGATACCGATGGCCATGCTGTTCCTCGATCTGGACAACTTCAAGCGGATCAACGATTCCCTCGGCCACGGTGTCGGCGACGAGGTGCTGCGAACCATCGGGCAACGCCTGCTGCGGACCGCACCCGACGAGGCGCTGGTGGGCCGGCTCGGCGGGGACGAGTTCGTCGTGGTCGTCCATGACCACCACGACGAACTCACCGACATGGCCGATCGCCTTCTCGGAGCGCTGACCGTACCGGTACGGGTGCACGACCGGCAGGTGCACGTCAACGCCAGCATCGGCGTAGTGGTCTCCCCGACCGGGGACACACGGGACGACCAGGAACTGCTCCGCGATGCCGATGTGGCCATGTATCAGGCCAAGACGCAGGGCTCCGGGCGTTGGGCGCTCTTCGACGTCGAGCTGCGCGAACGCGTGCAGCGGCACATGGCCCTGGAACAGGACCTGCGCCAAGCCGTGGAGAAGGATCAGTTTTGGGTGGCCTACCAACCGTTGATCGAGCTGGGCAGCGAGCGCACGGTGGCTGTGGAGGCTCTGCTGAGGTGGGAGCATCCCGTGCACGGGTCGGTCTCGCCCGGGGAGTTCATCCCGATAGCGGAGGAGAGCGACCTGATCAACCAGGTCGGGGCGCACATGCTGCGCACCGCGACCTGGCAGCTCGCCGCCTTCCGCAAGCGCTGCGGGCTCGACCTGCAGCTGAACGCGAACCTCTCACCCCGCCAGCTCGAAGATCCCGACCTGCAAGCCATGGTGGAACAGGCACTGGCGGCATCCGGGCTACCAACACGTGCCCTGTGCTTCGAGATCACCGAGAACGCGCTCATGCAGGACCCCGACGCAGCTTCCCGGGTCCTGCACGCGCTGCGCGCGCTGGGCGTTCGACTGGCGATCGACGACTTCGGAACCGGGTATTCGTCGATGGCCCAGCTGCGGCGGATGCCACTGGACATCCTCAAGATAGATAGATCGTTCGTCACCGATCTCGGTAGTTCTGCCGAGCTGGAGGCGATCGTCAAAAGCATCGTGGTCATGGCCCACGCCGTCGGTCTCGCCGTGGTGGGCGAAGGTGTTGAAACCGCCCGGCAGCTCGCCCTCCTGCGCCGTCTCGGATGCGACCAGGTACAGGGCTTCTATTTGGGCGAACCCGCCCCCATCGACGAGTTCGTGCCCTCGACGGGAGGCTGAGCGGTGCCGAGCACCTGCCTGCGCCGGTCGTCCCGAGCCGGAATCGGTCGAGAGCACGACGTGCTGCGTTCCCCGCCTTCAGCTCTGTGGCTGGAGACCCAGCGAGACCGCCGCGTCCAACGCCGACCGCAGGAACGCCCGTTCTGAGGGCCGACTGCCGGTCGCCAGTCGGCGGGCCACGAAGACGCGACGCATGAGCGGCTGTTGGAGCGGGAGTATGTCGACGCCTTCGGGCCGGAGCGGGAGGCCGAGATCGGCGACGACGGTGATGCCGAGGTGGCCCGCGACCATCGCCATCGCGGTGGCCTGTTCATCCACCTGGTGCGTGATGCGCGGTTCGAAGCCGGCGACACGGCACACCGCCAGCAGAGCCCGGCCGAAGTCGGTGTCGCTTCCGGAAGCGACCCACGAGCACCCGGTCAGGTCGCCAAGCGCGACCGGGCTGTCGATGCCGAACTCGCCCTGTGGCACGACGAGGTGGAGGTGCTCGACTCCGACGAGGGTGAAATCCAGATCCAGCCCCCAGGACATGGGCGCATCCGGGTAATCGAGGACGAACGCGAGGTCGAGGTCCCCATCGCGAACCGCGACGAGCGCATCCTCGGGGCTGACCTCTCGGGTCTTGACCGCGACCCCTGGATGCCGAGCCGACAGGTTCGCCAGCGTCGGCGGCACGAGAGACGCGGCGATCGTCGCGAGCACTCCCACGGTGAGGTCCGCGGTGAGGGTTTCCTGGCTTTGTTCCAGCGCTACTCGCGCTCGCTCCTCTGCCGCGAGGACTTCGGCGCCGTGCTGGGCGAGGGTGCGACCGACCTCCGTGAGACGCACCCGGCGGCCGACCTGCTCCAGCAGTTCAGGCCGACCTCGCGTTCCAGCGCGCCGAGCTGTTGGGAGACCGCCGAGGGCGTGTAATGCAGTGCGGCGGCCGCATCGGTGATCGTTCCGCGGCGGGCGAACTCGTGCAGCATCCGCAGCCGGTGCAGCGACAACTCCATCAACGAACGCTAAAGCATTCGATGAAGCTTCCTGTAATGGACGTGAAAAGAGATCCACCGCAAACTACCGGGGCCAACGTTGGCCCGCGCGGCATCGGTCTCGTCGGAGCACGGGCTCCACCCCACCCGAGAGGGGAAACATGGGTTACGAACAGCGGACGTCGGTTTCGCCGAGCCTCGACGGGCTCGATGGCGAACCTCCCGCACACTGGTTGTCGTCGGCGGTCACCGAGTCGGTACGAGCGTCCGAGGATCGCCCCTTCAGCGACACCGAGTACGAGGCACGTTTGGGCCGGGTCCGGGCTCGGATGGCGCGAACCGGGCTGGACGGGCTCATCGTGTTCAGGCCTTCCAGCGTCGAGTACCTGTGCGGCTTTCACACTGCCGAGACGGCACCGCAGCCGTTGCTGGTCACCGAGTCCGACACATTCCTGTACGTCCCGGACTTGGAGGTGGGGCGGGCACTGGCCAGCTCGCGAGTGGGCAACGTCCGCTACGCGGGCTATGCGGACGCGCTGGGGAGCCTGGAACGGTTCCTCGATCACGCCGTGGGCGTGCTCCCCCGGGCCGCCCGGGTGGGTGTGGAGGCCGGTCATGCCTCCACACCGCCGAAAGCGGCGCGGATCCTCGAGGACCGGCGCGTCGAGGTCGTCGATCCCGACTACCTCGTCGAACGGGTGCGACTGGTGCTCTCGCCCGGCGAGATCCGTTGCGTCGAGCAGGCCGCCACGGCGACCAGCGCGGGTGTGGAAGGGGCCATCGCCGAAGCAGGCAAACCCGGCGCGACGGATGCTTCGGTCGCGGCGGCGATCGTGGCACAGCTGTTCGAACACGCCAACTCCCCGGCGGCATGGGGTCCGGTGGTGGTGACCGGTCAGCGGGCGGGCATCCCGCACTCGAGCTGGGTGGGTCAGTCGCTGTGCAACGGCCCGACCTTCCTGGAGTTCGCCGGGACCCACCACCGCTACCACGCGCCGGTGATGCGCACCTTGATGGCCGGCACGCCGGACGCGACCGAGCGGCGCCTGCGGGATCTGGCGCGGACCGCGCTGAATTCGGTGTTGGAGAACGCCCGGCCCGGAGTGCCGTGCAGGGACGTCGCTACCCGGGCCTCCCGTGCTCTGGGCCGGATGCCCGACGATGTCGTGTTCCACCAGCTGTTCGGATATCCGGTCGGGTTGGCGCACAAGCCACATTGGATGGACGGCGCGCCGTTCCACATCACCGCGGACAACCACGAGCCGTTGCAGGAGGGAATGGTTTTCCACGTGCCCGCGTCGTTCCGCTCGTTCGGAAGGACCTGCGTGGGCCTGAGCCAGACTTTCGTCGTCGAACAGCACGGGACACGCGTTCTGACGCAGGGCCAACCCGAACTCATCGGGATCGAGGAGCGGACGGCATGACCGACACGGCGAATCCTGCTGTCGGAGCGACCTCGCGGTTGCAGCGGCGGGCGGTCACCGCGGCGATGATCGGCAATGCCACCGAGTGGTACGACTACGCGACATACGGCTACCTGGCCGTGGTCCTCGGAGATGTCTTCTTCCCCACCTCCAACCCGACGTTGTCGTTGCTCGCTTCGTTCGCCACCTTCGCCGTGGCGTTCGGAATTCGACCCGCCGGTGCGTTCTTGCTGGGGCCGTTGAACGACAAGATCGGCCGCAAGCGCACGCTGTCGATCACGATTCTCACCATGTCGGCGGCCACCTGCGCCATCGGCCTCCTTCCGGGTTACGGCACGATCGGCGTCCTCGCCCCGGTCGCACTGGTGCTGGCCCGGCTGGTGCAAGGCTTCGCCGTCGGTGGTGAGTACGGTGGTGCGTCCACCTTCGTCGTGGAGTACGCGCCGGACGAGCGGCGGGGTTTCTGGGCAAGTTGGCTGGAATGTGGCGCGATCGGTGGTTTTCTGCTGGCTTCGGGTCTCGTGACCTACCTGACCTACGTCTTGTCGGAAGCGGCCATGAACTCGTGGGGGTGGCGCATTCCCTTCCTCATCGCGTTGCCCCTCGGGGCGATCGGCCTGTACCTGAGATGGCGACTGACGGACACGCCGAGTTTCACGACGTTGACCGCGAAGGCAGCCGCGGCGCGCGCTCCGGTCCGGGAGACCTTCAGCGGCTATCGCCTGCGCGTGCTGCTCTGCGGCGGCATCGTCATCTACTCGAGCATCGGGACCTACGTGCTGCTCACGTACATGCCGAGCTACCTGGAGCGCAACATCGGGTTGTCGTCCGAGTTGGCGCAGCTACTGGTTTTCGTGGCGGGCGGGGTACTGACCGTATCCATCCCATTCGCGGGTGCGCTGTCCGACCGTGTCGGTCGCAAGACCATGCTGGTGGCGGCCGCCGTCGGGTATCTGGTGCTCGCCTTTCCCGCCTTCTGGTTGATCGGGCGTGCGAGTTGGCTGCCCGTGCTCGCCGGTGTCCTGATGTTGACCCTGTGCCACATTCCCGTGCTGGGCACGACGACCGCGACGTTGCCCGCCCTGTTCCCGGCGCGGGTGCGCGGCACGGGCGTGGCGATCGGTTATAACGTCTCGTTCGCCGTTTTCGGGGGAACGGCCCCGCTGCTGATGACCTATCTCGTGGATGCGACCGGCAACCTGTTCATGCCCGCGTTCTACCTGACCGCGGTCGTGCTCGTCACGCTGGTTCCGATCCTGAACAGCCCCGAAACGGCGGGACGACCGTTGGACCAACCGGTTCCCGACTAGCCGGGGGCGACGTTTCGTGCGCTCGGTCGAAGTTCCCGCGCGCGTGAAGACGAGGAGGAAGGGAAGACATGGGAGCTCGATCAGGCCCCGAACACGTCGTCATCGTGGGCGCGGGCATGGCTGGTCTGGCAACGGCCTGGTTCCTGCAAGAACGCGGAGTTCGCACGACGATCGTGGACAGATCCGGTGTCGCCGCCGGAGCGTCCTGGGGAAACGCGGGACTGATCAACCCCGCGTTCACGGTTCCGCAGCCGGAGCCGCGCGTGCTGCGTTTCGGGCTCAGATCGATGTTCGACCCGTCATCACCGCTGTCGATCCCCCTCGTCGCCGACCGTCGAATGTGGACTTTCCTTGCCGCGTTCGCCCGCAACTGCACCGAATCGCGGTGGCAGCGTTCCATGGCCGTGTTCAATGAGCTCAACCTCGGCGGTATCAGCGCCTACGAGCAGCTCGCCGATGGTGGTGTGGCCGCACCGCTCAAGCACGCCGACCCGTTCTTGGCGGCCTGCTCCTCGCGCCACGACCGCGACCACCTCGTCGAGGAGTTCGACAAGGTTCTGGCCAATGGCGGCAGCGTCGAGTACGAATTCGCCGATGGTGCCGAACTTCGCACCCTCGAACCGACCCTGAGCGCCGAGGTACGAGCAGGTGTTCGCGTACGCGGCCAACGCTTCATCAACCCGCCGGAGTACCTCCGCTCGCTGGCGGAAGCGGTCCGCGTCCGGGGTGGCCGCATCGACGAGGAGTTCGACGTCGCCGATGTCCGGGACCTCGGTCCGGCGGGAGTCGAACTCGACTCCACCACCGGGAGCGATCTCCGCGCGGACGCGGCAGTGCTCGCGAACGGTGCCTGGTTGGGAAGGCTGGCGCGGCCTTTCGGAGTCCGCAGGATCGTACAAGCCGGACGCGGGTACAGCTTCAGCGTCGAACCCCGGGCCATGCCCACCCACCCGATTTACCTTCCGAAGCAGAAAGTGGCCTGCAATCCGCTGGACGATCGCTTTCGAGTCACCGGCGTGATGGAGTTCGGTTCCGCGAATGCCGCGCTCGACTCCCGGCGCATCCATACGATCGTCGAATCCATCCGCCCCATGTTCACCGGCGTGGACTGGGACCGGCGCTACGACGAATGGGTCGGCTCCAGGCCGTGCACGCCCGACGGCCTGCCGCTGATCGGCGCGACGTCGTCGCCGCGGGTGTACGTCGCGGGTGGGCACGGCATGTGGGGCATGACTTTCGGCCCCGTAACCGGCAAGGCCCTCGCCGATTCGATCACCGGTCGAACCACACCCGGTTGGATGCGCGAGGTCTCCCCGCTGCGGTGAACTGGCGAGACGGATCGTGCACCGCTGGCCGGGTTGCCTGTCGCGATTTGATCATCGCGTCCGCCACTGGCAGCTAAGATCACTTCGGTCGTTGTCGAACACATCGCTGTTGGCGGGCGGTCTCCTTCGTGGGTTCTTCGATTCCTCTGGGCGGGTCCATTCGGAAACTTCGACTAAGGAAAGGGCCGGCGCAGCAGGAGTTCGCGGAGCTCGCAGGCTTGAGCGTCTCGGGGTTGCGAGATCTGGAGCAGGGCAGGTCCGACAGCCTCGCCCGGACACGATCCGCCGGCTGGGAACTGGATGGGCCGGATCAGCGGTACCGAGGGCGGTAAGCGCGGCACGAACTGCGGCTGAGCGCAGCCCGCTGTTGGCCTTGCCGTTCACCGTGGGGCGCCTGCGCGTATGTTCCTCAGCCGGAACCAACACGCGGGCGCACCACTCGAAGCTCGGCTCAACTCGACACAGGCGTCGCTCCCCTACCGGGCACAGCTGATCTACGACGGACGACTCGCCGAGTTCTCGCGGGCGCGGACGGAGCCGTTTCCCGACCGAATGAACTTCACCGCGCATTCCACTGTTCGAGTTTCGGTGCCGCTCGGAGCGGGTAGCAACAGGGCAGCGTCGATTGATCGAACTCGGAAGGAGAACAACCCACAATGGAATCGGTCTGGCAAGGCGACCCCATGTTGTCGTTCATCGAGCAGGTGCGTGAGTCGACCGGACTCTCCTCGTCGGACGAAGCTTCGAGAGTTTCTCGCGCCACTCTGACCACCTTGGCCGAGAGCATCAGCGCCGGGCAGGTTGACGACCTGATGCAAGGGTTGCCGCCCGAACTTCAGCGAGAGCTCTCCCAACGAAGCGGACAGGCGCGTTCCTTGGACAAGATGGGTTTTCTCGACCGGGTCAGCGGTGAGATCGCCACGGCCGACATCGAAACCACGGAGCAGCAGGTCCGTGCCGTGTTGACGACGTTGCGCGAGTGGGCCCCGCAAGGCGAGACCGCCAATACTCTCGAACAACTACCCCAGTCGGTGGCGGACCTCTTCCGATGATCACGTGCGACACCGACCGCGGTCGGTGTCGGCGAGCAGGTCGAACCGTGCTGCCCTTGCGCACGCGCTCACCCGCACCCAGTGGCGGCCGCGGCTTCGCTCACGTCTCGGTGGAATCCGCGGCCGCCTGCCAGGGAATCGTCGCCTGCAGCACGGCTTCGCTGAGCGCCTCGGTCCGGAACTTTGTCACCTGCTGGTATTCCGGATCGGCGACCATGCGGCTGAATGCCTCCCGGCTCGGATACTGGACGACCAGCACGGCGTCCCACGCTTGACCGTCTTCGGCGACGAGGGCGGTGGAACCGAGTCCGGCATAGAGCACCTTCGCGCCGTAACGGGGCAGAATCGTCTCCTCGATCTCGGCGGCGTACCTGCTGTAGGACTCGCGGCCACCGTCGCGGAAGCGCAGCAGGTTCAGCATCACCACCGGACCGTCGGTGTCCTCGGCCAGGTAACGCTTGATGTCGGCCCCGCGCGGGTCCACAGCCATGAAGATCGATCCTCCTCGTGCCTCTGCCACAGTTGACCAAGCGCCTGCTCGCCCACCCACCGATGCAGGTACCGGCGGGCGGCATCGATCGGCGACGTTACGCCACGGAAGGCATCCGCCGCGACCATCAGATCGCACCCGCCGTCAGGGCAGGAGGCCGTGTCGCCGGGCGGTGACGACCGCTTCGTGGCGGGTGCGCACGTCGAGCTTGCGCATGACACTGCGCAGGTACGCCTTGACCGTTTCGGGGAGCAACGACAGCCGGTTCGCGATCTCGGCGTTGCTGCATCCCAGGGCGACCTGGGAGAGCACGTCCAGTTCGCGGGGCGCCAGCGTGGTGGCGGTCGCCTTCGGCTCGTGTCCGGTGGTGAGGTTCGCGAGCCGGTCGCAAGCCTCGCGCAGGCGATCGCGCAGGGTGCCCTCTTCAAGCCCTTGGGCGATGCACCGGAATTCGGCGTGCAGTTCGCGGACCTCCTCGATCCCCCAGCTGTCCTGCCCGGTCGGATCGTTGGTCTCGGCCGCCCGCAGGAGGTGCAGCCGCCTGTCGACCTCGTCGCGGGTGGAGACCTCGACCGCGAGCCTCCGCGCGGCGTCGACGACCACGTCGAGCACGCGGTCCCCCATCGGCTCCACACCCCGGTCCGCGGCGTAGAGGACGCCGCGGACGGAGCCCCGCACCGCGACCGGGACGGCGATCACCGAGCGGATTCCCTCCGCGAGCACCGGAGCGTCGTAGTGATGCGTGATCGACAGGTCGGCACCGTAATCGTTGACCCATGCCGGGCGCTGGCAGGAGACGACCTGACCACCGAGGCCCTTCGGGGAACGCACGTGCAACCCCTTGAGTCCGGTGGTCCGAACACCGAGGAACTCGGAGAGGCTCAGGATGCCGTCGCTCACCTGTCCTCCGAACGCCACCGGTGCTTCGGCATACCTCCGGACCTCTCGCACCGCGTTGCGGAAGGCATCCGCATCGTTCGGGCGCAGGACGGCGTCATCAGTAGGCTTCACTGTCCCTCCGTTCAGGAAATGTGTAAACGTGTTCCTGAGCCGTCACCTTGCGGTGCAGCGTGGACCCGGTGGTCTTCCCGTGGCAATACCGGTGCCAGCGGGCTGGTCTTAGGGGATTTCACCCCGAGGCCCACCCCGACCGCACCACCCCGTGTGGCCACACACCTACTCTGCGCAGCACGAGCCGCTTCCAGACGCTCGACATCAACCCGGGCCAACGAGCACGGCGCTCCACAACCACAGTCCGAGCAGCCAGCCCGACAAGAACGCACACAACTCCGCACGGCTACCGCTCAAACCCGAACCGAGCCGGTAGAGAGCTGACCAACGGACGCGCGGCAACGTGCCCGCATGAAACCAGATTCACCGATACGAAACACCCTGCCCACGCGCCCACCCCTACAAACGATGACAGCTCAACACAAACCGGCACGTCCTTACCCATAAACCCGAACAGCTAAGAACCCCATTACGGGGGTAGTCCGCCGTTGGTGTGTCGCGGAGCATAACCAGACACATCGAACCGGCAAAAGACCGACCAACAGGAGAGGAGCCCTCGTGAGTACCTGGTCGAGCACGAGCTCCGCGGACACGGCACCGGCTGACCACGTGAGCGAACTGCTGCGCGTGTTCTCCTCGGAACAGGCGTGCGCAGCCGAACTGCTGTGCGATAGGCATCCGGCAGACGGGGTGGCGTTCACCGTCGTCGACGCCGACCTCTCCAGCAGGCAGCTCACCTACGCGGAGTTGCGCCGTGAGTCGGAACGCTTCGCCGCGGCCCTCGCCGATCTGGGTGTCGAGCCGGGCGACTCCGTGGGCGTGCTGATGGGCAAGTCCGTTGATCTCGTCGTGGCACTGCTCGGGATCTGGCGGCGCGGAGCGGTCCACGTGCCGCTGTTCACCGCGTTCGCACCCCCGGCCATCGCACTGCGCCTGCGGGCGAGCAACGCGAAGCTCGTCGTCGTCGATGCGGATCAACGCACCAAGCTCGCACCCGGCGAGGACATGCCCGCCGACCCACCGTGGCGGATCGTCGTCGCCGATGGCGCCGCCGAACCCGGTGATCTCGCGTTGCGCGACCTGCTCGACGCTCGCACCGGCGACGAGCCCGGTGCCGGTGCGGTCGCGCTGGGTGGCGACGGCACACTCGTGCAGCTGTTCACGTCGGGCACCACTGGCACGCCGAAGGGTGTTCCCGTCCCGGTCAAGGCGTTGGCATCCTTCCAGGCCTACCTGGAATTCGGGCTCGACGTCCGGCCCGAGGACGTTTTCTGGAACGCCGCCGACCCCGGGTGGGCCTACGGGCTCTACTACGCGATTCTCGGCCCGCTCGCGGCAGGACATCCGGCCGTCCTGCTCCGCGCGAAGTTCTCCCCGGCGTTGACATGGGAGGTGATGCGCGAGTTCGGCGTCACCAACTTCGCCGCGGCTCCCACCGTCTACCGGAGCCTGCGGACCGGTTCCGCTGTTCCGGACGGCATCCGGCTGCGGCGTGCTTCGTCGGCCGGGGAGCCGCTGACTCCCGAGGTGGTCAGCTGGTCCGAGCAAGAACTCGGTGTCGCCGTGCGGGACCACTACGGGCAGACCGAGCACGGGATGATGATCGTCAATGGCTGGTCCGAGGCCGTTCGTTCTCCGGTCCGTGCCGGCTCGATGGGCACGGTGCTGCCGGGGTGGTCGGCCGAGGTGCTCCACGACGAGCGCGACGAGCCCGCCCCCGCTGGAACCTCAGGACGGATCGCGATCAACGTCCCGGGAAGCCCACTCATGTGGTTCTCGGGCTACATTGACGCGCCGGAGAAGACCGCCGAGCGCTTCACGTCCCAAGGCGACTGGTACCTGACCGGTGATGCGGGTTCCAGGGACGAGGACGGGTACTTCTTCTTCGCCTCCCGCGATGACGACGTGATCATCATGGCCGGTTACCGCATCGGACCGTTCGAGGTCGAAAGTGTCCTGGTCGGACACGAGGCCGTGGCCGAGACCGCCGTGATCGGCGTTCCCGATCCGGTCAAGGGCGAGGCGTTGGAGGCATTCGTCGTGCTCTCTCGCGAATTTTCCGGTGACCGAGCACTGGTCCAAGAGTTGCAGCAACTGGTCAAACGAAAGTTCGCCGCGCACGCCTACCCGCGCGCGGTGCACTTCGTGGACGAACTGCCGAAGACGCCCAGCGGCAAGATCCAGCGCTTCGTCCTGCGTGCTGAGCGCGCGGCCGGATCCGGGGCCGATAGCTGACCCGGCCCCGCCGCAGGATCCGGGTGACTGCGCCTGCCCCGCCTTCACGGGGCAGGCGCAGTCGGTGGTTCACATGTTCTCGGCGCCCGCGGTGATCGCCTCCCGGATGCGGCAGTAGGTGCCGCATCGGCAGATGTTGCGGATCTCGTCGAGGTCGGCGTCGCCCACCTCGTGCCCGTCTTCGCGGGCCTGCCGCACCTTGGCCACCGCGGCCATGATCTGGCCGGGCTGGCAGTAGCCGCACTGGGCCACGTCGTTGTCGAGCCACGCCTCCTGCATGGGGTGCAGTGGTTTTCCGACGGTACCCGGCAACCCTTCGATGGTGGTGATCTCGTCGGTGGGCTGGATGTCGGAAACCTGGACGGAACACGGGTTGAAGGCCTTGCCGTTGATGTGGCACGTGCAGGCCTTGCAGACGTTGATCCCGCAGCCGTACTTGGGGCCGGTGACGCCGAGGACATCGCGCAGGACCCAGAGGAGCCGCACGTCGTCAGCAACGTCCACAGTGACCTGCTCGCCGTTGAGCTGGAAGGTGTGTTCGGGCATCGTGATCTCCTCAGAAGGTGTACTGCAGTCCGTTGGTCGGCGACGGGGGCAGCGGGGGCACCGCCGGATATGGTTCGAAGGCCAACGGATCGTTGTGGTTGATCGGGAAGTAGGTCGGCATCGTTCCCGTCGCCCGCCCGTAAGCGCAGGCCACAGCCGAGAACGCGGGGGCTACCGAAGCTTCACCGGCACCGGCGACCTTCTCTTCCGGATCGGCGGGCAGCATGACCACTTCGAGATCGAACGGCACGTTCCACTGGCGGCTGTAGAAGTAGTTGTCCCAGCTGGCTTCCAGGAAGCGTCCGTTCTGCAGGTGCACGCTGGAGGTCAGGGCGAGCGCCATTCCATCGATGAATCCGCCCTGCAGCATCGCTTCCATGCCCATGGGGTTGACGACGACCTGCCCCGGGATGGTGACGAACACCGCGCGGGTGACCCGTGGTCCGGCAACACCGTCGCGAATCTCCCGCTCGGTGGTTTCGGGACGGCAGTCGATCTCCACCAGGCAGGCCATCGCGTGCTTGTACTCGCCGTGGATGGCGATACCCTGCGCCATTCCCTCGGGCAATGACTTGCCCCATTCGCCGACCTCGGCCGCCTTGTCGAGAACCGTGCGCATGTTCTCGTTCTTGGCTATCTCCCGCCGGAATTCGTAGGGGTCCTTGCCCAGATCGGCAGCCAACCGGTCTATGACGAGTTCTCGGGCGCACACCACGTTCGGCGAGTAGACGTTGCGCATGCTGCCGGTGTTGAAGCCGCCACGGTACTGGTTGTCCTGCGGTGTCTGGTGACTTTCGGTCAGCAGTTGCTTGGTTGCCCCGATGCTGTAGGGCGAGGTCTGGGTGAGTTCGAAGATGGTTTCGGACAGGACCGGCCCCACTGCGGGGATTCGCGAGGCGGTGCTCGTGATCGCGTCCCCGAAGCCGTGGCTGAAACTGGTGCGGACGCTGGCGTGGTGCTGGTCGTAGCTGAGGATGTCGCCGCCGTTGTAGCTGGCGCGGATGCGGGAGAACGACATCGGGTGCACGCGGCCCTGCCGGCAGTCGTCGGCGCGGTGCCACATGAGTTTGACCGGTTTGCCGAACTCCTTCGACGCTTCGGCGGCTTCCGCCGCCGCGTCGTGGAAGAGCTTGCGTCCGAAGGAACCACCTCCGGTCATCACGTGCACGGTTACCGATTCCGGTGACATGCCCAGTGTTTTCGCGATCTCGGACTGGGCCACGATCGGAATCTTCACCGTGGACCAGATCTCCGCGCTGCCGTCCTTGACGTCGGCGATCGCGCAGTTGGTCTCCAGGGCGCTGCTTCCCGCGAACGCGAAGGTGAACTCCGCGTCGAGGGTCTTGGTGCCGGGCGCGGCCGGTGGCATCGGCGGTGTGATCGCCTTGAGCTTCTCCAGCACCGTGTCGTCCGATTCGTCGTCGACCGGGCCGGGCCCCCACGTCACGTCGAGCGCGTTCACGGCGTCGATGCACTGGCCGAAGGTCTCCCCGCGCACCGCCACGCCGCTGCTGATAGTGGCGACATCGGTGATGCCGGGCATCTTCCGGACTTCGTCGGCGTTGTTGACCGATCCGACGGCACCGTTGATGGTCGGCGGCCGGCACAACATGGTCGGCTTCGCGTCCGGGATGTCCAAGTCCATCGTGAATTGCTTGCGCCCGGTGACGCTGTCCAGCGCGTCGATCCGCTTCTGCGGTTTGCCGATGAGGGTGAACTCGGATTCCGGCTTGAGTTGCGTGGACAGCTCTTCGGACCGCTTGCCGGCCGCCTTGGTCGCCAGTTCTCCGTAGGACAGGCTCTGCCCGGCGTGCGAAGTGATCACTCCGGCCGTGCTGGTCAGCGTCGAGACGGCCTCGTCGAGCTCGATGGCGGCGACTTCCAGCAGCCGCCCCTTGGCGAGTGCGGCGGCCACCCGCACCGGCGTGTACATGGCGTTGAGCGTGTTCGAGCCGCCGGTGATCTGATTGAAAACAAGCTCCGGCCTCGCGTCGGCCAGGCTCATGTTCACCTTCTCCAGCGGCAGATCCATCTCCTCCGCGATCAGCATGGCGATCGCCGTGGTGATTCCTTGACCGACCTCCGTTCTGGGCAGGGCGAAGGAGACGGTCCCATCTGGATTCACCTGGACCGCTATCAGGTTCTCGGTGGGCTTCGCGGCCAACGTCAACGCGTCGTTGAGGTCGACGAAGTCCGCCAACTGCGGATTGGACGGTGCCGCCGCCGCTTCCGGCGGCGCGATGATCGACTCGCCCAGTCGGGCTGCGGCGACCACGGTCGGTGCGGCCAGCAGGTAGCCGAGGAAGCGGCGCCGAGCCGTCACTCGAGAACCGGCCTGTGACCCGCTGTCGGCGGGGTCCACTTGTTGTGGCGAATGGCGGGATTCGCGAGGAGCGGAGTGACGAGATGCCATCGACATGTCCTCTCATGGACCTGGCTCGCCGGGCGCTTGTCGCCCGGCGAGCAGGAACGACTTGTCAGCACGGACGGGAGTGTTGATGCGAGAGTCGGGTTGTCGTTGTTGGCGTTCGCCGGCGGAACGTGGCGGTGGCGTCAGGATGGAGGTCGTCCTCCCGGCCACGCGGGCTCGATCGGATCTTGCCCGGAAACATGTTCCATGTCACTCTCACGCGCTACTACCCCCGAAATGGGGTGCCCTGCGTGTACGCCGACTCACGGGGAGTGGCATCTACTCCCCCGCCGGTACCGCTCGGGCTGCCCTGCTTCCGAACCGCGCAGCCCGCTGCGGGGTCTCGGCGCTCAGTGCGCAGGATCGACCACGCGGTGTGCGCACCGACTGACCGGCTCGGACGGATCCGGCTTCGGTAGGATTTCCACCGGTGCGCGGTCCGGCGCTACTGCCCGAACGTCGAGGAGCATTCCACGTTGAACGCCCGGAGGATGACCTTCCTACTGGTCAGAACACTCGTGTTCTTCGTGGTGGCCGTCGTTGTGGTCCTGTATGTCGGCTGGTCGTGGCCGGGTGGGTTGGCACTGCTCCTGATCGGACTCGCCGCTGCCGCGCAAGGAGGCGCGGTGCTGTGGTTGCGCCGTTCCGAACGTGCCTCGGCTTCGGAGTCCGGTACGGATTCGGAGTCCGGCACGGAGAATTCGGAGTGACCTACCGGCCATGAGCACGCCGGGCGGCTGTGCCGCCTCCGCGTGAAGCTACTCCCGGGGCCCGTTCCGCACCCGGAGGGCGAGGGCGACCAGTGGCCATTGCAGGGGCAGTCGCGCCCAGCCGAGTGCCCGTAGCCATCGGGGCTTGCGGGTGCGCCAGAAGTCGACGGCCATCTTGATGTTCCCCGGGAACACCGCCACGAACAGCGCCGCACTCGCCGTCGCACCCGCCCGGCGGGTACGCGGGTGGGCCACGGCGGCAGCGCAGGCCAGTTCGGCTCCACCGGATGCGAGCACCCACGCGCGTGCGCTGCCGGGAACCCGGTGCGGAATCAACGGCTGGAACAGCGAGGGCCGCGCGAAGTGCGCGATACCGGCGGTGCCCAGCAGCCCGGCCAGGGCGATGGTTCGTGAGCGGTGCCGGAAACGATCAGTCATGCCACGAGTCTGCCACCCGTGGGCACCGACCGGTAGCCGTGCGAACGCTTGGTCAACGGGATGAATCGCATCCGCCCTGTCCGGCTGCGCCCGTCACCGCCTGCGCCCTCACCGACTGCGCCCTCACCGACTGCGCCCGGAGAGGGCGTCCCGCATGCGGTCGATCAAACCGACCCCCGGGTCAAGGATCATGTTGGCCGGTGGCTGATCGGGTGCGGAGGGGTGCGGGCGCGTCGGGGCGACGTCCTTCGCCATGATCACCTTGTTCCCGAGGTCCAGCAGCTGTTCGGGCGTGCACACGTCCTGCAGCCGCGGGAACAGGTCCCGTTCCTCCTCTTCGACGTGGTGGCGGATATCGGCAATCAGTTGCCGGGTCAACCGCTCGAATTCCGGATCGTCGGCGTCCAGCCCTTCCAGGCGCTTCATCACCTGCTCGGCTTCGGCGTGTTCCCGGAGTTCCTCATCCGCCAGTTTGTCGCCGTCGCGCAGCATTTCCCGCGCTGCCGGGTAGAGGTACTGCTCCTCGGCGACCGAGTGGCGGACGAGTTCGGTGATGACGTGATCCACCAGTTCGCGCCGCCGTTCCTTCGACAGTCCGCCCCGTTCGTAGTCGGTGAACGCCTTCTCCACCTGCCCGTGATCGGTGACGAGGATGTCGATGAGATCGCCTTGTTGGCGTGTGCGCGCCATGCCGATACCTCCCGGAAACAAGAAGCTGCCTCCACTTCGCATTTCCCGAGCGGACACGGGCCAAACCGGATGGCGGCAATGCTCTCCCGCGCGAATCCCGATTTCCCGTGCCAGCCTGGAGGCATGGTGCGATTCGGATACACACTGATGACCGAACAGTCCGGGCCGCGAGAGCTGGTCGCGCACTCCTCCGCCGCCGAACGCGCCGGTTTCGACTTCGAGGTGATGAGCGACCACTACTTCCCGTGGCTCGAGGCCCAAGGACACTCGCCGAACGCTTGGAGCGTGCTGGGGGCGGTTACGCAGGCGACCGAACGGGTCGAGCTGATGACCTACGTGACGGCTCCGATCATCCGCTACCACCCGGCGGTCGTCGCGCAGCAGGCGGCGACGGTGGGACTGCTCTCCGAAGACCGTTTCGTACTCGGCGTGGGCGCAGGGGAGAACCTCAACGAGCACGTCGTCGGCGGTGGATGGCCCCCCGTGAACGTGCGCCACGAGATGCTGACCGAGGCGCTGGAGATCATCGACCGCCTCTTCAACGGCGGCAACGTGAACTACACCGGCAAGCACTACCGGGTGGATTCGGCGAAGCTGTGGGACCTTCCGGCGAGGCGAGTGCCGGTCGCGACCGCCGTCTCGGGTGGCCAATCCATCCGGCGGTTCGCACCGCTGTCCGACGCGATGATCGCGGTGGAACCCAACCACGAGTTCTGCCGCGATTGGGATTCGCGGTGCACCAACGGGCCCGCCCGCAAGATCGCCCAGATGCCGATCGCCTGGGACCCGGATCGCGATGCGGCGCTCAAGCGTGCGTGGGAGCAGTTCCGCTGGTTCGCCGGCGGGTGGAAGGTCAATTCCGAGTTGCCGGGGCCCGCGTCGTTCGCCGCGGCGACCCAGTACGTGCGGACCGAGGACATCGCGGCAGGAATCCCGTGCGGCCCTGACGTGGAACCCGTGGTGTCCTCCGCGAGGGCCTTCTGGGAAGCCGGATTCACCGACATCGCCCTGGTCCAGGTCGGTGTGGACGCTGATCCCGCCGGATTCTTCGACTTCGCCGAACAGCGGTTGCTGCCCGCGCTGCGCACGGCGGCCCCGCAGACCTGACGGTTCCCCGCGCGTGACCGCTCGCTGGGCGAACCGGAGCGCGAGTCGCGCGTGTCCGGCCGCCCGCGAGCGGGAACACCCCTTCTGGCATTCCGTTCCGAACACGGGTTCTTGCTCAGCCACGCGACAAGGGGGCGCATTGTCCGGTGAACACGACACGTCCGTCGTCTCGGTGGGGATCGTGGCGGATCCCGGAACTCCGAGCGCGGTCGCCAGGAACGTTTCGGATCAGCTTCCCGATGCCCTCGGCAGGCGCATCATTCGCGACGTGGAATGGAATGTGGTCACCAGCACCGAGGAACTGAGCCTGGACGCGCAGGGCCGCCTCCCGGTCGAGGAGAAAGCCAGGACCCTGTTGCCGGACCGGGGTTGGGACGTTCTCATCTGCCTCACCGACCTACCCCGCCGGAACGGAACCAGGCCGGTGATCGCCGATGTCCACGCCGAGGCGGCAGGGGCTCTGGTATCGCTGCCGGCGATCGGCTGGATGCGATGCGGCTCGAATCGCACACCGCTGAGACGATCGTGCACGCGGTAGGTCTCATCGCCACCGAGGTGCTCAGTTCGGCCCCGCACCGGACCGCCGCCGAGAAGCACCACCACATTCGCCGCCGGGCCACCGAGGCGGTCTCACCCGTGCGCCAGCTCCCCTCGGCCGAGTCCAGTGTTCAGCTCGTGCTGACCGGGATGCGCGGGCGGCTCCGGTTGCTGCTCGGCATGGTCCGGGACAACCGGCCGTGGCGCCTCGTGCCGAGCCTGTCCCGTGCGATCGCGGCCGCCGCGGCCACCGGCGCCTTCGGGATCTTCTACCCGACGCTGTGGCGGATGGCTGATGCCCTGAGCTACCAGCGTCTGTCCCTGATCTCCCTGGTGGCCATCTGCGCCATGGTCATCTGGTTGATCTTCAACAACGGGCTGTGGGAACGCCCGCGCGAGCGCAACGATGGCGAAGAAGCCGTCCTGTTCAACCTCGCCACCGTGCTCACCCTGACCATCGGGGTGGCGTGCATGTACCTGGTGTTGATGGCCGCGACCTTGGTTGGGGCCGCGGCGGTGATCTCGTCGAGCTACCTGTCCATCATGCTGGGTCATCCCGTGGGGGTCCTCGACTACGTGTCGTTGGTGTGGTTGGCGAGTTCGATGGGCACGGTCGCCGGTGCGCTCGGAGCGAGCTTGGAGACCGAAGCAGCGGTTCGGCGGGCCACGTTCAGCAAGCGCGAGCGCGAACGTCGCAGCCATTCGTGAGGTCGCGCAACGAGAGGGCCACGTGAGCCCAACGGGTGGATGGCGTGACGTCACGTGACGGAGGGGAGTGTTTCAGCACACCACCGGCGGGAAGCCTCGGAGAAGAGTTGTGCGGGGTCCGGCGCCGCGCCCGGACCCGGAAACCGAAAGCGCGGCAGCACCGAACATCCCCGGAACCGGGCGGGCGCCGGGGATGTTCGTCTTCCGGCACACCAGGTCGCGTCACCGTTGGAAGTCGGGTCCGCGCTCAGTCGGGGCGTTTCAACTCGACTGTGCTCGACAGGATCGGGTTCGAGTCCCCGGTGACGTCTTCCATGATCTGGTCGTAGCGGGTCCGCCGCCTCCACTCGACCTTGCGTTCGATCTCGGGGTCGGCGGACGAGACCACGCCGAACTCGCCGTTCGCGAGTTTCAACATCAGCTGGTCCCAGGGTACGTCCGTGTCGGCCTGCGTCCACTGCGAACCGCACTGCAAGCAGTGCGCGTTGAACACGCTGCAGTTGTGGTCCTCCGGCGGGAAGTGCCCGGTGAAGTTGATGGACTCGCGCGGGTGCTCGCAGACACGCGGTGACATCCAAATCCGACTGGGGTACTCCGGCTCCCGTGCCACGCTCATACGTATCCCCTTACTGGCGTGATTACCCTACGTGCCCGCGTGATTACGCTAGCAGCATCACGCCGGGCAGACGATCATCAGCCAGTGGGTATTTCGTTGACCGGCTCGGGTCCGGCGGCCCGTTGTTCCTGCGGCGCGCTTTCCCGCGTTGTGCGGGCACGTTGGCTGTGACGACGCCGACTCCTGGTGAGCCGACCACCCGGCCTGGTCCAACCAGGACCCCGCGGTGGACGTGCTTCCACGCTTTTGGGCGGGGTCGGCGGCGCGTCGACCGACGGCGAAGCGGGGTGCACATCCGCCAGACGCACCCACCTGTGCTGCCGGGGCAGTGCGCGGCGTTCCGGCATCCGCGAGAAGACGAACCAAGCCGCCAGGGTCGCCACCGTCGTCACGACGCCCGCGATCTCCAGTGCCCGCCCGGCTCCGGCGAACTCCGACATCCAGCCGAGCAGCGGACCGCCGACCGCTCCGGACGCCGAGGTCACCATCGATTTGGCTGCCAGTACACGTCCGCGCATGTCCTCGTCGGTGTCGAGTTGCATCCGGGTGCTCTGCGCGGTGTCGAGCACGACCGCGCCCAGCGCGATCGGGAAGAGCAGAGCCGAGAACGTCAGAACGGTAGGGCTGGCACCGCTGAAGATCTGCAGCACGCTCGTCACCAACGCCGCTCCCAGCACCAGCCGCAGCGTCAGCTGCCGGTGCGCGGCCGCCACGAATCCGCCCGCCACGGTTCCGACCGCGAAGACGACCGAGAGGACGCTGTAACCGGCGGCGCCCGCGGCCAACTTCCCTTCGCTCATCGCCGCCATCGTCACCTGGTAGTTGCGGCCGAGGGCGGAGAGCACGAAGCTGAGCAGGAACATCACGATCAGCGGTCGGTGCCCCAGGACGTACTTGAGCCCGGCACGAATGCCGGTTCGTTCGGCCGTACTCGTAGCCAGTTCGAAGATCCCCTCCGGGCGAACCCTGCTGATCGCGACGAGCACGCCGACGAAGCTCGCCGCGTTGAGCACGAACAGCAGCGGCACACCGGTGAGCACGACGAGGGCGCCCGCGAGGCTCATGCCCAGGATCCGGCCGCCGGAGCTGAAGATCGAGCCCAGCCCGAGAGCGTTGCCGAGGTCGTCGCGGGGCACCAGTTGGGCTCCGAACCGGCCGAGAGCCGGACCGTCGAACACGGTGATGATGCCGGACAGCAGCGCCATCACGTAGACGGCGGACATCGGAGCTTCGGTCCAGGCGATGGCCGCCAGCACGAGAGCGAGCAGGGCGTGCAGGGACTGGGTGGCGAACAGGATGCGCCGCGCGGGCCAACGGTCGGCGATCGAGCCGGCGAACGAGGCGAGCAATACGCCGGGCAGTGTTTGGAACAGCAGGGACACGCCGAGCAACCCCGGGGACCCCGTCTGCGTGAGCACATACCAGTTCAGCGCCAGGTTCTGCATCCACGCACCGGTGACGGACACGAAGTCCGCGACGGCCCACCGCCGGTAGTTGGCGTGCTTGAGCGCACGGAACATCGTGGCCAGTCGGGCACGCAAACCGGGGGTCCTTCCGGGGGATCAACGGAGTCACGTCCTGGTTCGGCGAGCTCACGCCCGGCAATCAGGACCCCTCAACCGTGACAACCTAGCCCGGCGGACGAACACTATTTGTGCTTGCACTCTCATCGACTGCCTTCTCACCAGCCATTTCAGCGACAAGACGCCCAACGACTGCACACTCTCCGTCTACTGACTGGCTCGCGCACCCCCGACGCTCGGGGGCACCCACGCGTCCTACGCGTTCTTCCAGGAGCTCCCACCGACTCGTCCGAGCCCGCACCAATCGAGACCGGCGAGGCGCAGCTCGGTGGGGTCGAGGTGGTTCCGGGTGTCGACCACCACCGGCCGATCCAGCAGGTCGGCCAGCCGCGGCCAGTCGAGTCCACGGAACTCCTGCCACTCCGTCAGCAGCACGAGTGCCGCCGACCCCTTGGCCACCTGGTACGGGTCCTCGGTGACCGTGACCGGATCGAGCAGGCCCGGCTCGTTCCCCCGAAGTGCTGGATCGTAGGCGAGAACCTCCGCTCCGCGATCGACCAGCAGCCGGGCCACCGCCAACGCGGGCGAATCCCGCAGATCGTTCGTGCCCGCCTTGAAGGTCAAGCCCAGCAAGCCGATCCGGAGTCCCTCCAACCGGGCGGGAGCGCCACAGGCCGAGGCGATCTTGTCCGCGACCCGTTCACGCTGCCACATGTTCGAACGGATGGTGGCCCGCAACACCGAGAAGTCCGAATCCGCCTCCTCCGCGACCCGCATCAGCGCCGCGGTGTCCTTCGGCAGGCACGATCCACCCCAGCCTGGTCCGGGACGCAGGCAGGAGTTCTCGATCCGCCGATCGAGCCCCATCCCTTCGGTCACATCCGTGACATCGGCACCCAGCCGATCGCACAACTCCGCGACCGCGTTGACGTATGAGAGCTTCATCGCCAGGAAGCAGTTCGCCGCGTACTTGACCATTTCCGCACTGGCGGCATCGGTGACCACCGCGGGAGCCCCCAGCCCGCCGTAGACGGACACGAGCCGCTGCGCGGCCGCCCGGCTGTCGGTCCCGATCACGATCCGACCCGGATGCAGAAAATCGTGCACGGCCGCCCCCTCGCGCATGAACTCGGGATTGCTGGCCACCGGAACATCACCGCGTCCGAGCGATTCCGCGAGCCACTCGGTGGTACCCACCGGCACCGTGGACTTGGTGACCAGCACGCATCCGCGCGGCAACCGATCCCCGATCTCGTCGGCGACGGCCTCCACCGCTGCCAGATCCGCCGCGCCCCCGGCGCCCATCGGAGTCGGCACGCACAGGAACACCACGTCGGCCCCGACGGTAGCCTCGGCAGGTCCCGCCACGAAGCGCAACCGACCGGTCGAGATCCCGTCGGAGACCTTCTCCGGCAGTCCGGGTTCGCGGATCTCCACCACACCACGCGCGAGACGCTCGACCTTCGCCGCATCCACGTCTCCGCACACCACGTGATGGCCCAGCGAGGCCAAGCATGCCCCTGTGGTCAGTCCGACGTAACCCGCTCCGATGACCCCGATTCGCCGGGAAACTCCGTCACCGGCAAGCACTTCCACCACGCCCCCGCCCTTCATCGCCGAACTCGCGCAGCATCGGTGTCCCGGGGTCCCCGCCCGCCATGTCGAACAGCGAACCGAGGCCCGCGAACTCGTCGGGGTCGGCGGGCAGCAAGGAGTCTCGGCATTCGATCCGATCGTCGTACCGGAGGCACTCGACGACGCTCCGAGCATCGACGCCGACCTCCGCGCAGAGTTCGGCAAGCTGTTCGAAGAACCGGTGGCGGATCGCGCAGTATCCGTCACCGGCCGGTGCGATCAGGTCGGCGCTGCGGACGTCGCTCCGGACGACCGGTGCGTTCACGCCCCCGTAGAGGCACTCCGCAGCGCTCGACGCACGCTCGTCGTCGGCTCCGATCACGATGCGGGCGGGTTCCAGGAAGTCCCGGACCGCGCGACCCGCGCGCAACGCGAGCGGGTTGCTGACCACGGCGTCCGCACCACGGCCGAGACGGTCGCCCACGGCCTTCGTCGATGCCCACGGTGGCACGCAGGTGTTGACGACCACGCCATCCCCGATCCGCGCTCCCGCGCGATCCAGCTGGTCGACGGTCGGGCCGCAGACGACCAGCACGTCCGGGCAGGGCCCCTCGGAAAACGACCACCGGCCGCACCTGATCGCGTGCTGGGCCAACGTCGGCAAACCGGGCTCGCCGCACTCGTCGGCACGGGAGCGGACGCGGCTGGTGACCTGGTGGCCGAGCTCCGCCATCCCGGCGGCCACCACAGCGCATCGTCGGCCCCGTCCCACCACCAACACCCGGAGCCGACGTTGCCACCGGAAACTCATCGCGCCACCTCGGAGTCGCCGCGATCGAGCAAGGTTTCGGCCGATTCGAGCACCGCTGCGGTCGACAGTTCCAGCAGTGCAGGGTCGGGCCGGTCCGCGAACGTGTCACCGGTGGTGCCGTTCCACAACGTGACGTGTCGGCGGTCCTTCGGTGGTCCCCAGTGGAACGGGGAAACCGGACCGAACAGCGTTACCGAAGGTCGGTGGTATGCGGTGGCCACATGGGCGAGCCCGGTGTCACCGCACAACACCAGCCGTGCGCCGTGGACCAACGCGGTGAGCTGCCGCAGACTCGTGCTCCCCGCCAGCACCGCTGAATCCTCGATCCCCGCCAGTTCGGCCACCCGCTCCGCGGCGGGACGCTCGGCGGCGCTACCGGTGATGACCACCCGCTCTCCACGGGCGGCGAGCTTTCCCGCGACAGCGGCGAATCGTTCCACCGGCCAGCGCCGGGCACCGTGGCTGGCACCGGGATGCACCACCGTCGATCCCGGGCGGAACGACTCCTCCGGTGGCGCCAGGAACAGGTCCGCGTCGTCCGGTTCGAGGCCGTACCAACGCAGCATCCGGCACCACCGCGAGACCTCGTGCTGGTCGTCCGACCAGTCGGGACCATCGACGTCCGGATGCGCGGGATGCCGGTGGCTCAGGACGCACTCGGCGCCCGTCGACCGCACCGCTTCGAGGCTCTGCGGCCCCTTCCCGTGCAGGTTGACCGCGATACCCGGCGCGGGTGCGGACCATGACAAGGCCATAGGCCCGTCCGTCGGCCACAGATCGTCGGCCGCACGGGTCAACGGCACCAGCTCCGCGAGGGATCGCGGAGCGGCCAGGACCAGCCGGTGTCGTGGCCAGGCCTGCCGCAGCGCGCGCAGGGCCGGGACCGCGGTCAGCACGTCTCCGAGACCCAGCGCGCGCAGCACCAGGATCGTGCCGTTCACGGCCACGAACCCTCTTCCGAGGAGCACACGACCAGTTCCCGGACTTCGCAACCCGGCGGCTGCCGCAGCGCGAACAGGACGGTTTCGGCGACGTCCTCGGGCTGGTTGAGCTTCGCCTCCCGAGGCGGTTGGTACTGCTCGTCCCGTCCGTCGAAGAACGAGGTCCACATTCCACCGGGAACGAGCATGGTCACCCCGATCCGGCCCGCCGTCTCGGCGGCCAGCGAGCGGGAGAACCCGACGACGCCCGCCTTCGACGCACAGTAGGCCGTGGCGTCCCCGACTGCTTTGATGCCGAGGGTCGACGAGCAGGTGACCACCGTTCCTCGGCTGCGCAGCAAGTACGGCAGCGCGGCGCGGACGACCGCTGCCGTGCCGAGCAGGTTGACGCGCACCACTCGGTCCCACTCGTCGGCGGGGACGGCGTCGAGCGGGCCGCACGAGTCGATGCCCGCGGCGGTGAACACGCCGTCGATCCCGCCCGCGGAGTCGGACAGTTCGCGGACGGCCTGCTCGGCCGCTCCCCCGTCCGCGAGGTCGACGGTGCGGTACTTGACCGGATCCGGTGGTTCCAGGCGGTCCAGCACGAGCGGGGTTCCGCCGCGTGCGGCGACCGCGCGAGCGGTTGCAGCCCCGAGTCCCGAGGCGCCTCCGGTGATGAGGATGTTCCCCATGTCGTTCATGCGCTTCTCCCTTTTCTCGGATCAGCCGACCGCCTGCGCACTGTCGAGCAGACGAGTGGACGAGTAACCGTCGAGCAGCGGCAGGAGCACGGTGCGTCCACCGTGTCGCCGCACAACCCGCGCTTCGGGCAGTTCCGATGGCTTGTACTCGCCACCCTTGACCCACACGTCGGGCCGGAGTTCCGCCAGCAGCTCGCACGGGGAGAGTTCGTCGAAGACGGCCACCGCGTCGACGCATTCGAGCGCTTCGAGGAGCTTGCGCCGGTCCTCCGCACCGGCCACCGGCCTGGACGGGCCTTTGAGCCCGCGCACCGACTCGTCGGAGTTCAGGCACACCACGAGGACGTCACCGAGGGCGCGCGCCCGCTCCAGCAGGTCGACGTGTCCGGGATGCAGGAGGTCGAAGCAACCCCCCGCGGCCACGACCCGACCTCCTTCGGCTCGCACCCGCGCCGCAACTTCGAACGCCGAAAGCGGGTGGGTGCGGACGGAGTGGCTGGTTCGATCCGTGTCCCAGCACTCGACTCCTCCCCCGGCCACGAATCGGCTGGAACTGTCCACAGCGTACCGAACACAATCCACAATGGACTCACGATTGCCGAGTGCCTTCGCGGCGGCGACCGCGAAACTGTCCCCGGCCCCGCACACGTCCGAACCCGGCGGTACTTCGGGCGCGGGCACGTGTTCGCGCGCCGGTACGACGACCGCGCCGTCAGCACCCAACGTCACGGCCACGGCACCGCATCCCCAACGCTGCCGCAGGACTTCCGCGGCGACCACCGGCGAGCTCACCTCGTCGAGGACACCTGCCTCCGAGCGGTTGGGCACGACGAGGTCCGCCCGCGCCACCGGTACAGCGCCCTTCGGATGCGGGTCCCACACGAGTGGGGTTCCCGGCCCCAACGCGGTCAGTTCCCCTCGCAGCCACGCGTTGCGGGTGATGCCGCGCCCGTAATCGGCGACGAGCACCGTGTCCGCGTCCCGGATCGCCGCGCGGGTCTCGTCCCCCAACGGCACATCGGGTACCGCACCGTCACCGGAATCCAACCGCAGCAGCGACTGTCCGGACGCGCGAACCCGGATCTTCGCCGGTGTGCCCCCGATAAACGGCGCATCGATGAGCGTCACCTGACCGGACAGCAGCCGACCGAGTTCGCCACCGTCCGCGTCAGCACCACGCCCGGTCACGACCGTGACGTCCACGCCCTGCCTCGCGGCGAGCAACGCGGCCAACGCCGCCCCTCCCGGACGTCGGACGCGGGCGGCCACGTCGACCACCGGCACCGGAGCGTCCGGACAAAGCCGACTCGCCGAACCGGTCAGATCCACATCAAGTACGGCATCCCCGATGATCGTCAGCTTCACCACACGCCTCCTCATCGAACGCCGCGCACAGCGCGTGCACGAGGGCCAGATGCATTTCCTGGATCGTCGCGACGCTCGTCGCTTCCACCGGCACCGCGTCGTCACAGACCGCGGCGAGGCTGTTCGGCGTCGGCCCGGTCAGTGCCCAGGTGACCAGCCCCAGTTCGTGCGCGGTCTTCACCGCGGCGATGACGTTGTGGCTCCGGCCGCTGGTGGACAACGCGATCAACACGTCGCCCCTGCGGCCGTGGGCCTGCACCCCGCGTGCGAACACCTCCTGCTCGCCGTAGTCGTTGAGGATCCCGGTGATCGCGGACGTGTCGGCGTGCAACGGGATCGCCGAGAACGGCCTGCGGTCCCGCAGGAATCGGCCGGTCAGCTCGCCGCTGAGGTGCTGGGCCTCGGCGGCACTGCCCCCGTTGCCACAGGTCAGGAGTCGACCGCCCTCGCCGAGCACGGTCGCCAGGTGTCGAGCCCACGAGTGCAGGACGGGTGCCGAACCAGCGGTCTTCTCAGCGGCTCTGCCCAGCGCCGCGAAGTGCTCCTCGATCATGGCGCACCTCCGGTCGACGCGGCGAACCTGCTGCGGTCTTCCGCCAGCACCCCCTGGTAAACAGCCTCTGTGTCCCGCACCAGCACGTCCCACCCGTAGTGGGCGTGCACGCGGCTGATGCCGGTCCGTCCGAGCTCGTGACGCCATCCGGGACGGGCCAGCAGTTCGCGGACGCGCTCGGCCAGCGCCTCGACGTCCCTCGGGGGAACGAGCAGACCGGTCACTCCGTCCACGACGGTGTCGAGGTGCCCGCCGACCGCTGTCACCACCGGAGGAACGCCGCAGGCCATGGCTTCGAGCGGCACGGTCCCGAAGGGCTCGTACCACGGGACGCTCACGACCACGTCCGCCGAGCGGTACAGGGCGGGAACAGCAGAATGGTCGACCGGCCCCAGGAACACGACCCGATCCACCACTCCGTGGTCGCGCGCGATCGTCCGCAACCTCGCCACCTCACCGTCCGCCTCCCACTCCGAAGCTGCCGGCCCACCCGCGATCACCAGCTCGGCGTCCGGGATCCGGGCCAGTGCGGCGATCACCGTGTCGATTCCCTTGCGCTCCACGAGCCGCCCGACGCAGAGGATTCGCGGCCTGTTCCGGCCGTCGGGGGTACTCGCTCCGTCCGGCACGAACTTGGTCACGTCGATGCCGCACGGCACGATCTCGGTGCGGTCCGGACGGACTCCCATCCCGACCAGCTCGTCGACCTCGTCCGAACAGGTGGCCACGATCAGGTCGACCGTCCGCGCCACCGTCGCTTCCAGACGCGCCCGCCGGGCCGGACTCGTGTCGCGAGTGCCCTGGTGCCGCCGTTTGACCCGACCAAGAGCGTGGAAAGTCTGCAGCAGCGGGATCGCGGTCCCCGCCGCGGCCCGGCAGACCGCCAGGCCGCTCATCCAGAAGTGCGCGTGGACCAGATCCGGCCGCTCCCGCGCCCAACGACGCGCGAGGTTGTCGGCGAACTCGTCCATGAACGGCAGGAGAGCATCCTTGGGCACCGGCTCCGGAGGCCCCGCGGGCACGTGCTCGACGACGACGCCGGTATCGAGTGGCACCCTCGCGGGCACGTCGGGAGCTTCCCTCCTGGTGTGCACCACGACGTCGTGACCGAGCCCGGCGAGGCGGGTCGCGAGTTCCGCGACGTGCACGTTCTGCCCACCGGCATCGGCACCTCCGAGCGCGGCGAGCGGGCTGGCGTGTTCGGAGACCAGATGGATCCTCACCTCGTCACCTCCTCCAACAGGTCGTCCCACGCGGTGTGGAAGCGGTCGAGCGAGTAGGTGCGCAACGCCGATTCCCGAGCGGCCGCGCCGATTTCACGAGCCCGGTCCGGATCGGCGACGAAATCCGCGACGGCGTCGGCGAGCACGTCGAGTCGGGTGGAGACCACTCCGGCTTCCGGCGGCACCGCCTCGACCGCCTCCGTGGTCGCCAGGGCGACAACCGGCATGCCCAGCTGCATGGCTTCCAGCAGGGAAAGCCCCAGCGAGGTCCAGCGGTACGGGTGGACGTACACGCGCCGCAACGCGAGCGCCGAGTGCATGTCTGCCTGCGGGAAGTTCTCGTATGGCGTGAGGGAGTCGGTTCCCAGCCACTCCGGCACACCGCACACCCGCATGCCGAACAGGTCCAGCGGGACCTCACCGGTGATGCTCGGAAGCAGGTCGGTGCCGGCTATGCGGGCACGCCGGAGGGGCTCGTTGATAGCCGCGGCGGCGCGCGGGAGTTCACCGGTGTAGCGATAGCCGGGATCGATGATGCCGTGTTCGACCACCGACGTGGGCGCGCGGCCGCAATCCCAGAACGCCCGGTTGAAGTGTGTGACGTGCACGACCGGGATGTCGTCGCGATCCGCGAGCGGGTGCCGGGTCGCGGCCACTTCGCCCCTGGGCGCGTCGTGCTCCACGTAGACGGCGGGCACGTCGATGCCGGGGCGCCTGCCGAGCCACTCCTCGGCGAGATCCACCTCGTGCGGGCGCTGCAGGACGAGCGCGTCGACCGGCAGCTCGGCCAGTTCCTCGGGCGGGACCTCGACGGCGTGCCCCGGCCAGGTGAACGTGTCCGGCCTGCCCTTGCCGTCGGCGTCGCCGCCCGGCTTCCGGGGCACGAGGTAGGTGTGGTTCGGCCCGTGCACGAACGCCGTCGTCCAGGAGCCGTGCACGTGCCAGATCAGGATGCGCATGCCACCACCTCGATCCGGTGCACCGCGTCCACCACGTCGTGCGCGGAGACGTTCGACAGGCAGGGATGACCGCTGATCGGGCATTCCCTCGCGCGGGAGGCGCGACAAGCGGCCTGCTGGTCGCCGAGGAGCACCGTGGGGACGCCGTAGGGCGCCCATCTCGCCGCGGGCACGACCGGGGCGAACAACGAGACGACCGGCGTTCCCACCGCGGCTGCCAAGTGCGCGGGCCCGGTGTTCGGCGCGATCAGCACCCGTGCGTGCGCGAGCACGGCCGCGAGCTCACGCAGGCCGGTCGCACCGCCGAGGTCCAGCGCGTTCCCGCCCGCGACCCGCGCGGTCAGTTCGCGCTGCGCGGGAGTTCCCGTGACGACCACGCGATGACCACGCCGGGCCAGCAGTCGCACCGCCTCGGTGCAGCGTTCCGCGGGCCATTCCCGAGCGGGCACCGACGCTCCCGGGTGCACCACCACAAAATCCGACGATCCGACCAGGTGGGACACGTCCGGCAGTGGTCCGCGAATGGCGAGGCGGCCGTCGTCGGTGGCTGCAAGGTCGTACCCACCGGCCCGGACCAGCGAGAGCGCACGTTCCGGCTCCGGCGGATCGCCGTCAACGCGGTGGCGGAGGTCGAGCAGCGAACCCGGGTAGTCCTCGCTGATCGCACCGATCCACTCCACACCCGCCATGCGCAGCAGTAGTGCCAGCGGCAGCGCGGACTGGTGGAACGAGGTCAGCACGAGGGCCTTCTGCGGACCGAGCTCGCGGACGCGATCGATCAACTCCCGCATGTCGGGTTCGCGGACCGGATCCGGTTCCGGGTCGATCCACGGAGCTCGCCAACGAACCACTCGCTCGACGCCGGGAAGCAGTTCGGCCGCCGCGGCCCCTCGGGGGCCGGCGAGCATCACCACGGATTCCGCCCTCGCGGCAACCGCCCGCACCGCGGGGCCCGCGAGCAACACGTCACCGATATTGTCCAGTCGAGCCACCAGAACGCGTTGCGTCATCACCGACCTCCCAGAATCCGTTCAACGGCTTCCGGGACCGTCGCGACCACTTCGGCTCCGGTCCGGGCGTCGGCGATCTCGGTGCGCAACGTCCGCTCGGTGGGCACGAGGATCGCCCGCGCACCGGCCGCCCGTGCTGCTGCCACGTCCGCCCCTGTGTCACCGACGACAACGCATCGGGAAGGCTCCCCGCCGAGCGCCGACGCCGCGCGTTCGATCAGCGTGGGCGCCGGTTTCCGGCAACCGCACAGGTCGACCGAGTCGTGCACGCAGATCTGCCAGGTACCGAATGGCCCCAGCTGCCGTTCCACCTCGGCGTTCACCGCCGCCACCTCGTCCCTGCGCACCAGTCCGCGCGCCACGCCTGACTGGTTGCTGACGACACCGAGGGGAATGCTCTTGGACCGCAGTTGGTCGAGCGCCGCCCGCATACCGTCCTTGGGCCACACCAGATCGGGGTCGCCGTTGTAGGGAACGTCGTGGATCAAGGTGTCGTCCCGGTCGAACAGCACCGCAGCGGGCAGCCGTCCGGACGACCGGACCCGGATCTCGCCACGGGTTCGGTGCAGGCACGCGGCCGGCGGGATGAGCACACTGGTCACCACCATGCGCGCGAGCTCCGCCGGTGTTGCCGGGCCCTGCCGGATCCGGCGCAGGGCGAACTCCGCCGTCAGCGCGCACCACAGCGCTCCGGCGGCCCGCCCGATCCGCCGGAGCGTCGGTTTCGATGACCCGCCGATGGCCAGCGCGACGCCCGCGGCACCTGTGGTGAGCAGGTGCTGGACCAGCCGCCCGGCTCCTTCGCCGGTGCGCCAACGCCAGCGCCGGCCGTGCTTGCGCCGCATGGTCGCGTTGTCGGCATTCCCTCGTTGGGCGTGGACGCTGGCGAGGAAGCCGGCAGCACGAACCGGGTGGTACGTGATCCGCTCGCCGGTGACCAACCGGTACCCCGTCTCCTGCACTCGCAGAGCGAGGTCGGCGTCCTCCCGGAAAGCCCGGGGGAAGTCCTCGTCGAATCCACCGGTGGCCATCAGCGACGAGCGCCGGTAGGCCATGTCCGCGGTGATCCACCAAGCTTCGACCAGGCATGCGGTGCCTCGCTCGTTGTCGGTGGGTTTGCGATGTCCGGGCACGGGCACGACGATTCGTCCCTGGCACGCCGCGACGTCTCTGCCGACGTCGAGGTCCCGGCACAATTGCGCCCGCCACCGGGAACCGGGGATCACGTCGTCGTCCAAGAACACGATCCATTCGGTCCGCACGGCACGCCAGCCGGTGTTGCGGGCTCCGGCCGGTCCGCGACCGAACGAATGCAGCAGTCGCGTGGAAAGCCGGGAGTCCGGCAATCGCAGTGGAACCTCCGGGACCGGACGGTCGTCGACCACCACGACCTCCGCCGGATCCGGTCCCCTGCCCGCTTCCAGCGCGTCGAGCACCGCCCGCAGGCTGTCCCGGCCCATCGTGGGGATCACGACCGAGTAGACCGGCATCTCCGACTCGGCACTCACGATTCGCTCCCGGGCCGCCGCACCACGAACGGACCGATGACCAGCACGTCGATCGGGGCTGCGCCGAAGCATTCGAGAGCGTCCACGGGGCTGTCGACCATGGGACGGCCTGCCGTGTTGAAGCTCGTGTTGATCACAGCGGGCAGCCCGGTCCGGGATTCGAACTCCTCGAGCATCCTCGACAGCCCGGGTTGTGCGCCGCCGTCCACTGTCTGGATCCGCGCGGTGCCGTCCACGTGCACCACCGCCGGTATTCGGTCCTGCCATTCGGGATCGACGTCGTGCACGAAGAGCATGTAAGGACTCGGCAGCGGTCCTCCGGAGAACAACTCGCCCGCCCGCTCCTGGCGGACCATCGGCGCGACCGGGCGGAACTGCTCACGCCCCTTGACCCGGTTCAACCGCTCTACGTTGTCCGCGTGTCCCGGGTGCGCGAACAGCGATCGGTGCCCCAGCGCGCGCGGACCGAATTCGCTTCGGCCCTGGAACCACGCGACGATCCGATCGGCGGCGAGGTACTCGGCCGCTACCGCACCCACATCCCCTGGACGCTCGTACTTCAGCGCAGCGTTGTCGAGTAGCGCGGCGATGTCCTCTTCGGACCATTCGCGCCCGAGGTCGGCATCGGGCATCGGAATGATCCGATCCCCGTTGCTCGACGCGAGCTGCAGTGCACCACCGAGCGCCGTTCCCGAATCGCCCGCTGCCGGTTGAACCCACACCTGTTCGAACGGGCCTTCGACGGCGAGGCGGGTGTTCGCGACGCAATTGAGCGCGACGCCGCCGGCGCACGCGAGGAAGCGGTGTCCGGTTCGCTGGTGCAGCCAGCCTGCGAGTTCGAGGAGCACCTCTTCCAACCGGGCCTGCACGCTCGAGGCGAGCTGCGCGTGCTCCTCGCGCAGCTCACCACCGGGCTGCCGGGCAGGTGCCCAGCGGCCCCAGTCGATCGGCGCCACTTCGAAGTGCCCGTCATCGACCGTGCGCACGAATTCGGCGATCTCGCTGCTGAAGACCGGTTTCGCGTAGGACGCCAGGGCCATCACCTTGTATTCGTCGCTGGACCGTGCAAAACCGAGGTGCTCGGTGAGCTCCTCGTACATCAGGCCGAGCGAGTGCGGTAGTCGCTGCGTCGCGAGCACGTCCAGTTCCCCGTTCCGGTACGAGCCCGCCAGCGCGGAGATCCGCTCTCCACGACCGTCCACGGTCAGCACCGCACAGTCCTCGTACGGGGCGGCGAGCCCGGCGGACGCGGCGTGCGCAACGTGGTGCGGAACGAACTCCACAGTGGACGAATCGAGTCCTGGCAAGGCTGTTTTCAGGAACTCCGGCGCGCGGCGCGCGTACAGCGTACGCAACCATTCCCAGTTCCGATCCGTGCCGCTGAGACCTTCGTCGACCAGTCCCGGGTCGTACGAACACGCCACGGCATCCACCTCGGACGCCGTTATTCCGCCCGTCCGCAGGCACCACTTCGCGGCCTCCACCGGTTGTTCCCACGCGGAGAACGGCACCGGATCCTTGCCGTGCTTGCGCCGGGTGAAGCGTTCCTCCTCTGCCGCGGCCAGGATCCGGCCGTCCACGACGAGAGCCGCCGCCGGATCGTGGAAGACCGAGTTGATTCCCAGTACCCGCACGGTGAACCCCCAGATTTTGCCGGAATCCGTACTGGCCTTGACGCGCCGAAAAGCGTAAGTGTCCCCCGTACTCCGCTACCCTCCGAAGCGACGCGCGAAACAAACCACCACAAAACGCCCGTGGCCTTCGCCGTACGAGAACGATCGACCACTCACTCCGCGAAATCTTCCTGCATCCCCGCCCGCCGACGCGGGTATTCCTGCCACGACCGCGGAGGAGGGCAGATGCGCGTGCTGATCACTGGGTGGGCGAGTTTCGTTCACGGTGAGGCCACTGCTGGGGACGTGCGGAGCATGGAACGCGTCGCTGCGGAACTGACGGCGGACGGAATTCCGCACGACGTCGTGTGGAGCCCGAAATTCCGCGCGGACGGGCAGCCGTTCGCAGGCACGTCCGATGCGGAATACACCCATGTCGTTTTCGCCTGTGGCCCGCTGCACGGATGGCAGATCGAGGAGTTGCACCACCGTTTCGCCGGACTACACCGGATCGCGGTCGGGACCTCGGTGGTGACCTCCGATTGTCCCGCGGCCGCCGGTTTCGACCGCATCCTCGCCCGCGACGGACCCGGCCTTCCCGCCAGGAAGGACCTCGCCACCCAAGCAGGCGAGGGACGTTCACCGGTGGTCGGGGTTGTCCTGGCGCCCGGACAGCCCGAATTCGGCGATCGGCGGCGTCACGAGCAGGTCCACGAAGTCCTGCGGGACTGGCTCGTCGATCAGGAAGCCGCACCGCTACCGTTGGACACCCGGCTGGACACCGCCGATTGGCAGCGGTGTTCGACCGCCGACGAATTCGCCTGTCTGATCGCCCGGACGGATCTCGTCATCACAACCCGGCTGCACGGGATCGTTTTCGCCTTGTGCGAGGGCGTTCCCGCGTTGGCGATCGACCCCGTCGAAGGTGGCGGGAAGGTGACCGCCCAAACCGCGGCCTGGCAGTGGCCGGCTGTGATCAGCGCGGAGGAGCTGGCCGGTCCGCGTCCCCGACAGGTGCTCGACCGGTGGTGGACGTGGTGCCGTTCGGACGAGGCCAGGGAACTCGCAATCGCTTGCGAGCGTTCGGCGGCGGGAGGCTCTCCACTGCTGCCCGAGCTGGCGGCCTGCCTCCGGAAAGCCGGCCAGAGGGCCCGATCATGACCGGCGCCCCCGGGACGAGCGTCGTGATCGCAACCCGGAATCGCTGTCCGGAACTTCTGCGCACGCTGGCGAAGCTTCACGAACTGGCCCCGCCGCCACCGGTGATCGTCGTGGACAACGCTTCGGACGACGGCACGCCTGCCGCGGTGGCGGAGCGGTTCCCGCGTGTATCGCTGATCCGGCTGCAGCGCAACCTCGGAGCCGTCGCCCGCAACATCGGCTGCTTGGGCGCCTCCACGCCCTACGTGGCTTTCTGCGATGACGATTCGTGGTGGGAGCCCAAGGCGCTGACGATCGCGGAGACCGCGTTCGCCGACAATCCGGGAGTCGGCCTGATCGCGGCACGCACGCTGGTCGGCGAGCAGCGCCGCCCGGACCCGGTGAACGAACCGATGGCGAATTCACCGCTGACCACCCCACCGGAACTGCCCGGGCGGAGGGTCCTGGGGTTCACGGCGTGCTCGGCGATCGTGCGCCGTAGCGCGTTCGCCGGGGTCGATGGCTTCAACCCGGTCCTGTTCTTCGTCGCGGAGGAGAAGATGCTGGCCTGGGATCTCGCCACGCACGGGTGGGATCTGATCTACCTCGACGCCGTCGTGGCACGTCACCATCCGTCCGACCGGCGCTCCGGCACCGACCGGCGCGCGCTCCTCGAGCAGCGCAACAACCTGCTGCTGTCGTGGATGCGTCGATCCCCGGACGTCGCCGTCCAGCACACACGCAGGGTCGCTCGGGCGGCACTGACCGACCGGAACGCTCGTGGCGCGTTCTCGCAGGCCTTGCTGCGGGCACCGGCAGCACTGCTCCGGCGCAGGCGACTGCCCGCTCCGGTCGAGCGGGAGGTCGAGCTGCTCGAAGCCGACCAGCGTTCCGTGCGGCGCGATGTCTGATCGGCCCGTGCTCCCACCGCGGACGGCCTTGACAGAGGCCGTCCGCCTGGTGCCCGGCGCCCGGATGGCGTGCCTCCGAGTGCTCCACGTGCGCGGTGATGTTCTTCTGCACACCGAGAAACGAGCCGCGCGGATGGAGGAATGCCAGTTGGACCACGGCCACGGCCCGAGCATCGAGGCGGCGCGCTCCCACATGATCGTGCTCGCCGATGTCGGCGAGATCCGCACGCACTGGACGGCTTTCGCCCGCAGCGCCAGGGAATCCAACGTCTTCAGCTTCCTGGTCGTCCCGCTCTGCGAATGCGATGAACTCGTGGGAACGCTGAGCTTCTACGGACGTCGGTCCCATGCGTTCGACAACAACGCCGAAGTGGTGGCCGCATCGGCCGCCCGAGCGGTCATCCTCCGACTGCGGGCGGAACGAGCTGCCGACGGTACGCACGAGACCGCCAGCTGATCGTCCGTCGAAGACCTTCTCGAACACCGACCACGGGCCGCCATCCCAGTTTCTCCTCTGCCGTGGAGATGTCCGGGCAGCGCCGCCGCGGATCGTCCGGAGCCGCCGCAACGTGCACGATGGGCGAGCTCGACTCCGCGAGCACACGAACCACCTCGGCCAATGTGGACACACGTGACTCGTGCGGGTGGCCGATGTTGACCGGGTCGGGCCACGTTCCTGCCGCCACCGCGAGCAACCCGCCGACCGTGTCGTCCACGTAGCACAGCGACCGGGTCTGCTCCCCGTCGCCGGTCACCGTGATCGGCTCGTTCCGTAGTGCCTGCCGGATGAAGGTCGGAACCATCCGGCCGTCGTCCGAACGCATCCGGGGACCGTAGGAGTTGAAGACGCGCGCGATCCGGGTCTCCAGGCCGCGGTGTGCCCGGTAGGCGGAGGTGAGCGCTTCGGCGAACCGCTTGGCCTCGTCGTAGACCGCGCGGGGTCCGGTCGGGTCCACGTTGCCCCGGTAATCCTCGCGCTGCGGATGCACGAGCGGGTCGCCGTAGACCTCGCTGGTGGAGACCAGCAGGAAGCGCGCCCGGTTGTGTTCGGCCAGCTCCAGCGCGTGCCGGGTACCGTCACTTCCGCTGCGAAGCGTCTCCAGCGGCAGCTTCATGTAGTGTTCCGGCGACGCGGGCGAAGCCATGTGCACGACCAGGTCCACACCGTCGCGGGTGAACGGTGCGGAGGCGATGTCGTGGTCGATCAACTCGAATCCTGCTCGTGTCCCCATCTCACGGGTGTTCTCCCGCAGTCCGGTGCAAAAGTTGTCCAGGCAGCACACCGCGGTTCCTCGATCGAGCAAGGCTTCGCACAGGTGGGAGCCGAGGAATCCCGCACCGCCGGTGACCACGGCCCGACCGAACATCGACCGCACGTACGATCCACCACCCCTCCACGAGCCTGCACGATCGAGATACCCCTGGAGGTGCAGCGACAAACAACGGTGGGTACCCGCGTACGCGGGGTGGTCTCCGATGGTCCGAGCCGAGAACCGGGTAACCGTGGTGGTCATGACGCACAACCGCCGGGAAGAACTCCGGCGGACGCTGGCGCACATGGGAGCGATACCCGACGCCGCGCCGATCATCGTCGCCGACAACGCATCCACCGACGGAACCGCCGAGATGGTGGCCGCCGAATTCCCCGGCGTGGATCTGTTGCGTTGCCAGCAGAACGTCGGCGCCGCCGCGCGCAACCGGGCCGTCGACCGGATTCGGACTCCGTATGTGGCCTTCTGCGACGACGACACCCGGTGGCAACCGGGATCGGTGCAGCGGGCCGCCGACGTGCTCGACACGACTCCGGAGATCGCCGCTGTCATGGGCCGTTGCCTCGTCGAGCCGGCTCTCGAGGAGGACCCGCTGACCCCGGAGTTGCGGGCGTCACCGGTTCCGGCACCGTCCTGGTTGCCGGGTCCGGCACTGCTCAGCGTCATGGCCGGTCTGACGACCTTCCGCGTCGAGGCCTTCCGGCAGGCGGGCGGATTCTCACCCGTCCTGTGGCTCGGTGGCGAGGAGGAGCTGCTCGCGATCGACGTGGTCACCCGCGGGTGGTGGCTGTGCTGGGTGGAGGACGTCGTGATCCATCACGCGCCTTCCCTGGCGCGCGACGCGCGCCGTCGCCGCCAGCTCGGGATCCGCAATACGCTCTGGACTCTGTGGTTGCGGCGTCCGGCGCTCAGCGCACTGCGGCGCAGCGCCACCGTCCTGGCCTCAGCGCCTCGGGACAGGTACACGATCTCGGCCGTCGGCGAGGCGCTCGGTCGCTCGAGGTGGGTGCTTCGCAATCGCCGCGCCGTCCCACCGGAGGTCGAACGACTGCTGCGCCTGCTGGAGGAATCACAACGCGAGTCCGTTGCCCGCCGGTACGTCGGCTGATCCCGCGCGGTCGTTCGGGAGACGAGCACGCGTCCACACCGGCCGGTCCCCGACCGGCCCGGCGCGGCCCGAGTAAGCGCTTTTCCGAGAACCCGCCCGGATCAGCTCTCGTCGGCGATCACGTTTTCGAGCTTCAGTTCCGGGTGCAACCGCAGCAACGAGTTCATCGCGATGTTGTCGGAGAACAGCGCCAGCGGCGTACCGTCGTCGCGATCGAGCACTTCGCTCCTGGAGGTGTCGAACTGAGCCCGCTGGGTCGGATCGCTGACGATCCGCACGACTTGGTAGGGCAACCGGTCGAGCTGCAGCGGTACCCGGAACTCCGATTCCATCCGCTGCGCCGCGACTTCGAACTGCATCGGACCGACAGCGGCGAGCACCGGCGCGGCCTCCCCGCGTTTGTCCGACCGCAGGACCTGCACGACGCCTTCCTGCGCGAGCTGCTCCACACCTCGCCGGAACTGCTTGGAACGGCCGGGGTCCTTGGTGCGTGCGACCGCGAAGTGTTCCGGCGCGAAACTCGGAATGCCGGGGAACTCGACGTTCGGTTTACCGGAGTGCAGCGTGTCGCCCACGCGGAGCGCCTGGGCGTTGACCAACCCGATCACATCGCCGGGATAGGCGGTTTCCAGGGTCTCGCGCTGCTGGCCGAAGACCTGCTGCGCGTACTTGGTTCCGAACGGTCGACCGGTCTTCGCGTGGGTGACGACCATCCCGCGTTCGAACACGCCGGAGCACACGCGCGCGAAACCCACCCGGTCGCGGTGCGCGGGATCCATTCCGGTCTGCACCTTGAACACGAAGGCCGAGAACGGCGCGTCCAGCTCACGCGGCTTTCCCGCGACGTCGGGTCGGGGTTGTGGTTGCGGCGCGAGATCGACGAGCGTCTCCAGCAGCTGCCCCACGCCGAAGTTCCGCACCGCGGAACCGAACAACACCGGCGTGGCCTTCCCGCTTTCGAACGCGGCGACGTCCAGGTCGGAACCACTCGCCGACAGCAGTTCCGATTCCTCGCTGGCCTGTTCCCACTCCTCGCCCACCTCGTCGGCGGCTTCCGCAGCGGTCAACCGCTGTTCGTGCGCGACCTTCGCGCCGCCCTCGGTCCGCTCGTACCCCACGAAATCCCCGCTATCGCGGTCGAGCACGCCCTTGAAGCGGCCCGCTTCGCCGACCGGCCACGTCAACGGCATCGGTTCCAGCCCGATCCGTTCCCGGACCTCATCGCACAGTTCCAACGCGTCCCGGCCTGGACGGTCCCACTTGTTGATGAATGTGATCGTCGGGATGCCTCGGTACCGGCAGACGTCGAACAGCTTCAGCGTCTGGGGCTCCAGTCCTTTCGCCGCGTCCAGCAGCATCACCGCGCAGTCGACGGCGGCGAGAACGCGGTAGGTGTCCTCGGAGAAGTCCGCGTGGCCGGGCGTGTCCAGCAGGTTGATCACGCAGTCCTTGTAGGAGAACTGCAAAGCCGCCGAGGTGATCGAGATACCTCTGGTCTGCTCCATCTCCAGCCAGTCGGAGACCACCCCCCGACGGCTGCCCTTGCCGTGGACCGCACCCGCTTCGGAGATCACCTTGGCGTGCAGTGCCAGCGCCTCGGTCAGCGTGGACTTACCGGCGTCCGGGTGACTGATCACGGCGAACGTGCGCCGTCGGCGCGCCTCGTCGGACGGGGACGCCCCCGCTTGGCCGGATGTCCCGCTCATCGAGCGACCACCACGAGTGCCCGTGCCGCAATCCCGAGGATCAACTACTGCCCACCTTCACCAACAGAACCGAACATGCCCTTGACCGATGTCGGCGCCCACCGCTGTGGGCAGCTACGACATCCGAAGCACAACACTCACGTTACCGTAGTGTTCACCGCGGACGGTCCTCACCCGCCGAACACGACTCCGGCGAGATCGTGGAACCGCCACGTTCCGACCCGCACCACCCGGTCTTTCTCCGGCGGCGGTAGCCGGGAACCGGCACGGCCCGTCCACCGACCCTACTCCCGAATCGCGCCGCCCCTCGCGGGGCTCACGCCCGCGTGGCCGCGGACCCGAGGTCGGTCGCCGCGTCCACCAGTGCTCTGGTCGCGTCGTGCCGGGGGGCCAGGAGGACGTCCGAGGTCGACCCTCGCTCCACGATCCGGCCGTCGTCGATGATCAGCACGCGTTGGGTGAGGCCGCTCACCACCGCGAGGTCGTGGGTGATGACCACGAGCGCGCAACCCGTGTGCCGCTGGAGCTCGCCGAGTTCGCGGAGCAGCTCGGCGCGGGTCACGGCGTCCAGTCCCGAAGTGATCTCATCGCAGATCAGCAGATCCGGCCTGCTCAACACCGCCCGTACGAGTGCGGCCCGCTGGAGTTCACCGCCGGACAGCGACCCCGGACGCCGGGACGCGACCGATCGGGGCACGCCGACCCTGGCGAGTTCCACCGAAGCCCGCTCCACGGCCGTCTCCCGGGAGAATCCGCGCAGCCGTCGTGCCGTACGAGCGACCTGGTCGACCACCGGAACGAACTCGTTGAACGAGGCGCGGGCGTCCTGGAAGACGTACTGGACTCGGGCGAGCTGGGTGCGGTCGCGTCGCCGCAGCGACGGAGCGAGTGCGACCCCGTCGAGCCGAACCTCGCCACCGGTGAACGGGTGCAAGCCGGCGATGCACCTGGCCAGGGTCGTCTTCCCGCTGCCGGAACGACCCACGATCGCGCAAGTGTCGCCGGGATGAATGTCCACCGACGCATCGCGCACGGTCTCCCGCCCCGGCTGTTCCCGATGGCCCGCCGTGAGCGAGCGCACCGCCACCACGGGGCGTTGTCCGCGCTCGACCTCCCGCTCGGGCAACGGGAGTTCGGCGCGAGCTTCGACCAGTCGACGGGTGTAGTCGTGGGCCGGACGGCCGAGCACCCGCGCGGTCGGCCCGGCTTCCACGACGGTGCCCTCCCGCATGACCACCACCTGGTCGGCGAGCGCCCGGACGAGGTCGAGATCGTGGGTGAGCACGAGCACGGCGATCCCCTGCTCGCGGATCAGGCGCAGCTCGTCGATGATCCGGCCACGGGTGAGTACGTCCTGCCCGGTCGTCGGCTCGTCCGCCACGACGACCTTCGGGTCGCCCAGCAGCGCGTGCGCGAGCACGACGCGTTGCTGCTGGCCTCCGGAAAGCTGGTGCGGATAACGGCGCAGGAGCTCCGCGCCGTCGGGCAGCTGCGCGCGGCGGAGGGATTCGTGCACGAGTTGCCGGATCGAGCGCCTCCGCGCCGCCCGGGTACCGCCGCGGACGTACTGCCCGGCGATCTCGTGGAGCACCGAGCCGATCCTGCGCACGGGGTTGAGCGAAGCGGACGGCTGCTGGGGGATGTAGCTGACCGTGCCTGGCCGCGGTGGCCGGTCGCCGTCCACGACTTCTCCGTCTACCTCGACCCGCCCGCCGACCAGTGCACCTCCCGGCCACTCACCGAGCAGCGCCAGTCCGGTCGTGGTCTTGCCACTTCCGGAGGCACCGACCAGTGCGGTCACCTCGCCCGCACCCATCGCGAACGACACCTCGTCCACGATCCTGTTCCCGCCCACTGATACGGCGAGCGCGCGGACGTCGACGACGGTCATGAAACCACCTCCGTTCTCGGACGTCCCGACGTGGGCGCCGGGGTCTCCGCGGCCCGTCCCCGGGCCCGTTCGTCGTTTCGCAACCACTGGTCGAAGGCCAGGTTCACCCCGATCGACAACATGATGATCAGCACGGCGGGCACCACCACCGCCCACGGCTGCAGGAACAGGCCCGCGCGGTTGCGATCGACCATGGCGGCCCAGTCGCTCGTGCCGGGTGGGACACCGACACCGAGGAAGCTGGCAGACGCCACCAGGTAGACGGCACCGGTGAACCGGGTGCCCAGGTCCGCGGCCAGCGTCCGGAGCATGGCGCGGGCGACGTAGCCGCAGCCGATCCGCAGCCGGTTCTCTCCCTGCAGTCGCATCGCCTCCACGGCGGGACGGCTCGACACCGACAGCGCGGCGGCACGGCTGAGCCGGATCACGTCGGGAACGTTGATGAGGGCGACGATGGCGACCAGAATCCAGGCGATGTTCGGCGCGATCGAGGCGAGCAGCAGCAACAACAACATCGACGGAATCGCGAGGACGACGTCCAACGGTCGCATGAGCAGTTCGTCGAGCCACCGGTTGCGGGTCATCCCGGTGACCAGGCCCAGCGGAACCGCCACCAGGTAGGTGGCAGCGGTCGCGAGCACGGCGATGAGGACCAGCGATCGGCCGCCGAGCAGCACTTCGTTCCACACGTCGCGACCGACGAAATCGGTGCCGAGCCAGTGTCCCTGCCCTACCAGGAAGGCCACGTCCTTGGTGGTGTCCTCGGAGGCCACGAACGGCCCCAGCAGGGCCAGCAGCACGGGAACGCCCACGAGGGCGCCGGGAATCGCGTATCGGCTCATCGACCTACCTCCGAGGCGGGTGCGAATGCTCGGGCGGCGACGTCCGCGGCTAGGTTGATCAGCACGGTGGTGGTGGCGAAGACCAACGCCAGGCCTTGAACGACCGGCAGATCCCTGGCCGAGACCGCCTCGACGAGAGTCGTTCCCAGGCCGGGTACGGCGAACACGTACTCCACGACGATCACCCCGCCCAGCAGCCAGTCGAGAGTGCGGGCCAGCTGTTGGACGGCGGGCGCGATCGCGTTGGGCAACGCGTGCGCCACCTGGACCCGGGTGGGCCGGAGCCCGAGCCTGCGGGCGTGCCGCACGTAGTCCGAACGCAGCGCGTCGACCATGCCTGCTCGGACGAGCCTGCTCAGCGAGCACACCGGGCGCAGCAACAGGACGAACACGGGCAACACGAGCAGTGCGGGGTTGCTCAGCAGGGACTCCGATCCGACTGCCGTGGGTGGGAACCAACCGAGCTGCACGGCGAACAGCGCCACCAGCAGGATCGCCGTGGAGAACTCGGGAGCCGAGTACAGCCCGAGCGTGCTACTGGTGATCAACCGGTCGGTGCGGCTGCCTTCCCGGTTGGCGGCGAGCATCCCCAGCAGCACCGATACCGGAACGAGCAGTGCGACGGTGAGCGCGGCCAGCAGCAGCGTCGGCCCGATCGCCGCACCGATCACCTCCGTCACCGGACTCGGCCCCACCAGCGATTCACCGAGGTCGCCGTGCAGCACACCCGACATCCACGAACCGAGTCGCTGCCATGCGGGTTCGTCGAGGCGGAGCTGTTCGCGGAGCAGTGCGATGACCGCCGGGTCGGGATTGTCCCCGGCGGTCGTCACCGCAGCGTCCCCGGGCAACGCGTCGGTCAGGAAGAAGATCGCGACCATCGCGGCAACGACCTGCACGATGCCGAGCAGAAGCCGCCGGAGCACGTAGCGCGGGAGGTTCACCCCGACCACACCTTGTCGAACCGCGCCCAGTTCAGGGTGTTCGCGGGGGCCCGGTCGTCGATTCCGCCGATGTGGCCTGCCGAGGCGACCACGAAGTCGGAGACGCCCCACCACACGAAGCCGCCCTGGTCGTAGAGCTCTTCCTGCATCCGCCGGTAGAGCTCCGCCCGCCGACCTTCGTCCGATGTGGACTGCGCTTCGTGGAACAGCGCGTCGAAGTCGGGGCGCTGCCAATGGGACAGGTTCGTGGTCGAGGAGGAGAGCAACCGCTGCGAAATGTGCGATTCCAGCGGCAACGCACCCGATCGGTAGCTGGCGAGCACACCGCTGTCGGCGATGTCCGACCAGTAGGTGTCCTCGTTCCCCTGTTTGACGTTGAGGTTCAGTCCGGCCTGCTTCGCCTGGTCGGCGATGGCCACCGCAGCCTCCCTGAGCCCGCTGGAGGCGTCGGAGGTGTCGAAGTCGATGCTGAGCCCGTCCGCACCGGCCTGCTTGATCAGGGCCCTCGCCCGGTCCAGGTCCTGGCTTCGCTGGGGCAGCGAGTCGGCGTAGTACTGGTAACCCTTCCCGTAGAGGTCGTTTCCGATCTGCCCGGAGCCCTGCAACACCGATCGGACGAGCTCTTCCCGGTTGATCAGGTGGAACATCGCCTGCCGCAGCTCGGGCCGATCGAACGGTGGCCGGTCGGTCTTCATCACCAGGCCGTGGAAACTGCTCAGCGGGAGCCGGTGTATCCGCATCCGGCCGCTGTCCTCGTACGTGCGCGCGCTGGTCGGGGTGAGGTCGTGGGCGTAATCGACCTGCTCGCCGAGCAGCGCGTTCACCCGCGCGGACTCGTCGTTGGTCACCACGATCTCGAGTTCGTCCAGCCGTGGGGCGCCTTCCCAGTATTCGGGGTTGCGCGCGGCCACGAAGCTTCGCCCCGGTTCGAAGGAGACGAACTTGAACGGCCCCGAACCGATCGGGCGGTCGAAGTTCGTGGCACCTTCCGGGACGATGTACGCCCCGAGGGTGGCCATCGCGTTCGGGAAGTCCGCGTAGGGCCGGGTCAGCCGGAATTCGATGGTCCGGTCGTCGACGGCACGACTGTTGGGCAGGTCGATCGAGGACAGGCTCGCTTTCGCCCTGCGGGTGCTGCCCGGCTCCAGAATTCGCGCGTAGCTGGCGAGCACGTCATCGGCGCGCACCGGACGTCCGTCGTGGAAGGTGGCCTCACGCAACGTGATCCGCCAGGTGGCGAGGTCATCGGCTGCTTCCCAGCTCTCGGCGAGCCGGGGCTGCGGGGACATGTCGGATCCGTAGTCGGCGAGCTTGTCGAACAGAGCTTTGGCCCTGGCGATCTCGACGTACAGGTCGGTCGTGTGGGGGTCGAGCAGTTCGTCCGCGCCACCACCGGAGAAGGCGGCGCGCAGGCGACCACCAGGTCGGGGATCACCGGGGCCGGAGGCACCCGTTCCTCCTGCGCAGCCCGACAGCGCGGCCGCCGTGGCGGTGGCCGCGCCCAGCCCGAGGAAGCCTCGACGATTCAATCCGGCACCGGTTGTTCCGCGGTCGATTCGCACTTTCGATCACTCCATCTCCGGATCACCGCGCCGCCGTCGGCGTCGGCGAGCGCTGATCCAAACTAACGCAATTGGTTTTCATTTTCGATGACTTCTACGGGCCGGCTGCTGCGGAACCGCCGGACATCACTTCCTGCGTGCGACGAGATGCAGGCGGTCCCCGCTCAACCGCTCCGACAGCGACGCCCCCGAACCCCACGACATCTCGGTGCGCGGACCCGGTTCGTCGAACAGAGCCACCACCTCGAAGCCGTTCCGGCTGGCGAAGTAGCGCAACTCCTGCGGGAACAGCAGCCGCCACGCGGAGAGCTGCTCCAGCGGTTCCGCACGCCCCTCCCAATCCCAGTGGCGCTCGCGCCGCAGGAGTTGCGCCGCGTGGTCGATCCACAACCTGGTCCTCGATCGGTAGACCACGTCCTGCCAGGTCACGGTCTGCTCGCGGACACCGTCGAGCAGCTCGGTACTGCCGAGGAAGAACGCGCCGTTACGCATCTCGGCGATCAGCAACCCGCCAGAACGCAGGTGTCGTCCGCACCGCCGCAGGAAATCCTCGATCTCGTCGTTGGTGTGGCAGTACAGGAACGCGCTGTCCATGCAGGTGATGACGTCGAAGGCGCGGTCCAGACCGAAATCTCGCATGTCGGCGACAGCGAACTCCGCTCGCGCGCAGTGCTCCCGCGCGTGCTCGACCATCCGCGACGAGGCGTCCAAGCCGGTGACTCGGTAGCCCCGCCGCACCCAGAACCGGGCATCCCGCCCGGTGCCACAACCCACGTCGAGCAGTTCCCGGCCATGGCCGAACCTGCCGACGAGGTCGTCGACGAACCGGGCGGCCACGTTCTCGGGGTCGGGAAACCGCTGCTCGTATAGCACCGGGTTGTCGGTCAGGAAGTTCGCGCCCGCGGTTACCGGGTCCAAGGGGATACTCCTTTCGTGGCCGCTTCTCTCGATGCCGGGCCGAAGCTTCCGCGTGCTTCCAACGCGAAGGCCCAGAGGGCCGACCCCAGTCCGATGAGGACGCAGAGCAGAGACGGAAGCCACGGCAAGTGGCTGCCCGCCAGGTCGATCACCCACCCGAGAACCGCGTTGCCACCCGCGGCCGCCACACCGGACGCGAGGTAGAAAACGCCGAAGTACGTTCCGGAGAGCTCCTCGCTGCCGAAGGACGGGATCAGCTCGTAGACGAACGGCTGGGTGAGCATCGATCCGACGGCGAGAACGAACACCGTGATCAGCACGGGCGAAAGCCTGGCCGCGGTCTCCCATGGGCCGTCGGGCCCGTGCTCCGGGATCATCGAGGAAGCCACCCCGGTAGCTGAGAACGCGAGTCCCATCAACGCCAGTCCGGTGGCGATCGACCTTCCCCTGCTCCACCGGCGCTTCATGACCTCGGTGACCCGAACCTGCAGCGCCAGCGTGGCCAGAGTGGACACCAGGTAGATCGCGGCAACGGTCCCCGGCGAGCCGGTGAACCGCTCGGCATGGATAGGCAACACCAGGTACAGCTGGTTCTGCAGGGTGAACATCCCGGTCAGCGCGCCGGTGAACGCCAGGAAGCGCCGGTCGGACAGCACCCCGCGCCAGTCGGTGAGGACCGTCGTCTCGCGACGCTCGACCGCGCGCACCGGCAGCACGGCGACCTGGGCGACCGTAAGCACCGTGAAGATCACTGCTGCCGCGACGGCGGACAACCGGAAGCCGACGAGGATCAACACACTCCCGAGTAGCGGCCCCAGCAGCGCACCGGTGGTGGCGAACACGTTGAACAGCGAGAACGCCTCGGCACGCCGATCACGTGCCTCCTGGGAGAGATAGGACCGGACCGCCGGGTTGAACAGTGCTCCCGCCAACCCACTGAGCACCGAGGCCAAGAACAACACCGGCAACGAGACCCCGAACGCGAACATGCCGAACCCGACCGCGCGCAGGGCACAGCCTGCGATGATGACCCCGCGCGCCCCCAGCCGATCGGAAGCCGTCCCGCCCAGCAGGAACATGCCCTGCTGGCTGAGATTTCGCACCCCGAGGATCACCCCGACCATCGCGGCCGAGATACCGAGATCGTGCCCGAGGTAGCCGGCCAAGAACGGGATCAGCAGGTAGAAGCCGGTGTTCACGCCGAGCTGGTTGACCAGCAGGAGCTGCACCGCGACGGGGAAACTGCGGATCAGGCGCCAGGTCTTCATTCCGCGACCACCGGGTGCACCCCCAGGCCAGGTTCCGCTCCCAGGCGGAGATTCCCGTCCGCTCCCGCGATACCCGCCCAGGGGTCGTCAGCGAGCAGCAGGTGCCCGTCCAGATCCACCCAACGGGCCACGCCCGCCAGGTGCACCGCCGGAGCGATGCCCAGTGAACTCGACACCAGGCAACCGAGCATGATCTCGACACCGAACCCGTGCGCGGTGTCGATGATCTCGCGGGCGGCACGGATTCCCCCGCATTTCGGCAACTTGACGTTGACTCCGTGCACTCGGTCGCCGAGCGCACGGACGTCGTCGACGGTGGCGGCATCCTCGTCGGCGATCACCGGTATCGGCGACCGTTCCGCCACCCGGGCCAGTACATCCGGTGTTCCGGGTGCGATCGGTTGCTCCACCGCTTCGACGTCGTGCCGCCGGAAGGCGTGGAGCATCCGCAGCGCCTGTTCGGGCCCCCAGGCACCGTTGGGATCGAGCAGTAGCCGCGCGGCCGGTGCGGCCGCGCGGATGGCACCGACCCGCTCCGGCTCCCCGTCCGAACCGTCCACTTTGATCTTGATTACCGAGAACCCGCTGTCGGCGAGATCGCGGGCCATCTCCGCCGCGCGGCCGATCGGCGTGATTCCGATCGTGTAGGCCGTCGGGATCGGCTGCGCACAGCCGGTACCGAGCATCCGGTGCAACGGGATTCCCCGAGTCTTGGCGGTCAGATCGTGCAGGGCAGCGTCCACTGCCGCCGCCACCCCGGGAACTCCGGTCAGGCGCGCGAGCGGCAACCCGAGATCAGGGCCGGGTGCGTTTTCGACGAGATCTCGAACGCTTTCCAGCGCAGCCGAGATCCGCGGCACATCGAGTCCGTAGTAGACACTCGTGACCACCTCGCCATGGCCGACGAGCCCGGCGTGCTCGATGCCGACCACGACCACCTCGCGCTCGGACATCACCGACCGCGAGATCCGGAACGGCTCCCGAAGCCGCAGCGTGCCGGCATTCCAGTGCAGCTTCACGCCGGTACCTCCATCGCCGCCAGCGGATCGGCAACGACCCGGCAACGGGTCCACCCGTCGACGGCCACCGCCCCGGAATGGGCGATCTCCATGGGGCGTCCGGCTACCGGTTGTTCCAGCAGCCCCCGCTCCCGGCAGTAGTCGTCGTCGAAGATCGTGCCCAGGTACCGGTGCGGCCCGTCCGGAAATACCGTCACGACCCGTGCTTCCGGCTCGACACGCGCCGCCCACGCCGCGACCACGGCCACCGCTCCGGTGCTCCAACCACCGGTGATGAACGCCCGCGCGGCGAGCCGCCTGCACGCTTGGGCGGCTTCCGCGGGCCCCACCCAGTGCACCTCGTCGAATTCCCGGTAGGCGACGTTGCGCGGATGGATGCTGCTGCCGAGCCCGCGCATGATCCGTGGCCGGCTCGGTTGCCCGAAGATCGTCGATCCGATGGTGTCCACCCCGATCATTCGGGACCGTGGCCAACGGCGCCGAACAGCGCGGATCGCTCCTGCGCTGTGCCCGCCGGAACCGACACTGCACACCAGCACGTCGACATCGTCGACCTGACGCACCAACTCCTCGCCGAGCACCTCGTACCCGGCCGGGTTGTCCGGATTGTTGTACTGGTCCGGCCAGTAGGAATCGGGCAGTTCGCGGCGCAGTTCACGCACGCGGTCCAGCCGGGCCTGCTGCCACCCTCCGGTGGGATGCGGCCGGTCGACGACCTCGAGACGCGCCCCGTGCGCCTTCAGCAGCGCCCGCATACCGGGTTCGAGTTCGCGGTCGACGACGAGCACGATCGGGTGGCCGAGGGCTTGCCCGGCGAATGCCAGGCCGATCCCGAGCGTCCCGCTGGTCGACTCGACGACCGGGTGGCCGGGCCGGAGTTCGCCCCGATCGCGCGCGCCGAGCAACATCGACACCGCGGCCCTGGCTTTCATCCCTCCCGCGCTGGTGCATTCCAATTTGGCCCAGAAGCCCGGGTGCTCCAACGGGAGCGGCGCGCGAACTCGTGCCAGCGGGGTGTCGTGCATGAGATCGAGCAGATCGGGATTGCCTGCGGGAACGTACGATCCGGGCATCAATGCCCTTCCTTTCCAGCACGTCGTGGGTTGGCATCGACACGCGTTCGGTAGTGGTAGATGGAGCTGGGGCCGCCGTCGAGCCAGAAGAACGGGTAGGGCTCGGCCGAGATCGCGGTGACGCCGGAGCCGAGGAACCTCGGTAGGATTCCGCTGGCGGTTTGCGCGAACAGCACGAACGGCACGCCGCTCGTGCGGGCGTGTTCGAGGAGCGGCGCGAAGGTGCCGTTGCCGACGACCATCCCCGAGGCGAGCACCGCGTCGCAGTCGTCGAGCACCGAGCCCGCGTCGGTGACCACGGTTTCGCCCCATTCCGTCTTACCGCCCCGGTAATCGCAGGCGACGTAGGAACTTCCGCGTTCACGGAGGTGGTGCAGCAGGGAGTTGACCACTCCGATCACCAGCACCCGTTTCCCTTCGCCCACCGGAAGCAGGTCCACTACGGTTTCGGCGCGTTCCAAGGATTTCCGCAGCGAATCGCCTCGCCCGATGACGATTGGCTCCGCGTGCTCGTGATGCGGACGCAGCCATTGCAAGTAGGCGTCGAGGGTCGCCACTCGGACCGCGCGGCACGGATGTGCGAGCAGCTCGCGGACGGGTGCACCGAGGCAGTCGAAGACGACGTCCTCGGTCACCTCCCCCGGCTCGACCGCGCACGAGCCCACCGCGTCTGCCACTCGCAGGCTGAGCACGTGGTTGCGGTAGCCGTGGGCGCGGGAGCTGTGCCGCACTCCCTGTGCGGTCACGAAACCGAGATCGACCGTGGCGGTGCTCACGTGGTCACCGAAGTGCCCGCGTGCGGCGGAATCGGCCAGGTCTTCGAGGGACCCCGGTGGATCGGCGGTCTGCTGGTTCACGCGGCCGACTCCTCGGGACTGTCGGCGTAGCGGACCGCGAGACCGTTGACCAGCGACTCGGCGCGAGCTCTCGCCGCAGCCGCAACCGGGCTGGTGACCATGACGTGCCCGAGGTAGTGGTTGTTGCTGGTGGGCGAGCCTGCCCGGTGGCCGTGCCCCTTGACCGCCCAGTCGACCACGTCCGGGGTACGCGCGAGTTCGTCGATGCCGGCGACCTCGTCGATCACGCCTTCACGGGGCGGCAGCAGGAAGGAGACGGCCGCGCTCGCCGCCCCGGTGTCGGCCGGCTCCAGCTCCGGCCGCTCGCCGAGCGCGACCCGAGCGGCGACGGCGGGAAGGTCGATTCCGGTAACGCGGCGCACGAGTTCGGTGATCTGGTTGCCCGCAGGGCGTGGGTTGACCTCGACCAGCCGCGGACCGTCGGCGGTGAGCTTGATTTCGGTGTGTGCGACCACGTTGTCCAGCCCGAGGGCTTCGATCGCCGCCACCGCGACGCGGGTGATCTCGTTCTCGGTGGTCTCCGTCAGAGCAGCGGGGAACATGTGTCCGGTTTCGACGAAGCAGGGCGCTCCGGCGACGCTCTTGTCGGTGATGCCGACCACGGTGGTGTTTCCCCCCATGGTCACCGTCTCGACACTCAGCTCCGGTCCGGTGAGCAGTTCCTCCAGCAGCACGGTCGGATTCCGGCGCTGTCCGCGCGCGTTCACCGGAAAGCCCAGAATGGCCCGGTGTGCCGCGCGCAATTGTTCCGGACCGTCCACTTCGCGCACGAACATTCCCGCGCACAGGTCGACCGGTTTGATCACGAGCGGGTAGCCCATCGCCTCGGCCGCCTCTTCCAACCCGGATGTGGTTTCGGCCAGCGCGAACGCGGGGCCGGGCACGCACGCGTCGTGCAGTGCGCGCCGGGCGAGGTCTTTGGAGCACGCGCGTTCCACCGCTTCGGGCGGGGCTCCGGGGAGCCCGAGGTGTGCGGCCAGGCGCGCGGCGGCAGGCAGGTAGTAGTCGCAGGAGGTCAGTACGCCGTCGAAGCCGAGCGCGGGGTTGAGCCGTTCGATGCGGTCGAGCAATCCCCGCGGGTCGTTGGTTTCGACGGTGAGCACGTTCTCCGCCCCCAGCAATGGATGCGCACCGCGTTCCGGGGCCGCACGCAGGTAGTGATGCAGGTCGCGGGTGGCGAAGCTGAAGCGATGGCCTGCCTCCCGAATCCCACGCGGCAGCAGTGAGCTCATCGCGCCTACCCAGCTCTCCACCAACAGCAGATGCCCCACAGGACTCCTTCCAGAGGTTGCCAGCAACGATCGGTGATGATAATCGTTTTCAACAGTCCCCCGCAACACCCTCGGATGAACCTGGAAGTGACGATCCGTGATCAAACCTCTTCGAGTGGGGCTTGCCGCCGCCATGACGGCACCCTTGATCAGCGCCTCGCCCGCACCTGCCGAGAACCTCGAATTCGGCGCCTGCCCGGCAGATCTCACCCGCAGCGCCGCGACGTCGACCGACGTCGGCCAGGGCGAGGCCCCCGAGCTGGAATGCGCCGAAATCACCGTGCCGCTCGATCACGCCACCGACGATCCGCGGCGCATACCGATCGCGCTCTCCCGCGTCGAAGCGTCCGGGACGCCCGGTGAGTACCGGGGCGCCCTGCTCGTCAACCCCGGTGGCCCCGGTGGTTCCGGGCTGGACTACGCATTGACCAAGCGGGCCAAGATGCCCGAATCAGTGCGGCGTTCCTACGACATCATCGGATTCGACCCGCGCGGAGTCGGCCGAAGCGCACCGGTCGACTGCGGTCCGCTCGGCGGCCTCTTCGACCATCCGGGTCCGGAACCCGTTCCGAGCGACGTTGCCGGGGAGCGCACGTATCTCCACCGCCTGCACGACATCGCCACCGACTGCCGGGAGTACGGCGGCGACAATCTGCCGTGGATGAACACCACCAACACGGCGCGGGACATTGACCACATCCGGCGCGCCCTCGGCGAAACCGAGTTGAACTTCCTCGGCGTTTCCTACGGCACCTATCTCGGCGCCGCCTACGCGGCCGAATTCCCCGAGCACGTCGGTCGGATGGTGCTCGACAGCGTCGTCAGCCCGGATCGCTGGCACGATTTCGACGTACAACAGGCGTTCGCCATGATCGAGCAGCGCGACGTGCTCTTCGATTGGATCGCCGCGCACCCGTCCTTCGGTCTCGGAACCAACTCGGCGGCCGTGCGGGAGCACTACCTGCGCGCCCGTTCCGCGCTCGCCGAACAACCGGCGCGCGACTCGTTCGGCCCGAACGAGTTCGACAACCTCGTGTACCGGATCCTCTCCCGCACCGAACGCTGGGAACCGTTCGCCCGCGCACTCGCCGACTACATCCGCTCGGGCGACTCCCGGGGCCTGGAGCCTGCGATGCCCGAAACCGATGTGGAATCCCGCAATTATGAAGCCGCACTCCGCACCGTGAAGTGCGCCGACAGCAAGCGTCCCGGCACCGCCGAGATCATCGGGGACCTCCGCGCACTGCGTGACCGCGATCCCCGGCCGATCCTCACCGGCCTGGAAGCCGACGCGTGCCGGTTCTGGCCGAAACCCCGCGAGACCACCCGGCTCGGCCATCCCGCGATGCCGCCGGTACTGCTCGTTCAAGCCGACCACGACCCCACGACACCGCACCGGGGCGCCGAACGGATGCAGCGGAAACTGCCGGGAGCACGGATGATCACCATGAAGGACGGTTACTCCCACGGAGTCTTCGCCAGCCAGGAGAACACCTGCGTCGACACCGCCACCGCGAACTACCTCGTCTTCGGCACCGTTCCGCCGGGTGACATCACCTGCCAGGGCCCCGGGCTTCCGGAACCGCAGAACTGAGCCGCTCCTCCGGGCGCAACCGCCGCGGGGCGAGCGCTGCTCCACCGGCTGCGGCTGCGCTCAACGGGTGAACGAGTCCCGTTCGAGCTCAATCGCACCGGGCGAACCGGCATCGTGATCGGCTGTGCGAAATCACAGTGCCGAGCAAGGAATGCGCGCGCTGCTTGCGAGCGGGCGGTCAGCGCCATTCGTTCGCGATGAATACCTGATCGTCGCAGGCACGGGTAGCGCCGAGGTCCTCCTGATCGAGCAAGGACTTGTGAAGGCGACACTCCCCGCCCCAGACGGCACGGAGACGATAGCGGGCTTGTTCGGCCCCGGTGATTTGCTCGGTGAGATGGGCGTCGTCGGTCAACGCGCACGCACCGCGCACGTCGTCGCCCTGAGCAGTGGTCGAGCTGTTCACGTTTCCGCCACCACCTTCCGAAGCATGCAGGGCCAGGGCAGTGACGTGCGGGAGCTGCTCGACGAGACGTGGCGCAAGCGGCAACAGAACGCGGACGACCGGCAGCTCGCGCAGACGCGGGACGTTCCGACCCGAGTGGCAAGTGCACTGCTGCGATGGGCAAAGGAGTTCGGCCGTACAACGGAGCAGGGTCTGCTCATGCGCGGCCTCAGCCAGAAAGACATTGCCCAAGCCGTGTGCGCGTCGGAGAAGACCGTCGAAGCCGTCCTCGGCGACCTCCGGAATGCCGGGCTGCTGCGCACCGAGAGGTTGCGGTACTGGCTTCCTGCCCCGCATGCCCTCGAAGCCCGCGTCACCGGCGACTCATTCTGACTTGGCACTTGTCCCGGAAATCAGGGAGAAGCCAACGCCAGTTGGCGGCACCGTGGTGTGGGCGGCAACCGCCGCCCCGATCGAGCGTGTGCGGACATCTCAGACCACGCCGATCGCCGAGTCCCTCTGTTCTGGAGCTGCGATGCAAATGGTCCCCGAGTACCGCACCTTGCTCGGCGTCGACGTCGTCGAGTCGGCGAGCAACCACGGGTACGACCTGCAGGTCGTTCCCGAGGCCGTCGAGCACATGCTTTCCGAGTCCCTGCGCAACAGCGGAATCGATCCCAACGAGGTTCTCGAGTGGGAGCCCACCGGTGACGGCGCATTGCTGACCTTGGCCAGCAGGCATCTCGGGGCCGTCCTTGACACCACGCAACGCCTGGACATCGCCGCTTCGGCGCGCAATCGGCGGCACAAACCGGATGTCCGGCTGCGCATCGCCGTTGAAGTCGGGCCTGTCGGTGAGGGGCCAGGATTCTTCGCCCCGAAGATTGCACTGAACAGAATCCTGGAAGCCGGAGAGTTCAAGACCCTGTTCCGCCGATGCCGCCGGGAAGGCCCTGACGATGCGGTCCACAGTGCGTTGATCATCTCCGACCACGCATTACGAGTTGCCTTCAGCGGGGACCACACCCGACTGTTGCACCGGAATGACTTCGGACAACTAAATATCCAGAACAAGGAACACAATGAGACCACGTGGATCCGCGTCCCCAATTTCGACTCCCGCAGCATTACCGAGTTTGCTTCGGAACAGCAGACTCAAGATCGTGGATCCGAAACGCCGCGACCACCCGAAGAAAGGGAGGAACCAACCTACCCGTCAACACAGCAGGTTTCCAACACGATCCACGGAAACAGCTACGGAGTTCAGGCGGGCACGATAAACGGCAACATCTCACAGGGAACAGCGCAGCGATGAATTCGACGACCGAGGACAAGGGGGACGAACCAACCGAACACCCCTTCCTGCTCAGCGAGAACACGATAAGCGGTGATCAAAAGGGAGGCGTCCAAAGTGCCTCGATCCACGGCGACGTCACATTGCACAACGTTTTCGGAAATATCGAGGAACCCCTGATCATCCGCCGTAAGACCACCGACGAAATCACCAAGGCTACCCAGCAGTTCGTGGCGCCGGGCGGCTTTTCCGATGCGAGTCGGATTCTGGCCAGCCGCAGCGTCGTGGTCTTGTGCGGTCGCGGCGCCGGACGGTCACACGCTGCCCTGCGGCTGCTGGTCGATGCGGGCGTGACCGGCGTCTCCGAGATGAGCCAGCGACGCTCGCTCGGAAAGATCCGCGGGAATGAGTTGGAACCCGCGCACGGTTACGTGTGGGCAGCCGACGAGTTCGCTCGCAAACCGCTCTCCGAAGCAGACTTCGAGCACTGCGAGCGAGTGATGAACGAATCGGGCTGCCGACTGGTGATCGTGCTCGATCACAGCAAGCAGTCACCTTCCACGGCGTACGGGCAAACCGCCTCGTTGACCCCGCCCGAGCCACTCGAAGTGGCCCTGTCCGCGATCCATCGACAGCACGCGGAAGACTTCGAGTTGCCTTCATTGACGCTGAAAAACGAGCTCCATGCCGAATTGGATTCGGGTGATCCGCCGGAAAAAGCCGTCCGCGCGGCGGATTTGGCCGTCCACGTAGCTCTGGGCAATTTGGGCACGGACCGTGCTCTACTCGAACTTCGCGAAGATGTCGACGCCGCCGTCGCCCGCTGGTTCGAAGACTGGACGCTCCGGGAGTACACCATGGCGCTCTCGGTCGCGATACTGGAGGACGAACCGTACGATCGGGTCGTCTCACATGCGCAGAGGCTCGACCAGCTAATCCGCACTGCTCAGCTTCCCGAAGACAAGTCGCTGCGTCCCCGCCGGGTTTTCGACAAACCCAAGGAGCAGTTGAAGATCGACATCCGCAGCGAATTCGTCGTTCGGGACCATCCCTGGTACACCGGGTTACACGAGGAGACCATTCGGTTCGTGCGGGAAGGCTGGGCGGCCGCGGTGCTCCGGCACGCGTGGCGCGAATACCATTCCGTCCACGGCATTTTGCGCGAATGGCTTTCCGGAATTCCGGAAAATGCAGCCCGTCGGGCACTCTGCAGGATCGCCACAGAAGTCCCCGCCCACGATCCGTTGGATTTGGTCAATTCCCTCGCGAACGAAAAAATGCGGGCGCGGCGACATCTCGCCGCCACAACCCTTGAAAGACTGGCCGACGACCACAATGCACTCGTCCGAGAAACACTGGAGCATTGGACGAAATACGGAAGCGCCTACAAGAAATGGACCGCGGCGACAGTTTACTCGTCGGCGTTCGGCCGACAAAACATGGAAGAAACACTATCCCAGTTGAGCTTGATCGGGAAGTCGGACAAGAAGTCTCCGCAGGACGCTGTGATCGGCGGAATTTTAAGCATTCTTCCCGATGCGGAGGACCGCGAGCAGGTACTGAACACCGTAGTGAGTTGGTCGGAACCGAAAAACCGGAAAACCGGTCTGCGTCCAGTGTCCTTGAGCCTCGCACTGTGGATAGCCGGTTTCAACACCTACGCGAGACTCGCTGAGGAGAAAATCACCGAATCCTTCAATGGCCAGGTGCTGATCCTGGTGCGACGCTTGATGGAGGACCACGAGTTCGGACCGATCGCACTGCGACGTATGACCGAGCTGTCTGTACGCGCGTCGTGGGAGCCCGCAGCGGCCGCAGAGCTGATCCGGCTTGCGCAGCTGATCGTGCCCGATCTGCATTGGTGGCAACGGCGGAGGCGCGTCGACGATCTCATCGCCACGCACCCACACCGCGAGGCCGAAGTTCGGTGCCTGTTCCGGAACGCCAGGAAGCAGCAGCGACGGAGCGGCGCGAAACAGCCTTCCATCTGGTGGGAAACAGCAACCGCCGCGGGGCGAGCGCTGCTCCACCGGCTGCGAAGAGGGCAACGATAAGCGCTCGGCTCGGCAGACCGGAGTCGGCCGAGCCGAGCGCCGCGTGGTGGGAGGAGGGGAAGCACCACGCTGGGGGATGGTTCGGGGTCAGTCGTCGTTGTTGTGGAGTCCGGCGGTGATGAGGTCCATGACGCTGGAGT
>NZ_BAAGYS010000016.1:0-67459 GCF_054779195.1 Parasphingorhabdus pacifica
TGGCTCCGGGGGGTGGTAGTGCGCGGCCGGAGCCGGAGCGTGGTGTGGAGTCGGTGGTGTTCGTGCTGGCCGGCCGGTTGCGGCTGGTGTTGGACGGGGTTGGGTATGAGCTTTCTGCGGGTGGGTATGCGTATGTGCCGGCGGGGGCGGAGTGGTCGGTGGTCAACGATGCCGATGAGCGTGTGAGTTTTCAGTGGGTGCGTAAGGCTTATGAGCCGTTGGAGGGCTACGAGCCGGTCGGGTTCGCGGTGCAGGAGCAGGACATCGCTGCCACGCCGATGCCCGATACGGATGGTGCGTGGGCCACGACCCGGTTCGTGGATCCGGACGATCTTGCCCATGACATGCACGTCAATATCGTGACGTTCGCTCCGGGGGCGGTCATCCCGTTCGCCGAGACGCACGTGATGGAACACGGTATCTATGTCCTGGAGGGCAAGGCCGTCTATCGGCTCAACGGTGACTGGGTCGAGGTCCAGGCAGGCGACTTCATGTGGCTCCGCGCGTTCTGCCCCCAAGCCTGCTACGCCGGCGGACCCGAACCCTTCCGCTACCTCCTCTACAAAGACGTCAACCGCCACATCACCCTCACCTAAACCCCACCACCCCGCACCGCCAACAACTGGACCCGCCGACGAAATCGACCACCGAGCCCGCCCGCCGACCTCGCCCGGACAGCTAATGCATAACTATGGCAATTGCATGCTTGCTGCTGTAGCGTTCTCCGGCGGTGTGGGCGGGTCTTGCGTGGTCGCAGCAGTGCCGCCCTTGCCGCGCACAGCACGTCGAGTCGAGGAGTGAGTTCGTGGAGGCGGTCCCGGAGGGCGTGGTGTCCTATTGGAACGGACGTGCCCGGAATGGATATGACCTGCAGCCGGGGCAAGATGCGGCGCGCGAGGGGTGGGCGCTGCGTGTCGGCCCGCTGATCGCCGAAGCGGTCGGTCGTGGTGCTCGCGTCCTCGACAGTGGATGCGGCACGGGTTTCCTGGCTCGGCTGCTGGCGGTGGAGGGGTGTCACGTCACCGGTCAGGACCTTTCGCCCGGAATGCTGCAGGTGGCGACCGAACGCGCTGTGGACGAAGACCTGGCGGTCGAGTGGTTGGTTGGTTCGGCGGAGGAACCGCCGAGTGGACCGTTCGACGCGGTGGTGCTGCGCAACGTGCTGTGGACGTTGCCGGATCCCGGCGCGGCCCTGCGCGCGTTGCGAGAGGTGTTGCGTCCAGGTGGGCTGGTGCTGATCAGCGATGCCCAGTGGGGTGCGGCCGACGTCGGCGACGAGGTCGTGGAGGAACGGTTCAACAGTTGCTATGCCGGTGCGGTCGACGCACTTCCGTTCGCGGCCGGAGTCGATTTCGCCGAGTGCGCCGCACTGGTGCGGCAAGCGGGTTTCGGTGAGGTCATCGAACACACCTCACTGTTCGCCGAGGCGCCGTATCCGAGTGCACCGGGTTTCTTCCTGATGACGGCCCGTGTCTCCGGGGAGCGCGAGGATGTGCTCGTCGCGGCCGACCAGGGGGCCGGGCACCAGAAGATCTAATGAAAATGATACTCATGAGCTTGTGGACCTAGTGCAGGCAATCGCGGGATCTGAGAGTCGTTGCGGCCCGGTGTTGGAAGTCGACGGGCTGACCGTCGAGCTCGGCGATCGCCGGGTCGTCGACGCCGTGGATTTCCGCCTCGCGCGCGGTGAACGACGAGGGCTGATCGGCGCTTCGGGGTCCGGCAAGTCGCTGACCGGCTTGTCCCTGTTGGGGCTGCTACCGGCCGGGGCTGCCGTGTCCGGCAGCGTCCGGTTCGAGGGAACGGAACTGCTCGGGTTGCCTGAGTCACGGTTGGCGCGGCTGCGGGGGAGCTCAATGGCCATGGTGTTCCAGGATTCGCTCTCCGCGCTGAATCCGTTGGTACGGGTCGAGCGGCAGGTCGCCGAACCTCTGCGTCGACACGGTGGACTGTCCCGGTCCGAAGCCCGGGCAGCGGTGATTGGATTGCTGGAACGGGTGCGGTTCGCCGATCCGGAACGCGTGGCTCGGTGCCGCCCACCAGAGCTCTCCGGTGGGCAGCGGCAGCGCGTCGCGCTCGCGATGGCACTGGCTTGCCGTCCTGCGGTGCTCATCGCCGACGAACCGACCACGGCACTCGACGTCACGGTGCAGGCCGAAGTGCTCGGTCTGCTTACGGACATCGTCGCCGAGGAAGACGGGCCTGCGTTGCTGTTCGTCTCGCACGACCTTCCCGTGGTGGCCCGGACCTGTGAGAACGCCATGGTGATGGACGGTGGCTCGATCGTCGAGAACGCGGCGGTGACCGAACTGATCCACGCACCGCAGCACCCGCGGACGGCCGAGCTGGTCTCCAGCGCTCTCGAATGGGAGGCGACCGGAGGGGGACCGGTGCGGGCGTCCGACAGCGAGGTGCTGTCATGAGCCTGCTTCGGGCGACTGCGCTGCACCGCACCTACCGGGGCAGCTCGCGGGGCCTGTTACGCCCGGCACGCCACATTCCCGCGGTCAACGGGGTGGACCTCGAACTGGCTGCGGGGGAACGGGTCGGAATCGTCGGCGAGTCCGGGTGCGGCAAATCTACGTTGCTGCGATTGCTGCTGGCACTCGAAGCTCCGGACGCGGGCAAGGTGCACTACCAGGACCGGCGAGTGCTGCCCGACCGGGCCGGTCGGTTGCGGTGGTTCCGGTCCGAGGTGCAGATGATTCCCCAGGACCCGTGGTCGTCGCTCAATCCCCGGATGCGTGTCGGTGACGTCGTGGCGGAACCGTTGCGGTGTCTACGCATTCCCGGTGAGCACGATGAGCGGGTCGCGGAAGTGCTGCGCGCCGTCGGCTTGGAGCCGGAGACCGCCGGCCACCGCCCCGGTGAGTTTTCCGGTGGTCAGCGACAGCGCATTGCGATCGCCCGTGCATTGGCGCCGTCGCCGCGGTTCCTACTGGCAGACGAACCGGTCACCGCGCTGGACGCGTCGGTGCGTTCGCGCGTCCTGCACTTCCTGCGGGAGCTGGTCGAACGAGAAGGGCTCGGCTTGCTGCTGGTCACCCACGATCTCGCGGTCGTGCGGCGGGTCTGTGACCGAGTGCTGGTCATGCGCGCCGGCGAGATCGTCGAACGCGGCAGCGTCGGCGAGATCTTCGATGCTCCACGGCACGACTACACCCGAGCTCTGCTCAGCTCGGTGCCCAGTCTGGCCGACGTGTGAAGTCGCCATCTTTCTCCCGTTCTCGGATCGTTCGAAGGAGTGCTCAGTGACCGCCGTCGGCACGCGGCGAAATCCCGTCACCAGACGCTGGTCGTTGTTGGGCCAGTTCGGCAGGCTGCCCGGCATCGCCCGCTTGTTACTGCTGACCCAGCTCGCGTTCAACGTGGGTTTCTACCTGGTGGTGCCCTTCCTGGCGGTGCACCTGGCGGCGGATCTCGCCCTGGCGGGCTGGGCGATCGGCATCGTTCTCGGCATCCGAACATTCAGCCAGCAGGGGATGTTCGTGGTCGGAGGTGCGTTGGCCGATCGCTACGGGGCCAAACCCACGATCTTGGCGGGCTGCGTGATCCGCATCGTCGGCTTCGTGGTGCTGGCAGCGGCGGATTCGTTCGCCACCGTCGTCGCCGGCACGGTCCTCATCGGATTCGCCGCCGCGCTGTTCTCCCCGGCAGTGGAAGCAGCCCTGGCCAAGCAAGGTGTGGAGCTGGAGGAACGCGGCATCATCACGCGGACCGAGCTCTTCGGGTTGTTCGCGGTGTGCGGCGAGGTCGGCGCGGTCACCGGCCCGCTCCTCGGTACCGCGCTGCTCGGCGTCGATTTCGGATTGGGGTGCTCGGTGGCCGCCGGTGTCTTCGTGCTCATCCTCATCGCCCACGCGCGCTGGCTACCTCCGAGCGAGGGCGACGGTCGGCGCCGCCTGTTCGCGAGCTGGGCGAAGATCATCCGCAACCGGACGTTCCTGATCTTCGCGGCCGCCTACAGCGCCTACTTGCTCAGTTACAACCAGCTCTACTTGGCGTTGCCGGTCGAGCTCGGGCGCGCCGGTTCCGAGGGTGCACTGGGATGGATGTTCGCGCTCGCCTCGGTCATGGTCGTGTTCGGCCAGCTCCCCCTGGCGTCATGGGCGCGTACTCGGCTCGGCGCGGGCAGGGCGCTGCCGCTGAGTTTCGGGTTGTTGAGCCTGGCGTTCGCCGTGGTGGCCGGTTGCGCGCCGTGGACACCGGTGCCGGGGCCATTCGCCGTCGCACCGGCCGTGCTGTTCGTGGCGCTGTTGACCCTGGGCCAGATGTTGGCCGTTCCGGTGGCACAGGACTTGGTCCCGCGACTGGCGAGGGAGGCCGATCTCGGTTCGTACTACGGATTCCTCTCGTCCGCGGGTGGCCTGGCTGTGTTGGTCGGTAGTGGCGTCGCTGGGGGAATGCTCGATTTGGCCGCCGAGCCCGCTCCGGAGGCGGCGTTGCCCTGGTTGTTCCTGGCCGCGCTGCCCGCTGTGGGCGGTCTCACGCTGCTGGTGCTCTCCCGACGCCTATACAAATGAAAACCATTGTCTATAGGCTGCGCGATGTCATTCGCCCGTACCGAAGGAGGTCGGCTCCCATGCCGATGCGCACAACGAAAGCTCGTTGCGCGGGGAGCATTCTGGCCAGCGCACTCGTGCTTTCGGGCTGCTTCGCCGGCACCGGAGGCGACAGCGGGGGTGATCGGATCAGCGTGGGACTGGCTTTTCAGCCCGCCGCCGCGATGTCGCCGTACAGCGATGACGCCGTGCTGCTCAGCAAGCTCGGGGCCGCCGAGACGCTGGCCGTGTTGGATCGCGAAGGCGACCCCCAGCCGGTACTGGCGGAGAGCTGGAATCGGACCGCTCCGGATACCCTGCGGGTGACGCTGCGCCCGGGTGTGACGTTCCACGACGGCACTGCGCTGACCGCAGGACACGCGGCCGACGCGCTCACGCACGCCACCCATGCCACCACCACGCCCCGCGCCCTCAGCGACATCGAGCTCGCAGCCGAACCGACGGGCGAACGCACGCTCGAGGTGTCGACCTCCGAACCCGACCCCATCCTCGAACAACGCCTCACCTCGCCGGAACTGGCGATCCTGGCCCCATCCGCCTACGCCGACGACCCGGCGGCGCCGGACCCCGTACGAGCTGGAACGGGCCCATACGTGCTGGACGGCGTGCAGGAGACGAACGCGACTCTCAGCGCGAATCCCGACTACTGGGGTGGCGCGCCGCAGTCGTCGGGAATCGACGTGCGGTTCATCCCGGACGGCGCGAGCCGGGTGGGCGCGTTGCGCGCAGGAGAGGTCGACATCATCGACGCGGTCCCCGTCTCCCAACTATCCACGATCAAGGACCAGGAGGTACTCGAATTCCCGTTGCCGCGTCTGGTCGGCGCCCACCTCAACACGCGGAAAGGCCCGTTCACCGACCCCGCGTTGCGGGCCGCCGCGCGCGAAGCGGTTGATTCCTCCGAGATCGCCGAAAGCATCTACGCCGGGCACGCCGACCCGGCCCGAGGCCTTTTCGGGCCGGCGAGCCCGTGGGCGGCGGACACGGACACCCCGGAGCGGAGCGAAACCAACCCCGGCAAGCCGCACGGCCGCCAGATCCGGGTGGCAACCTACGACGAACGTCCGGAACTCCCGGAAATCGCCTCGGTGGTCGCCGAGAAGCTGCGCTCCGCGGGCTTCCGCGTCGAGGACGTCGTGGTCCAGGATTACTCCACAATGGAGTCCGAACTGCTTGACGGTGCCTACGACGTGGTCATCGGTACCCGCTCGTACTCGCTCGACACCGGCGACCCGATCAGCTACCTGGGCACGGACTGGACCTGCGATGGCAGCTACAACCTGTCCCTGCTGTGTGACCGGAGCATCGACGCCGCCATCGCCGACGCGGCCGCGACCGGGGGGCACGAGCGCAAGGCCGCTGCGTCGCGGATCGCCGGGCAAGTGCTCAGCAGCGACGCGATCATCCCGCTGGCGCATGAGCGCACCCGGATCGGCATCGCGGACGGTCTTCGGGGCGTTGCCGAGGACAGCTTCGAACGACGGTTGATCACGGCAGAGACGGTTCCCGGCGCATGAATCGGATCCCGCCTCTCGTAACAGTTTCCACGCTGCGGGGACTGTTCGTCGTCGTGGGCGCGCTCATCGGCCTCGTGGCTGTCGTTGGTTCGCTCCCGTGGCTCAGCGGCGATGATCCGGCACAGACGGTGTTGCGTGCGCGTTCGGCCGAGCGCGCGCTCGATCCGGCCGTGCTGGATTCGATCCGAGCCGATCTCGGCATCCCGGACGACCCGGTCACCGGCACGCTTGCCTGGCTTGCGGGAGCGTTACGCGGCGACTTCGGGGAATCCTGGGTGACCGGCACTCCGGTGTCCACATCGGTCACCTCCGCGCTGGGGATCTCGATGACTCTCGCGGGCGCGGCAAGCGTGATCTGCCTCGGATGCGCCCTGCTCGTTCTGGCGCCGAGCCTGTGGCGGGCGACCCGAACCGGCCACGCCTCCGGTCGCGGTGCCGCCGCGGTGGGAGCGCTGCTGGCCGCACTGCCGGAGTTTCTGCTCGCGACAGTGCTGCTCGTGGTCGTCGCAGTGCATTGGGGACTGGCTCCCACCTCCGGCTGGGCAGGGCCGGCGAACGTGCCGCTTCCGGCACTGGCGTTGGGTGTTCCCGCTGCGGGCGTACTCAGCCGCGTGCTGTCGAGTGCGATCGACAGCACGCTCGCCGAGACGTGGGTGCGTACCTGGCGGGCCACCGGTTTCCGTCGCACCTCGGTGGTGGTCGCTGTGCTGTATCGAGCCGTGGCGGTGGCGTTTCCGCAGATCGTGCTGCTGTTCATCGGTCTGCTCGGTTCATCGGTGGTTGTCGAAACGATCTTCGCCATTCCCGGCTTGGGGGAAATGGCTCTGCACGGGGTGCTCGCACAGGACCTGCCCGTGGTGCAGGCATGCGTTGCCGTCCTGGTCCTGCTCGGGCTGGGATTCGGAGCGGCGGGCATCCTCGTGCATCGGCGCATGATGGGCCCGGCCCTGCACAGCTCTGGCCTGACGCCCGGTTTACCGCCGCGACCCGCTCGCAGCTCGGGGTGGGGAGCCGGTGTGGCCGCAGTGCTCGGCACGGCCGTGGTGGTCGGGTTGCTGCGAGATCCGCACGCCGTCGCCCTCACCGAGCGCTTGCAGTCGCCCTCGGTGGTCTCTCCGCTGGGTACTGACGCACTGGGCCGCGACCTGCTCGCTCGGCTCGGGCACGGCGCCTTGCTGAGCATGGGAGTCTCGGTCGCGATCAGCGCGGTTTCGCTCGCGATCGGCCTGCTCGCCGGAATGGTGGGCACTCGCGGCCGTGCCGGTGTGGCGGACGTCCTCAACGCGGTACCACCGGTGCTGGCCGGAATCGTGGTGGCCGCCGCGGCCGGACCAGGGATGCTCAGCGCTTCTGTCGCGGTGTGCCTGGTCGCGTGGATCCCGTTGGCGGTGCACAGCCGGACGCTCGCCGCCGAGGTTCGGGCGTCCGGCTTCGTGCAGGCGGCAGTGACCAGCGGTGCCGGACGTGGAGAGATTCTGCTGCGGCATCTGCTGCCGTCGATCCTGCCACTGGTGGCGCGCCACGCCCTCGTCCGAATCCCGCACAACGCGCTCGCCCTTGCAGGACTGGGATTCCTCGGACTCGCCGCCCCGCACGACTCCCCGGAATGGGGAGCGATGCTGTCCCAATCCCTCGACTACGTGGAGGTCGCTCCCTGGACGGTGTTGGTGCCCGCGACCGGGTTGGCGATGCTCGGGATAGTCGCCGGGCTACTCCCCACCGACCGCGATTGATGCGCGTTCAAACCGCGCAGTCCAATGTTGCGAACCCACCGACGAGAGCGTCGCCGATCGGGCCGGCGCGTCCGCGGAATACGACGCCACTGTTCGTGCGACCGTGACGCCGTGGCACCTTCTCAGCACGACGACAGGCAGTCCGGCGTTGGGCTCGCACTGACCACCGCCGCGTTCTTGTTTGTCCTCGTACGGCTGTTCGCGGTCTCCGGTGGCGATTGGCACACAGCATTCGCCGTCCTGCACACGCTCGACCTCAATGACGGAATCGGAATCGTGCTGGGCACGCTGATGGGCAACTCGCTGATCGCCGCGAGCTTCCTCGCTCTGCTGGTCCCGGTCGCTGCCTTCCGCGCCGCAACCGCTCTGCGCGGCATCTGGGAAGGCAGAAGACATGTCCTGGAGGGACAGCCCACCGAACCACTCCACGTCAATGGCTTGCTCCTGCTGCTGATCACTCTGATGGCCATGTTCGTCTACACGTGGAGCTTCCATGCCTGGTGGGTGCCGTTGCTCGCGGCCGTCGTCGGCGCAGTGGTCCTCGGAATCGCCCGCGCGGTGCGGACCCGCCCACAGCGGGCGGTCCGGTGGGTGAGCCACCACCTCGGAGTACTGATCGTTGCGGCCATGCTGACGGCTGCGGCGACCACCGACATCCCGTGGGTTCCTCTGGAGCGAATCGGCCTGCATGACGGAAACGAACTACGCGGATACGTGATGCAGGCCGAGCCCGGTTTTCTCAAGGTACTGACCGAACGTGATCGGGAGTTTCTCATCGTGCCGGACACGGCGGTAACGTCGCGGCAGGAGATTCCCGTGCACTGAGGTGGACGGTGTCGCATCACCGATCGGTTGCGGTAATTCCGCCCGGTGGCGTCCCTGCGACGTCGACTTGACGAGCTGCGGTGTTCACCCCAGCCTTCGTGCTCGGACGCCGCATGAACATTCTGGTGGTGTCCGGCAGCGGTGACCGCCAAACGCCGCCAACAGCAGCCGGCACGATCGCCGACATGCCTGACAACGTAGTGAAGCTCCCGAAGGTGCCAGTGAGCGTGGTTTGCGGTGCTCTGGCCGGGGGCCTCACTCGTTGATCAGGGCATGTTCAGCGCCACGCCTTGGTGGGAAGCGAATCAGTGGTCCGAGGTGTCAAGGCAGCTGGAAAATGCGGCCCGTCTCGGCCCTTTCGATCGAGCGAACATAGGCGTTGGCGACATTTCGAACCGGAATGGGTTCTTCACCGGGGAAGAGGTGGCCGACGGTTTTCATGGACTCGGCGAAGACCGTGGGGCTGACAGCATTGACCCGTTGCGGGGCGATTTCAAGTGCGGCCGCACGGACGAAGGCTTCGACTGCTCCGTTGGCAGCCGACGCAGCTGAACTCGTCACGACCGGTTCCTTGGCGAGGACACCGGTGATGAGCGTGAACGATCCTCGTTCGGGAACGACGCTGATGCCGCGCCGCACGAGTTCGATCTGTCCCAGCGCCTTGTTCAACAGGCTTTCGCGGTAGCTCTCGTAGCTGAGTGCGTGGACGCGGTCGTAGACGACGTGACCGGCGGCGCATGCTACGGCGTCCACGGCGCCGACGGTGTCGTAGAGCCGTGCGATCGACTCCGGGGTGCCGATGTCCACCGGGTGTTCCGGATGCGACCGGCTCGCCTCGACGACCTCGTGTCCGCGTTCTTCCAGTACCGTTTGCACTTTGCTGCCGAGTCGGCCGGTGTTGCCGATGAGAAGGATCCGCATTGTCATATCACCTGGATTGTTGGAGGCATGAGTTCTCGCCCGTAGATTGTCGAACAAGCTACTCGGAGATATGGGTGTGAAGCGACGCGGCTCATTCCGAGCGCGGTGTCATGCAACCTCCTTCCGGATGTCTGTCCGCGGGGAACGGCTCGGACGCCGCGGCGAAATCAGCGACGTGTCGAGCCGTTGCGGCTTCGGCGTGCGTTGGACGTCGGACTCGGCCCAGGCAGCGCCGGCGCGTCAGCGTGTGGTGAAGACCAGGTGGTGCCAGCTCTTGTGGCTCTCTCCGGTGATGTCCGACATCACGTGTTTGACGTTGGTGTACTCCTCGAACGAGTAGGCGGACATGTCCTTGCCGAAGCCCGAGGAACGGTATCCGCCGTGGGGCATTTCGCTGATGATCGGAATGTGGTCGTTGATCCACACGCATCCGGCCCGGATCTCACGGCTGGCCCGCTGGGTGCGGAACACATTCCGGGACCACGCGGACGCGGCGAGCCCGTAGGGTGTGTCGTTGGCCAAAGTGAGCCCTTCGTCATCGCTGTCGAAGGGAAGGCAGGCCAGCACCGGTCCGAAGACCTCTCGTTGGACGATCTCCGAGTTCTGCGCGGCATCGGTGATCAACGTGGGTTCGTAGTAGGCCCCGGCTTCCGGCGTGTGGTTCGGGATGGTTCCGCCGCGCACGACCTTGGCGCCGTCGTGGCGTGCACGGTCGACCATGTGGGCAACCCGGTCGCGGTGCTCCAGCGAGATGAGGGAGCCCATGTCGGTGGCGGGATCGTCGGCGGGACCGAGCTGGACCTCGTCCATCAGCTCGGCGACTCGTTGGACGAACGCGTCGTACAACGGGCGTTGCACATACGCTCGGGTAGCGGCGGTGCAGTCCTGCCCGGTATTGATGAGCGCTCCGGCCACGGCCCCTCGTGCAGCGGCTTCGAGATCGGCATCGTCGAAGACGACGAACGGTGCCTTTCCACCGAGTTCGAGGTGGACGCGTTTCACCCCGCCCGCGGTGGTGGCGGCGACCTTTCGGCCTGCTGCTGTCGAACCCGTGAACGAGACCATGGACACGTCATCGTGTTCCACCAGCGCCTGCCCTGCGGCCTCACCGTGGCCGGTGACGATGTTGATGACACCGTTGGGAATGCCGGCTTCACGGGCGGATTCAGCGAACATGATCGAGGTCAACGGTGTCATCTCGGACGGCTTGAGCACGATCGTGTTGCCGGCGGCGACGGCGGGCAGTACCTTCCATGCCGCCATCTGCAACGGGTAGTTCCACGGTGCGATCGCACCGACGATGCCAATTGGTTCCCGCCGGATGGTCGAGGTGTGTTCTCCCGAGTACTCGGCGGCCGCCTTGCCCTCGAGATTGCGGGCGGCCCCGGCGAAGAACGTGACGTTGTCGATCACACCAGGGACGTCGAACCCCTCGGCGAGCTTGATCGGTTTTCCACCGTTGCGACTCTCGGTGACTGCGAGCTCGCTGCTGCGCTTCTGCAGGATGTCCGACCAGCGCAGCATCGCGGCCGACCGTTCGCCGGGTGGCGTGGCTGCCCACTCGGCGAACGCCTGGTGAGCGGCGGCGACCGCGTCGTCGACGTCGGCAGCGGTAGCAGCGGCTCCGGTGAGAACGAGGTCCCCGGTAGACGGATCGAGAATCGACAACGTGTCGCCGCGACCCTCGCGGCGTTGTCCTGCGATGAACTGAAGCCCTTGCTGACTCATCTGTTCTCCAAGCTTCACGGTTCGGAGAGGTTGGCGACCGTGGAAGCGGCGGTGTCGGGACCCCACAGGTCACCCAACGTGTAACCCTGGGGGAAGGGGTCGTCGTCATCGAGGACGTGCTGGCTGAACCCGGTGATCCATCCCCGCCCGGTGATGGTCGGCGACACCGCCGGATACTGCCCGACTTCTGTGGTGTCGAGCAGATTTCCGGTGAATGTCGTGCCGAGCAGGCTCTCGTGGACGAAAGGACTGCCCGGCGTGAGTTCCCCCCGTGCGTGCAGGGCCGCCATGCGGCCGCATGTTCCCGTTCCGCACGGTGAGCGGTCCAGCGACCCGGTCCAGGTCCGCGGATCGGTCAGCTCTACCTCCCCGTTGGGCAGAACCACGGTGTTGCGTCCCGAGACGCCGGGTGTCGGTGAGATACCGTGGATCATGGCCAGCGCGATGTGATCGATGTCGGGATTGTGCGGGTGGCTGACCGGGAACTGTTGCTGTGCTGCGGTCCGAAGCACCGCGCCCGCTCGAGCGAGGTCCTTGGCCGCCGTGGGAACCAGGTCCACGCCGAGGTCGGAAGCCTTGGCCTGCACGAAGAACTGACCGCCGAAGACGATATCCACCGGAACTTTCCCGTATTCCGGAAGGTCCAGCACGTGATCGAGCGCAACGGCGAAAGCGGCAACGTTGTGCAGGGTGACCCGGGTGACCTTGCCGCGGGTGACCTCGGCGCGGACCTCGATCGGGCCTACCGCGGTATCCGCGACGACCTCGGTGACCGGTTCCTCGACAGGCAACGCACCTGTTTCCAGCAGCGCCGTCACGGCACAGATGAGGTTGCTTCCGGACATCGGCCGGAAGCCCCCTTGCTCGAGCACCACGAGACCGAAATCCGCGGCGGGGTTGACGGGTGGCAGGATGAGGTTGGCACACAAGCCCGGGTAGCCACGGGGTTCACGCAGCAGGAGCAAGCGCAGGGCGTCGAGGTGGTTTCGGCAGTACTGCAGTCGTTCGGCCATGGTCTCGCCTTTGACGTGCAGGTTGCTGCCGATCAGCACGCGCCCCGGTTCGCCTTCCGCGTGGACGTCGACGGTGTGGATGATCTGCTTCGAGATCACGATGTGTCTCCCTCTAGCTCTCGGTGACGCCCACGCCGGCCTGCCTCAGAAGCTGCCGGAGCTCCTCGCGGTACTGCGTGGCCAGCGGGAGCACGGGACGTCGCATCGGTCCCGCGTCCTGCCCGATTAGCTCAACGCCCGTCTTGATCGCGCAGGCGTAGTTGTGCGATTCGAGGAACTGGCAGATCGGGAAGATCTTGGACCACAGCGCACGAGCGGCGGTGAGATCGCCGCGCACCGCCAGCGCGTCGTAGAACTCCGCGCACAGTCGAGGAATCACGCTCGCGGTGCCCCAGACGCTCGCCGTCGCGCCGACGGAGAGCCCGTAGAACGACAACGTGTCGAAACCGTTGAGGGCAGTGATGTCGTCCGCGTGGTTTTGCAGGATGTCGGTGAACTTCGGCGCGTCTCCGCCGGTGTCCTTGAACGAGGTGACTCCGGTTTTGCGGGCGAGCTCGGCGAATTGTTCCACTGTGAGGTCGACGCCGGTGGCCGCGGGGATGTTGTAGTACATGATCGGCACATCGACCGCGTCCGATACCGCACCGTAGTGCACGAGGAGCTCGGCCCAGGACGGCGGGTCGTAGAACGGGGGAACGACCATGACCGCGCTCGCGCCGGCTCGACTGGCGTGTCGGCTCAACTCCACGGTCTCGGCCGTACTCAGCGCGCCGGTACCGGCGACGACGGGAACACGGTCTGCGGCGGCATCAACGTAGAGCTCGGTGACCTGTTTGCGTTCGCTCGTGGTCAGCGTTGTGAATTCCCCAGTGCTACCGCCCGGAACGAGACCGTTGACGCCTCCGGAGAGAATGTGCTCGGTCTGCCGCTTGACCCCCTCAGTGTCCACGTCGGACCCGTCTGCGGTCAGCGGAGTCACGACGGCGGCGAGGATTCCCGTGAAATCGTTGCTCATCAATTTACTCCTCCGTGTCGGAATCATCAGTGTTGCGCATCAGGTCGACGAGTTCTTCGGCGCTGGAGCGGATGTGGAACTCCACCTCGGCGCGGACACGCTCGATTTCGCCGGATTCGATGGCCTGTACCAGGCGCTCGTGCATTTCGAGGTCGCGTTGCGGGTCGTTTCGGGTGGCTTGGTCGACGGTCATCGCCATCCGGATCTGCGCGGCTACCAGCGGCCAGATCCGGACCAACATCTCGTTGCCCGAGTGCATCCACAACGTGCGATGGAATTCCAGGTGGGTCATGTCGGAGGCGACCACGTCACCGGCCTCTATCGCGCGCTCGTGCGCCGCCTGGGCGTCGCGCAGCGCCGCCAGGCCGATCTTCGCCGGCTCCTCGGCCAGGCGGATAGCTGCCACGCTCTCCAGGGAGACCCGGACCTCGGCGAGGCTCAGCAGGGCCTCCGGGCTGGTTTGCGCGACCCGGATGCCCTTGTACGGTTCCTGGACCAGTGCACCTTCGTGGATGAGCTCGTGTAGCGCTTCGCGCAAGGTCGGCCGGCTCACGTTCAACACCGCGGCGAGCTCGACTTCCTTGAGCCGCTGCCCGGGCTCGAGTTCTCCGCTCAACAGCGCGCGGCGAACCGCCTCGGCGACTTCTTCACGGCGTGTCCCTCCGCTGACCGGTTGCAATCCGCGGACGGTCGGTGCTGCGGGGGCCTGCTCCGCCGCGACATGCTGTTCGGGGGTGGGCATGGTCAGGTGCTCCCTACTTCACGGGCCGTGGAATGGTCGGCCTTCATCGGCCGCGTCGAGTGGTTGGGCGGCGCCGGGCGAATCGGTCCGGGGAAACTTCCTCGGCGACACGAGACGTGTGGCGGCGAGTGATGGTTTCCGTGATGATCTCGGCTGTTCCCGGTGCCAACGTCAGGCCCAACATGCCGTGTCCGGATGCGATGTAGGCGTTGGTGAGGTCGCCGAGCCGGCCGATGATCGGTAGACCGTCCGGGGTCATCGGGCGCAGCCCTGCCCAGGGTGCCCCGGCACCGGCCGGGTTGTTCCAGCCGACGAATGCTTCAGCTGCGGCACGTTCGATGGCCTTCACCCGGGGAGTGCTGATTTTGTCGTCCCACCCACCGAATTCCATGGTTCCGGCGATCCGAAGCATTCCGTTCAGCGGCGTCACGGCTACACGGGCGTCTTCCAGAGTGAGGGCGCTACGCAACCGGATCGGGTTGGGTGAGTAGTCGATGCTGTATCCCTTACCGGGCCGGATCGGCAGGGGTACGCCGAGGCGTTTGGAAAGGGGGCCGCTCCAGGCGCCGGCAGCGAGCAGTAGTGCATCCCCGGTGATGTTCCCGGAATCGGTCGCCACCCCGCTGACGGTATTGCCCTGTTGCAGGAAACGGTGCACCTCGGTGTTCTCACGGATGTCGACGCCGAGCTCACGACAGCGTTTGACCAAACCGGTCGTCAGTGAGTCCGGCTCGACCTGCCGGTCGTCGGGAAAGTACAGCCCATGGCGGATACGGGATGACAGGGCCGGTTCGTGGGCCTGGACCTCGTCGCCGTCCAGTCGATCCGGATGCATGCCGAAGCCCTCGAAGATGTCCAGGGAGTCGACCTGTTCCGCATAGCGTTGCCTGGTTTCGAAGGCCAACAGCACCCCGGCCTTGTGCATTTCGAAACTGATTCCGTCAGCCGCGTAGTCCTCGAGCAGGTCTACCGCGTCGGAAGCCAGACGCAGATGCGTTTGCAGCCCGGACCTGAAGTCGCGTTCGTTGCAATGGCGCGCCATGGCCATCATGAACTTGACGAAGTCCGGCGCCAACGAGGGCTTGATCCACAATGGACTGTCGGGTTTGAGGAGCCAGCGCAATGATTGCAGGATCACTCCGGGAGCCGGAACGGGCCCGCTTTCGGCCAATGCGATCTTCGCGGCGTTGCCGTGCGACGCCGCGGAGCCTACGGTTCGTGTTTCGAGGACGACGACCTCACAACCGGCTTTGGCGAGCCGGTAGGCGCTGGCCAGGCCAACTACGCCGCCACCGACGACAACGATCCGCATAACGGTTCGACCTCCTGACCTGGGCGGGAACGATTCGATGTAGCAGCGGGGGACTAAACCGCGATGACCAAATGCAAATTGTCAAACAATCTGCGTCCTGTGAGCGGCAACACTAGGCTGGCCGGGTGGCCGTGTCAATGAGGGGCTGGAGCTTCGCCCGCTGTATCGATGAGACCGGGAACTCGATGGGAATGCGGATGCTTTCCCGACGTGCATAGCGGGCGCTGAGCCAGCGGCCGAGGCCTCGAGTGGCCGAGTGCCTGTCGTCCGGTCGAACCTTGATTCGTCGAGGCGCCCTCGGGGAGGAAGCCGAGATCGAGCTATCCCGGGGTGTCGTCCTGCTTGCCCCGGAGTTCACGCAGCAGCGCGGCGACGTGCAGTGACACGCGCGATTCGGCATCCGAGAGGTCCACACCGAGCACGGACTCGATCGTGGCGAGTCGGTTGTACAGCGCTGGCCGGCTGAGATGCGAACGTCTGGCCAGTTCTGTCTTGTTGCCACCGTGGCGTAGGAAATCGCCGAGCATGTCGACGAGGTCGGTGCGGTGGTCCGCGTCATGAGTGAGTAGCGGGCCGAGTTCGGCCTCGGCGAACGCGACCAGTCGGGGATCGTCGCGGAGCAGTGAAAGCACGCCGCGAAGGCGCACATCCGCGCTGCGGTAGAACAAGCGGTTCCCCCCGCTGCGCGGCTGCTGCACGGCCGCGACCTCCGCGGCGTGCGCGGATTCGTCGATCAGCGGACCAATGCCGGCGAGTGTGGTTCCGGAGCGTCCGACTCCGATCACCCAGACGGATTCGGCGCTCTCTGCGGCGATCCGCTCGTGCACAGCCGGAGCGAACCGGTCCAGCACCTGGCCCTCGTCCCCGGAGGTCAGTCCCAGCACGGCGGTGACGGCGCCCGGCCGAGTGGCGGCGACCAGGCCCGGTTGGCCCGTGTCGCGCAGATGAGCGGCAACGATATCGCGAATACGGGCAGCCGGGTCGCCATCCGGATCACTGCCGACCTCGACGCGCGTCCGGCCAGTCCGGGGGCGGGTGGGCATGAGCGTGAGCGGGAGGTAGTGGGCGCTGGGCGTGAGTCCGGCGGCGGACGCGCGGGCGCGGAGATCAGGTCCGTCGATCGCCCGTCCGGCCAACAGTTCCGCGAGGAGTCCTGTATGGGTGCGGTGCTCCTCGCCGCGACGTTCGCGTTCGATCAGGCGCGCGACCGTGAGGGCCTGAGCCGTCCGTTCGAGCAAGGTGAGTGCCGCGTCATCGGCCAGAGTTCCGCCGAGAAGAACCAGCCTTCCCCACGGGCTGCGACGGGGGCCCACCAACGAAGCGATCCAGCGTTCATTGCCGAAAGGCATGCTGATCCCGTCCCCTGCGGCGCGGGACCGCCGTTCCCACTGATCGAGGACTTGGGCGGCTGACGCATCGCCGAGCTCGTAGGTGATCACGTGATGCCCGAGGTCCTCCAATACGAGTGGTGCGCCCGCCAAGAGCCCTCCCTGGTGGAGGATCTCGTCTGATCCGGCGGCTTCGACGGCGAGTTCGGAGAAGGCCCGGTGTACTCGCTCGGAGAAGCTCAGCCGCTCGACCTGCTCATCGACGATGCGTGCGTGCACTGCCTCCGTGAGAGCGACGAACCGCAGCGGGCGATGCAGCACCACAAGCGGGAATTCCAATCTGCGCGCGGTCCGTACGAGCCCTCGTGGGGGCTCCTGGAACCGGCGTCCGAGTTCGAGGACCAGCCCCGCGGCCCCTGCGCGATCGAGGTTGTGCAGGTAATCGTGCTGCTCAGCATCAGTTCGGCCGATTCCGATGCCGGTTGTCAGGATCAGCTCACCGCCCTTCAGCAACGTCGACAAGTCCTCGAGCTCGCTGACGTGCACCCAGCGCACCGGGCGATCGACGGTGGCTGGTGAGAGGACTTCCGGAACCGCGTGCTGGACGAGCGGCTCAGTCACGATGTCGCCCACGGTCAACTGTCGCACCACGCACCTCATTCTACTGACGAGTTGTCAGGCGAAAGCGACAACAAGTGACGGTCTGTCAGTTGTAGGCGGGTGATGCCGAGCCTGACGATTAATCGAGCATCGCCAACAACGAGGAGTCCTATGACACCCGACGTCTCTTCCCTGCCCACACTGCCGCACTGGGTGGACAACAAGCCGTGGGAGGGGGCCGGTGCCCGCAGCGGCGAGGTCTTCGACCCGGCGACAGGGAAAGCGCAACGGCACGTGCGCCTGGCCGACTCCACGGACGTGGACGCGGTCGTGGGTGCGTCCCGGGATGCCTTCCCCGGCTGGCGCGACACCTCGCTCGCCCGGCGTACGCAGATCCTCTTTCGGTTCCGCGAACTGCTCGCCGAACGCAAGGGCGAACTGGCCGAGATCATCACTGCCGAGCACGGCAAGGTGCTCGATGACGCGCTCGGGGAGATCTCCCGAGGGGTGGAGGTCGTGGAATTCGCCTGCGGGATGGGGCACCTGCTCAAGGGCGAGATGACCGACAATGCCTCCACCGGCGTGGACGTGCACTCATTGCGTCAGCCGTTGGGGCCGGTGGCCGTCATCAGTCCGTTCAACTTCCCGGCCATGGTGCCCATGTGGTTCTTCCCGCTCGCGATCGCGGCCGGCAACACCGTTGTCCTCAAGCCGAGCGAGAAGGACCCGTCCGCTGCGAACTGGCTCGCGGAGCTGTGGGCCGAGGCCGGTCTCCCACCAGGCGTGTTCAACGTGCTGCACGGCGATAAGAACGCCGTCGAGGGGTTGCTGCATCACGCCGACATCAAGGCCGTGTCGTTCGTCGGTTCCACGCCGATCGCGCGGTACGTCTACGAAGCGGCAACTGCACGCGGCAAACGCGTCCAAGCGCTCGGCGGAGCCAAGAACCACATGCTCGTGCTTCCCGACGCCGACCTCGACCAAGCTGCGGATGCGGCGGTCAACGCCGGATTCGGCTCCGCCGGGGAACGATGCATGGCCGTCAGCGCCCTCGTGGCGGTCGACTCGATCGCCGATGAGCTCGTCGCAAAGATCGGCGAGAAGATCGGCGAGGTCCGGGTCGGCGACGGTAGGCGCGGCACCGACATGGGGCCGCTGGTCACCGGCGCTCACCGTGACAAGGTCGCCGAGTACGTGCAGGCGGGCGTCGACGAAGGGGCGGCACTCGTCGCCGACGGGCGCGAGGTAAACCAGGAGGGCGCGAACGACGGATTCTGGCTCGGGCCCACCTTGTTCGACCACGTCACGCCGACGATGTCGATCTACACCGACGAGATCTTCGGACCGGTGCTATCGGTGTTGCGAGCGGCCTCCTACGACGACGCGCTGAATCTGATCAACGACAATCCGTACGGCAACGGCGTCGCCCTGTTCACCAACAACGGCCGCACCGCCCGGCACTTCCAGCGCGAAGTGGAAGTCGGAATGGTCGGAATCAACGTGCCGATCCCCGTGCCCGTCGCCTACTTCTCCTTCGGCGGATGGAAAGCCTCGCTGTTCGGCGATACCCACGCCTACGGCATGGACGGGGTGCACTTCTACACCCGCACCAAAGCCGTCACCACGCGGTGGCCCGAATCCGAACAGCAGCGGCTCGACCTCGGTTTCCCGCAGAACACCTGACCGCACCCCGCAGCAGACAGGGATTGTCATGACACTCATGTCGCTACCAGCCACACGGACCTATGAACTCGACCGGGCCCACGTGATGCACTCGTGGTCAGCCCAGGCGGGGCTGGACCCGATGGTCGTCGAGCGGGCGGAAGGCGTGCACGTCTGGGACGCGGACGGACACCGCTACCTCGACTTCACCAGCCAGCTGGTCAACACCAACATCGGGCACCAGCACCCGGCCGTCGTCGAGGCCGTTCAGAGCCAGGCCGCTCGGTTGTGCACAATTTCCCCGGCCTGTGCCACCGAACCCCGAAGTCAGGCCGCTCGCCTGATCGCCGAACGCACACCCGACGGCTTGGACAAGATTTTCTTCACCAACGGGGGAGCGGAAGCCGTCGAGAACGCCGTCCGAATGGCGCGCTTGCACACCGGACGCCACAAAGTGCTCTCGCGCTACCGCTCGTACCACGGTGCGACCGCGACAGCGGTCAACCTCACCGGGGACCCCAGACGATGGCCCAACGAGCAGTCCGGTTCGGGCACGGTCCACTTCTTCGGCCCCTACCCCTATCGGTCCCCGTTCCACGCGAACGACGAGACCGAGGAATGCCGGCGGGCACTCGAACACCTCGAACAGGTCATCGAGTTGGAAGGACCCTCGACCATCGCCGCGATCGCGCTGGAGACGGTTCCCGGTACGGCGGGCATCATGCCGCCGCCTCCCGGATACCTCCAGGGTGTGCGAGACCTGTGTGACCGCCACGGCATCGTCTACATCGCAGACGAGGTCATGGCCGGCTTCGGCCGTACCGGTGCCTGGTTCGCCGTCGACCACTACGACGTGGTTCCCGACCTGATCACCTTCGCGAAAGGAGTCAACTCCGGCTACGTCCCCCTCGGCGGTGTCGCCGTCAACGAGGCGATAGCTTCGACCTTCGACCACCGCGTGTATCCCGGCGGCCTCACCTACTCCGGTCACCCGCTCGCCTGCGCCGCCGCCGTCGCCGCCATTACCGCGATGGATGATGAGGGCATCGTGGACAATGCCGCTGCCATCGGCGAGAAGGTGCTCGGACCTGGACTTCGCGAACTCGCCGAACGCCACCCGAGCGTCGGCGATGTCCGCGGCATCGGTGTGTTCTGGGCGCTGGAGCTCGTCACCGATCGAGCCACGAAGGAACCCGCGGCACCGTACGGCGGCTCGAGCCCGGTCATGAAGCAGCTCGTCGCCGAGTGCGCCGAGGCCGGCCTGCTGATCCCCACGACCTACCATCGCGTACACGTTGTACCGCCTTGCACGATTACCGAACAACAAGCACGAGAGGGAATCGCCGTCCTCGACAAGGCGCTCGACACGGTCGACCGAGCCCTCAACACTTAGACACCACGGAAGGCGAGTAAACGGATCCGACTTGTTCCCGGTCGACCGGTCGTTCCGGCTGCCGAAAGTGGTTCAGGAGAGGCTGCCGCCAGAACCTGCCGCTTTCGCCTGTCAGTGCGCCGGGTCGGGCAACCGGGAAACGCCTTCGTCGGGGTACCCGTGGCGTCACCGCTCGCACTGTGGCGCATACTCCTGCGCGGTTCACACCGCCAGGCAAAGCGTTGGCACACCCGCAGGATCTTACCGGCAGACGTCAACGTCGGCGCGATTCTACGGCCGGCTCCCGCGATCCGGACCGGTGAAGGGGAACCGGAGCCGGTGACCAGGCTCCGGTGGGTCCGCATGCCCATCCGCGGCCAGGTAAATGTCCTATGTGGGTATTTTCCTGGCGCGGCGAGGGCTGGGGCGACGAGAGCTGGCGGCGACGAGGGTGGCACTGTCCAACGCTTTCGATCAGAACACGACGAATGTGGTGCGCTGTTGGTGCGCGCTGCACCGCTGTACATCCGTTCGTGCGGTGCTGCGCGAAATGCACGGCCTAACGTGGACGGTCGAGCACAACGGCTTTGTCGTTTGGGCTGTGCCGTCAAGCATGTCTCAACAGGATGTTCCTGCGGGGATCAACGGAAATTCAGTTCCTTACTCCAAGGTCTGGACGTGGTGGGAGCCACATGCTTAACTCCCTGCAACATTGACTGACAATTTGACACCTGGGCAGAAGCCTGGGTGTTCCAGTCGTCTGCATTCACTTAGGCGGGGAAGCCAGGGCTCTGGCTCGGCCCACCGCCCAGGGCTGGGCTCATGGACTCGCGGCGATCCGCGGGATGGGACGCCTCTCAGGAGACAAGGCCGTCTTCTCATGCAGAGGGAGAATCACATGGACGCACTCCTCACCAACATCTACGACCTCGTCTGGAACCCGTTGGTGTATGTCACGCTCATCAGCGGGTTCATCTTCAGCATCGCCACTCGGGCGGTACAGGTGAGGCACCTGCCAGGAATGGTCAAGTGTCTTTTCAGACGTGCCGAATCGGGAACGGGAACCTCCCCTTTTCAAGCCTTCGCCATGGCCCTGGGAGGGCGTGTCGGCGTGGGCAACATCGCCGGCGTCGCCATCGCGATCTCCTCTGGTGGTCCCGGCGCCTTGTTCTGGATGATCGCCACGTCCGTGCTCACTGCTTCCAGTGCGTTCATCGAGGCCACGCTCGGTCAGATCTACAAGGTCAAGTCCGAAGGTGAGTACCGCGGGGGCATTCCCTGGTATCTCGAAAAGGGTCTCGGTCAGAAATGGCTCGCTGTCGCGGCGGCAAGCGTCGCCGTACTGTGTTACGCGCTACTGATCCCCGGCGTGCAATCCTCGACGATCGTCACCTCACTGGACGCCGCCTTCGGTGTTCCGACATGGATCTCCGGGCTGGCCCTGGTAACTCTGCTCGGACTGGTCGTTTTCGGTGGCACGCGGCGCATCGCCGCGTTCGCCGAGAAGGTCGTGCCCGTCATGGCCGTCTGCTACGTCCTTATCGCGATCATCATTCTGATCATGAATTTTCGGGTGGTCCCCGAAGTTGTGCGCCTGGTCTTGGCCTCGGCGTTCGGAATTGACGCGGTCTTCGGCGGCATGATCGGCGCGGCGGTGTCCTGGGGGGTTCGACGGTCCCTCTACTCAAACGTCGCCGGTGTCGGCGAAGGTGGCTTCGCCGGTGCGGCGGCCTCGGTTTCCCATCCGGTCAAGCAGGGGTTGGTCCAGTCGTTCTCCGTGTACGTCGACACCCTCCTGGTCTGCACGGCGACCGGTGTGATGATCCTGTCGACCGGCGCGTACAACGTTCTTCCCGAAGGGCGCGCCGTACTCGTCGAGCACCTTCCGGGCGTCGAGCCGGGGGCGAGGTTCACGCAGGCGGCCATCGATACGGTCATTCCAGGAGTGGGCTTCGGCGCTGGTTTCGTAGCCATCGCGATATTCTTCTTCGCCTTCACCTCGCTTCTGACGTACTTCTACTACGGCGTGACGAACATCGTGTACCTCACCGGCAGTTCCCGCGGTGTCCCGGCGCGCATCCTTCAGGCGACGGTGCTGGTGTCGGCTTACCTCGGCACGGTGCGGACCACTGACCTGGTGTGGACGCTCGGTGACATCGGGTACGGGCTCATCGCCTGGTTCAACATGATCGCCATCGCCCTGCTCGTTCCGACAGCCCTCCGGGCTCTTCGTGACTACGAACGTCAGAAGCAGGAGGGGCTCGACCCGGTATTCGACCCCGCCGTGGCCGGCATCAAGGGAGCCACTGTCTGGGAGTCGCGGGACAACACACCCACCGGGGTATAGCCAACGAGCGCATCAATCGACGACACGCCCCCGACATGCGTTCGTGGGGAGGGTGCGGTGTCGGTCCCCTCCAGGATGGCCTCGGAGTGGTTCTCGACTAAGGTCCGCTCAGAGTGTCAAACAATCAGCTAATCCGACCGTCGATTGATAGGATTGCGATACCTTTGCCTTCGTCTGCTTCGATTCCTGAGGTTTCCAGCCAGCAGCTCTCTCCAGCGCCGATCTTGTCCAGGAGGGACAGCGTCGTCCGGGAACTGCGCAGAGCCGTTGTCCGAGGGAACCTACGCCCCGGAGACAAACTCACCGAGGCCAATCTGTCGACGACGCTGACCGTCAGTCGGCCTACGATCCGTGAAGCACTGAGCCAGTTGACCCAGGAAGGGCTGATTGTCCAAGAACCCTACCGCGGTTTGCGCGTAGCGAGTCTGGAACCTGCCCAGATTCTTGATATCGCCCACGCTCGCCATGCTCTGGACATGCTTGCTGTGGACTCCATCCTCGAGGACGACAGCGGTCGGCGTATGGCCGCTGTACAGGAATACTGGGAAGAATACGCACGATGGGAGAACGAACCGGACGCGCTTATTCGTCATGAAGCTCACGTGGCGTTTCATCGCGGTATCTGGGTGGCGTCAGAGAATTCGATGCTGTTGCGGATGTGGCCGGTAACAGAAGCCCATCTAACCATTGCTCTTGCTCATGACCAAGCCAGCCGCTCCGACCCCGCGCGAGCCAATCTCGTGCACCATCGTCTGATCGACGCCCTGTTGTCGAAGGACCGCGCGCAGACCGAAGCCGCGTTCAGGAAGCACACGGTCCACAGTGCACACGAACTCATTTCCATCATCGAGGAACAGAACCAAGGGTGAACTCAGCCTGCGCGATGCATCTTGTCCGAGTGGTTCCGGTGGCAACTCAACGTTCTCCGGAACTAGTCGTCCGGCTGGTTCCGACCAGCACCGCGGTGCCGGTCTTCTCTGCTCCGGTACCTTCGGGCCAAGCGGAGGCTCAAGCGGCGCCGAGCAACCGAACCACGGCCGAGGCGAGAGCGTCCGGTGTTTCGGACGGAACAATGGCGGCCAGGTGGCCGTCGGGGCGGACCAGCCAGATCTCACCCGGCTGGACTCCGAGAGCAGTGGCGATGGTGCCGTGCTCGTCGATGTCGGCCAGGCGAATCACTCGCTGGGGTGCTTTGCAGGCCTCCTGCAGGATGACGGCGACCTCGGCGGCGTCCACCCCGTCGGTGGTGAGCGCCAGCAGGCCGTCGCGGACCAGGTGACGTAGCCGGGTGACGTCGGGCCGGTCCTGAGTGGTGACCGGCGCGTCGGGGATCAGGACGCCGGGTACGGCGGTAGGCATTTCCCCGCGAGGGGGCCGGCCGCCGAACGGGCGACTCGGGTCAACGGTGGTCAACGGCGAGTCGAGGTACCAGAACGGCTCGGCGAATCGCCCGGAGTCCACCCACTTCTTGGCATCCTCGCTGTCCAGCGCCTCCTCCAGGAGCTGGTGACGCGACTGCCGTTCGTTCTCGTTCTGCGGAACCAGGAACCGCATGGTCCCGCTGGTGACGGCGAGGTTCTCGTGCGCCGCGGCCAGCCGCTCATCATGGTAGGTCTCCAGCAGCGACTCCGGTGCCCAGCCGTGCAGCACGAAGGCGACCTTCCAAGCCGCGTTCTCGCCGTCAGCGACACCGGAGTTGAGTCCGCGGGCGCCGAAGGGGGCGACCAGGTGCGCGCAATCGCCGGCAAGGAGCACCCGACCGACCCGCATCCGATCAACACACCGGGAGTGGAACCGGTAAACCGACTTCCACACCAAATCGTAGTCGCGGTCGCCGATGACCGCCCGGACGCGCGCGTCGAGCCGGCCGTCGGCGACCTCGGCGGCAAGGTCGAAGTCCGCAGGCACCTGCCAGTCGACCCGGAACGTCGAATCAGGACAGGGGTGGATGAGTACTTGTCGTCCGGGGTTCCACTCCGGATCGAAGTAGAAGCGACGCTCGTCCTCCCAACCAGGTAGATCGGCGCGGATGTCGCAGATGAGGAAGCGGTCGTCGAAGGTCTGCCCCTCGAACCTCACGCCGAGCAGATCGCGGGCCCGGTCACCGCGTGCACCAGCCGCGACGATGGCGTACTCAGCTCGGAGTAGGCTCTCGCCATCGGCGGTCGCACAGGTGAGCACGACCTCCTTGTCGTCCTGGTCGATCGCGGTGACGTCGTGGTCCCAGCGGACGTCGATGAGCGGCTGGTTCGTGATCTGCTCGTCGAGGACCTGCTCGGAGTGGCATTGGCTGACATTGACGAACGGCGGCAACGGCGAGTGGCCGCGGTCGACGAACGACCAGGAGAAGAGCTCGTGCTCGCGGTAGAAAGTACGCGCGGTGCCCCAGGTAAGACCGTCTTCTGCGATCTCGTCGGCGCCGACGGCCGACCAGATGTCCAGGACGTCGCGCTGCTGGCAGATCGCCTTGGAACCGACCGCGTCGCGCTCCGGACGGGCATCGAGGAGCACCACCGGGATGCCCCAGCGGGCGAGCAGCAGGGCGGTCGTCTGCCCGACAGGACCGTTGCCGACCACCGTCACCAGTGGCCCGGCGTGCTTCGGAAGGGTAGTCATCTCACTCATCCCTGCAGTTCGGCCCAGACCTCGCGGTCGCGCTGTGCGGTCCAGACTCGCGGCCACGCGATGCCGTCGAGCTCGTCCCAGAGCCGCTGGACGTCGAAGGGCAGGCAGTGCTCGAAGATCGGCCAGGCACCGAACTTCGGAGCGAGCGCCTCGCGGGTCGCTTCGAAGGCCTCCTTGAGCGTGCCGCCGCGGGCGTGGACCTCGCCGACTTTTTCGCGCATCACGACCAGGAACGAACGGGTCTGCTCGATCGCAGCGTCGACGGCCTGCTTGCCGCGAGGCACCGCGCCACGTCCGCCGACGAGTGCCTCGGCACCGAATTCCTTGACCCGGTCCAGGGTTGTGTTCGACCACTCCTCGTGGAACGCGTCACCGGTGTAGAGCGCGGCCTCCGCCTCGACCAGGTCACCGGCGAAGAGGATCTTCTGTCGGGGCAGCCAGGCGACGATGTCGCCGGCGGTGTGGCCGCGTCCGCAGTACTGCAGAACCAGTTCGCCCCGGTCACCACCGAGATCGATGGTCATGCGGTCGGTGAAGGTGAGGTCGGGCCAGGTGAGCCCGGGGACGGAGTCGGGATCGCGGAAGAGGCGCGGCATCCGGCCGAACTCGCTGTCCCAGTCCTCCTTGCCGCGCTCCTCGACGAGGCTGCGGGTGTTCTCGTGAGCGATGATCGCCTCGGCTTCGAAAGCGGAGGCGCCGAGCACGCGGACGGCGTGGTAGTGCGAGAGCACGAGGTACTTGATCGGCTTGTCGGTGTGCGCGCGCAGCTTCTTCAACCAGTCCTTTGCTGCGGACGGGGTGGCGCGAGCCTCGAAGGCGACCAGGAAGTCCTCCCCCTCGATGGCGCCCACGTTGGGGTCGCCCTCGGCGGTCAGCGCGTAAACGCCGTCAGCCAGGATATCGAGGTTCTCGGTCTTCTCACCGAGGTCGGCGGAGGAGGCGAAAGGCTTGGCGGCCATGATTGTTCTTCCTTTCTTCGGGTGGATTCGGCTCAGTTCTCGGCCGAACGAAGGTCGCGAGCGACCTGGACCAGGCAACCGAGGCTGAGCAATGAGACCGCGACGAGGTACACCGTCACCGGACCGGAACCGTCGGCCGTCGCGTAGAGCGCGGTCGCGAGGGTCGGGGCGATGCCGCCACCGAGAATCGAGCCGAGCTGATAACCCAGCGAGGCACCGCTGTAGCGGACCCGGGCTTTGAACAGGTCGGAGAACAGCGAGGCGATCGGGCCGTAGGTGACGCCTAGGAAGAAGGCAGTGCCCAGGATCGCGGTAGTGATCAGGGTCGGATTACCGGTGTCGACCAGCGGGAAGAGCACCCCCATCCACGCGGTCAGGCCCGCGGCACCGATCAGGAGTACGCGCTCCCGCCCGTGCCGATCGGCGACCTGGGAGGACCACGGGATGACGACCAGCCACGCGGCGGCACCTACCAGGGTGATGGTGAGCATGGTGCTGCGGTCGAGCCCGAGCACGCTCGTGCCGTAGGACAACAGGTAGGCCATGAAGATGTAGCCGATGGTGTTGTTGCCGAGGAAGCCGCCAGCGGCGAGCAACACCTGCCGTGGGTGCTCGCGGAGCACCGCCACGATGGGCAACTTGGCTTCCTCACCGCTTTCCTTGACCTCCTCGAACTCGGGGCTCTCGGTGATCCTGAAGCGGATGACGAGGCCGACCGCGACCAGCAGGGCGCTCAACAGGAACGGGACCCGCCAGCCCCACTCGGTGAAGACGTCGTCGCTGAGAGTCGAGGAGGTGGCGAGGAAGACCACGTTGGCGAGAAGGAGACCGCCGGGGACTCCCATCTGCGGGAAGCTGCCGTAGAAGCATCGCTTCTCCCGCGGGGCGTGCTCGACCGCCATGAGCACGGCGCCGCCCCACTCGCCACCGACGCCGATACCCTGCACGAATCGCAGGACCACGAGCAGGATCGGTGCCCAGACCCCGATGGTGTCGTACGTCGGGAGCAGGCCCACGCCGGCCGTGGCCGCACCCATCAGGAACAGCGAGATGACGAGCATCGACTTGCGGCCGACCTTGTCACCGAAGTGACCCATGATGACGCCGCCCAAGGGGCGTGCGAGGAAGCCTACCGAGAAGGTGCCGAATGCGGCCAGCGTGCCGGCGAGCGGCGAGAATTCCGGAAAGAACAGCGGACCGAAGACGATGCCTGCGGCCATGCCGTAGATGAAGAAGTCGTACCACTCGATCGCGGTGCCGATGAAACTTGCCGAGGCGACCTTGAACGGGCTGACCGGCCGGGCTTGCGCACCGAGGGGCGCGTGCGTCGTTGCTGCCACGGGGTGCTCCTGAGGTGAGATGGCTGTGCGGCCGGTGTGACGGGTGACACCCTTCGCGCCGCGTGCGGTTCACTGTGCCAGCAGCCACATAAGCAGGAAAAGAACCAAAAAACTGGGTTCTATATAAGCTGAACTGATGAATAACGTGCGCTACTCGCTTCGTCAGCTGGAGTACTTCGTCGCCATCGCCGAAGCCGGCACGCTGAGCGGTGCTGCCGAGGCGTTGCGGGTGTCCCAACCCGGGCTGTCCCAGGCCCTCGCCGACCTGGAGCGCGCGCTCGGAGTTCAGCTGGCCGTACGCCGCAAGGCTCACGGCGTCACCCTCACCCCGTCGGGCCTCCAGGTGCTGCAGCACGCGCGCGATCTGCTCCGACGCGCCGAGGACATGGAGAGCATCGCGGGGGGTGGCGACACACTCGCCGGCACGCTCTTGATCGGTTGCTACGTCACGCTCGCGCCCACCGCGCTTCCGCCGCTGATGCAGGAGTTCTGCGATCTCCACCCCGGTGTGACCATCGACTTCAGCGAGGGCACCCAGGACGTGCTCCAACGGCGGCTACGCCAAGGCGAGCTGGATCTCGCGATCCTCTACGACATGGCTGTGGAGCCCGAGATGGCGCGTACCGTGATCAATACGATCCGGCCCCACGTACTGCTTCCAGCGGACCACCGGCTCGCCGACGCCGCAGAAGTCTCGCTCGCCGACCTGGCCCACGAGCCGTGCGTCCAATTCGACGCTCCGCCGAGCTGGACGAACACCTATCGGATCTTCGAGGATGCGGGCGTCACGCCGGAGGTGCGTTACCGGCCGACGACGTTCGAACTCACTCGTGCTCTCGTCGGCCGCGGCATGGGATACGCGGTACTCGTCCAGCGTCCCGAGAACGATCGCACTTACGAAGGACGCCCCCTCGTGATCAAGGAGATTGCCGAGGACGTACGGGACGAGCGCATCCTGGTCGCCTGGCCGAAGTCGATGAGGCTGCACCGTCGAGCACAGGCCTTCGTGGACTTCTGCCGTGAGCGTCATGCCGCGTTGACCGGCCGACTCTCCGCCTCCCACGCGCCCACGACGCGTGGTCCCGAGTCACGTTGACGCACTCCGAGGAAGCGCCCACCCGACTGATGCAAAACATGATCGTCATGCAGTGCCCGACGCTTCCGCCTCGGGAGATCAAGGCGCGATGCGGTCGGGGCGCGTTTTGTGAGTGCTGATCCGAGAGCCGGAAAGGGGTAACCAGCAACAGGACACCAAAAAGCCCGTTGAACTGCGCTCTCGCACCAGTTCAACGGGCTTCATCGGATCTCGGTGGCCGGAAGAGGCACACCGACCCTCGAACTTTGGCTCAAGTCCTGGTCAATGACGTGCCCGGGCATGTTCGGAAGCATCGAAGTGGAACTCGTGCGGTAAGTCCACCGGGGACGGAAACGGGCTGGTAGGCCGTGCCTCGGTCATCCGAACCGCTCATCCTGTGAAGCCACGGGTGCGAAGGAAGTGCTTGGCGGCCTCGTCGGGAGTTGCACCCTGCAGGTCGACCATCCCGTTCAGTCTGATCATCGTGTCCTCGGTGAGCTCGTTGCCGATCCGGCGGGCGAACTCGGCCAGCTCCGGATGTTTGCGACTGGTTTCGCTCCGGACGGTGAGTGCGGCCCGCTCACTGCTGAACTGGGTCTTCTCGTCGCTCAGCACCTGAAGGTCGAGTGATTTCAGGCGTGCGTCGGTGGTGAACACCTCGGCGAAGTTGCAGGGGCTCCCTTTCGCGACGTTGACGTAGTTCAGCGCGAAGGCGTTCTGGTAGACCTGCGTGGACGGGAAGCGAATTCCGTACTCCTGTTGGAGCGGTTCGAGTTCGCGATCGAGGAATTCCGACGCCCCGCACAGGGTCGCCTGGTCGGGATGTTCAGCGGTGAAGCGCGCGAGCTCGCTGAGGCTGTTCACCTGACCGACCGGCCCGGGCGCGTTCGCGGCGCGTGCGATGGCGTACTGGTTGCCGAAGCGGGCGGGCCCCAGCCACTCGATACCGTTGCGCGCGTCTTCCCGGGCGGTGGCTCGGTACTGTTCCATGTCACCGGGTACGGGAGTGTCGTGCTGCAGGAATTGGGACCAGCCGGTTCCGGCATATTCCCAGTACATGTCGATCTGGCTGCTCTGCAGGGCGTTTCGAGCGATCGTGGATCCCGCGAGGCCGGTCTGGTCGCTGGTTTGCGCGCCAGCCGCCTTCAGCGCATGGATCACGATCTTGCTGAGGATGACCTGCTCAGTGAATTCCTTGGACCCCACCGTGAAATGCGCACCGGTGAAGTCGAAGTCACGGCCGATCGAGCTGGTTTGGAGTTTTCCCGGGTTCGCCGAGACCTGTTCGGTGGGCTCAGCCCCAGCGGAGCAGCCCGTAGCCACTGCCGCGGTGAGAACCAGCAGCGACACGAGGCGACCGGACTGCTTTCCGGCACATCGAAACACGGTGTTACCTCCGGAAGGTCTGTGAGGTCAGAGACCTCGTGGTTGCAGGAGGTCTTCTGCCATCCCGGCGAGCCAATCGATCAGCAAGGCCAGTACGGCGACCAGGACGCTGCCGGTGACGAGCACGAGGTTGCGACTGGAGTTGATGCCGTTGGAGATGATGTCGCCGAGTCCTCCGGCGCCGATGAAGGTTGCCAGCGCCACCGTCCCAACCGTGATGACCAGCGCGGTGCGGATACCTGCGAGCATCACGGGCACGGCCAGTGGAAGCTCGATCCGCCACAGCACCGCGAGGCGGGTCATGCCCATTCCCCGCGCGGATTGGATCACCGCGCGGTCCACCTGTTGCAGGCCTGCGATGGTGTTGCGCAGGACGGGGAGGATGCCGTAAAGCGCGAACGCGATGATCGCGATCTGGTTGACGCCCAGGCGGACGAAGGTGACCGCGAGCAGCACGATCAGACCGAGCGACGGTACTGCCTGCCCGACGTTGGCCATGGCCAGGATCGGGGCGGCGAGCCGCCGAGCCCAGGACCGGGTCAGCACGATGCCGGCCGGGATCGCGGTGGCCAGGATGAGCACTGCGACGATGACCGTGAGCAGCAGGTGTTTCCACGTTCGGTTCAGGATGTAGTCGGTGTTGAGGCTGCGCTGTTCGATCAGATCGAGGGGTTGGCCTGAGACGTAGGCGTAGAGCGCGATCAGTACGAGTCCGAGTGCGAGGGGTGTGACCGCGTTCCGCACCGTGCGGGATCGGTAAGGGGACAGGCCTGAGATGCTCAGCGGGCGCCTGCGGGAAAGGACTGTCATCTCGCGCTACACCCCCTGAAGTTCGTCCGGGCGAACGTGATTCCGCCTGGCATCGGTGTTGATCAAGGTGCGGATCGTGTCCAGCTCGAGAACACCGAGATAGCGTCCGTTGTCATCGACCACGACCGCAGCCGAGGAATTGATCGAGAGCATCTGGTCGAGGGCGTCGAACAGGCTGTCGTGCGACCGCAGTGGCGAGATCAACGGCACCGCTTGGTCGGATTCACCGGCGCTCGCGGTAGGGAGCCAGCCGGTCGGGCGTCGCTGTGAGTCGAGCACGAGGAGGAATTCCCTGCTTGTGGCCTGTGCTGCAGCCAGGCGCTGCGCGCGATCGGCTTGGTGATCGACGACGGGCCAGGCGGGGATCTCGTGCGTACTCAGCCGGGCGAGCGAGAGCCGTTTGATCGCGGTCCCGGAGCCGAGGAAGTCGCTGACGAATCCGTCAGCGGGTTCGGCGAGGATCCGTTCCGGAGTGTCGTACTGGGCGATGTGGCCACCTTCCTCGAAGATCGCGATGCGGTCACCCATCTTGATCGCCTCGTCGATATCGTGGGTGACGAAGACGATCGTCTTGCGCAGTTCGGCCTGGATGCGAAGGAACTCGTTTTGCAGCGCTTCTCGGTTGAGCGGGTCGATTGCGCCAAACGGCTCATCCATCAGCATCACGGCCGGGTCCGCGCCCAGTGCCCGCGCGACGCCGATGCGCTGCTGTTGACCGCCCGATAGTTGTCGCGGATATCGCTTGCGGTAGTTGGCGGGGTCGAGACCGACGAGTTCGAGCAGTTCATCCACGCGGGAGGAGATGCGCCGGGCGTTCCAGCCGAGCATCTTGGGCACGGTGGCGATGTTGTCGGCGACCGTGCGGTGCGGGAACAGGCCGGTTTGCTGGATGCTGTAGCCGATCTTCCGGCGTAGCTGGTCCGGGTTGACTGTGGTGACGTCGATTCCGTCGAGGTGAATTCGCCCGGAGGTGGGTTCGATGAGCCTGTTGATCAACTTCATGGTGGTGGTCTTGCCGCAGCCGGATGGTCCGACGAAGGCCACGATTTCCCCGGCCGGGATTTCCAGAGTCAGTTCGCGAACCGCGGGTGCATGCTGACCTGGGTACGATTTGCTCAGCCGTTCGAGGCTGATCATGGCGTCATTGCGCTGAGTGTGGGTCTTTTCAGGCACTACAGTCCCCTCGACGTGGTGAGCCGGTTCAGGACAGCGAACATTGCGTCGAACAGCACGGCGAGCAGCACGATGGCCGCGGCGCCTTCGATGGTCAGGTAGATGGCGAACGGCGTTCCCGCTTTTGCGAGTCCATCGAGGATGAGGTTGCCCAAGCCGGGCCCGTTGACCGCCGCGGCGATCGCGGCGATGCCCAACAGGAGCTGCGTGGCCACCCGTAGTCCCGTGATAACCACTGGCCAGGCGAGTGGAAACTCCACGGAGGTCAGAAGCCGCAACCGGTTCATTCCCATCCCGCGAGCCGTCTCGACGACGGCGGGATCTACATCGCGCAGGCCGACCACCGAGTTGCGGACCACCGGGAGCAGTGCATACATGGTCAGTGCGACGACCGACGGTGCGGCTCCCAGCCCGAGTGGTGCGATGAGCAGCCCGAACAACGCATACGACGGGATGGTCAGCAGCAAGCCCGCGAGACCGAGTACGACGGCGCGGGGAGCGCCGGTTCGGTAGGTGAGGACCGCGATCGGCACCCCGATCAGCACCGCCAGCCCCAGGCCCTCGATCACGAGCACGGCATGCGCGATCGTGGCGTCGAGGACCTCCGGCCAGTTTCCGGCGAAATATTCGAGGAAAGTCATGGCGGCGCGCTCCGATCAGCCTGCTGGTGCGTGTTGGAAGGCGTCGGCGTAGAACTTGTCCAGCACGTCGACGAGGTGCTGGAAGGTCGGGTGTTCGTCGAACATCCACTCGGTGTGCCCGGCGCCTTCAATGATGTCGAGGCGTTTGGGCTCGTCGGCGTGAGCGTAGAGGGAGTGAGCCTCTTCGGGTTTGTAGAGCTCGTTCTTCTCGCCGTGCACGATCAGTAGTGGGCGTCCTGCCAGTTGGTGCGCGACGGCTTCGGGGCGGAAACGCAGCAGCATCTCGGCGGATTCGAGTGACACCCCGGCCCCGAACCCCGGTGCCTGGTAGAGCTCGTCGCCGACGTATCCGTCGGTGGCGCTGTCGAGATCGAGACGGACGATGTCCCATGGCGAGGTGACCTCGGAGCGGCCGAGTTCGGCGCGGCGGCCCCGGTCGGCGGCGATTCGGGTGAGCAGACTGTTCCAGGTCTGATCGTCGTGCATGCTATGGGTGGATCGGGTGCCGTCGCCGATGCCGTTGGCGCAGGCCACGGCGGACACGCGCGGATCCTCGGCAGCTTCGGCAACGACCACACCGCCGCCCATCCCCCAACCGATAAGTCCAATGTGGTCAGCATCCAGTTCATCCACAATTGACGCTCGATCAACCGCTGCGCGCAGGTCTTCCGCCCATTCCTGCGGAATCAGTCGCCCTCGCTCGCCTTCGCTGGCGCCGAATCCTCGGTAATCGAATGCGAGCACCGCGTAGCCGCGGGCTGTCAGAGCGCGTGCGAATCGTTCCGGGTGGATCACCTTCAGGCCCTGGTAGCCCGATGAGGGGATGACCACCGGGTACGGCGCACCTGCGCCACCGTCGTCGGGTAGGTGCAGGTCCGCATCCAAGCGCAACCCACTACTGAAAAACGGAAGGGGACGAGAAGTCACCGATTCCTCCTGATGTTGGTACTACCGGTTCCGGTCCGTTTGGGCCGGATGGGGAGGGCGTGGGGACTCGAGCGGCTCGAGACCTGCCATCGCCCGGGAGATCTGATGGGCCGCGGCGCAGACCATGCGCCCGGCCTTGTCGAGATCGCTACCGAGGCGGAACTTGGGAGCGGAGACGTTCAGTGCGGCGCAGACCTGCCCCTGGAAGTCGCGGATCGGTGACGCGGCGGCGACGAGGCCTTCTTCGAACTCGTCGTCCACCAGCGCACACCCACGGAGGCGCGCCTCACGCAGGCGAACGAGGAACTCATCCACGTCGTGCGGTGCGTTCGGCCCTGCCGAACCGAAGTGGGTGTCGGCGAGCAGCTCGCGGATCTCCGCATCGCTGTGGTCGAACAACAGCGCACGACCGGAGGAGGTGGTATGCAGCGGAGTAACCCGTCCCACCCAGCCCGCGGTCTGCACCGCTCGCATGGGGCTCTCGGAGAGGACGGTCAATGCGCCGTCACCATCGAGCACGGTCAGATGGGCGCGCTCTTTCGTGGCCGACACCAACCGACGCAACACCGCAGGCGCTTCGGCAAGCAGTCGCTGCTGTCCGACGTTGACCGCCATGGTGAACAGGCGCCAACCGAGCCGATACCCGAGGGTGTCGTGGTCGCGTTCGACGAGCCCGGTCTCTTCCAGCATGCGCAGGGCACGCGAGATCTGTGTCTTCTCCTTCCCGACCCGGCGCGCTATCTCGACCACACCGAGGCTGCCTCGCTCGGCTGACTCCTGCGAACCCAAGGCCAGCAAGATAGCCACCGCACGGTGAACGCTGGACGAACCCTCCGTAGCCATGGCCGGAATGATGAACCCAACCGGGTGACTTGGACAACCGTTGTTGCTGTCCTAACAACCATCCGGATCGTCGCTGGCCATCGGGGTCGCCAGCCGCTGTGAACGTGGGAACGTGGGTTCTGGACAGTGACGTTTCGACGCCGCAGGCCTGTTTGCGTCAACAGTGCTGCCCCCGTCGTTGCCCGGCTGGTTGTCCGCCGAGCAACTGTGCTTGCCCACGACAAGCGCACCCGCTAGAAACCGCAGTCCACACCATCGCTACCCGGGCCGGAAACGAAGGAGAGGGGTGCAGTCCATGCGAGTCGCGCTTGCACAGGTTGACTGTCGGCTAGGAGAGGTTCAGGCGAATCTGGACGAGGCACACGAGGTCGTCCAGAAGGCGGCCGCGGAGAACGTTGATCTTGTGGTGTTCCCCGAACTGAGTTTGCACGGCTACGCACTGGGCACCGTGTCGGAGGACCGGTCGATCAGCGTGGGCGACGAGCGGCTCGCGCAGCTGTCGCGGTACGGACCGGACGTGTCGGTCGGCCTGCACGAGGACAGCCGGCTGCGCCGCTACAACTCGGCGAGCTACTACGCCGAGGGCGCGCACGTGCACACCCATCGCAAGCTCTACCTGCCGAACTACCTGGACTGGGAAGAACGCAAGCACTCCAGCCCGGGGCAGGCCATGCGCGCCTACGAGACACGGCATGCCCGGATGGCGACGTTGATCTGCAACGACGCCTGGCAGCCGGCGTTGCCGTGGTTGGCGGCACAGGACGGAGCGGAAATTCTGCTGATCCCGACCAACAGTGCCGCAGGCGTCGCGCCGGGTGCGGTGGACACGGCCGCGTACTGGCGTGACCTGTTGCTGTTCATCGCCCGTATGCAGCAGTGCTGGGTGGTGTTCGTCAACAGGGTCGGCGACGAGGCGGGTGTCTCGTTCTGGGGTGGTTCGCGGGTGCTCGATCCATGGGGAGAGGTCTTGGCCGAAGCTCCGCACAACGAGGCGTCGTTGACGGTGGTGGAGCTCGATGTCCAGGCCGCTCGCCGTCGGCGCCGCGAGATGCCACTGCTGCAGGAAGCACGCTTCGGTCTCGTCTCACGCGAGGTGAACCGGCTCCTGGAGGAAGGTGCGGACTGATCTGAACCAACCGTTGTTGCTGTCGCAGCAACAACCGTTGCCCGCGGAGAACTCCGCATATCAAGGTGGGTGCCGTGTTCGACTTGCATGTGCATGCCGCACCTGATGTGACGCCCCGATTCGCGGACGACCGGGACACCGTGGCCGCATACGCTTCGGCCGGGTTCACCGGATGCGTCCTCAAGGGCCACTACGAGTCAACGGTCGGGCGCGCGGCCGCGGCCGGTCGCGGCCGACGTCTTCGGGTGTACGGAGGCGTCGCGCTGAACCAACACGTGGGCGGGGTCAATCCGACGGCGGTGGCGGCGTGCCTTCAATCCGGGGGCAGATTGGTCTGGATGCCCACCGCCGACGCTCATGGCCAACGCACGGCTAGGTTGCCCAGTCTTTGCGGCCTGCGCCCGGAACTCTCCGAGCACGCGTATGCGATCCCTCCGGTGGACTGGTCCACCGCGGAAGACGTTCGGCTCATCTGCCGAATGATCGCGGAGGCGGACGCGGTGCTGGCCACCGGTCACGTGAGCCGAGCCGAGGCCGAATGGCTCCTGTCCACCGCGCAGGAACACGGAGTACGCAGATTCCTGCTGACTCACCCCAGCTACACGGTTCCGGCAATGTCCGCATCCGCGACCGCCGAGCTGACCGCGCGAGGAGCCTTGGCGGAGATAACCACGTTCCAACTCCTGCACCAACCGGACTGCACCCCCGCCAGGCTCGCCGCATTCGCCGACGAAGTGGGACTGGACAGCGTGGTGTTGTCCTCGGACGCGGGACAGCCGGACTCGCCCAACCCACCCGAAGCGCTCGAGCTTCTCATCGACGTGCTCGCGCGCGAAGGGCTCGACCGTTCCGCATTACGCGCCTGCGCTGCCGAAATTCCGGAAGCACTGGTTGCCCCATAGGTGTGTGTCAGCTCCGAGCAGCACACCATCATCGATCGCTCTCCGGATGTCCAAATGAGCGGAATCCGGAGCCACCGCAGAAGGGCTGATGGTGACCGGTACAGCCGATTCCGACATCACTGCGTTCGAACGTACGCTGCACGATTCCGTACAGGGGCGGGTTTCGTTCGACACCGGAACACGCGGTCTCTACACCACGGATGCGTCCAACTACCGGCGGGCCCCGGCGGGCGTGGTGCTGCCGTGGGACACCGACGACGTCATCGCAACGGTGGCCGCATGCCACGAATTCGGGGTCCCGTTGGTGAGCAGGGGAGGCGGCACCAGCATCGCGGGCAATGCCTTCGGCGGTGGCCTGCTCCTGGATACCTCCCGGTATCTGACCGAGATCATCGAGATCGATCCGCAGCAGCGCACCGCGAAGGTCGAGCCCGGAGTCGTGCTCGACGACCTGCGTGCCGCAGCAGAGCCTTACGGGCTGACGTTCGGCCCGGACCCGTCCACGCACAGTCGCTGCACCCTCGGCGGGATGATCGGCAACAATGCCTGCGGTTCGCACTCGGTGGCATGGGGGACCACAGCCGACAACGTCGAGTCCCTCGATGTTCTCCTGCCGGATGGCACCCGGATGACCGTCGGCGCGACCGGCCGCGACGAGTTGCAGCGGATGGCGGCGATGCCGAACCGCCAAGGGCAGATTTACTCGGGGGTGCAGGGTCTGGTCGATCGCGAGCTCGCGGCGATCCGCACCGGGATGCCGTCGATGTCCCGGCGCGTATCCGGATATGCCCTCGACCAGCTACTGCCTGAAAACGGTGTCCACCTCGCGCGTGCTCTGACCGGTACCGAAGGCAGCTGTGTGGTGGTTCTCGCAGCGACCGTGCGGTTGGTCCCGACACCGCCAGCGCGCACGTTGGTCGTGCTGGGCTACCCGGACGCTCCGGCCGCGGGCGATGCCGTGCCGGAACTACTGGAACGCCGGCCTCTGACCGTGGAAGGGCTGGACCGCCAGCTCTTGGACGCGTGGCTGTCCCGCTCCAACTCGTCGAGCCGTTTGAGCCTGCCGGACGGGCAGGCGTGGCTGATGATCGAGGTCAGTGGCGCCGACGCGACCGACGCCGCCGCCAACGGTGAAGCGGTGATCACAAGCCTGACCGGCGCGTCGCGGCCGGTGGATGCCCGGCTGATCACCGACCCCGCCGAGCAGCGGACGCTGTGGCGGATCCGCGAGGAGGGAGCCGGGGTCGCGACGCGGTTGCCGGATGGTTCCGAGGCGTGGCCCGGCCTGGAGGACGCCGCCGTCCCGCCGGAGAATCTCGGTTCGTATCTGCGCGCCTTCGAGAACCTGATGAACTCCCATGATCGTCACGGTGTGGTCTACGGCCACTTCGGCGAGGGCTGCCTGCATGTGCGAATAGACTTCAACCTGGTCGACTCACCGGGAATCGGTGAGTTCCGTTCGTTCATGGAACAGGCCGCAGACCTCATCACCGAACACGGCGGATCACTCTCCGGCGAGCACGGGGACGGGCAGGCACGCTCGGAACTGCTACCGCGGATGTATCCACCGGAGATCTGCGATGCTTTTGCCGAATTCAAGTCCATCTGGGACCCGAACGACCTGATGAACCCGGGCGTCATCGTGAGGCCAGCCCCACTGGATGCGGATCTGCGCGTTCCCGCCGCAGCAAACGCCGGTGGGGCACTGACCTTGTTCTCCTATCCCCACGATGAGGGCAGCTTCACCCAGGCGGTGGGCCGTTGTGTGGGCGTAGGCAAATGCCGGCGCAGCGAAGGGCCGGGAGTGATGTGCCCCAGCTACATGGCCACGAAGGAAGAACGGCATTCCACACGCGGGCGCGCGCGCTTGCTCTCCGAGATGCTCACCGGAGATCTCATCACCGACGGCTGGCGCTCCGAGGAGGTTCGGGAAGCACTGGACCTGTGCCTTTCTTGCAAGGGGTGCCGCAACGACTGTCCGGTCAATGTGGACATGGCCACCTACAAGGCGGAGTTCCTGCACCATCACTACGCGGGCAGGGTCCGCCCGGCCGCGCATTACTCGATGGGCTGGTTGCCGCTGTGGTCCCGGTTCGCCGCGCTGGCACCGGGTTTGGTGAACGCGGCCACGCGCAACGATACGCTGTCCGGTCTTTTAAAGCGGATCGGCGGGATCGCCCCGGAACGATCGATACCTTCCTTCGCGAAGCAGCATTTCAGCCACTGGTTCAGGCGACGTGTTAGCCGTCCCCAGGGACGGCCGCCCGTGCTGCTGTGGCCGGACACCTTCAACAACTTCCTCACACCCGAGGTCGCACGGGCAGCGGTCGATGTACTGGAGCACGCGGGTTTCCGCGTCGTCCTCCCGCGGGGGCCGGTGTGTTGTGGATTGACCTGGGTGTCTACCGGACAACTGGGGGTTGCTCGCAAGGTCATGCGACGTACCCTCGCAGCACTCGCACCATTCGTCGAAGCCGGAATACCCATCGTAGGTCTCGAACCGAGCTGCACGGCGGCACTGCGTACCGACCTGGTCGAACTCGTGCCCGGAGAAGACGCGGAAAGGGTGGCCGGCACGGTGCACACCCTCGCCGAGTTCCTCGAAGCGCACGCCCCAGACTGGCAGCTGCCCCAGGTGGATCAGTCCGCGATCACCCAGGTGCATTGCCACCAGCACGCGGTGATCGGGTTCGGTCCGGACCAGGAGCTGATGCGACGAGCGGGAATCGGAACCGAGAGGGTGGAAACCGGCTGCTGCGGACTGGCGGGGAACTTCGGGTTCGAGCGCGGTCATTACGAGGTCTCGCAGGCGTGCGGAGAACGAGCGTTGCTGCCCGCTGCCCGAGAGGCAGCCGACGGCACTCTCGTGCTCGCGGACGGCTTTTCCTGCCGCACCCAAGTCGGTCAGGCGACCGATCGCCGTGCGCAGCACCTAGCTGAGGTGCTGGCGGAAGCCGTCCGGAAAGAACTGTGACTTGGGACAGCCACCTGAACCGCGCGATCTTGGGTGGGCTCGGCGCCGAGTTCCGACAGGGTGTCGGCACCTCGTCGTGATCAGCAATGCTGCCGGTGGTCATCGATGACCTGAGTTAGCACGTCGACCGCGCGGGCCCACTGTTCGTAGTCGAGGCCGACGCGGGTGGTGATCCGGAGTCGGGAAATCCCGTCCGGAACCGAGGGTGGCCGGAAGCACCCGACTCGGACTCCGGAGGCGAGGGCTGCGGCCTGCGCGGTGAGGGCGACCCGCGGGGACGGCATCGGCACGGAGAGCACGGCGCCCGCCGACCGCTGCACGCCGAGGCGGTCGGCGAGCTCACCGCTACGTCGGTGGATCCAAGTCGGGAGGTCCGGTTGACCGTGCAGTCGGCGGAGAGCGGTCCGGGCGCCTGCGGCGGGTGCCGGTGCCAGCCCGGTGTCGAAGATGAACGGTCGAGCGCGGTTGGTGAGGTGGTCGATCAGTGCGGTGGAGCCGAGTACCGCGCCGCCCATCGCGCCGAGCGATTTCGACAGCGTCGCGGTCATCACCACGTGCGGGGCGTCGGCCAGATCGTGGGCGTGCACCAGACCCCGACCACCGTCACCGACCACGCCGAGCCCGTGTGCCTCGTCGACGACGAGGAGCGCGTCCTGTTCGGCGCAGACCGCGGCCAGGTCCGTGAGCGGGGCGGCGTCTCCGAGCACCGAGAAGACCGACTCGGTAAGCACGATCGCCGGCCGGCCATCGGCTTTGGTCAACGCGGCCCGCACGGCGGCCACGTCGTTGTGGGGCACCACCTCGATCGCAGCCCGGGACAGCCGTGCGGCGTCGATCAGCGAGGCGTGCACGTGCGCGTCGGAGACGATCAGCGACTGCTTGTCGGCAAGCACGGTCACCGCGGACAGGTTGGCGTGGTATCCGGTCGAGAACACCAGCGCCGCCTCTCGACTGGTGAACTCGGCGAGTTCACGCTCCAGGTCGGAGTGCAGCGTCGTGGTGCCGGTCACCAGTCGGGAGGCGCCTGCCCCGGCACCCCAGACGTGGGCGGCATCGGCGGCCGCTCGCCGCACCTCGGGGTGGCCGGACATGCCCAGGTAGTCGTTGTTGGCGAGGTCGATGACGTTCTCGCCGGCCGCCCGGGGGCGCAGCGTGCGCTGCAGGCCGGCGTCCGCCCGCTTGGTCCGCTGCTCGGCGAACCACTCGGTCCAGCGGCTCTTCTTGACTCCGGGGCGGCTGCTATCCGGCGGCATCCGTCAGGCGTTGGGGAGGACGTCGGTGCCTGCCCCGCGGCGACGGATCGCCGGATCGACCGACTCCGGTCGTTCGGCCTGTTGGGCGAGGTCTTCCTCGGAGTCCAGGACGACGAATCCGTTGTCCCGGATCATTTCCAGGTCCGCCTCGGCGTCCTGGCCCTCCGAGGTGAGGTAGTCGCCGAGGAAGATCGAGTTGGCGACGTGCAGCCCGATCGACTGCAGCGTACGCAGATGCATCTCGCGGCCGCCTGCGATCCGGATTTCCTTGTCGGGGCAGACGAAGCGCGCCATTGCCAGGATCTTCACGCAGCGAGTGGGGGAGAGCTCCCACGTGTTCTCGAACGGGGTCCCTTCGAAGGGCATCAGGAAGTTGACCGGGATCGAGTCCGAGTCCAGCTCCCGCAGCGCGAACAGCGCCTCGACGAGTTGCTCGTCGGTTTCCCCGAGGCCGGCGATCAGGCCGGAGCAGGGCGAGATCTCCGCGCCCTTCGCCTTCTCCACGGTGTCCACCCGGTCGGCGTAGGTGTGGGTCTGGACGATGTTGTCGTGGTTGCTCTCGGACGTGTTGATGTTGTGGTTGTAGGCGTCCACACCGGCCTCCTTGAGGCGTGCTGCCTGGCCGTCCTTGAGGAATCCCAGGCAGGCGCAGACCTCCACGTCGGGGTGTTCGTCCTTCAGTGCCCCGACCATTTCGGTGACCTTGTCGATGTCGCGTGTGGACGGTCCGCGACCGGAGGCGACCATGCACACGCGGCTGGCGCCGCCCTCGATACCGGCACCGGCTTGTTTGAGCGCCTCGTCCTTGGACAGCCACGAGTACTTGAGGACGGGGGCTTCGGAGCCGAGTGCTTGCGAACAGTAGTTGCAGTTCTCCGGGCACATCCCCGACTTGAGGTTGACCAGGTAGTTCACCTTCACCGTGTTACCGAAATGCGCACGGCGCAGCCTGCCGGCGGCAGCCACGACGGACATCAGCTCGGTGTCGTCTGCACGCAGTACCGCGAGGGCGTCTTCGGGCGTGGCCGGGACCCCGGTGAGTACCCCATCGGCGAGCTGTTGGAAGGTGGCTTGCATCGCGTCTCCCGGTGTCGGTTGGTGCTACCTGAACGGTGTTCAACTGAACAGCGTTCAGGCTAAACTGGGTGGGTCGGTCGGTCAACTGGAGGTTCTGAGTGCGCTACCACCGAGCAGACGTCGTGGATCGCGCGATCGTGGTCCTCGACGAGTACGGGTTGGAATCACTGACGATGCGCCGACTCGCCACCGAGCTAGGCGTGCAACCGAGCGCGCTCTACCATCACGTGTCGAACAAGCAGACGCTCCTGGCCGCGGTCGCCGACGAGATTCTGGCCAGGGGGCGGCGACCCCATCGAGCTCGGGCGTGGGATCGGCGTGTGGTCGAGGTCTGCGGCGAGCTCCGGGACGCGATGCTCGCCTACCGGGACGGTGCCGAAGTGGTCGTCACGGCGTACACCTTCGGTCTCGGCGCCGGTGACCCCGCCAACCAGTTGCAGCAGGCCTTGCGGGACGGTGACCTGCCCGACGAACTGGTCGATGTCGGCACCCGTGCCCTCCTGCATCTCGTCTTCGGGCACACCGTGGAGGAGCAGACGGCACTGCAAGCCGCGAGCGCCGGGGCGATCGACCGGGCGCCCGAGGGACCAGCCGATTTCGAGCGGGGGCTCGAGTTGGTGCTGGACGGTCTCCGGTCCAGAGTCAACGGGTAATCACACCGCGAGCAGCTCCGCTGGGGGGAGTCCGTTGGCAGCGGCCAACAGCTCGTCGAATCGACTCGGCCGCGAGGGCGGCCGGACAGGGCTGTCCATCGCACCATGTTCCGGCCAGTGCCCCCTCGGCAAGGAGGAGGCGTGTGAGGCTCGACGGGCGAGCGTCGGCTCCCCGCACGCACGCGAGGCAGCCCAGGGGAATGGACACGCGCCGCCGCGGCTCCACGACCGCCGCGTCGGGACGGGCGAGGACGAGTGCCCGGCGGACGTCCCAGAAATCAGAGCCGCAGGGATTGTGAATCCGTGGTCATGAGCTGACTTCGTTTTCGACGGTCGGGAGCGATACCGGTGCTCCGGTGCGTGCCGACTCCTCGCACGCTTCCGCCAGCCGAAAGCTGATCAGACTGTCCCGCGGCGGCGACGGGTTGCCCGCTCGGCCTGCGATGACGTCGAGGAACACCTCCATCTCGTTGAGGTACGCGTCGTGGTAGCGCTCGATGAACGACTGCCAGGGCGCACTCGGTCGTGGACCGCCATCATCGAGAGAGTTCAGCGGTGTGCGGTCGTCCAGACCCACGGCCACGGTGTCCTTGCTGGTGAATACCTCCAGGCGGCAGTCATAGCCCACCGGGTCGTGCCGAGAGGCTGACAGCACGGCGTGCGCGCCACCGGCGAAGCGCAACATGACAATCGCGTTGTCCACGTCGCCGGCTTCCTCGAACGACCCGTCCACCAGTACCGAGCCGGACGCATAGACCTCGGTGACCGGCTCGCCGACCAGCCATGGCACTGCGTCCAGATCGTGGATCAGGCAGTCCCGGAACAGCCCGCCGGAGGTCGCCACGAATTCCGGCGACGGCGGCAGGTGGTCGTTGCACACCGCGCGTACCAGGTATACCGTCCCCGCCGTGCCGGAGCGCAGTCGCCGGTGCAGTTCGACGGTCGCCGGGTCGAAGCGGCGCTGGAACCCGACCAGCACCGGCACGCCGGACGCTTCTACCTCGTCGACCAGCGTTCCCATCGATGGCAGGTCGGGCGCGAGCGGTTTCTCGCACAGCACTGGCTTTCCCGCGGCGATCGCCCGGCGCACCATCTCGGGGTGGGTGTCGGTGGGGGTCGCCACGAGCACGCCGTCGGCCGCGACGAGATCGTCCGCGGTATCCACCGCAACCGTTGGACCGCCGAGCGAGGCGGCCGCTGTCGCGGCCTTACCGGGTTGCGGGTCGAACAGCAGGAGTTGTTCGACCTCGTCCAAGGCGGTGAGGTTCGTGGCGTGCATAGAGCCGATCCGGCCGACCCCGGCTACTCCGATCTTCATCTCGGGAGTGCCCTCGTTTCAACTAGGAGCGAATGTGTTAGAGCGCTCCAAGTTTGGAGCGCTCTAATGCTGTAAGCTGACTCACGTCGATGTCAACCCTTGCAGAAGGAGAACTCACCATGGCGCGGCCAACGATGGAGGACGTCGCGGCCCGTGCCGGGGTATCCCGTGCGCTGGTCTCCCTGGTCATGCGGGATTCGCCGAAGGTCAGACCGGAGCGCAGGGATGCTGTGCTGCGGGCTGCCGAGGAGCTCGGCTACTCACCGCACGCCATGGCACGGTCGCTGGCTTCGAGGAATTCCACGGTGCTGGGCGTGATGGTCTCCGATCTGCACAACCCGTTCTTCGCGGAGATCGTTGACGGGCTGGACGCGGTGGCCCGATCGGAGGGACTGGAACTGATCATCAACACCGGTGGTCGCAGCGCGACACGGGAACGCAAGGCGGTCGAGAGCTTGCTGTCGTTCCGACCCGCGGGACTGGTGTTGCTGGGACCGGCGGTTCCTGCCTCGGACATCGCCGCTGCGGCGGACAGGGTCCCCGTCGCGCTCGTGGCACGCGATTCTCGTCTATCCACTGTCGATACTTTCAATGATGATGGCAAGGCCGGTTCGGAGCTGGCCGTCGACCACCTCGTCGCGCTGGGCCACACCCGGATCGTGCACTTCGACGGTGGCCACGGCTCGCAGGCGGCCGTCCGCAGGCGCGGCTACGTCGCGACCATGCGCAAGCACGGCTTGGAGCCGGTGGTGTTGCCCAGCGAGTACACCGACAGCGCAGGATCGAAGGCCGTCGGGCAGGTGCTTGAGAGGTTCGCCCCGCTGCCCACCGCGATCGTCGCAGCCAACGATTTCAACGCGGTTGGTGCGATTTCCGCGCTCGACGAAGTGGGGCTGCGGGTGCCGCAAGACATCTCGGTGATCGGCTACGACAACACTTCGCTTGCCGCGCTCGCGCACATCGGCCTCACCACGATCGACCAGCCGCGTCGCGAGATGGGCAGGCTCGCTGCCGAAGCACTTCTGGAACGAGTCCGGGATGGTCGTGCGGGTCCCGTCCGCAAGCTCCTGCAGTCGCGACTGGTCCTGCGTGACACCACCGGGGAGCCAACCGGGGTCTGAAGTGGACGACCGGAGTCAGGTGTCGCCGTGCAGGGAGAGGTCGAAGGAGTAACGCGAAGCACGGTAGACGTGCGAGCCGTACTCGACGACCTTGCCCGCTTGGTCGTAGGTGGTGCGCTCCATGGTCAGTAGAGCTGCCCCTGCCTGCTCGTCGAGCAGGTCGGCCTCGTCCTCGGCGGCCACCCGGGCGCCGATCGTCTGGTGCGCCGCGTGGAGGTGCACCCCGGCACCGCGGAGCAGCTGGTAGAGGCCGCGCTCCTCGAGCAGTTCATCGGTGGGTTCGATCAGGCCTACGGGCAGGTAGTTCTGCAGCTGGGCGATCGGTTCGCCACGAGCCGAGCGGACGCGCTGCAGATGCAGCGCATTGTCCTGCTCGGAGATCCCGAGGATGTGTGCGATCTCGGGAGAAGGCGTTATCACCTCGTTGACCAGGACCTTGGTGGTGGGCTTCTGGTCGACCCGGGTGAGGTCGTCGAACAGGCTGCTCAGTTCCAGCGACCGCTTGACCCGATTGAACACCACCTGGGTGCCTGCGCCGCGCTTGCGCACCACCAGGCCCTTGTCGACCAGGGAGCCGATCGCCTGCCGGACCGTCGGGCGGGACATGCCCAGTCGGGCGGCCAGTTCGACCTCGTTGTCCAGCCGCGCGCCGACGGGAAGCGCGCCGGAGTCGATGGCCTCCTCGATCTGGCTGGCCACTTGGTAGTAGAGCGGCACTGGGCTGCGGTGGTCCACGGAAATCTGGGTGGCCGGGTCCCAAGCGGGTTCCGGCGATCGGCGGTGCTGCGTCGAGGTCACGACCACACGGTATCAAGAACACTCGACGTTCTTAATTCACGATGTAAGGACAAATCGCACTCCGCTGCGTTGTGCGCGTTCTACGCTCGGATTTACGGACCGCCCGCGGACAGTGGTGGAGGGCCCGCCTTTAGGTCGGGTCCTCCACCACTGTCCGTGCGCTGTTGTGCACTATTGACGAGTCTTGCGCCGGTTGGTCGAACAGGCGGCGTGCCGCGCTCCGGCATGGTGGAACCTTCACCGGGACGGTTCGCTTTCCGATGGTTTGACTGCGAGCACGGGTACCGGGGCTTCGAGCAGCAAGCGTTGGCTGATGCTTCCGAGGAGAGCCTTGCCGACGGGGGAGCGGTGCCTCAGTCCGATGACGAGCCGCTGGACCGAGCGTTCGTCGATTTCGTCGAGGACGGCGTCGGTGGGATCGCGATCAGAACGGCCCTGCCGGTCGATCACCGCCACTGGAAGTTCAGGTGGGAGTGGGGAGGTGTCGAGCCCTGTCAGACCGAGGTTGACCACGATGAGGTCATCGTGCAGCTGCTGGGCTTCGTCGATGGCGGCGCGGAGAGCCGCGCGGCCTTCCGGGCTGTCCGGAACGGCGACCATGATGGACATGGTGCTCACCTTCCTCGGGCGTCGGGTCGAGCGTGCTGGGTGCGGACCTCGTCCTCGAATTCCTCGAGGGTCTTGCCGCGGGTCTCGGGAACCAGGGTGGAGGTGAAGAGAATGCCCAGAACACCGATCGCGGCGAAGATGAAGAACGTCGGAGCGATGCCGAGAGCGGCGACCGTCGGCGGGAAGCCGAAGGTGACACCGGCGTTGGCCACCCACAGCACCAACACGCACAAGCCCATGGCGAAACTGCGGATCTTGAGCGGGAACATCTCGGACAACAGCAGCCAGACCACCGGTCCGAGCGTGCCCTGCATGGAGAACACGAAGGCCACGACGAAGATCAGGATGATATAGGGTTTCGCCGCTGTGTCGGGCAGGAACATCGCCGACGTCCCGACGAGTACGTGGAACAGCGAGATCAGGGTGAAGCCGCCGATCAGCATGACGCGCCGGTCGAGCTTGTTGATCAGCATGATGCCGACAGTGATGCCCAGGACGCTGAACAGGCCGTTGGCGGTGTTGGCGATGACCGCACCGTTGGTGGAGAACCCGGCGTCCTGCAGCAGCTGAGAACCGTAGTACATGATCGAGTTGATGCCGGTCAGCTGCTGGAAAATGCCCAGGACGGCACCGATGATGACCATCCGCCGGATCCAGGGCACCGCGAGGTCGAACCAGCCGCCGGTCTGCGACTGCTGCTCTTCCTCGGCCAGCGTGCGGACTTCGGCCATCTCGGCCTCGGCGCGTTCCGGGGACCGCACCTGCTTGAGGACCGCGAGCGCGTCGGCGTCGCGTTCCTGGGACGACAGCCAGCGCGGGCTCTCCGGCATCCGCAGCATCCCGATGAGCAGCGCGATCGCGGGGAGCACCGCGACCACCAGCATGAAACGCCACACCGAGGTGTGCTCGCCCCAGACGTTGATGATGACCGCGTTGATGATGAACGCCGCGAACTGGCCGGACACGATCATGACCTCGTTGCGGGTCACCAGGCTGCCGCGGCGTTCCACGGGTGCGACTTCGGCGAGGTAGACCGGCACGGTGGTCGAGGCGCCGCCGACGGCGAGACCGAGCACGAAGCGGAACAACGCAAGCACCTGCCACGTCGGCGACACGGCGCATCCGATGGTGCCGAGGATGAAGATACCTGAGAGCAGGAGGATGTTCTGCCGCCTGCCGTGCCGGTCGGCGAGCTTGCCGCCGATGGCGGCACCGAACGCGGCCCCGAAGATGAGGATGCTCACGACGAAGCCCTCGGTGACGGGGGTGAGCCCCAGGTCGGCCTTCATCGGCTCCAGCGCACCGTTGATGACGCCGGTGTCGTAGCCGAACAGCAGTCCGCCGAAAGTGGCGACGAAGGCCACCATCCCGAGGCGCTTGGAATGAGGGCCCGGGCGGTCTGCGGGTAACGGTGCGGGTCTTGACGTTGTTCTGTTGCTGCTCATCAGCTCAAACCTCCGTCGTTGGGGGTTTTGGGAGTGGTTCGTTCGCGACTCGTCGTCGTTCAGCGAGCAGAAGTCGTTCAGGGGTGCTTCTCGCTGACTGCGAACTTCGCGGTGCCGGAGGTTCGTGGGATTCACGTGGGCGAATGTGCTGCCTCCTGCAGCTCGATGCGGTTTCCCGACGGGTCCTGCAGGAAGGCTTGCCGCGCAGTGCCGATCGTGACCGCTTCGCTGACCTCCACACCGCGGCTGAGTAGCAGTTCCCGTGTCGTGTCCAGGTCGGAGATGCGCACCGCGAAGTGCTGTCCCCGCGCAGGTGGTGGGCTGCCCTCGATCAGATGAACCTGGTGGTCCCCGACGTCCAGCCAGGCGCCGCGCGCGGCCGATGCAGGCCGGTCGGTACGGCGTCGCATGCCGAGCACTTCGGTGTAGAACTCCAGCGCATCGTCGAGATCTTGAACCATCAACGACACGTGGTGTATGGAGAGGGGGAGTATCACTCTTTACCGTCCATTATGGATAGGCGGTGCCGTTCCGGAACTTCACAGGTTCGCCGCGGCGGCAAGGAGGTTCTTGGCGGCGAGGGAGAGCCCTTCCTCCTGCGAGTAGGAGGCGTCCTCGTGCTCGATGTTGACCGCCATGTCCGGGTCGACCTCGGCCAGGGCGGTGAGGAATTCGGTCCAGTAGGCAGTGTCGTGGCCGATGCCGACGGCGACGAACTTCCAAGCTGGGTTGTCCGGCCAGGAATTGCACCAGTGATCGATGCCGGTGGGGACCTTGCCCGGGGTGCCCGCGGGCACTCGTTCGAACGAGGTGTCGAGAACTCCCCGGACGTCGATGCCGTGGCACAGCGTGGCGTCCTTGGCGGCGGCGTGGAACACCAGCGGTCCGAGGTGGCGAACGCAGGCGGCTACATCCATGCCCTGCCACATCAGGTGCGAGGGGTCCATTTCGGCGCCGAGGTTGGTCGCACCGGTCAACTTCACCAGCTTCTCCAGGGTGACGGGGGAGAACACCAGGTTGTGTGGGTGCATCTCGATCGCCACGTGGACATCGTGGGCGCGGGCGAGGCCGTCGATCTCGGTCCAGAACTCGGTGGCGACACCCCACTGGTAGTCGAGCACGTCCATGTAGACGCCGTCCCAGGGGTTGACGACCCAGGACGGGTATTTCGCGTCGGGGTCCGAGCCGGGGGTGCCCGACATGGTCACGACGTTGCGCACGCCGAGCAGTCCGGCGAGCTCGATGGTGCGGCGCAGGTCATCGGCATGCTTGGGGCCGGTGCCGGGCAGGGGGCTGAGCGGGTTTCCGTTGCAGTTCAGCCCCGTTAGTTCCATACCTCGTGAGGAAAATGTCCGCAGGTAGTCCTGGCGTGCTTTGGCCGAGGACAGCAGCAGGTCAATCGGGCAGTGCGGAGCTGGGAGGAAGCCGCCGGTGTTGACCTCCACCGAGGTCAGGCCATTGGAGTCGAGGATGTCGAGGGTGTCCTCGAGCATGCGGTCGTGCAGGGCGGCGGTGTAGGCGCCGAGCTTCAGTGCCATGGGGAGAGTCCTTGGTCCTTCCAGATATGAGGGAACGTGTTCAGCGAACGTTGATCGGCGCGCCGTTGGCCTGTGAGGATTCGACGATGGCCTGGATGACGCGCATGGTGTGCAAGGCATCGGCGAAGGACGCGCACTCCGGCCGCGGATCAGGGGCGCCGGTGACCTGGTCGAGGAACGCGCGGCACTGGTAGACGAACATCTCAGCGTTGCCGCCGCCGTTACCTGGCGCTTGCATGGGGTATCCGCCGGCGAAATACGGTAGTTGTGGTCCTGCGATGACCTGCCGTGCACCACGGGTGCGTGCTTCGGGCTGCGTGTCGTCGAAGACGTACTCGGCGGGCCGGTGCCAGTCGAAGGAGGCTCGGCCCGACAGACCGTGGGTGTCGAAGGCCAGTCCGTTCGGCATGCCGAAGGCGGTGCGGGATACCGAGAGCGACCCCGTGAGCCCGGTGCGGAAGCGTGCGGTCAACATGGCCGTGTCCTCGTTCTCGACCTCGCCCATTTCGTCGCTGACCGGAGTGGTGTTGTGCCCGACGACCGCTCCGAGCGGCAGCGGCCGCTTGGGGATCTGGGTCGACAACGCCGCACCGGCGACCGATTCGATCGGGCCGCAGACGTACTCGGCCACGTCGATGGCGTGGGCGCCGACATCTCCGAGTGCGCCGCTTCCGGGCCCGCCTTTGAAGCGCCAGCTAAGCGGGCCGCGTGGGTCGCAGGCGTAGTCCGCCCAGTATCGGCCGTTGAACAGCGTCAGCTCACCCAGTTCACCGTGACTGACGTGGTCGCGAATCGCGGTGATGGCGGGGGAGCGGCGATAGGTGTAACCAACGGCGGTCACCACTCCGGCGGTCTTCTCTGCGGCCACCATCGCCTCGGCATCGGTCAACGACCCCGCCAAGGGCTTCTCACACAGCACGTGCTTTCCTGCGCGGATCAGTGCTTCGGCTATTTCCCGGTGCAGCGCGTTGCCGACCACGACGCTCACCGCGTCGATCGAGGGATCGTCGGCGATCTCCTCCCAGCTGGACGCGGACCTCTCGTACCCGTAGCGACGAGCCGCGTCCTCGGCGAGGTCGGTGTTGGTGTCGGCGATGGCCGCCAGCCGGATGAACGGGAGACCGTCGCCGAAAACGGTGTTGACCTGCCGGTAGCCCGCCGCATGGCTGCGACCGGCCATCCCGGCGCCGATGACCGCAACGGACAGTGGTTGCTGAGACATGTTCCGCGTCCTTCTGCTGAGTTGCCCAACGAGTGGTCATCCACCGTTGGGAAGGGGCTCTACGGCGGGGGCTGCGAGCGGCTTCACCGGCTCGCCCGAGTGGCGACGGGTTCTGCATCTGCCGACGAGGCGTTCAGATCGCTTACCGAAGCGTTTCGGTAATCTGTGATGGCAGACACTAAGCAGACCTAGTCCGTATGTCAATACATAAGGAGGAGCAAGCTGCTCTATGCGGTGTCCCCAATGCCGTGAAGCGGTTCCGGGCGCGCATCCACGACGTTATGAATCAGATCTTTCACGCGGACGCGGAATTTCGAGCCGGATCGGAAGCTCGTGACGCGCCGGATCGGTCGTCACTCCCGCGACCTCGGACTCCGAAACGTCGATGGGCGCCGCCCAGTGGCGGCGCCCATCGCCTGAAGATCAGGTCACTGCGGAATTGGTCAGCCACAGTGCCAACACGGCGGTGCCCATCGTGGGCCACGGATGAATGTTCGCCCGCGCAGGAGCGACCGAACAGTCCCGCCTCACCAGTCCTTGGTGTATTCGGCGATCTTGTCGCGCATGTAGACCGAGGACTCGCGGGCGCGGTCTTCCCAGGCGAACACGCAAGCCGTCATGATCCCGTCGAACCCGTTGTCCCGCAGCGAGCCGAAGAACTCGTCCCAGTCCACCTCGCCCTGGCCGATGTCGAGGTGCTGGTGGATGCGGGCGGTTGAACCGGGTGGGTTGACGATGTAACGAAGCCCGGACGATGCGGTGTGGTCGAAGCTGTCGGCCACGTGCACGTGGGTGAGCAGATCGCCGGCATGGCGCATGATTCCCGGCGCATCGTTGCCCATGTGGAAGGTGTGGGGTGCGCAGTAGAGGAACTGGACATTCGGCGAGTTGATCCCGCGCACCATGTTGACGGCGGCGTGGCCGTCCTCGATGAAGTCGTCGGGGTGAGGTTCGAGTTTGAGGGTGATTCCCTCCCGCTCGAAGATCGGCAGGAGTTCCTCCATCGACCGCCAGAACTGCCCCTCGCTGCGGCTGGTCGCCTCGGGGCGGCCGTTGAATTCGGAGACCATGACGTCGACGCCGAGCTCGCTGGTGATCTGGATGGCGCGTTTCCAGTAACGGACGGCGGCCTGTCGCTCGTCCTCGTCGGGGCCGGACCAGCGGTACAGCGGCAGGACCGAAGCGATGCCGACGCCCGCGGCGTCGAGTTCCGCGCGGAATCGGCGGATCGTGGTGTCGTCGATGCGAGGGTGGGTGAAGAAGGGCAGCACGTCCTCGCGCGGTGAAAGTTCGATCCACTCGTAGCCGAGTTCGGCGACCAGACGCGGCAGCTCCAGCAGTGGAGTGAATCGGAACATGTGCGGGTCGAGCGCGATTTTCAAGGGAACTCCTCGGGATTCGTGTTCGGCGCGCCTCAGCTGTAGAAGAGGGGGCGCTCGACGAGTTCGACCTCGGTGCGCTCGCCGGTGGCAAGGGCACCGAGACCGGCTTCGCACACCGCCGCGGCGGCGTAGCCGTCCCAGGCGCTGGCGCCGTCGATGGTCCCGCCCAGGGCGGCGTGCGCCCACCGCTGGAACTCGAGGTCGAAGGCCTGCATGAACCGGTCGCGGAAGTCCTTGGTGACGTTTCCGCCCCAGCGGCCCTCCGTGTGGCTGAACAGTCCGGTGTTGCCACCCACCATGGCCGTGCCGTGCTCGCAGACGGCTTCGCAGCGGACCTGGTAACCGAAGCCGCAGTTGACGAACAGTTCGACGTCGACGACGACACCACCGGTGGTTTCGATCGTGATGAGCTTCGGGTCTGCCAGCCCCTCCGGTGCGGCGGAAGCCGACCGCGGGTGCTGGACCGTCACCGCTGCGATCTCCTCGTCGAGCAGCCAGCGGGTGGTGTCGAACTCGTGCACCGCCGAGTCGAAGACCATCATCTCGTTGGTGAACCCGGGTGGCGTGGTGGGGTTGCGGTGTGCGCAGTGCATCACCAGGGCCCGCCCGAAATCGCCCGCGTCCAGCAGCCGCTTGAGCTCTACGTATTCCGGGTCGAACCGGCGCATGAAGCCGACCTGGACGAGCTTGTGTCCCACCCGTTCTTCTGCCTCGACCACGCGCAACGAAGACTTCGAGTCCGGGGTGAGCGGCTTCTCGCACAGGACGGGAAGTCCGCGCTCGATGCAGGCCAGCAACATGGGTTCGTGGGTGATACCGGGGGTGGCGAGCACGATGGCGTCCACATCGGACGCCACGATCACGTCCATCGGATCTTGCTCGATGCGGCAGCCCTCCAAGCCCGAAACGGCTTGGTGCGCCTGGTCCTGGTCGGGGTCGCCAACCGCGACCAGCCGGGCGTTGCTGGTCCGTTCGTGGATGCGCCGGGCGTGGTCGGCGCCCATCCTGCCTGCCCCGATGAGACCTACCCGAAGGTCGTTGTCACTCATGCAATCCTCCTGTGCCGCGACGTGTGGCGGCGCTCATCGGTGATCAACGTGCACCCGCGCCACAGCGGGTCAGGTAGTTGCGGGTGCGGCGTGCAATGGGCAGCGGCACGTTGAAGTCGACCGGGTAGAGGTCCTGCTCGACGATGGCGAACAGGTCCGCGTCGAGGTTCTCGGTGGCCTTGATGATCGGTGCGAGCTCCGGCACACCGTTGGGCGGCTCGCACATCACGCCGCGTTGCACCGCAGGGCCGAACGGCAGGTCTTCGGACCGCACGTCGGCGAGGATGGAGGGCTCGACCTGCTTGAGGTGTAGGTAGCCGATGCGGTTCGGGTACTTCTCGATCAGCGCCAGGTTGTCCCCGCCGCAGTAGGAGATGTGGCCGGTGTCCAGGCACAGCGTCACCAGTTCGGGGTCGGTGAGCTCCAGGAAGCGCTCGACGTGCTCCTGGGTGTCGACGTGGCTGTCGGCGTGCGGATGGAACTGCAGCCGCACGCCGTACTCCTCGTACAGTGCCTTGGCGAGCCGGTCCGTACCCGAGGCCAACGAGCTCCACGAGTTTTCGCCGAGCAAGCGGTCCTCCAACTGCTCGCCCGTCGCGGGATCGCGCCACATGTCCGGGATGACCACGATGTGCTTCGCGCCGAGCGCGCTGGTCAAATCGGCGACTTGGCGGACGTGTTCCCAAGTCTCCTTCCACACATCACCCTTGTGGAAGCCGGTGAAACAGGTGCCCGCCGAGAGCGTCAGGTCACGCTTGCCGAGTTCGTCGCGCAGCTGCTCCGGGTCGGTGGGCAGGTATCCGTACGGGCCGAGCTCGATCCATTCGTAGCCGGCCTCGGCGACTTCGTCGAGGAAGCGATGCCACGGTGTCTGCTTGGAGTCGTCGGGGAACCACACGCCCCACGAGTCCGGTGCTGAGCCGACCCGCAGCCTGCTGCGAGTGTCGGTGGCGTTGTCGTTGCTCATGAAAGTCTCTTTCTGGCGGTCGTGCCGTTCCCGGGTAGGTGGTCCGTCCGTGTGTCCGGTGCGCACTGTGAACGCCGATGCCGGGTGCGGCCAGGTGAACCGATCGGCGATGTGTTGGAACTCGGGTTCGGGTCGCGTTCACCGAGGTCGACGGTGGACTGCGGAAGGATCGGGCGTGTTGTTGCGGCGGGGAGGTGCAAGGCTCTGTGACCTGGGTCGCCGCTGCTTACGACAAACGGTAGTTTTCACCGCCGAAACTCGAACTGTCAATACTTAGTCCTGACATACTTACTTACTGGCTTGCCTGTTGAGGGGCTTCGCTGCTGCGGGGTCGTATAACCGTCCGCTCGCGACGGAAAGCTGATCATCGAAGGCGGAGGTCGGGTTTCTCCGTGCGAGTGAAGGGGCAGTGCTGTCTCGACGGAGGGCGGACGCGATCGCGTTGACGACTGGCAGCTGCTCCGAATGGGTGGCCGCCTCGATCTGACGGCCACTCGGTAATACAACGGCGCTGGACTGGGCCGTGGAGTAGCTGATCTCGTACGTTCGTAAGTAAGTATGTACTGACAATATATTGACAGCAGGCTTGTTGGGCGAGTAAACAAGTGAGTACGAACCAGCCAGCTTCCGAATGCTCACCGTCCAGCGGTGCCGGTGCGGACGTCCTCGGTATCCGAGACGCCGCCGCCTCGACTCGGAAGGCCGTCGATCGGCGTGAAAGTCGCGCCGCCGAGGCGCAGCAGTTCCCTCACACCCCCAGATTCACACAGCACCGAACCACTGCGGAGGTCTTCGGCATGAGCATCCCGTTCGACGTCATCACGATGGGCCGGATCGGGGTGGACATCTACCCGTTGCAGACCGGTGTGTCGTTGGCCGAGGTGGAATCCTTCGGGAAGTACCTGGGCGGTAGCGCCACCAACGTGGCCGTCGCGTCGGCCCGGCTGGGCAGCACCAGTGCGGTCATCAGTCGAACCGGCAACGACCCCTTCGGGGATTTCATCCACCAAGCCCTGAAAGGTTTCGAAGTGGATGACCGATGGGTGGCCCCGGTCGAGCGGTATCCGACACCGGTGACGTTCTGCGAGCTGTTCCCGCCGGATGATTTCCCGCTCTACTTCTACCGCTATCCCAAGGCCCCCGACCTGGAGATCCACGTCGACGAGCTGGACCTGGATGCGATCGCCGCCGCACGCATCTTCTGGATGACCGGCACCGGCCTGGCCGAGGAACCCAGCCGGTCGGCGACCCTCGCCGCAATGCGGCATCGGGACCGCCGCGGCACGACCGTGTTCGACCTCGACTGGCGTCCGATGTTCTGGACGAACCACGAAGAGGCGCGCGACTGGTACCGCGAAGCGTTGTCGCACGCGACCGTCGCGGTCGGCAACCTCGACGAGTGCGAGCGCGCGGTGGGCACTCGCGACCCGAACGACGCCGCGGACGCGCTGCTCGACGCCGGCGTGGAGCTAGCGGTGGTCAAGCAGGGGCCGAAGGGCGTGCTCGCGCGAACCCGCGACAACGAGGTCGTCGCCCCGCCCGTACCGGTCGAGGTGGTCAACGGGCTCGGTGCCGGGGACGCCTTCGGCGGCGCGCTGTGCCACGGCCTGCTGGCGGGCTGGGAACTCGGGAGAGTCGTGCGCTTCGCCAACGTGGCGGGGGCGCTGGTGGCCTCCCGGCTCGCCTGCTCGTCCGCGATGCCCTACGAACACGAGGTCGAGACCGCGCTCTCCCGGACCTCCGCCTAATCCCTGTTCTGTCGACCCTGTCGGCCCGTTCGGCGCAGTTGCGCCTGAGCGACGAGCCCGAAAGCGAGAACCGTGTCCGAAATGAGCATCACCGAACTCACCCAGGTGCGTGCCGAGCATCCCGAGGCGATCGCGGAAGCGGCGGCGAAGCGGACTCGGCGACCGCTGCTGGGCGACAACGGGCGCATGATGATCGTGGCCGCCGACCACCCCGCTCGAGGAGCCCTCGGCGCGGGCAGCGACTCGCTCGCCATGGCCAACCGTGCCGATCTGCTCGAGCGTCTGTGCACGGCCTTGCAGCGGCCCGGAGTCGACGGTGTTCTGGGGACACCGGACGTCCTGGAGGACCTGCTGCTGCTGGGGGCCTTGGAGGACAAAGTCGTTATCGGGTCGATGAACCGAGGCGGCTTGGCCGGGGCATCCTTCGAACTCGACGACCGGTTCACGGGGCACCGCGCGGAGGACATCGAGCGCCTGCGCTTCGACGCCGGGAAGCTGCTGCTGCGCATCGACACGAACGACACTGGTTCGCTGAGCACCATGGTGGGTGCAGCGAACGCGGTCAACGAGCTGGCCGAGCGAGGTTTGATGGCGATGGTCGAGCCGTTCATCTCGCGCCAGGTGGACGGCAAGGTGCGCAACGACCTGTCGGTGGAGGCCGTGACCCGATCGATCGCCATCGCCTCCGGGCTCGGCGGCACGTCGGCCTACACCTGGCTGAAGGTGCCGGTGCCCGAGGACATCGGGGGCATCGATCGCGTCATGGAGGCGACCACGTTGCCGACCGTGCTGTTGGGCGGCGAGGTGTCCACCGACGCCGACGCCACCTATGAGCGCTGGCACAAGGCACTCCAACTTCCGAACGTGCGGGGCCTCGTGGTCGGGCGCACCCTGCTGTACCCGCCGGACGGTGACGTGGTCGGTGCGGTTGACTCCGCGGTCGGACTGCTCTGATCGACACGAAGACGGTGCAAGAGCTCGAAACGTAGAAACAGGAGCAGCGGTGAACGACAAGCGCTTCTACCAACCCGTCGGGACGGCAGCCCGAGACGGGTACGCGGTCCACGTGGACCCCGAGTCGGCGGGTTGGGGATACTCCTCGCTGCGCGTGCTCGAGCTCGACGCGGGTGAGCAGCACGAACTGCGGACCGGTGAGAGCGAGTGGGTCGTGCTGCCATTGTCCGGCGGTTGCAGGGTCTCCTGCGACGGGGAGGTCTTCGACCTGCACGGCCGTGGCGGTGTGTTCGACGGTGTGACGGACTTCGCCTACGTGCCCCGCGACGCTCAGGTGCACGTCAGCTCGGTGGAAGGCGGGCGGTTCGCCCTCACCGGTGCTCGCTGTGAGCGGCGCTTGCCGGTCCGCTACGGCCCGGCCTCCGGGGTTCCGGTCGAACTGCGGGGTGCCGGCCAGGCGAGCAGGCAGGTCAACAACTTCTGCGCCGCGCACGTCTTCGAGGCCGACCGGCTGATCGCGGTGGAGGTGTTGACGCCGGCGGGCAACTGGTCGTCCTTTCCGCCGCACAAGCACGACACCGAACGCGACGGGGAGTCCCGGCTGGAGGAGATCTACTACTTCGAGATCGCCGGCTCCCACGGAACCGAGGGCCTCGGCTACCAGCGGGTGTACCCGTCGGGGCCCGGCCGCACGACCGACGTTCTCGCCGAGGTGCGCAGCGGTGATGTCGTGCTGATCCCGGACGGCTGGCACGGGCCGTCGATGGCGGTTCCGGGCTACGACATGTACTACCTCAACGTGATGGCCGGACCATCGCCCGAACGCACGTGGGCAATCTGCGACGACCCCGCGCATGCCTGGATCCGCGACACGTGGGCGAACCAACCGGTGGACGCGAGGCTTCCGCTGTACGACGCACCCGTCAACGACGATATCTCAGTGGAGGAACGATGACCGCCGGAACGCGACGGTTGACCGTCGCACAGGCATTGGTGCGGTTTCTGTCCAACCAGCACACCGAGCGCGACGGGGCACGTCATCGCCTGATCGCCGGATGCTGGGGCATCTTCGGGCACGGCAATGTCGCCGGTGTGGGGCAAGCGTTGCTGGAGAACGCCGGGGACATGCCGTATCTGCAGGGGCGAAACGAGCAGTCGATGGTGCACGCGGCAGTCGGGTACGCGCGGCAAAGCAACCGGATGTCCACCTACGCGTGCACGACCTCGATCGGTCCAGGTGCGACGAACCTGGTCACCGGGGCAGCGCTGGCTACGATCAACCACCTGCCGGTGCTGCTGCTGCCGGGGGATGTGTTCGCGACCCGGCCGGCCGATCCGGTGTTGCAGCAGTTGGAGTCGCCGCACGCGCGGGATGTGTCGGTCAACGACTGCCTGCGCCCGGTTTCCTGCTACTTCGACCGGATCTGGCGTCCCGAGGCGCTGATGCCGTCGCTGCTCGACGCGATGCGGGTGCTGACCGACCCGGTAGAGACCGGCGCTGTGACTCTGGCCCTGCCCCAAGACGTGCAGGCCGAGGCTTTTGACTGGCCGGAGGAGTTCTTCGCCCACCGCACCTGGCGAGTACATCGTCCCGCACCGGATCCGTCGTCGATCGGTGACGCGGTCGAACGCATCCGCTCGGCGGAGCGCCCGCTGATCATCGCAGGCGGCGGCGTGCACCACAGCGGTGCCGAGGAGGCGCTGCGCGGGTTCGCCGAGGCAACCGGAATCCCGGTTTCGGAGACGCAGGCGGGGCGCGGTTCGCTGCGCTTCGACCATCCCAACGAGTTGGGGTCGATCGGGCACACCGGCACCTCGGCCTCCGACGACATCGCCCGGCGCGCCGATCTGATCATCGGTGTCGGAACCCGCTACTCGGACTTCACCACCGCTTCTCGGACGCTGTTCGCCGACCCGCAGGTGCGGTTCGTCAACGTCAACATCACCTCGCTGGACGCGCACAAGCAGTCCGCCACCGCCGTAATCGGCGACGCTCGGACCTCACTGGAGTCGCTGACCAGCTCTCTGAGCGGACACCGGGTTCCCGGTGACTACGTCCAGCACTATCGAGCGGCCGCCGACCGCTGGACCGAGGTCGTCGAGAGGACTACCCATGCCGCCGACGTGTCGGAGCGCCCAGGGCAGGCCGAGGTCCTCGGGGTGCTCGACCAAGTGCTCGACGACCGGGACGTCGTGGTCAACGCAGCTGGGTCGATGCCGGAGGACCTCAACAAGCTCTGGCGCGCGAAGGAACCACGGCAGTACCACGTCGAGTACGGATTTTCGTGCATGGGATACGAGATTCCGGCCTCGATCGGGGTGCGGCTCGCAGCTCCCGACCGCGAGGTGTTCGCCCTGGTCGGTGACGGGACCTACCTGATGATGCCCACGGAAATCGTCACCGCCGTGCAGGAGGGCATCAAGATCAACGTGGTGCTCGTGCAGAACCACGGCTACGCCTCCATCGGAGGGTTGTCCGAAAAGGTGGGCGCAGAACGCTTCGGCACCGAATACCGCTACCGGGACGACGACAAGACCTTCAGCGGCGAAGTCTTGCCTGTCGACCTTGCGGCCAACGCCGCGAGTTTCGGCATGGACGTGCTCCACGCATCTACAGTGGACCAACTTCGTCGCGCCCTGCACGCCTCGCGCGCATCGGACCGTCCGACCGCGGTATACGTCGAAACGGACCCGGCCAAGACGCAGCTGCCCCCCGAGGCCTGGTGGGACGTACCAGTCGCCGAGGTCTCATCCCGCGAGAGCGCCCAAAACGCGCGCAAGCAATACGAGGAACAACGACAGCAGCAACGGCACCACCTGTGACCGTCCCCGAGGATTCCCAGAAGACAGGGAGCAAACGTTGAAAACTGTGCAGCACTGGATCGACGGCAAGTCGGTCGAAGGCGCTTCAGGACACTTTGGATCGATCACGAACCCGGCCACAGGTGAGCACACGGCGCGGGTCGCGCTCGCCGGCTCCAGCGAGGTCGACACGGCGGTGTCGTCCGCCGCGAAGGCATACGCGACTTGGTCCACATTCTCGCTCACGGCACGGACCCGAATCCTGTTCCGCTACCGCGAACTGCTCGACCAGCACCGTGACGAGATCGCCCGGCTGATCACCGCCGAACACGGCAAGGTGCACTCCGATGCGCTTGGCGAGATCGCCAGAGGCATGGAGATCGTCGAGCAGGCGTGCGGAATCCCGCAGCAACTCAAGGGCGAACTGTCCACCCAGGTCTCAACGCGCGTTGATGTGGAGTCGATCCGTCAGCCAGTCGGGGTGGTCGCGGGGATCACCCCGTTCAACTTTCCGGCGATGGTTCCGATGTGGATGTTCCCGGTAGCGATCGCCTGCGGGAACACGGTCGTGCTCAAGCCCAGTGAGAAGGACCCCTCGGCCACCACTCGGCTGGTCGAACTGATGTCGGAGGCGGGCTTGCCCGAGGGCGTGCTCAACCTCGTGCACGGCGACAAGGAATCCGTTGACCGGCTGTTGGAACACCCCGATGTGAAGGCCGTCAGCTTCGTCGGTTCCACTCCGATCGCCGAGCATGTGCACCGCACGGCGAGTGCCAACGGCAAGCGAGTGCAGGCCCTCGGTGGCGCGAAGAACCACATGCTCGTACTGCCCGACGCTGACCTCGACCAGGCAGCCGACGCGGCCGTCTCGGCCGCATACGGCTCGGCGGGGGAGCGTTGTATGGCGGTTTCCGTGGTCGTGGCCGTCGACCCGATCGGCGATGAACTCGTCGACAAGATCGCCGAGCGCTCCCGGGTGTTGACCATCGGTCCCGGCACGGATCCGGCCTCCGAAATGGGCCCGCTGATCACCCGCGAGCATCGGGACAAGGTCGCCTCGTACGTGCCCAAGGCCCGCGAACAAGGCGCGGAGATCGTGGTGGACGGCACGGACCTGGTGGTGGACGGACACGAGGACGGATACTTCGTGGGTGTGAGCCTGCTCGACAAGGTCACGCCCGAGATGGATGCCTACGCCGACGAAATCTTCGGTCCGGTGCTCTGCGTCGTGCGAGCGGGAACGTACGAGGAAGCCCTCACGCTGATCAATTCGTCGCGCTGGGGGAACGGCACCGCGATCTTCACCCGTGATGGGGGAGCGGCGCGCCGCTTCAAGCTGGAGGTGGAAGCGGGCATGGTCGGCGTCAACGTGCCGATCCCCGTTCCCGTGGGCTACCACTCCTTCGGCGGATGGAAGGACTCGCTGTTCGGCGATCATCACATCTACGGCAACGACGGCGTGCACTTCTATACCCGTGGGAAGGTCATCACGACCAGGTATCCCGACCCCAGTGACGGTGGTGTCGATCTCGGCTTCCCCGCCGACAGCTGACGAAGCTCCCGCGGGGTGGCGCGCACTTCGCGCCACCCCGGAGCTTTCGGGCGAGGAGTCGTCAACGCCAAGGGTTCGCCTCCACCTCGTGCGAGGACGAGATCCGCGCGGTCGCCGACGCGGTGAACGCGGCGATGGTCGACGTTCTTACCAGGAAGCAGTTCTCCGCCGGCCGTCCCCGCACCGGTCGAGCACACCTGCGATGCCCCGGAGTCGTTCCTATGAACCCCCATGCCCGCGTCCCCGACATCACCTTGAACACCGGGGCGCGGATGCCCCAACTCGGTTTCGGCGTATACCGGATACCCGCACAAGAAGTGGTGGAGCCCGTGCGTACGGCTCTCGACGCCGGCTACCGCAGTATCGACACCGCGACCGCCTACCGCAACGAGGCCGGCGTCGGTCGTGCCATCGCCGAATCCGGCCTGGCCCGCAAAGAGCTGTTCGTCACCACCAAGTTGTGGAACACCGACCAGGGCTACGACGCGACCCTGCGCGCGTTCGAGGCCAGCTTGCGCGAGCTCGCGCTCGACTACCTCGACCTCTACCTCATCCATTGGCCGATGCCCGGCCGGGATCTCTACCTCGAAACCTGGAAGGCCTTCGGGAGGCTGCACGCCGAGGGGCGGATCCGCAGTATCGGCGTCTCCAATTTCCACATCGCACACCTCCGGCGCTTGCTTGCCGAGACCGACGTGGTGCCTGCCGTCAACCAGATCGAACTGCATCCCAGACTGCAGCAACCGGGCCTTCGCGCTTTTCACGCCGAGTACGGCATCACCACCGAAGCCTGGAGTCCCCTCGGCGGAGGCACGAACCTGCTCGACGATCCCACCGTGCTCGACCTGGCCGCACGGCACGACCGCGCGCCGGCACACGTCGTGCTGCGCTGGCATCTGCAGCTGGGCAACGTCGTGATCCCGAAGTCGGCGACTCCCGCGCGTATCCGCCAGAACATCGATGTCTTCGACTTCGAGCTCACCGCCGACGACCTCGAAGCGCTCAGCGGACTGGAAACGGGCACTCGCATCGGGCCAGACCCCGACGTCCTCGGCGCCTGACCAGGCCGAGCTGCCTCGGGGCAACGGCGCCACGACCTGCCCCGCCGGGGGGAAGGTGCTCGAAGGGATTAGGTGGTGGAAAGATCGCAGCGCCTCGAGCACCTGAAGGAGACCCGCTGGCTGATCACCAGGTCGGCCGGCGGGTGTTCTCCCTACGTCTCCCGCCCTGCACACAAATTCGGCTGGGCCTCGGACGTCGAACTCGGCCGTTACCACGGCTCACAATGCCACCTGCTCGATCACGGCCAACGGTCTGCGGCCGGACCACCGCTGGCCACCCGGTCCTGCCGACTTGTCGAGAGATGTCAGTCGAGGCAAGGCGTTCTGTGGCGCCGGTGCAGGGCAACCCGGCCAGCGCCGAGAGCACCGAGCCGAGCTTGTCCGCCACATTTGGCACCGGATCACGTTCTCACTACTGAGCCATTCAGCAGTCACGGTGGCCTGCCTTCCAACAGCGTTCGCGCAGTCGGAAAAGGCGTGGACGAGGTCCCGGTCGGTTTCCTCGGCCATCGAAAATTCGTGCATGGAACGGATCTCGACAAGAATTTCTTGCAAAAGCGGCCTGAGTCGAGTGAGTGCGGCACTCTGCCTGCATCCCAGCAAGCGGGTACGTCTCCGAACGTGCGGGCTCCGTCCCACGTGTCGAAGGCGTGCGCACCGACCAGAACCTGGAGGTCTGGCGTGAGCACCCCAGGCATTGCCAGTTCGCCGATCTTGTGGAGCGCGGCGATTGGAGTATTCGCCGTGATCACCGTGCAGTCAGTCGTCTACTGGCGGGCCGCGGTTCGAGGCGCGCCTGACGCGGGCATGAGCCGCCGCGAGCTCGTCAGTGCGTTTCGGGTCGGCGCGCTCTCTGCTGTGGGGCCATCACTGGCGGTGGTGTTCGTCGCGCTCGGTTTACTCACCGTGTTCGGCACACCCGCCGTGCTCACCCGGATCGGGCTGATCGGCTCGGTCAGCTTCGAGACTGCCGCAGCGCAGACCGCGGCCGACGCCGCGGGCGTGGAACTGGGCGGCGCCGGATACGACGACCAGGCGTTCGCGCTCGTGCTGTTCACCATGAGCATCGGCGGCGCCGCGTGGATGATCAGCGCCTTGCTGTTCACGCCGATCCTTCGCCGCGCCGACAGGAAGGTTCGCGCGCTGAACCCCGCCGTGATGACACTCGTGCCGAGCGCGGGGATGATCGCCGCGTTCAGCTACCTGGGACTGGCGGAGACGACCAAGTCCGGAGTGCACCTGGCGACGTTCGCAACCGGTGCCACCTCCATGCTCGCGCTCCAGCTGATAGCCCGGCGGATCCACGCGAGGTGGCTCAAGGAATGGGCTCTCGGAATCTCGATGGCTTTCGCCCTCGGGGCGGCCGCCATCGTGATGTGAGCACTGGGGCACGCGGAAAGGGAGAGCTGATCAATGCCGTCCGTAACAACCGATCCCTTCGAGCGCACCACCTCCCGGTGGGGGCGCTGGACCATGTTCACCGGCCTGGTGATCTCACTGGCCGGACCGATGTACCTGATGTTCGGCATGGGCCACTGGCCCGGGTTCGACGTAGTGGCGCAGTCCTGGATCGCCGTGGCAGCGGTGTTCGGCATGATCTGGATCACCGAGCCGGTTGCCTATTACCCCATGCTCGGTTCCGCGGCGACGTACCAGGCGTTCATGATCGGGAACATCGCGAACAAGCTGCTGCCCTCGGCAGTGGCCGCCCAGCAGGCGCTGGGAGCCAAGCAGGGCACGAAGAAGTCGGAGATCGCCGCCGTCGTGGCGATCACCGGCGCCGCCGCGGTACACCTCGTGTCCCTCCTGGTCTTCGTCGGAATCCTGGGGACGTGGATGGTGTCGATCACTCCTCCGGGGATGCAGCAGGTCTTCGGCTACGTCGTGCCCGCCATCTTCGGGCCGGTGCTGGTGCAATCCGCCATGACGGCCAACCACCTGCGCACAGTGGTGTTCGCGGTGTCGTGCGGTGTGGTCGGTGTCTTCGTGCTCGTTCCGCTGGTGCCTTCGACGAAGATGTACGCCATGGCCCTGTGCGTCCTTGCGGCCGTGGCGCTGGCCCTGGCCTTCCGCCCCCGGGCGACGGCTGCCGACGATGCTGACGAGAAGACGGAGGTGTCCGCATGAACGTCCCAGCTGCCACGAGCGGGACCACTGCCGGAACGGTGCTCGCTGGACTGGACGAGCTCAGGGAAGACCTGTACGCCCTGTATCGGCACCTGCACTCCCACCCGGAGCTGTCAATGCAGGAGCACGCGACGGCCGCGCTGATCGAGGACCGGTTGGCTGACCTGGGCATCCCCACTTTCCGGTGCGGTGGGACGGGCGTCGTCGGTGTTCTGGAGAACGGGCCCGGGCCCGTCGTCGCTTTCCGCGCCGACACGGATGCGCTGCCGATCGCGGAACAAACCGGGCTGGACTGCGCGTCCGAGGCGACCGGCGTCCTGCCCGATGGCACCGAGACCGACGTCATGCACGGTTGCGGTCACGATACGCACACCGCCTCGCTGCTGATCAGCGCGGCGCTGCTGGTGCGTGCGCGGCAGGTGTGGTCGGGCACGATTGTGTTGATCTTCCAGCCGGGCGAGGAGACCGCCGCGGGTGCCCGGGCGATGGTCGACGACGGCCTGTGGGAACGAGCGCCGCGCCCCGAGCTCCTGCTCGGCCAGCACGTCATGCCGGGACCCGCCGGCATCGTGCGGTACCGGCCGGGCATCTCGGCCTCGATGGCCGACTCGTGGGAGGTCACGGTGCGCGGGCGCGGAGCGCACGGCTCCCAACCGGAGCTCTCGGTCGATCCGATCGTGCAGGTCGCGCACACGATCACCCGGATCCAGGGGATCGTCTCGCGAGAGGTGGGGCCGCTTTCCTCGGCTGTGGTGACGGTCGGGCGGATCGCGGGCGGGTTGAAGGAGAACATCATCCCGGATTCGGCGATGTTCACCCTCAACGTGCGTACGTTCGACGAAACTGTGCGGGCACAGGTGCTGGGTGCGCTGCGACGCATCATCAAGGCCGAAGCGGAAGCCTCCGGGGCACCCGAACCGGAGATAACGGAGCTGTCGTCGTTCCCCCGGCTGGTCAACGACGACGACGTCACCGGCCGGGTCTCGACAGCACTCGACGCGTACTGGGGCGAGGGCTCGGTCAGTGAAGGTGACGCCATGATGGGAAGCGAGGACTTCGGACTGCTGGGAGAGGCGATCGGGGTTCCGTACTGCTTCTGGTTCATCGGGGGTACGGACCCCGAGCTCTATGCCAAGGCGGCGGCCGATGGCACGCTCGCCGGCACGGTCCCCGGCAACCACTCACCGTTCTTCGCCCCCGTGGTGGAGCCGACGCTGCCCCGCATGGTCGAGGCGGCGGTCGTGGGCATGTTGGCGTTCTTGGGCGATGGTCTCGTGATGCCTGCTGAGCGCACCGCCGCGGACTAGTCCGCCAGGAGGTCAGCGGCGGTGCGGGCAACGGAAGCAAGCGCGGCAGCGGGAGTCTCGCGGGCGGTGACAGGACATGGGGCTTCCCTCCGATTGGCGTCCGCGGGTTCGCGCCGCTCGTCCCGCGAGGCTCTCGGTGCTGATCGATTCAAGGATGGATACTGGGCCGATGTCGCAGTCACCGTTGCTGCTCGTGTTGGACTTGACGGGTACTTTCGCATTCGGCCTCAACGGCGCCCTCACCGCCGTGCGGGCCGTCCGACTGGATCTCGTCGGTGTCTTGACGTTGGGCATGATGACCGCGCTGGGTGGCGGCATCATCCGGGACGTTTTGATCGGCTCGCTGCCTCCCGCAACCTTCAGCGACATGCGCTACCTGGGCGTTGCAGCCGCCGGTGCTCTGGTGGCCTACTTCCTGAGCATGGATCTGGGACGCTTCGCCGTGCTCATCACGGTGTTCGACGCGGTCGGGCTCGGGGTGTTCTGCGTCACCGGCGCGAGCAAGGCGATGGCGTTCGGGATCGGTGGTGTGCAGGCCGTCCTACTCGGAGCGATCACCGCGGTCGGGGGTGGGACCGTGCGCGACGTGGTCATCCGGCGAGTACCTTCGGTGCTGACCAGCGACCTGTACGCGGTGCCTGCCATCATCGGTGCCGCGCTTACGGTCGTCGCCTGGCTCTTCGGGGTTTACGGGCTCGTGAGCGCGCTCATCGCGGCGACCTTGTGCTTCGCCATCCGGATGCTCGGTGTGCGCTACAAGCTTGGCGTGCCGAGCGCGCCGTACTGGCGCCACCGTCGTGGCGGTACGACCGGGAGGTCCGATGAGGAGGGACGTCGAGGTGATGATCCCGAGGACCCGTGAATTGTCGACGGAGCGACTGAAGATGTTCACGCCCGTCGATCACGTGGACCGGTTACCCCGTGAGGAAGCTGGCACGGCGGGAAAAGGTGGGGGCCGTCAACTGAGCCGCCGACGACCACTGCCGGGCGTGCAAAGCGATCGGAGTGACGCGGATCGGCCGAATCGGTTGATCCGAATGGTCAGCCGGTGAAGGGCATGAGGCCGAAGCGGCCCCATGCCACGAAGACGGCCATGGCGAGATACACGAGGTCGGCCAAGATCGTTGCCTTCTCGCCACGGCGGAGGCGCGTGATCACTGCGCCGACCATCAACAATCCCGCACCAACAGCAGCCAGCGGCACCAGCACCGGCGCGATGTCGAGCGCGGCGGGCAGGATCAGGCCCATCGCGATCAGGAGTTCGAGAGCTCCGATGGCCTTGAGGGCACCGGGACTGAAGTCTTCGACCCATCTCGAGGAGGCGGACATGCCGGCCATCTTCTCCTTGGGCACGAACATCTTGGCACTGGCAACCAGGAAGACAACGGCCAGCAGTCCGGCAACGATCCACAGCGAGAGGTTCATCATCAACTCCTGATCGAGGATTGCCTGCACACCGTAGGACGGGACATCCCCCCGCGCCTGGGACATCTCCGAACATCAGCGCCAACGTGGCGACCTCACCCTTACCGGATAGGTCAAGGCGACGCTCCGGACCGCCATGCCCTGACCGCACAAGCCAGATTGACGGGATAGCCCTGAGCCGGGTGCGGGTGCCTGCACGGTCTGGGGTGCCTGCACGGCCTGCTGGTGTCCGACGTGGCGATACCTGTCGCCTCACGGGTTGATCGGCGCTGGGCAAGTATTGCCGCGTGAGTGCATCAATTCGGGCGAGGCTTGACGCGGACCGTATCGAGTACTAACTTGTCGGCAACTGACATATCAGTTGTCGATCTGAAGTGTTTCTGTTCGTTGGTTCGTTCCCTGCCGGTTTTTGCCGCGGGAGGAGTGTGTCGTGTCCATGGGTGTGATGAATGATCTCGATCGCAAGCTTTCCGAGGTGGATCCCGAGGTAGCTTCGGCGGTTGGTGCCGAGCTCGACCGCCAGCAGATGACGCTGGAGATGATCGCCTCGGAGAACTTCGCGCCGCAGTCCGTGCTGGAAGCACAGGGGTCGG
>NZ_BAAGYS010000017.1:0-26723 GCF_054779195.1 Parasphingorhabdus pacifica
TGGCTCCGGGGGGTGGTAGTGCGCGGCCGGAGCCGGAGCGTGGTGTGGAGTCGGTGGTGTTCGTGTTGGCCGGCCGGTTGCGGCTGGTGTTGGACGGGGTTGGGTATGAGCTTTCTGCGGGTGGGTATGCGTATGTGCCGGCGGGGGCGGAGTGGTCGGTGGTCAACGATGCCGATGAGCGTGTGAGTTTTCAGTGGGTGCGTAAGGCTTATGAGCCGTTGGAGGGCTACGAGCCGGTCGGGTTCGCGGTGCAGGAGCAGGACGTCGCTGCCACGCCGATGCCCGATACGGATGGTGCGTGGGCCACGACCCGGTTCGTGGATCCGGACGATCTTGCCCATGACATGCACGTCAATATCGTGACGTTCGCGCCGGGGGCGGTCATCCCGTTCGCCGAGACGCACGTGATGGAACACGGTATCTATGTCCTGGAGGGCAAGGCCGTCTATCGGCTCAACGGTGACTGGGTCGAGGTCCAGGCAGGCGACTTCATGTGGCTCCGCGCGTTCTGCCCCCAAGCCTGCTACGCCGGCGGACCCGAACCCTTCCGCTACCTCCTCTACAAAGACGTCAACCGCCACATCACCCTCACCTAAACCCCACCACCAAGAAGAACACGGCAGAGCGGCACACCGGCCGTGCAACGGAGCGCAGCAATACGGTCGCCCAGGATGAACCGAAACACCGGCGACCACTCTCGTAGTTGGCGGTCACGGCCGCGCGCCGAAACTATTCGGCGCGCGGCGACACCCCGTTCTCGACAGGGGTAATGCGCAGTCGGGCGATGCGGCGCCCGTCCATCTCGCTGACGGTGAAGACGTGCCCGAGCGCGCGCACGGAATCACCCTCGGCAGGAGTGCGCCCGAGCCTGCTGAGGACGAATCCGGCAAGCGTGGTGTGGGGGCCGTCGGGTAGGACGATGCCGGTCTGCTCTTCGACGTCGTTGCGGTGCAGGAGACCATCTGCGTAGTAAGCACCGTCGGTGGCCGGCTCGACCGGCCGCGCGCTGGGATCGTACTCGTCCCAGATTTCCCCCACGACCTCCTCGACGAGGTCTTCGACCGTGACGATTCCGTCGGTTCCGCCGTACTCGTCGATGACGAGTGCCATGTGCCCACCACCCCGTCGCATGCGGGCGAGCGCGCTCAGGATCGGTTTGCTCCCGGGCATGGCCGTGACCGGACGGGCGAGATCACCCACCGTATCCACGCCGCTCTTGAGGTCGTGGGTCGCCGCATAGAGATCGCGGATGTGCACGAAGCCGACGACCTCGTCGGCCGAACCATGCGTGACCGGATACCGCGAATGAGGCTTGTCCTCGACCTCGGTCGCCGCCTCGGCCAACGACATCCCCGATTCGAGGAAGCTGACTTCGGTGCGTGGAACCATCACCTCGCTGAGCACCCGGTCGCCGGCCTCGAACGCGTCGATGACGAGTCGTCGCTCCTCGACTGTGAGTTGCTGATTCGTGCGCACCATGTCGCGAAGTTCCTCTTCGCTGACCGACGGCTCGTCGGCACCCGGATTGAGGCCGATGACCCGGACCACGGCGTTGGTCGACTTCGACAACAACCAGATCACCGGGCGGAAGAAGGTCGCGACCCTGTCGAGCACGCCCGCGGTGAACAGCGAAACCCCCTCGGGCATCTGGAGCGCCAGCCGCTTCGGCGCGAGCTCACCAAACACCAGCGAGAGGTACGAGACGAACAGCGTCACCAGGATCAGTGCGACGGTGGCGGCCAGCCCGATCGGGAGCCCCAGGCCGGCGAGCGCCGGTTCGAGGCGAACAGCGATCGTCGCTCCGCCATAGCTGGAGGCGAAGAATCCCGCGAAGGTGACTCCCACCTGCACCGCCGAAAGGAACCGGTTGGAGTCGCTCTTGAGGCGGGCCACTCGGGCACCGCGGCGACCACGCTCGGCGAGTCCACGAACCTGGCCTTCCCGCAGCGAGACCAGTGCGATCTCCGCCGCGGCGAAGAATCCGCCGATGAGCACGAACACCAGGACCAGAACCAGATTCAACGCAACGCCGTCCACTGCCGCATCCTCCCATTCGCGATCCCAGCGAGGTCGGAGCCGTTCCGGTACCGCAGGGCCACGCGGACAGCCGTTTCCGCACGGTGCGTGAAGCTCAACCGCGCGTACGGACCGGTAGGGTTGCCTGTTACCCGGGTCACGCGCCAACATGGGCCGATCAGATCGGATCGCAGTGCCGTACCCAGGAACGACAGAGTGGAGACAGACCCGTGCGGCCGCACCAACTCTTATGAAGCGCACCACCGAACCCTCATCCGACCCGCGGGCGCATGCCCGGTTGCTCGAACGCTCCCGCTCGGCTCGGCTCTCGGGCGACGCAGACCCACTGGAGGTGCGGCCGGTCGTCGCCGAGTCGTGGCAGCGTTCGTTGGCTGCCCGGATCGATCCGGACGCGTGGGAACCTCCGGTGGTCTTCGCGTCGGACGAACTGGGCGATGTCCGCGAGTCGCATCCGCTCGCCCGGTGCCTACCGCTGTTCCGCCGAACCCTGCTCGACGCGGCCGACGACACGACGCACATCGTGATCGTGACCGACGCGGAGGGAAACATTCTCTGGCGCGAAGGTCATCCCGACATCTGCCGCGCGGCGGACAAAGTTCTGCTCGCCGAGGGCACTCGGTGGGCCGAGAGCGCGATCGGTACCAACGCGATGGGAACGACGCTGGCCACCGGCGCCCCGGTGCGCATTCACTCCGCCGAACACCTGGTCCGGACCTATCACTCGTGGACCTGCGCGGCCAGCCCGATCCGCGACCCCGAGACCGGGCAGATCATCGGTTCGCTGGACATCAGCGGCCCGCTGCACACGATGCATCCCGCTCTCATGGCGCTCGTCTCGGCCACCACCCAGCTCGCCGAGCGGGAACTGGGTGAGCAGGTCGCCAGACGGGACGAACGCATTCGGGAGAACAACTCGAGCCAGCTGGCGGCGTTGCGCGGCGAACCCGCTGCGTTGCTCAGCCCCAGCGGCCGGGTGATCACCTCGGAACCGCGCGACCTCGCCCTGCCGGAGCGGGTCCCGGTCGATCAGCCGGACGCACCGTTCGCGCTGGCCGACGGACGCTGGGCCGTCCTCGAGCCGCTATCCGAGGGTTACCTGCTCCGCGCACCACGGACGAACGTCCGCCAGGCGACGCGGCCGACGCTGCACCTGCGCTTCATGGGCAAACACCAACCCACCGCCGAGCTGAACGGTCGGCAGTTCGCGTTGAGCCTCCGGCACGCGGAGCTGCTCACCGCGCTGGCCCTGCGGGAAGAGGGCCTCAACACCGAGCAGCTTGCGCTGCTGGTGCACGGTGAACAGGGCAATCCGGTGACGGTGCGCGCCCAGATACACCGCCTTCGAGCGCAGCTCGGAACCGCGGTCGTTCGCGCCAAGCCGTACCGGATCGACGCCCGGATCGAAGCCGACTTCCGTACCGTGCAGCAGGCCTTGTTGAACGGCGATCTCCGAACAGCCCTCGAACTCCACGGGCAGGGATTGTTGCCCGATTCGGAAGCTCCCGGAATCCGCGACGAGCGCGAAGAACTCTCGGCAGGTCTTCGCGCGGCTCTGCTGGGGTGCGACGATCCGGACCTGCTCTGGGACTACGCGGCCATGGACGCCGGGCGGGACGACATCGAGCTGTTGGAACGCCTCGTCGAGGTGCTCTCCCCTGGCGACTGGCGGCGCGGTGTCGCCAACGCTCGGCTCGAACGGCTTCTCGACGACTGCGACTGAACCGGAACCGTCCCACCGCGGACGACCTCAACGCGTGCTGATCGACCAGGTCAGAACGCCCGGAGGGCGTGCGGCGACCTCCGCCGCACCGACGTTGCCCGGTCGGCACCTGGTCTGGAACGCAATGAGGCCGATCGGCAGTCGTGCGCCAACCTGGCGCCCGTCTCCGGTGCTGCTTCCTCGGACGGGTGAACGTGTGTGCAACGCCACTGAAACGTCGGGAGCAGTAGCTTGCCGCCAACGGCCATCCAGCTCAACAGGAGGCGGAACGACATGCGCTATGCAGCTCCCGGTACGGCAGGTTCGGTTGTGGAGTACCAGTCGCGGTACGACCACTTCATCGGTGGAAAGTACGTCGCACCGGCGAAGGGCGGTTACTTCGAGAACCCCACGCCGATCACCGGAAAGACTTTCACCGAGGTCGCGCGCGGCACCGCCGAAGATGTCGAACGAGCACTCGACGCGGCCGAAGGAGCGGCCACGTCGTGGGGCAAGGCTTCCTACGGCGAGCGCGCGGCGGTGCTGCTCGGCATCGCCGATCGGATGGAGCAGAACCTCGACAAGCTCGCGGTCGCCGAAAGCTGGGAGAACGGCAAACCGGTGCGCGAGACCCTGGCGGCCGACATCCCGTTGGCGATCGACCACTTCCGGTACTTCGCGGGCGCCATCCGCGGCCAGGAAGGCGGAATCTCGCAGATCGACGAGAACACCGTCGCCTACCACTTCCAGGAACCGTTGGGGGTCGTGGGACAGATCATCCCCTGGAACTTCCCGATCCTCATGGCGACCTGGAAGCTGGCCCCGGCACTGGCCGCGGGCAACGCGGTGGTGCTCAAACCCGCCGAACAGACACCGGCTTCGATCCACGTGCTGCTCGACGTCATCGGCGACCTGCTGCCGCCCGGCGTGCTCAACGTGGTCAACGGTTTCGGCGTGGAGGCGGGCAAACCGCTCGCGTCCAGTTCCCGCATCAGCAAGATCGCCTTCACCGGTGAGACCACCACGGGGCGGCTGATCTTGCAGTACGCGAGCGAGAACATCATCCCGGCCACCGTCGAACTCGGCGGCAAGAGCCCCAACATCTTCTTCAACGATGTCGCGGCGAAGCGGGACGCCTTCTACGACAAGGCGCTGGAGGGCTTTTCGATGTTCGCCCTCAACCAGGGCGAGGTGTGCACGTGCCCGTCGCGCGCCCTCGTGCAGGACGAAGGCTACGACGAGTTCATGGCCGATGCCCTGGAGCGCACCAAGAAGATCAAGCAGGGCGATCCGCTGGACACCGACACCCAGATCGGTGCACAAGCCAGCAACGATCAGCTGGAGAAGATCCTCTCCTACATCGACATCGGCAAGCAGGAGGGCGCCAAGGTCCTCACCGGTGGCGAACGCGTGGAGCTGGAGGGCGATCTCGCGGGCGGCTACTACGTGCAGCCCACCGTGTTCGAGGGCCACAACAAGCAGCGGATCTTCCAGGAGGAGATCTTCGGGCCCGTCGTTTCGGTCGCACGGTTCGACGACTACGACGACGCCATGAAGATCGCCAACGACACGCTGTACGGACTCGGCGCCGGTGTCTGGTCCCGGGACGGCAACACCGCCTACCGTGCCGGACGCGACATCCAAGCCGGCCGGGTGTGGGTGAACAACTACCACGCCTACCCCGCGCACGCGGCCTTCGGCGGCTACAAGGCTTCGGGCATCGGCCGGGAGAACCACAAGATGATGCTGGACCACTACCAGCAGACCAAGAACCTACTGGTCAGCTACGCTGAAAACGGTCCGGGACTGTTCTGATGCCGACACCGGAGAGGGTCGCCGCGACCGCGGCGACCACGGAACTACTGCGACAGCTGTACGAAGAGCACGGTCCGCTGATGTTTCACCAATCCGGCGGTTGCTGCGACGGGAGCGCACCGATGTGCTACCCGGCGGGCGAGTTCCGAACCGGTGCGGCCGACGTCCACCTCGGCGATCTGACCGTGTCCGGAGTGCCGGATCCGGTGCCGGTGTGGATGTCGCGGGCGCAGTTCGAATACTGGAGCCACACGCATCTGACGATCGACGTGGTGTCCGGACGCGGGAGCGGATTCTCCCTCGAAGCACCTGAGGGTGTGCGCTTTCTGATCCGGTCCCGGCTGCTGACCGAGGACGAACTCGCGAGGACGTGAATCCACGGGCCGGGTGCGGTTCGGAGGCACAGCACCCGGCCCGTCCCCGTCCGATCGGACGGGGACCACCGCCCGATCGGACAGTGATGCTGAATGGGCACACCACCATAGGCTGTAATGTGTCCCGACTCACATTGAGGGGATAAGCTGGCCACGCACCACGAGCGCAGTGCGGAAGCTCCAGCACGCCCGATCGGCCGCGCACGCTCCCGCTGGTCAGGTGGGCGTTCGACGCCATGAAACGTTGCCCCGCGGAGAGGAGCGCGGTGGACCGGCGAACGGCGAGCGCCGTGCACAACACCACGGGAGGGCACCTCGACATGCCGGAGCTGGATACCGGGCCCGATCTCGGCACCCGAGTGCCGGATCAGTTGAGCGGACCGCGTGCCGGCAGCGGCATCCGCTCCCAGAACGCGGTTTGTCCGACCCTCGCGAAGTTCCACGCGCCCGAGATCGTCTTCGGCACCGAGGCACTGGCGGAGCTCGGTCACTCGGCGCGCCGTTTCGGCGCTCGCAGGCCCTTCCTGGTGACTGATCCGGGGATCACCGAAGCCGGCTGGGTCCGGGAAGCCGTCAGCCACCTGGTCTCCGTCGGACTCCACCCCGTCGTCTGGCAGGGACTCACGCCCAACCCGAAGGACCACGAAGTCCAGGCCGCGTACGAGCAGTACGTCGAGGCGGACAGCGACGTGGTCATCGCGCTCGGCGGAGGTTCGTGCATCGATGCGGCGAAGAGCATCGCGATCCTGTCCGGGAACGGCGGGCACGTCCTCGACTACGAGGGCATCGACCAGGTCGTCAACCCCATTCCTCCGCTGGTCATGGTCCCGTCCACCTCGGGCACCGGTGCGGACGTCTCGCAGTTCTGCATCGTCACCGACACCACGCGTGCAACCAAGGTGACCATCTTGAGCCGCACGCTGGTCCCGGAGATCTCGATCATCGACCCCCGGTTGTTGACCACCATGCCCGACTGGCTCAACGCGGCCACCGGGCTGGACGCCTTGACCCACGCCGTGGAGGCGTACGTTTCCCTCGCGCACAACCCGCTGACCGACCACCACGCCCTGCACGCGGTGGAGCTGGTGGTACCCAACCTGTTGCGCACGATGCTGGACCCTGCCCGGGAAGCACCGCGTACGGCGATGGCCCAGGGCGCGCTCCAGGCGGGCATGGCCTTCACCAACGCCATCCTGGGGGCGACGCACGCCATGAGCCACCAGGTCGGCGGGCTGCTCGACGCTCCGCACGGCGTCATCAACGGGGTCCTGCTTCCGCACGTGATCCGGTTCAACGCTGAGCAGGACGCCACTCGCTACGCCCCGCTCGCGGCTGCCGCGGGCATCGACGTCGAGCGGTGCGGTGTCGACGAAGCCGCGGACACGCTCGCCGAGCAGATCCGGGAACTGGCCGATTCGCTCGGCGTGCCCAGGGGGCTTGCGGAGCTGGGCGTCGGTGAGCACAACGTGGAGCACCTCGCGCGCAGCACCCTCGACGACGCGTGCCTGGCCACGAATCCGCGCGAAGCCGACCGCGCCGAAATCGAAGCCGTGTTCCGCCGTGCGATGTGATGGTCGATGACGTCCAGTGACGAACGAGCACTCTCCGGGGACGACAGCACCAGCCTCGGTGAACTGACCGGTGTCCGATCGAGCAAGCGTTCCTTCTACCCGGAGTACCGCCGTTCGAACGAGCGGCTGGCCATGGCCGTGCAGGCGCTCGACGAGATCTCCCGCGCGGTCATCCGGTCCGCCGAAGGCCCTCGGGCGTTGGTCGAAGCGGTGGTGCGAACCGCGGTCGAGCACTTGCAGGCCGAGTGGGTGCTGCTGGCCGTGGCCGACGGAGCACTGCGCGGGATGCGACCGGGATTCCTGCTGGCCACTGGCGGCCAATTGATCGACGATGAGGAGCACCTCACGGACGAGGTGCGCGAGCAGCTGGACGTCATCCGGTTCCGGCCGTGGGAGGTAGGACCGTGCGCAAGAGGACCCGGGTGGGTTCGAGCGCCGATGATGTTGGAGGAAGAACCGGTCGGGGGCTTTGTCGGGCGCCCGGGCGAGGGCGTGGAGGTCACGGACACCGATCTGGCGATCATGCGAGTGCTGGCGAACCAGGCGGCGGTGGCGCTGCACAACTCACACCTCTTCCACACGACAGCCCAACTTCGAGGGCGCGCCGCCCAGCTCACCGAGGAGGCTTCGCGCCACGCGAAGGACTTGGTCGAGCGAAACGCGGAGCTCCAAGACGCGCGGCGACGATTGACCGAATCCATGCAGCACCAGATCATCGACGATGAGCGCCACCGCATCGCGAGAGAACTTCACGACAGCGTCACGCAAGCCGTTCTCAGCGCCGGCATGACCATCGAGGTCTGCCGCGCCGAACTCGAAGGGGCCGATGATGAGGTGGCGCGACGAGTGGCGGAACGGCTCGCACCGGCCAAGGAACTGACCCAGCAAGCCGTGACTCAGCTGCGGTCGGCGATCTACGCGTTGCACCACGAGCGCGACGAGGGGACGGGGTCGCTGCCGACCTTGCTCGAACGACTCTCGCACGTGCACCTGCCGACCGACGTGGAGATCGCGGTGCGTGTCGAGGGCACACCGACCCCGCTTCCCCAAGAGGCGGAGCATTCGCTTCTTCGGTTGACCGGCGAAGCGCTGTTCAACACCGCCACGCATTCGGGCGCGGACGAGGCTTCGGTCCTGTTGTCCTACGAAGCCGAGCGGGTCGTGCTCTCGATCGCCGACGACGGATGCGGCGATCCGGCGAAGCTCCGGGAAACCCTGCGGATCGCGAGCACCAGCGATCTCAACGGCCAGCACCGCGGGCTGGCGAACATGGCCGCCCGGGCGGGAGAACTCGGCGCGGACCTCAGTATTTCGCACGCGGACCTCGGCGGTGTGCTGATCAGAATCGAAGCCCCGCTCCCACTTCCGGAAGGGCAAGTCAATGGATGACGTTCAAGTCCAGGGACGACTGGAAACAGTGCCGCAGCAGACGGAGCGGGACGCGGAGCGCACGAACGTCGTGAAGATCGTTCTCGTCGACGATCACGCGATCGTACGCCAGGGCTTGAGCTCCATCCTCGATCGCGAGCAGGATCTCGCGGTGGTCGGCGAGGCATCGACGCCCGACGAGGCGATCGCGGTGGTGGCTCGCTGCCTCCCCTCAGTCGTGCTGTTGGATCTGAAGCTCTCCTCCGGTGCAGACACCGAGGGCCTCGCGCTGTGCGAGCAGCTCACGAAACAGCATGAAGGACTGGACGTGCTCGTGCTGACGACGTTCGTGCACGACAACCTGGTCATCGACGCGATACGGCGAGGCGCGAGAGGCTATGTGGTGAAGGACGTCGACACCACGGAACTGGTCCGCGCCATCCATGCGGTCGCGAAGGGCGAGAACGCGTTCGACTCCCGCGCCGCTGCTGCGATGGCCCATTCGATCAATCACCAATCGTCCGTTCCGGAGTTGACCGACCGGGAACACAACGTGCTCGGTCTGCTCGCGCGGGGACTGAGCAACCGGGAGATCGGAGGCGAGCTCTACATTTCCGAGACGACGGTGAAATTCCACGTTCGCAACATCATGCGCAAGTTGACCGTGTCGAGCCGTGCTGAGTGCGTGTACGAGGCCACCAAACTGGGCTTGGTCTGATCAGTCTTACGGCTGGTCGAGCACGAGCCAGCCGCCGTGGTGTTCCTCGACCGCGTAGGGGACCCCCGCGCGACGTCCGAGGGCGTCGAGATCCTCCGGCCGAAAGGCGCGCACATGCCCGTATGCCGCGGTCGGCTCCTCCTCGTACGGCACAGCGACGACCACCCTCTTGCGGGCCAGGCGCAGGCTCTCAGCGAAGACGGCCTCCCCCTGGTCCACCGCGAGGTGTTCGAGCAGGTGCACGACCGTGACGGTGTCCACGGCCCGATCCGGTAGCGGGATTCTGGCTCCGTCGCAGACCAGCGTACCCAGCGGAACACCTCTCCTCCTGGATATGGCACGGAGCAGCGCGACCGTCCCACCCGCTATATCCGATGCGATCACCGTGTTGCCGGGACGCTCGGCCATCATCAACGTGAGGAACCCGAAACAGGATCCGACGTCGAGCACCCGCCCTTCGGGGACGACTTCGAGTACTCGCTCGTACACGGGCACCATCCCCGAAATCGACGAGTGGACGTTCTGCCCGTCCGCGAGGTTCGACTCCGACTCCGCGATTCGACGCAGCGTGTTGTCGTAGAAGTGGGACCAAGCCACCACCGGATCGTCCATTGTAGACAATACTAGGCCGGTGAACACCCGCTCGAACACCTCCGCCCCGCTGAGCCAGCCGGGAGCGAACAGCTCCTCGGCCAGTGCGCCGGCCAGGTCGTTGTCGAGCTGCTCCGGACGCAGCCGGTGACTCACCCGTACCCGCGCACCGCTCCGCCGCAACCAGAAGTGCGGTGTCCGCACAACGGTCGCCCCTGATTCCCCGCGCGCCTCCCGAGTCACGACGACCACGTCGTCCTCGTACTCACCCGGTTCCGCGAGAGCGAAGGGATCGATCCGCGCACTTCCGGACAGTTGGGTCGCTCCGGTCATCGACCTGTCACCTCGGCAGCCATCGAATCCGACGTGCGCGCCAGGCCCGTTTGGTCGCGAACCACTTCGACCCGGTCGCAGTACTCCGCGTACAGCGGCATGTCGCAGCGGCCCAAGCCCCACGAGTAACGCGGTTCGGGAGTCAGCCAGATCGTTTCTCGCACTCGCCGGGTCATCTCGGCGAACCCGTCGACGTTGGGCTCGTTGCCGTTCCCCCGACCATCGCCGAGCACGAGCAGGGTGGTCCTGCGATTCAGGCAAGATCCGTGATCGGCGAGGAAATCAGCCAGGACCGTACCGTAGTCGGAGTTGGCATCGACATCGAGGACTCCCCCGGCCGGTAGGCCATCGAAGACCAGTCCCAGGGCGCGTTCCAGCGGGTGCTCCTCGAAGAGATCGGTGATCTCGACCGCTCCCGCGACGAAGGCGAAGCTGCGGACCTGGCTGAACAACGACTGCAGACCGTGCACCAGGTGCAGCATGAACCGCGCCGTGCTCCGCACCGACAGCGAGACGTCGGTGAGCACGACCAGCCGGGGTTTGTCCTCGGCTCGCATGGTCGTCACCGGCCGGAACGGAACACCGTCGTAGCGCATGTTCCGCCGCATCGTCCGTCCAGGATGGACTCGGCCGCGAGGTGTGTTGACGTGCTTGCTCGTCCGCGCACCGTGGAAGCTGTGGGCAAGTCTGCGCAGCGAGTCCTCCATGGCATGCCGTTCATGCTCGCTGATCCGGTCGGTGAGTCCGGCCACCGGAACCGAATCCGCGGTGGGCGGCCGCAGTTCCGACAGCTTCCGCAGGTGTTGCTTGAGCATGTCGGGAAGGTTCTCCAGCACGCCGGCCAACTTCCCGCGCAACCGTGCCACCTGCTCGTCGTCGAGGTCCTCGTCCTCATCGCCGCCGAGCCAGTCGAGCAGCAGTCGTTCCTCCGCGATGGTCAGATCGGTGTCCACCTGATGACCCGTCTGCGCCGAGAGCTGGCCGGGAGCTCCCGCGTTGTGGAGGCGCGAAGTCTCGAGCTGGACGTCGGCTCCGCTCCGTTGCCCCGTACCGGTTTGCTCCTTGGAGAAGACGATCTCGTCGGTGATCGAGGCGAGGTCGACCTTGTTGGCCTCCTGGTGCAGGTTGTACTGCTGGGCGAGGTCGTCCTTGTCGAAGAGTTCCCTGATGTCCTTGGGCTTGTCGTGGTTGTGGCCTTCCTGCGGGGTTTCGGACGGTTCTTCGGATGCGGTGAACGACTCCAGCTCGCCAGTGTCCTCCAAGTCGTCGTGAGTGTGGTCGTGTCCACTTCCCCCGTCGTTTTGGTCGAGGACGGGGCGCAGGGTGAAGAACAGGTCGAACACCTCGTCGAACACCTCGACGTGGCGGCGGTCCTTGATGAGCGCGATCCTCAACGCGTCTCGAAGCACGGCGCGGTCGGCGAGCACACCCGGCTGTTTCGCGCAGTTCATGGCGTCCGTCGCCTCGGCCACCGATACGCGCACCCCGTGCAGTCGGAGCAGCCGGACGAAGCGGTGCAAGCTGGTTTCCATAGTCGACACCTTCTCCCGTGGGCTAGACGGGTCGCTTGCGCGCGTTCGGGACCCACGAGCGGCTGCCCTGGTCGGCGCTCACACCGCCCGCACGTTGCAGTGGGCCGCTCGTGCGCGAGCCGTAGTAGCCGTCGTCGTGCCTGCCGGGCCGGTCCTTCGCGTTTCGGACCTCCTTGCCCTCGTCGTCGACGTGGTCCTCGACGTGCTCTCCGTGACCGGCGTGGCTGTGGCCGTGGCCGTGACCGTGGCCGTGACCGGCGTCCTGGGGTTGTTCGGGGATGTTCCGATTCGGATCGCGAAGGTGTGGAAGTAGTTCACGTGCCTTGTCGAGGTCACGCTCGTACTTCAGAACGACGTTGGCGGTGTCCCCCAGCAAGGCTCCGTCCAACTCCTCGACCCCTAGCACTGCCAGCGTCCGCGCCCAGTCGATGGTTTCGGAGATGCTCGGCGCCTTGCGAAGCGGAATCTCCCGAATCTCACGCACTACCTCCACCAGCTGCTTGGCGGCCGCTTCGGGGAGACCCGTGTCCTTCGACCTGATGATCTCCAATTCCCGATCGACGTCCGGGTAGTCGAGGAACAGGTGCAGACAACGGCGTTTGAGGGCCGCGGAGAGGTCCCGCGTGTTGTTCGAGGTGAGCACGACCAACGGTGGCGTCGCTGCGCGGTAGGTTCCGACTTCGGGAACGGAAACCTGGTACTCCCCGAGGCATTCGAGCAGCACGGCTTCGAGCGCCTCGTCGGCGCGGTCCACCTCGTCCACCAGCAGGACCGCGGGCTCCTCGCCGCGGACCGCGTCAAGCAGCGGGCGAGGCGCCAAGAAGCGGTCCGAGAAGAACACGCTCTCCTGCGTTCCGATCTTCTCCACGGCCGAGTGCAGGTCCGGGGCGTCGGCGACGATCTCACCGATCTTGTCCCGCAGCATCTGGGTGTAGAGCAGCTGCTTGCCGTAATCCCACTCGTAGAGCGCCTTCGTCTCGTCCTGCCCCTCGTAGCACTGCAGGCGCAGCAACCGACGCCCCGTCACGGCGGCCAGGGACTTGGCGAGTTCGGTCTTGCCCACCCCCGCCGGGCCCTCCAACAGCAACGGCTTTTCGAGTCGACTCGTCAGGAAGATCGTCGTGGCCAGCCGCGAGTCGGTCAGGTAACCGTCGTCGGCGAACCGTTCGATCACGTCCTGGACCGATCCGAACGGATTCCGCTTGTCATCGATTTCCTGTTCCCCCACGAGCTCTTCAGAACTGGTCGTGTCGGGCACGGGTTTCCTCCGCTCTTCGGAACGGGTGGGCCGGCGTGGTGCACCGGCCCACCCGTTGCTCCGGGTTCAGCTCAGCAGGTCGTCCAGGTCTCCGGTCATGCAGTGTTCGACAACCGGCCGAACGGTCTCGAAGGTGCATTCCTTCGGGTTGCCCGGCGTACAGGCGTCGCCCAGCACGTGGTTGGTGATCGCGTCGACGTCACCCGCGTCGCCCTTGATCTCCTTGCGCTGCTGGTAGTACGCGGTCGGGCCCTCACCGAGCCGGTTCTTGGAGTACGTGTCCTTGCGGATGTCGACGAAGCGTTCGGTGATCCCGACGTCGCGTAGGAGTCGGATCGCCGCGGCCAAAGCCGCGTCCGCGGCCTGCACATCGGTCATACCGTGGGTGTCCACGCCCATGGCACGCGCCATGTCCGCGAAGCGCTTGTAGGCGACGGGCATGTTGAACGCCCACACGCGCGGCAGGGCGATCGCGTTGTTCAAGCCGTGGTGGGTGTCGTAGAACGCGCTGACCGCGTGCGAGATCGAGTGCACGACGCCGAGCCCGCCGGAGTTGAAGGCCTGAGCGGCGATGTACTGCGCGTACATCATGCCTTCGCGGCCGGGGAGGTCCTGACCGTTCCAGGTCGCCGCACGCAGGTTCTCCGCAGTCAGCTTCACCGCGTGCAGCGCGTTTCCGAGCGATGGCTCGAAGTTGATCCTCGACACGTAGGGCTCGGAGGCGTGGGCCAGCACGTCGAACCCGCACTGGGCGGTGTAGTCGACCGGGCAATCGTAGTAGAGCACTGGGTCGTCAACGGCCAGACTGGTCACCGACGCATCGTCGAAAGCGACGTACTTGTGCGGGTTGTCGGGGTCTGTCGTGGTGTCGGTGATGACGTAGGCCCACGACGTTTCCGACCCGGTCCCAGCGGTCGTCGACACCGCGATGTGCGGCGGGTTGTTCGGGTTCTCGGACTTGTTGAATCCTTCGAACTCATTGATGTTGCGCCCGTCGTGGGCAACCGAAACCCGCGCGCCCTTGCACGCGTCGTGCGAGGAACCACCGCCGATGGAGATGAAGCTGTCGCAGGTGTTCTGCTGGTACAGCGCCACCGAATCCATCACGTTGTAGTCCTTCGGATTCGACTCGACCTCATCGTAGAGGACCGGATCGAGGCCGTGGTACTTCAGCGACTCCACCAGGTTGTGCACGATGTCCGTACCGCGCAGTCCCGAGGTCATCACGAGGGGCTTGCGAAAACCGAGCTTGAGCGCTTCCGGCCCGATCATCTCGTGGGCTCCGGGACCCATCAACGCGCGCGGAAACGGGTGGAACTCCTTCAGCGGAAACGGTTTGAGCAGTTCCTCGACCTTCATGCTCGTGTCCTCTCCAACGACCGCCTTCGGTCGCCTCACCAGGTCGGCATGACGACTCCCGTGCTACGGGAACGCCAAACACTCGATTGCCATGCCCCGCCCGAAAACATCACCAGCAACGGCACCCTGTGACCCGAGCCACAGCACGGACGGGATGCTGGGGACGTTAGGCAACCGGACCGGCGTCCGACACCCCGGAACCGGCAAACCACCGATGTGGACACCCGGAACGGCCCGCTCGATCTGGCCCCACCCTGACCGACGGGACAGGTCGCCGTGTGGGACGCGGTGAAGTTCCTTCTCACCCACGTGTGCTCGGTCGCCGCCTCGTCGAGCCTTGCCGACTCGCACCGACACAGCCCCGTTCACGGAATCCTGAATGGCGACCCGATCCGCACCCCGGAAGTCGATTCGGCAGGACTCGACTCGACCACCCGAGACAGGTCGAACTCATCGGGTCCGCTCCCGTTCGATCGGGCAGGTCGGGATAGCCCGTGCGCACGGCGAGCACCGGGCGCTACGCGGGCTAGCGTCGGCTCATCAGCGGCGGAAAGCCGCGGAATCATTCGTTCACACCGCGTGGAGGGGTTTTCCCGATGTCGAACAGCACGGACGCCGAAGTCCAGTACGACCAGAACCCGACGGGCCCGGCCAACGAGGACGATGTCGACAACACCGTCACCGAAATGCTCGTCGAGGAAGTTTCGATCGACGGGATGTGCGGTGTCTACTGAACTGCGCCCCTCCGAGGCCGATGCCCGGAACGAACGGGCGGAAACCGCCCGGAGCGCAACCGAATTCGATCCCGACGCTCGCTACGAGCTCAACCCGAACGTGGCGCTGCGTCCGGAGTCCTTCGGCGCACTGGCCTACCACTTCGGTACCCGCAGGCTGTCGTTCCTCAAGACACCGACGCTCGTCACGATCGTGCGTGCGCTCAGCGAGAACACCTCCGTACGTGATGCCCTCGTCGCGCACGGTGTACCGGAGCGCCAGCGCGAAGGGTATCTGAGCGCGCTGGCTTCGCTGGCTCGCGCCGACATGATCGTGCGCTCCTGACCGACCTCGCACCTCGTCCACGTCCGACTGTTCCGGGAGCCGTCCCATGAGCACTGCCTCCGCAGTCCAGCAAGCCCAATCCGAAGTACCCCCGCTCGTCGAGCAATTCAAGTACGGGCTGGATTCGCCGATCTGCCTGACGTGGGAGTGGACGTACGCGTGCAACCTCTCGTGCGCCCACTGCCTGTCCTCCTCCGGGCGACGCGATCCCGACGAACTCAGCACCGCCGAGATCAAGGAGATCATCGACGAGCTGGAGCGGATGCAGGTCTTCTACATCAACGTCGGGGGTGGCGAACCGACGGTGCGGCAGGATTTCTGGGAGCTCGTCGACTACGCGATCGCGCACAACGTCGGGATCAAGTTCTCCACCAACGGTTACCGGATCACGCCCGAACGCGCCCGGAAACTCGCCTCTACCGACTACGTCGACGTGCAGATCTCGTTGGACGGGGCGACGGCAGAGGTGAACGACCCCGTGCGAGGCTCCGGTTCCTACGACACGGCGATACGCGCGATGAGCAACCTGCACGCCGCCGGGTTCCGCGGCTTCAAGATTTCCGTGGTCATGACGCGGCAGAACGTCGATCAGCTGGACGATCTCAAGCGCATCGCCGACGATTTCGACGCGCAGCTGCGCATCACGCGGCTGCGCCCGTCGGGCCGGGGGGCCGATGTCTGGGACGAGCTCCACCCCACCGCCGAGCAGCAGGTACAGATGTATCGTTGGCTCGTCGACCACGGTGACGACGTCCTCACCGGAGATTCCTTCTTCCACCTGAACGCGCTCGGCTCGGAGCAGTTGCCCGGCTTGAACCTGTGCGGTGCCGGTCGCGTGGTCTGCCTGATCGACCCCGTCGGTGACGTCTACGCCTGTCCGTTCGCGATCCACGACGCCTTCCTCGCCGGAAACGTGCGCCCCGGGGGATTCGGCACCGTCTGGCACGACTCGGAACTGTTCAACGACCTCCGCCGACCACAAACCGGCGGAGCGTGCATGTCCTGCTCGGCCTACGACGCGTGCCAGGGCGGGTGCATGGCCGCGAAGTTCTTCACCGGACTGCCGATGGACGGCCCGGACCCGGAATGCGTCAAGGGGCACGGCGCCGCGGCTCTCGCCGAGGTCAACCCCCAGGACTCGCCACGACCCGCGCAGGACCATTCTCGCCCGAGTGCCCAGAAGCAGCAGGTGATGTTGGGATTGCCGATGGTCCGTCGACCGGACCGGGCCTGCGACGAGAGTCCGCTGGCAGGGATGGCATGAACGGATCCGCGTTGGCTTCCCGGTGCGGTGCCGGGCCGGGAAGCCAACGCGGGATCCTGCGCTCCACGCGGTGCCCTGGTGACTGGCCCGTCACCGCCTCCGGGCCCCGTCCGACCGGGCAGGTAGAACCAGCCCGCCAAGGGAGTAGTGATCGGCCGTGCCTGCTCCTACTCTGTAGTCGAAACCGCTGCCGCGACTGCCGCATCCTGGAGGCCCCCACGTGGACCGCTACGTCATCGAGCGAAACCTGCCCAACGCGGGCTCCCTCGGCGAGCAGGAGATCCGAGCTCTCGCGGCCAAGTCGAACGAGGTACTCGCCGAAATCGGGGATGAGGTCAGCTGGGAGCAGTCGTACGTCAGCGACGACAAGCTGTACTGCGTGTACACGGCTTCGGATCCGGAGCTGATCCGTGAGCACGCACGACGCGGCGGCTTCCCCTGCGACCGGATCTCCCCCGTTCGCTCGATCATCGATCCGGGTTCGGACGGATCCTGACACTCCGGAACCCCCGGAGCCCGAGCCGTCCGTTCTCGTTACCGCAGATCCCGCAGCGGTGGCCGCTCGCCCACGAGCACATCGTTCTCCCGTGGCATCCACTCGCTGCCGGCCTGGGCGAACTGGGTGAACGACAACGCACCGAGGGATTCCTGATCGGCACGCGTCACCGCACTGTCCGAATCACACCGCGCCAGCGCAGCCGCGAGGATCTGCCGGGCCATCACACCGAGTTCCGGCAACTCCCGATTGCGGTGTTTGCGCACGCCCAGGTTCACCTGGGCGATCCCATCCAGACCGTCCCGCCGGTGGGCATCCAGCAGCAGACCGATCTCGACGCCGTACCCGGCGGCGAACGGAACGGCCTCCAGGAAATCGCGGCGGGCCGCGTACTCCCCGCCCAACGGCTGAATGACCGCGGACAGCTCCGGCTGCAGCGCTGACAACACCGGTCGCGCGAGCAGCTCGGTCACCCGGCCACCACCGGCGTCCGTGAGCTGATCCGACCCGGCGGCCACCCGCAGCGGGCGCCGGTAGAAGCCCTTCACCAGCGCCGGGGCATCGTCGGTGAGCAGTGGTCCGAGCAGAGCGGGGACGAAAGCGGGGTCGAAGTCGACCAGGTCGGAGTCGACGAACACCAGCAGATCGCCCGATGTCGCCGCCAACGAGCGCCAGAGCACTTCACCCTTGCCCGGTCGGGGAGGCAGATCCGGTACGACCTCGCTGCCCACCACGGTCCGCGCGCCAGCCACCGTCGCCTCCTCCACCGTCCGATCGGTCGATCCGGAGTCCACGACGACCAGTTCGTCCACCAGTGGTGCGCCGTCGGCGTCCTCGGTCAGCGGCTTGATCGCGCGCACAATCGGCCCGACCGTGTCCTGCTCGTTCAGCGCGGGCAGCACCACGCTGATGGTCCGTCCCCGTTTCGCTTCCACGAGTTCGCCGATCGACCAGCGCGGATCGTGCCACGTGCGCTCGGCGAACCAGCGCTCCGACTCGGGCAGCACCGCCCACTCCTCCTCAGCTCGAACAGAAACCGGTTCACGCGAGTCCGCGAACGCATCCCGCCGGGTTCCGGCTCCCCCTGATGGCTGCCACCATGTCGACGACCTGACGGGTCTCGCGGACCTGGTGCGCGCGGAACACCGCGGCCCCCGCCTGCGCGGCTACCGCAGTCGCGGCCAGGGTGCCGACCACCCGCTCCTCCAGCGCGACGCCCAGCGTCTCACCCACGAAGTCCTTGTTCGACAACGCCATGAGGACCGGCCACCCCGTGTCCACCAACGCATCGGTGTGCCGCATCAGCGCGAGGCTCTGCCAGGTGTTCTTGCCGAAGTCGTGAGTCGGGTCGATCAGCACGCTCTCCCGAGGCACCCCCAGCGAAACGACTCGTTCCGCCAGTTGGGTCGTCTCCTCGACGACCGAGCGCACGACGTCCGGGTAGTGCACCCGGAACGGCCTGGTCCTCGGCACCGCGCCACCGGTGTGGGAACACACGTAACCGGCGCCGAACTCCGCAGCGGCCTCCGCCAGCATGGGGTCCGCACCCGCCCACGTGTCGTTGAGCAGGTCGGCTCCTTCCTCGCACGCCAGGCGCCCCACCTCGTGCCGCCAGGTGTCCACGCTGATCACCAGGTCCGGGAACCGCGCCCGCACGGCGGCGACGAACGGCACGATTCGGCGGGTCTCCTCGTCGACCGGAACGTCCGCACCGGGGCCCGCCTTGACCCCGCCGATGTCCACGATGTCCGCGCCCTCGTCAACCGCCCGCTGGACCGCCTCCATCGCCGCGTCCTCGGCGAAGGTGGCACCCTTGTCGTAGAACGAGTCGGGTGTCCGGTTCACGATGGCCATCACCAGCGCCCGGTCGGTCGGAGTAGCTCGTCCCCGGAAGCGCAGTGGCGACGTGGGTTCCGGTGGCTCGGTGCCTTCCGCCCGCGCCACGCTGTCGGCGCCCCGACCCGCGGACACTTCGCCTTCCCCAGCGGCACCTTCGCGGGCCCGCTCTCCTCGAACCACCCCAGATCCTCCAGTTCTCGCAGCGCAGCCACCACCTCGGTGGCTGGTCGACAGCCAGGTGACGGGCAACCGGCCGGCCGGAACCGATCGGCCGCGCACCCTGATCCCGCCGAGCGCCGGTCCGCACGGCGTGGTCGCTGGTCCATCTTGGCTGACGGGCTCGCCCCGGCTTGCGGACCGGTTCGTTCGCGAGCTGCGGACCGGCTCGGAAAACAGCTCTGTACCAGGTAGGACGGTGCGCTACGACTGCGGGTTCGTGCCCTTCTTGGCGACGTAGACGGTGTTCGCCGCCTCGTCACCTCCGTAGGGGTTGGCGAACGTGACGACGTGCGCCTCCGCGCTCGTGAAGACCTCCGCGAGCGAAGCGCTGAAGTCCTCGTCCGGCGGGTCGTTCGACCACAGCGCGAACACGCCGTCCGGGTGGAGGCGGTCGGCGAGCCGACGCAACCCCTCGACTTCGTAGAGCCCAGCATGACTCGCGTCGAGGACGTGCTTCGGCGAATGATCGATATCGAGCAGGATCGCGTGGTAGCGCTGTTCCTCCTCACCGGCGACGAATCCCGCCCCCTCGACCATCGCGAAGAAGTCGCCGTGCACCAGGTGGCTTCGCGGGTCGCTGGTCAGCTCCCCGGCGACGGGCAGCAGGTCGCGTTGATGCCATTCGATGACCGCACCGAGTGCTTCCACCACGACCAGTGAGCGCACTCGCCGGTCCTCCAGTGCGGCCTTGGCGGTGTAGCCGAGACCGAGCCCGCCCACCACGACATCGAGTTCGGGGCCGGCCAACGCGGCCAGCCCCAAGTGGGCGAGCTCGACCTCGGCCACCGTGAACAGGCTGGACATGAGGTATTCGTCGTCGAGCTTCACCTCGAACACGTCGATCTTGAGCAGTGGGTCGAGCCTGCGGCGCAGGCTCACCTCACCGATCGATGTCTCGCGCCAACCGAGCTCTTCGAAACGCGCACTCACCTGTTCGTCGTCCCTTCGCCGCCGGGTGCGTCAACTCCCCGGTCGCCTCGAACGGACGATTTCGCGCCGGGGCCCACCCGCTGCCCGCCCCAGCGGGGTGAGCGGGTGTCGGCGGTGGGCGCGGGCAAGCATACGTCCTCAGCTGAGCCCGAGCGCGGGTGCCAGTTCTCGCAGAGCCGGCAGGGGATCGTCGAAGAGCTGGTCACCGAGCACCTGCACGACCACGTGGTCGGCCCCCGCCTCGAGGTGCGCCCGAACCCCGGCCGCCACCGACTCGACGTCACCGCGGGCGACGAGGGCCCTGGCCAAACGATCGGACCCACCACGCACGAAATCGGATTCCTCGAATCCCTGCCGCAACCACGAGTTCCGGTAGTTCGGCAACCCGGAATACACCTCCAGGTGGGCGTGGGCGCGCTTCATCGCGGTCTCGTCGTCGTTGGTCAACGCGACGGCCTGCTCGCTGACAACCCACTTGTCCGGCCCGAGCACCTCTCGCGTGACCCGGGTCTGTTCGGGCAGGACGAGGTACGGATGAGCACCGTCGGCCGCGGTTCCGGAAAGCTCGATCATCTTCGGGCCGAGCGCGGCGAGCAGCCGCGTGGGGCGACCGGCACCCGGCTCGATCTGTTCCGGAACTTCGGACATGCGGCGGAGGTAATCACGCATCGTCGCGAGAGGTTTCGCGTAGCTCCCGGCCCGACGTTCGACCAGGGGGCCGTGGCTCACCCCGAGGCCGAGCACGAACCTTCCCGGGTGGAGCGAGGTGAGCGTCCGCCCACCGGACTCGGCGGCCATGGCGTCACGGGCATGGATGTTGGCGATACCCGTACCGACGACGAGGCGGTCGGTGGCACCGAGCAGCGCGGCCGCCTGGGTGAGCGACTCCTTTCCGATCGCCTCGCCGTAGAACAGCGAGCCGTAGCCGAGGTCCTGCAGTTCTCGAGCGGCGACCTGCACATCGCGGATGGGCCAGGTGTCGCTGGTCCACCACACTCCGACACGGGACGGGAAGTCAATTTGCGGCATGCACGGAGACTAACGCCATCCGCGCATGCTGTGGAGTGCGTGATCACGTTTGCCGGGAGCGTGTCGCAGGACGCTGGCGAGGGCAGCCAGAGCACTGCCGGAATCACCGGCTCCGCTTCGTTTTCGTTCGCCCCTAGCGCGTTGAGGACTCCCGAAAACCAGCCCCCGTCCGGCGAAAACCGCCGCCTGCGCGATGAAGCGCGGTCAGATGGCCTGTTGTGAATGTCTGGGAACGCCTACCGCCGAACGGTGGTGCCGGATTTGTCTCAAATTTTCCTATTGTCGTTTTTGCGCGTCCCGCCGATCGATTCGGGAGTACGACACGGAATTCCCACTCCTCCTGGTTCTCCGGTGGTGACGAGCACGTTCACCCGGCACATCAACCGTGGAGACAGCATGAGTCGAAGACGAATGATTCCGCTGACCAGTGCGGCCCTTCTCGCGGTCGGAGCAATGACCGCACTCGCCGTCCCGAGCGCCGCCGACCCCGGCGCCGGCTCGGCTGAATCACCGCAGCCCACGCGGGACTTGATCGCCGCGATGGAACGAGATCTCGGCTTGACCTCCGAGCAGGCGCGGATGCGGCTGGCACAGGAGTCTTCGGTCCGGCAAACCTCCGACACACTGCGCGATTCGCTCGGCTCCGCGTTCGGCGGAGCCCACTTCGACGCCGAACGCGGCACGCTCGTCGTCGGCGTGACCGACCGGTCGCTCATCGACGAGGTCCGCGCGGAAGGCGCGGTGGCCGAACACGTCCGGAACAGCCAACAGGAACTCGACGCGGTCAAGTCCGAACTGGACACCATGGACGCATCGGCACCGGACAACGTCACGGGGTGGTACGTCGACGTCGAGTCGAACAGCGTGGTGGTCTCCGTCGACGAGTCGACGCGCGACCGCGCGACCGACCGCTTCCTCGAAGACGCCCGCGCGCTCGATGATTCGGTTCGAGTCGAGAAGGTCGACGAGAAGCCCCGCACTCTCTACAACCTGGTCGGAGGAGACGCGTACTACATGGGCAGCGGTGGCCGGTGCTCGGTCGGGTTCCCGGTGCGCACCGCCGCCGGTGGCGACGGCATGGTCACCGCGGGGCATTGCGGCGACCCCGGCACGTCCGTCTCCGGTCACAACCGGGCGCAGATGGGCTCGTTCCAGGGATCATCGTTCCCCGGTGACGACTACGCCTGGGCCTCGACGAACTCCAGCTGGACACCGCAGCCGTGGGTGAACATGTACGACGGCTACGCCCGAATCGTGGCGGGGTCCGATGTGGCACCGGTTGGTTCCTCGGTCTGCCGGTCGGGATCGACCACCGGTTGGCATTGCGGCAGCGTTCAGGCCTTCAACCAGACGGTGCGCTACTCGCAGGGAACGGTGTACGGGCTCACCAGGACCGATGTGTGCGCCGAACCCGGTGATTCGGGTGGTTCGTTCATCAGCGGGAACCAGGCCCAAGGCATGACCTCGGGTGGTTCCGGTAATTGCACCTACGGTGGCACCACCTACTTCCAACCCGTCAACGAGGCACTGAACGCCTACGGCCTGCAGCTGGTCACCGGCTGATCCGACGCACGACGACCGGGCGTCTGGGGGGCACGGCACACGGCCCCTCGGACGCCCACGCGTATCCGGGCGGCTGCCGCGCCCACCGGTCGCCCACCGGTCGCCCACCGGCGACCGGCGATCTGGGCGACGGTTGGAATAGTGTTGCCGGATGGCAGATGCGGACATCCACTTCTACTTCGACCCCGTGTGCCCGTTCTGCTGGATGACCAGCAAATGGGTCCGAAAGGTGCAGGCGCGGCGCGATTACTCGGTCGACTGGCGCTTCATCTCGTTGCGGCTGGTCAACGCCGCGGTCGACTACGACGCGCAGTTCCCTCCCGAATACGAGGCCGGTCACACCGCGGGGCTCCGACTGTTGCGGGTGGCGGCCCGAACACGTGAAGAACACGGCCGGGAGGCGGTCGCCGACCTGTACGCCGCCCTGGGGGCGCACATCTTCGACCGGGAACCGGCCCCCGACAACCAGGAGCGCAGAGGGAAGCCCGAGTTCGTCGAGCCGATCCTCGCCGACGCCGGTCTGCCGAGCGCGCTCACCGGGGCGCTGGAGGACGACGTCTGGGACGAGGTGATCCGTTCGGAAACCGACGAGGCGCTGGCGCTCACCGGCAAGGACGTCGGCACGCCGATCCTGCACTTCGAACCGCCCGAGGGCATCACCTTCTTCGGCCCGGTGATCAGTCGCCTGCCCGACGATGAGCAATCCCTGGAGCTGTGGGACCACGTCGTCGGGTTGGCACGGTTCCCGGGCTTCTCCGAGATGAAGCGCAGCCTGCGCGAACTCCCCCAACTACGAGCGCTCGGCGTGAGCGAGGACGAGGTGGGCGAACAGGAGGACTGGCACGGCGGTAGCCGCCGCCAGAAGCGCTGATGGGCGCCCACCGACGGCCTGCACCTCGCGAAACCGGCCGGATCCGGAGCGATCCCGAGGTCACGGCGCTCCGTCCGCCCCCGAGGGCGCGGACGGCGATGCCATCGCCCAGCGAATCGTTCCCACCAAGCTGTTGCCGGCCACGCGAACCGCGGTCGCCTCCGTCAGCGGCAGGTACGGCAGCCGCAGCGGCCAGCGGGTCCAAGGGGGAAGCATCCCCACCGCGGTGGCCGCCAACACGGCGTAGGGACCGCGGGCGAGTATCGGCAGCGGCGGCTGGAGCAGCAGGAAACGTGCCGTCTCACGAGCCTCCGGAGTGCCACGCAGCTCGCTGCGGTAGTCGGCCAGTTGAGTCGCCAGCTCGGTTCGGGTCCGTGGCGGGTGGGGAACACCGAGGGCGGCAGCCACCCGCGCGGTGTCCGCGACGTACCCATCGCAGTCGGCGGTACTCAGCGGCCGGATTCCGTAGCGCTGGTGACACCGCAGGAAGCTGTCCACCTCGGCGACGTGCACCCACCGCAACAGGTGCGGATCGCTCGCTCGGTACGGCAAACCATCGGGCGTGACACCGTGGATCCGACCGTGCACACTGCGTACGTGGGCGACTGCCCGTTCAGCGTCATCGGCGCAGCCGTAGGTCGTCACCGCCAGGAACGTGCTGGTGCGCTGCAGGCGGCCCCACGGGTCCGCGCGGTATCCGGAGTGGCCCGCGACGGCTGCCATGACCCGCGGGTGCAACGATTGCAACAACAGTGCCCGGAGTCCGCCGACGAACATCGCCGCGTCGCCGTGGACTGTGCGGATGGGACGGTCGGGACCGAACCAGCGCGGCCCCGGGGCGTCATGGATTCGTGTCCGGTTCGCAGGACCCGCCGACCCGGCGAGCCGTTCGAACAGCAGTGCGCCGAAGCGCTGCTGCACCGCAGCGATGCCTTGAGCGGGCAACTGCAGGACCATGGCCTCAAGTGTGACGCGAGGGCCCCACCGGCGCTACGGCCGCGTTCGCGGTGAGCGAAACAGCTCACCCTGGTGGAATGCCATGGCCTTCGCGCATGTTTAACCAGCTGGTTGACCCGATATAAGCAACGGGCGGTCGCGGAACTGCCAGGGGGTAAACACATGTTCGAGAGGTTCACCGACCGCGCGAGGCGGGTGGTCGTCCTGGCCCAGGAAGAAGCCAGGATGCTCAACCACGACTACATCGGCACCGAGCACGTCCTCCTCGGATTGATCCAGGAGGGCGAGGGTGTCGCCGCCAGAGCGCTGGAGTCGATGGCCATTTCCACGGATGGCGTGCGCCAGGACGTCGAGGAGATCGTCGGCCGGGGCCGCCAGGAAGCACCTGGCGAGCACATCCCATTCACGCCACGAGCCAAGAAGGTGCTGGAGCTGTCGCTGCGCGAGGCGCTGCAGCTCGGCCACAACTACATCGGCACCGAGCACCTCCTGCTCGGGCTGATCCGCGAGGACGAGGGCGTGGCCGCGCAGGTGCTGATCAAGCGCGGCGCGGACGTCAACCGAGCCCGTCGTGAGGTCGTCGAGCTCCTGACCGGTTCGTCGCCGTCCGATGAGCAAACGACCGGTGCCGGATCGAAGTCCGAGGGCACCGCGTCCACCGCCCTGACACTGGACCAGTTCGGGCAGAACCTGACCCGGCAGGCCCGCGAATCCGAGCTCGACCCGGTCGTCGGCCGGGACCAGGAAACCGAGCGGATCATGCAGGTGCTGTCCCGGCGGACCAAGAACAACCCGGTCCTCATCGGCGAGGCCGGTGTGGGCAAGACCGCGGTGGTCGAGGGGCTCGCCCAGCGGATCGTCCGGGGCGAGGTTCCGGAGCCGCTCCGGGACAAGCAGCTCTACACGCTCGACCTGAGCTCCATGGTCGCCGGTGCGCGTTATCGCGGTGACTTCGAGGAGCGCCTCAAGAAGGTGTTCAAGGAGATCAAGTCGCGCGGTGACATTCTCCTGTTCATCGACGAGATCCACACGCTGGTCGGCGCCGGCGCCACCGAGGGCGCCATCGATGCGGCGAACCTGTTCAAGCCGTTGCTGGCCCGCGGTGAGTTGCAGACCATCGGTGCCACCACGATGGAGGAGTACCGCAAGCACATCGAGAAGGATGCCGCGCTGGAGCGTCGCTTCCAGCCGATCCAGGTCGACGAACCTTCGCTGGAGAACACGATCCAGATCCTGAAGGGCTTGCGCGACCAGTACGAGGCGCACCACCGCGTGTCGTTCACCGACTCCGCGCTGACGTCCGCGTCGACGTTGGCCGACCGCTACATCAACGACCGGCACCTGCCGGACAAGGCGATCGACCTCATCGACGAGGCGGGCGCGCGGTTGCGCATCCAGCGCGCGATCGGCTCAAAGGGTGAGGAAGACCTGGATGTGGTCGACGAGGTCGACGACGAACTGATCGCCGAGGTGTTGGCGAACTGGACGGGGATCCCGGTCGTCAAGCTCACCGAGGAGGAGACCTCGCGTCTGCTCCGCATGGAGGACGAGCTGCACAAGCGGATCATCGGCCAGGAGGACGCGGTCAAGGCCGTGTCCCAGGCGATCCGTCGTACGCGCGCCGGGTTGAAGGACCCGCAACGCCCGTCGGGTTCGTTCATCTTCGCCGGTCCGTCCGGTGTGGGGAAGACGGAGCTGTCGAAGGCGTTGGCGGAGTTCCTCTTCGGGGATGACGACGCGCTCGTGCAGATCGACATGGGTGAGTTCCACGACCAGTACACCGCGTCGCGGCTGTTCGGTGCGCCTCCGGGCTACGTCGGCTACGAGGAGGGTGGTCAGCT
>NZ_BAAGYS010000018.1:0-1134 GCF_054779195.1 Parasphingorhabdus pacifica
CGACACACAGTTAATGTGTGTTCGAGTCTCTCAAATTTTCGCAATCAGAAGTGAAACATCTTCGGGTTGTGAGGTTAAGCGACTAAGCGTACACGGTGGATGCCCTGGCAGTCAGAGGCGATGAAGGACGTGCTAATCTGCGAAAAGCGTCGGTAAGGTGATATGAACCGTTATAACCGGCGATGTCCGAATGGGGAAACCCAGTGCAATTCGTTGCACTATCGTTAACTGAATACATAGGTTAACGAGGCGAACCGGGGGAACTGAAACATCTAAGTACCCCGAGGAAAAGAAATCAACCGAGATTCCCCCAGTAGCGGCGAGCGAACGGGGAGCAGCCCAGAGTCTGAATCAGCTTGTGTGTTAGTGGAACGGTCTGGAAAGTCCGACGGTACAGGGTGATAGTCCCGTACACCAAAATGCACAGGTTGTGAACTCGAAGAGTAGGGCGGGACACGTGGTATCCTGTCTGAATATGGGGGGACCATCCTCCAAGGCTAAATACTCCTGACTGACCGATAGTGAACCAGTACCGTGAGGGAAAGGCGAAAAGAACCCCGGCGAGGGGAGTGAAAAAGAACCTGAAACCGTGTACGTACAAGCAGTGGGAGCACCTTCGGGTGTGACTGCGTACCTTTTGTATAATGGGTCAGCGACTTATATTCTGTAGCAAGGTTAACCGTATAGGGGAGCCGCAGGGAAACCGAGTCTTAACTGGGCGTTAAGTTGCAGGGTATAGACCCGAAACCCGGTGATCTAGCCATGGGCAGGTTGAAGGTTGGGTAACACTAACTGGAGGACCGAACCGACTAATGTTGAAAAATTAGCGGATGACTTGTGGCTGGGGGTGAAAGGCCAATCAAACTTCGTGATAGCTGGTTCTCCCCGAAATCTATTTAGGTAGCGCCTCGTGAACTCATCTTCGGGGGTAGAGCACTGTTTCGGCTAGGGGGTCATCCCGACTTACCAACCCGATGCAAACTACGAATACCGAAGAATGTTATCACGGGAGACACACGGCGGGTGCTAACGTCCGTCGTGAAGAGGGAAACAACCCAGACCGCCAGCTAAGGTCCCAAAGTCATGGTTAAGTGGGAAACGATGTGGGAAGGCACAGACAGCCAGGATGTTGGC
>NZ_BAAGYS010000019.1:0-692 GCF_054779195.1 Parasphingorhabdus pacifica
TGAACCCATTCAAAGGCCGGCATTTTCAGCGTGACATCATTCTGTGGGCCGTACGCTGGTACTGCAAATACGGCATCAGTTACCGTGAGCTGCAGGAGATGCTGGCTGAACGCGGAGTGAATGTCGATCACTCCACGATTTACCGCTGGGTTCAGCGTTATGCGCCTGAAATGGAAAAACGGCTGCGCTGGTACTGGCGTAACCCTTCCGATCTTTGCCCGTGGCACATGGATGAAACCTACGTGAAGGTCAATGGCCGCTGGGCGTATCTGTACCGGGCCGTCGACAGCCGGGGCCGCACTGTCGATTTTTATCTCTCCTCCCGTCGTAACAGCAAAGCTGCATACCGGTTTCTGGGTAAAATCCTCAACAACGTGAAGAAGTGGCAGATCCCGCGATTCATCAACACGGATAAAGCGCCCGCCTATGGTCGCGCGCTTGCTCTGCTCAAACGCGAAGGCCGGTGCCCGTCTGACGTTGAACACCGACAGATTAAGTACCGGAACAACGTGATTGAATGCGATCATGGCAAACTGAAACGGATAATCGGCGCCACGCTGGGATTTAAATCCATGAAGACGGCTTACGCCACCATCAAAGGTATTGAGGTGATGCGTGCACTACGCAAAGGCCAGGCCTCAGCATTTTATTATGGTGATCCCCTGGGCGAAATGCGCCTGGTAAGCAGAGTT
>NZ_BAAGYS010000020.1:0-7292 GCF_054779195.1 Parasphingorhabdus pacifica
TACTGGGAACGCAGGATGAAGCCCGGCCCGCCCTGGTGGGTTTTCAGCTCGTCGAGAGCGGTTTCGATCTCCCATCGCTGTGTGTACAGCGCCGCCAGTTCGCCGGCCGGGGCCGCCTCGGGATCGAGGATGGTGGTCACCAGCCGGTAGACGGTCTCGTCGCCGCCGAGGGTGTATTCCATGACCCGTACGGTGATCGGATCAGCACGCCGGTAGTAGTCGCGGGAAGCCGCGATCTCCGACAGGTACGAGCCGTCATCGAACTGACGCCTCACCGGCAGTACCACGTTGGCTCGGACGCGCCAGAGCAGGTCGGCTCCGGTGGACGCGGCGGCTCGCCACAGATCGAAGCTCAAAAAACCCCGGTCGGCCAGCAGCAGCATCCCCGGCGTCAGCGAGGGAAACAATCGGCGGGCCAGCGTCCTCTCGTGGACAGCCAGCGGCCCGGTCGCCGCAGCGAAGATCGCATGCGTGCCACACTCGGCCAGTACCGCCAACCGGGCTTGCGGATAGGCACTTTTTCCCTCGCCGCGGGAGTTTCCTGGCCGCCCGAAATGGTCCGCATTGGACTGCGTGTCGGGCACGTCAAAGGTCGTGCCATCCACGGCGACCAGCCGCCAGCCGTGACACCACGCCCCGACTGTGGTCTCAGTGGCCACCGGGGCGGCGACACGGGCGAACAACGCCTTCAGCGGTTCCGGGCCCAGCCGGGCCCGGGCCCGCGACAGCGCCGCCGTGGTCGGCACCCGCCACTGCCCGTGCCAGCGCCGCGCCCACGCCAGCCCCTCGGTCAGCAGCCGCGTGACCTCCTCATACCCTTCCCGGCTGAACAGGCACATCGCCAGCACGAAATACACCACCACCCGCGCGGGTAGCAGCCGCTTCCGCTGCTCACCGCGCCCAGTCCCGGCCAGCACATCATCGACCAGCTCCGCAGGGAACGTCTTCGTCAGCACCCCGATCGCAATCCGATCCGGCAACCGCTCATCCGACTTGATCTGTCCTGGCCTGGGCACCCCGCCACCCTACAACCCAAGATCAACCTAAATCAGCGGTATTGCCCCTAGATGAGCCAGCCGACCGGGGCCACCAACTCGGCGAACTGTTCCAGGGCGTAGAGCGCCCCGACGATCGCGGCCACATAGATCACCGCGAAATGAGGCTTCATCCGGGCCACGACGAGGAGGAAGACCAGGGCGAAGACGGCCGTGCCGACGTACATGCCGACCAGGAAGATCAGCCATACGAAGGCCAACAGCCACAGGATCGAGACTCCGACGAATCTCAGCTGCGCCCCGAAAGCTCCTTCGATCCGTCCGACGCCGCCCTCCCTGCGCACCTGCTGGATGTCTTTGACCAGCGCCACGACTCCGAGCCCGAGGCCCAGGATGCTGGCCATGTACGGGAAAAGTTGGCCGTTCGGAGAGAAGTCGGTCGCAAGGATGAAGGCGCCGATGAAGAACAGCATCGAGCCGACGGTCATGGCCACTCCCACAAAGGGCGGGACGTGGATTCCGTCCTCGTTGGTGGCAGCGGAGGACTCCTCGGCCGCTTCCGAGGGCAGCTTCTTGCGCTTGATGTTCCTGTAGGTGACCACACCGATGGTGATAACGAGCAACAGTGCGACGACGATGATGAACGGCCGGGTCATCCATTCCCCGGGCTCGAAAGCCGAGACAGTGATGTAGTAGTACCGCTCCACAGGGACCGCGAGCACGTAGGCGATCAGGAAGGGCGCCCGGGGAATATCGGAGACCTTGCAGAGCCAGCCGAAGATGCCCAGGGCCAGCATGGTGTAGAAGACGCCTAGGCTCAGCGGCTCCTGGAAGCCGCTCATGAACAGCAGTGGGATCAGGGCTGCGGCCAGGATCGGGAAGCTGACGAAGCTGAGGCGGGCGAGCGGCCGGGCCATGAAGAAGGCGAAGATCGCGCCGAGGACCGACGCGATGGCGAAGGACCAGACAATGAAGTAGACGAGGTCGAGGTCCTGCTCGATCAGGTCGGGCCCTGGCTGGATGCCGAAGATCAGCAGCACGCCGAGCAGCAGCGCGAAGGGTGCAGCACCGGGAACGCCGAACAGCAGGGTCGGGATCAGCGCACCTGACTCGATACCGTTGCTCGCCGCCGAGGGGGCGATCACTCCGCGAGGGTCGCCCTGGCCGAAGCGGCTGCCTTTCCGGCGGCTTCCGATTGCCTGGGCCTGTCCGTAGGCCAGCCATGCCCCGGCTGTGGCTCCGACGCCGGGGAGGATACCGACGCCGACACCGAGGCCCGCCCCGCGGAGGACATCTCCCTTGTACTTGACGACATCTCGGGCTCCCCTAGTCCAGCCCTTGCCGAGGCTGACGTTCTTGTCAGCGACCGAGCTGCGCTGGGCGACCAGATGAATGATCTCGGCCACGCCGAAGATGCCCAGTGCAGCCGCGACGAGCCCGATGCCCTCGGAAAGGTATTCCGAACCGAAGGTGTAGCGGTATTCGGCCGAGACCGGGGACATGCCCACGATTCCCAGGATGACTCCGAAGGCGGCGACCACCAGCCCCTTGACGACGTTGCCCTTGGACAGCATGGCGGTGAGGAAGATGCCGAGCACGATCAGCATGAAGATCTCGGGAGATCCGAAGGCCGTGACCACCGGCCGCGCCACAGGCACGACCAGGGTGAGTCCGATGATGCCGATGATGCCGCCGAGGGCGGACGAGAGGAAGCTGGCCGAGAGCGCGCGGCCGCCTTTGCCTTCCTTGGCCATCGTATGGCCGTCCATCAGGAACACTGCCGCCGAGGCGGAACCGGGGATCCCCAGTACCACTGATGTGATGACGTCGGACGTGTGCACCACCGCGACGGCACCGATGATCATGGCGATCGCCTGGTTCGGCTCGAGCACGAACACGAAGGGCATCAGGACTGCTACTGCTCCTGTGCCGCCCAGTCCGGGGATGACACCGATGACCAGTCCGACGACGACTCCGATGATCAGATACAGCAGCATCGCCGGATCAGCGAAGCTGGCCAATGCCGAAGTGGCTGCTTCTAACATCTGTTGTCCTTAAAGTGCTACGGGTTGCGGCGCTACAGCCGGTACGGATGGAAGCGGCCACGGAGCCGCATGATCGGTGTGCTGGACCGGGTCTCAGCCCAAGACCGCTCCGTACTCATTGGTGAGAAAACCTCTGGCGTAGCTGAGGGCCTGGGGCCTGATGTTCAGGGCCTCGCGGAAGACGTCGGCGTTGCCACGGCCCGGCTGCAGGTCGTAGCCACCCAGCGCCCCCGCGGCCTCCTTCAGGAACTTCTTGTCCTGGTTCAGCTTCTCGACCAGCTCCGCATACGCGTCGACGAGCTCGTCACTCGTGCCCGCGTTGGACCAGAACCCCTTCTGGTAGAAGAACGCCGGGGTGACGAATGACTGGTATGCCTCGTAGGCCAGGCCGTGGGGATCCTCCCCGTGGATGTCCCGGTAGATCTCTTCGAGCGTCGGTACATCCGGCATGTTGGGGTCGCGGACGACTTCGCCGTCTTCGAGAACGCCTACTGAGAAAAGCGGGTAGATCTCCTCGGCTTCGGCCATCGAGGAGAGCGGCCCGAGCCAGGTGGAGGTGGTCTGGAAGTCGATGTCGGTCTCGCCCCGCTCCAGCGCCAGCCGCGAAGGACCACGTCCCTCGAAGCCGAAGACTCCTGTGACACTGGCTCCCAGGACGTCGAGCGCCAACAAAGGGACGAGGTCCAGCCCGGAGGCAGAGATTCCACCGATCTTGGCGTTGCTGCCTGCTTCGAGGAGGTCTTCCAGGGAGTGGATGCCACTGGCGGCATTGGAGTAGAGGATTCCTCCTGTGCCGTGCAAAACCAGCGGCACCATCTCCCGGAAGTCGAATTCGACGTTCTCCTGCCCCAGCATGCTCTGCAGGTAGGTGGTCCCGGAGCTGACGAGGATATGCCGGCCATTGTTCACGCCGGCAGCCACATAAGCGTTGGTTCCCGTTACGGATTCTCCGCCGGCGATGTTCTCGATCTGGTACCGGGAGACCTCGTTCTGCAGCTCGGCGAAGTACGGGGTGACGAAGCGGCCCCACGTGTCGGTGCCGCCTCCGGCGGCGTACGGGATGATGACATCGACGATGCCAGGCCCCGAAGGGTTGAATGCAGCCTGCGGCGGGGCGCATCCGGCCAGGCCCGCCGCGACGCTGAGTGCGCCACCGATGAGGAAGTTCCGTCGTGAGATCGGATGCACCATTGCATCTCCTCGTCCATATCAGCGAAGTACGCCGCACCTACGCGGCGTGCTCCAGCGGGGGGTCGGGAATGTACAGAGTGGCGTCGGCCAGGGTGCGCGCGGTGCGGTCGGCGCCGACGATGAGCTCGCCGCCGAAGTCGTCGGCGAAGGTGACGATGATCCCGGCCGGCGTGCGAAAGCGCAGTTTTCCGGTCGTACGCCCCACCTTCGCGGCCTGGTGAGGGAACGTCCCGTCGGTGAAGGCCGCCATTGTCATCGCCACGCTGCCGGTGATGGGCATGGCCGGGTGGGGCTTGCCCATCGAGAGCATCAGGACCTCGATATCGGCATCCTCGTCCCCAGCAGGGCCCGCGATTCCGAGCTTGGGGACAGCGCGCTCGGCCGCTCCCGGTGTGGGAGTCAGCCCCATGGCGACAGCCCCGGCACGGCGGATCTTGTCCAGCACGGAGAGCTTCTCGGTGATCGCCGCCCCAGCCCACTCAGCGTGCGGAAGTCCGGCAAGACCGGCGATCTCCGGCGAGAGGATGACCGACGGAGCACCCGCGTCGACGATCGAGACGGGGTAGTCGACGCCATCGACAGTGAGCACATCAATGCTGGACCCGGTCGGCAGAAGATTGCCGGTGGTCTTGCCGCCCGGCTCGACGAAGCCCAGACCCACCTCGTGGCCGGGATAGACCGTGCCCGGGATGACGGCGCTCGGCTCAGCCGGCAGGGCTCCCCCCGGTGTGGGGAGCCGCTGGACCACCTTCTGACCGCTGTTGGTGTTGAACGTCCGGACGTAGGTCACGTCCTCGGCGGGCTGCACCCATCCGCGCTCGATCGCGTACAGACCGGCGGTAGCGGAGCAGTTTCCGCAGTTGCTACCCCAGTCCACTGTGAACTCCTCGATGCCGACCTGGGCGAACGTGTAGACGACATCGAGATCGTCATCGACGGACGGTTCAAGGATCACCGCCTTGCTCGTGGTCGACGTGGCTCCGCCGACTCCGTCGATCTGCCGTAGGTCCGGACTGCCATAGACGCGCGGGAGCAGCTCATCGGCCGTCAATCCGGTTCTTTCGATGTGCTCCTTCTCGAACACCCAACATTTGCTGGTCCCTCCTCGGACCCAGCTTGCCGAGATCTGCATCAGGCGCCTTTCCACAACGTCCGGTATCGCCGCACAGCCTCACAGGGCCCACGAATTAAAACAATGTTCAGTGTTTGATAGATATTTAAGCAATGCTTCACTCATCAGTGGTGAAGTCCACGCTCCTTGCGCCCGCACGGACCCTGCACATAGCCTGCGAGCAGCCAAATAAAGCAGATTTACAAAAGAGGAAGCTCTGTGAATGTCCACTTAAGTGGAGTGCCATGCTGAACCCACAACGACTCGAAGTTCTCGTGCGTGTTGCAGAGACTGGCTCCATCACCGCGGCTGCCGACGAGCTCGGCTACACCCCCTCCGCGGTGTCCCAACAGCTCAAGAAGCTCGAGCGAGAGGCCGGACACCCCCTGGTCCGGCGCCGTCCTCGCGGGATCATCCCCACCGATGCGGGGCATATCCTCGTCAGTCACGCGCGCAAGGTGCTGCGGCAGCTGGATGCCGCAGCAGGCGACCTTCGCGATCTGGCCGAAGGGAACAGGGGGTCGCTGATCGTGGGGGCCTTCCCCACGATGGCCGCCTCATTCCTGCCGCGGGTGCTGGAGACGTTCAAGTCGCGCTACCCGGCCATCGACCTCTCAGTCTCCAGCGCGCGCTTCGACGAACTCCTGGAAGATCTCGAACGGGGACGCTCCCACCTGTGCTTCCTGTGGGAGTACCCGTGGCAGCCGGTCAACATCGAAGGACTGCGCCTGCAGGAGCTGTTTCGGGAGGACTTCGTGATCCTGGTCTCGAAGCGCCACCCCTTGGCTGACCAGGACCAGATCAACCTCGCACAGCTGCGCGACGAGTCGTGGATCGTGCGCGCCAACCGCCACCCCGTGGTGGAAGTCCTGGAGCGGGCAGCGGAGAAAGCGGGTTTCCGGCCGTCGATCGCCCTCTACGCCAACAACTACCAGGAGGCTCAGGCGATGGTGAGTGTGGGGATCGGAGTGGCCATGGCTCCGCGCAGCGCCATCGCCATCCAGCACCCGGACATCCGGGTGCTGGCCCTGGGGGACGAGGCCCCGGTGCGCAATGTATTGCTCGCCCAGCGGGAGGAAAGGGTCTATTCCCCGGCCGAGGTGGCCTTCCGCTCGGTGCTGATGGAACTGGTCCGGCAGGACTTCACGACTTCTGGCCCGTCGGGGACACGTCCGTCCCTCGACCCGAGGACTGGGCCTCACCCCGCCTGACCGTTGCCCCCGCCGGCGATCCATCTGCGGTGGATGGCCTCGGCGGCCCGGAGGATCAGGGGGAGACTGAGCACGACGGTGAACAGCCGAACCATATGGGCGCCTGTGACCGCGGCACCGTCGAGGCCCAGAGACGCCGCAGTTGCCACCATCTCGCCGACGCCACCGGGCAACAGCCCGAACATGGACTCCCCCGGTTCCATAAGACCCCACGCGGCGAAGCCCCAACCGAAGAAGACTCCCACCGCGAGGACGGTGGTCACAGCCAGTACCCCCGGCCCGAAGAAGTGCATGAGCTGCCGGAAGACATCGGGACTCAGGGTGGCCCCTATAACGGTGCCGATCAGGAGCTTGGCTCCCAGGACCACTAGATGTACGAGGGCTGGACGTTGGTTACACCGGCCGGGACTGCCCAGACTTCGGTGACACTCGGGGTTGAGTGTTTTCAGGCCGCTGAGGCGGCGGTGTAGATGGTCTCAAACTCGACTGGGGTGAGTTTGCCGAGGCGGCGTTGTCGCCGTCGGCGGTGGTATTTGGTCTCGATCCAGGACACGATCGCTAGGCGCAATACCGCTGATTTAGGTTGATCTTGGGTTGTAGGGTGGCGGGGTGCCCAGGCCAGGACAGATCAAGTCGGATGAGCGGTTGCCGGATCGGATTGCGATCGGGGTGCTGAAACCGCTCTCGACGAGCTGAAAACCCACCAGGGCGGGCCGGGCTTCATCCTGCGTTCCCAGTA
>NZ_BAAGYS010000021.1:0-267431 GCF_054779195.1 Parasphingorhabdus pacifica
CGTTTTGAGAACCGGAAGCCGGAGGAGCGTCGGGATAAGCCGCGCTTTGAGAACCGGAAGCCGGACAAGGACGCGCGCCCCGGGCGAGATGGCGGCAGGTCCGGTGGTCGACGGGATGACCGGTTCCAGAATCGGAGCAACGAGCGGTCTCAGGACAAGCGCTCCGACAGCGCCGAACCGCAGGTCGAGAATCCCGCGCCCGAGTTGCCGGAGGAGATCGAGCCTTCCGAATTGGACGGCGAGGTGCGGCGCGAGATGCGTTCGCTCCCCAAGGGGTTGGCGGACAAGGTAGCCAAGCACCTCGTGGCAGCGGGCAAGTTGATGGACACCGACCCGGAACAAGCACTCGTGCATGCTCGATACGCGCGGCAACGAGCTTCGCGGATCGCCTCGGTTCGGGAGGCCAACGGGCTCACCGCTTACGCGGTTGGTGAGTGGAGTGAAGCGCTGTCCGAGCTTCGAGCCGCACGCCGAATGGCCGGTGGTGCGGGCCATCTGGCGATCATGGCGGATTGCGAGCGCGCGCTCGGGCGTCCCGAGAGGGCGATCGAGATCGGCCGAAGTCCCGAGGCCGCCGAGTTGGAAGGGCAAGAGGCGGTCGAACTCCGCATCGTCGCGGCGGGCGCGCGTCGCGACTGCGGCGAGATCGAGGCATCGGTCGTCGGGCTGCAGATCCCGGAGCTCGACCCGAAGCAACAACAACCCTGGAGCGCTCGACTCTTCTACGCGTACGCCGACAACCTGCTCGCGGCCGACCGGGTGCAGGAGGCGTTCACGTGGTTCGTCCATGCTGCGCATGCTGACGACGAGGGCGATACCGATGCGCCCGAGCGTCTCGACGAACTCGTCGTCCGACTCGGTGGTCCCGAAGTCGCCCAGGAACTCGTCGACGAAGTCGAGGAGTCGCTGCCGGAGGAAGCAGAGCCGGAGGAAGCAGAGCCGGAGGTGCAGGCAGAGGTGCCAGTAGAGGCGACGGATCCTTCGGACGGAGGGTCCGAGGAACGGTGAGTACGCCCTTACTGGACGATCACGATGTCGTCCTGCTGGATCTGGATGGCACGGTGTATCGCGGAGGCGAGCTCGTTGCCGGCGCCAAGGAATCGATCGACGATGTCCATGCACGGGACGTGCGTGTCCGGTACGTCACCAACAACGCTTCGAAACTGGCGCAGAACGTCGCGGACCACCTGACGGTTTTGGGGCTTCCGGCCGACGCCGTGGAGGTCAGCACCAGTGCGCAGGCCGCTGCGGCGGTGCTCGCGGCCGAACTGCCCCCGCGGGCCAACGTGCTCGTGGTGGGTTCGTCCGCGCTGGAAGCGGAACTCGCGGAGGTGGGGCTCACTCCGGTTCGGGAGAACTCGGCCCGGCCCGACGCCGTTGTCCAGGGACATTCAACGGATACCGGGTGGGCCAATCTGGCTGAGGCGTGCCTGGCCATCCGGGAGGGCGCCTTGTGGGTCGCGTGCAATGGCGACGTGACGCTCCCGACCGAGCGTGGGGAGCTCCCGGGAAACGGTGCGATGGTGGCCGCGTTGCGCGCGGCTACGGGGTGCGAGCCCTCGATCGCGGGCAAACCCCAGCGCCCCCTCCTGGCCGCGGCGGTCACCTCCGCCGCGGCCAGGAGGCCCCTGATGGTGGGGGACCGGCTCGATACGGACATCGCGGGCGCGATCAATGCGGGCATGCCGTCCCTGATGGTGCTCACAGGTGTGAACGGGCCCGCTGACTTGCTGTCCGCACCGGTCGAACTCCGACCCGGATACGTCGCGGCCGACTTGACGGCGTTGCACCGTCCGGCGACCGAGTCGGCGATCGAGGGACAGACGTCGTGGTTCGTGGAGGTCGGTGCGGATCGGTTGGTCCTCGAGGCAAGAGACGCCCACCGGGGAGAAGCATTGGGTGCCTTGCGTGCGTTGTGTGCGGCGTGGTGGGCGGTTGGTGGCTCGGGTCTTCCCGACCTGATCGCCCGAGACGACGTCTCGAAGCGAGCGTTGAGGCAGCTCGATCTGAACTGACCGAGTCCACGCCGTTCGGCATCTGCGCGTCCGCGCTGGGCGTCCGATAGCGTGGAGCATGTCGTCATCCTTCGACGACGGGATCGAGGGAGCAGGAGGAGATGACCTCTCCGGGGCAACAGAGCAACGGTGCCGTGCCGAATCCCACGGTGCTCGCCAAGCCGAACCACGAGGACGAAACGCGGTCGGCCGAACAGGCCATCAGTACCGCGCTGAGTGGCCTCGAGGATATACGTCAGCTCCCGGTCTCGGAGCACGTCGAGCGGTTCGAAACGCTGCACACCGCTTTGACGGAGGCGTTGACCACGGCGGAGAACCTGAGTTCCACTTCGAACGGCTATGGGGGCTGACCAGTGCCACGCAGGGCGCGCTTGGACGCCGAACTGGTCCGACGCGGACTCGCCAGGTCGCGGGAGCAGGCGTCGGAGCTTGTCGATGCGGGGCGGGTGACCGTACGGGGAATGGTTGCTCGCAAATCCGCCACCGCGGTCGGGATCGATGCGCCGATCATCGTGGCCGAGGATGTCGACGATCCCGGATGGGCTTCGCGCGGGGCGCACAAGTTGCTCGGAGCGCTGGAGGTTTTCGAACCGGAAGGGCTCGTGGTCGACGGGCGACGTTGCTTGGACGCGGGAGCCTCGACCGGCGGGTTCACCGATGTGCTGTTGCGCCGGGGCGCCGAGGAGGTCGTGGCGGTCGACGTCGGCTACGGCCAGCTCGTGTGGAAGCTGCAGACCGATGAGCGCGTGACCATTTGTGATCGCACCAACGTGCGGTCGTTGACTCCGGACCAGGTCGGGGCCCCGGTGGATCTCGTCGTCGCCGATCTGTCGTTCATCTCGCTCAAGCTCGTGCTTCCGGCACTGGCCGCGTGCGCGAAACCGGACGCGGACTTCGTCCCCATGGTCAAACCACAGTTCGAGGTCGGCAAGCAGCGACTCGGCTCGGGCGGAGTGGTTCGCGATGCCGATCTGCGCGCGGAGGCGGTGCTGGAGGTCGTGAAGTTCGGGCTCGACAGCGGATTGGGTTTGCGAGGCGTGGCGCCCAGTCCGCTGCCGGGGCCCTCGGGAAACGTCGAGTACTTCGCCTGGCTGAAGGCGGGGGAGCACACGGAACTCGACGAAGCGGAAGCGCTCGTGCGGCAAGCCGTTCACGACGGGCCGCAGAACTCGCACAAGCACGGTGCTGACAAGTCGGGTGTGAAAACCTCGAGTGGTACGCAGCAGGAGAGTGGCACTTGACGCGAGAAGTGCTCGTGGTGGTCCACAGCGGGAGGCAGTACAACCTGCGTACCGCGGAGAAGGTCGCCGAGAAGCTGCTGGGTGCGGGGCTACGGGTGCGGGTGCTGGAAGAGGAGGCGCCTGAACTCGGTTCGAGCTGCTACACCCGGACCGTGGAGAACGGTCCTCTTGCCGCCCAGGGCGCCGAACTCGTGCTCGTGCTGGGTGGCGACGGCACGCTGTTGCGGGCGGCGGAGCTGGCACGTCCGACCGGTGTTCCGGTGTTCGGAGTGAACCTCGGGCGGGTCGGTTTTCTGGCCGGTGCCGACTCGGATGCACTGGACGATGCGGTGAACGCGGTCGTGGACGGCCGTTACCACGTCGAGGAGCGCATGACCATCGATGTCGTGGCCAGCCTCGATGGCGAAACGCTCGCGACGACCTGGGCGTTGAACGAGGCCAGCGTGGAGAAGAGTAGCCGGGAGCGGATCCTGGACGTGATCGTCGAGGTGGACGGTCATCCGGTATCGGCCTTCGGGTGTGACGGTGTGCTTTGTTCCACGCCCACCGGTTCGACCGCGTACGCATTCTCGGCGGGCGGGCCGGTGGTGTGGCCGGAGGTACAAGCGCTACTGGTGGTACCGAGCAATGCGCACGCCCTGTTCGCCAAGCCTCTGGTGGTCTCCCGGGATTCGCTGGTCGCTCTCGAGATCGACCAGTACGGCCACGACGCGGTGCTCTGCTGTGATGGGCAGCGGCACTTCGACCTGCCCCGAGGGGCTCGTGTCGAGGTGGTTGCCGGACGCCGTCCGTTGCGATTGGTTCGGTTGTACGACACCGCGTTCACCGACCGCCTGGTCGGCAAGTTCGAACTGCCGGTGCAGGGATGGCGTGGTCCGGTGCGGGACTGACAGCGACACCGCTACTGGAACGTTTTCGAACCTCTGTGCGGGTCGCCGTGGTTGATTCGAACAGGTGATCGCACCGTTCTGAGGTCGGTTTTCGCCGGCGTCTGGATAGTGGACCCCGTCGTCGTGGAGCAGCGCCCCGGCATCGTCGGATGTGGGGTTCACCGTGGTGCTCCCCCATGGCGGGGACTGTGCGACTAGGGTGCTTGATGTGTTGGCGGAGATGCGCATCCAGGGCCTGGGAGTCATCGATGACGCCACGCTCGATTTGCACCCGGGCTTGACCGTGGTTACCGGCGAGACCGGCGCAGGCAAGACCATGGTGGTCACGGGGCTCCACCTGCTGGGTGGCGGGCGTGCGGACGCGTCGAGGGTTCGAGCGGACACCCCACGAGCGCTGGTGGAAGGTCGATTCGAAACCAAGAGGGAGTCTTCCGCGGTGGCCGTGGCGGCGGATGCCGGGGCCGAGCCCGACGAGGACGGCAGTCTGATCGCCCTGCGGAGTGTGAACGCCGATGGACGCTCCCGGGCGCACCTGAGCGGGCGTTCGGTGCCGAACTCCGTGCTCTCCGACCTGGCCGACCAGCTCCTGGCCGTACACGGGCAGAACGATCAACTCCGGTTGTTGCGCACCGGTGAGCAGCGGAGTGTGCTGGACCGCTTCGCAGGCGCCCCCGTTGCCGACGTGCTCGTCGACTATCAGCAGGTACGCCAGGAGTGGACCGACGTGGTGCGGGAGTTGACCGAGCGCACCGAGCGTTCGCGAGAGCTCGCACGCGAGGCTGACCTCCTCCGGTACGGGCTGTCCGAGATCGACGCGGTGGCTCCGGAGCCAGGCGAGGACAAGGCACTGGTGGACGAGGCGCGAAGACTCGCCGATGTCGATCAGCTGCGCGAGATCGCTACCGGCGCGCAATTCGCCATGAGCGGGGCCGCGGACGGTGATCCGGATTCTCCGGGCGCGCTCGGATTGCTCGGTGACGCGCGGCGACGCCTCGGATCGGCCGAAGACCCCGCCCTGCGAGATCTCGAACCGCGGGTGGCCGAGGCCGCCGCAGTCCTCGCCGATGTGGGCGCCGAGCTCGGTGCGTACCTGGATCACCTCGACGCTGATCCGGGGCGGCTCGAGCAGGTGTTGGCAAGGCAGGCCGAGCTCAAGCAGTTGACGAAGAAGTATGCCGCCGACATCGACGGAGTCCTGGCGTGGGCTGCCGACGCCAGGACTCGCCTCGAGGGGATGGACACCTCTGAGGAGGCGTTGGCGGCGCTGGCCGAGAAGCGGGACGAGCTGGCGGGCAGAGTGGCGACGCTCGCGCACACGTTGTCCCAGGCGCGGCAGGAGGCGGCAGGCAGGCTTTCGACCGCGGTGACCGAGGAGCTCGCGGGGTTGGCGATGTCGCAGGCTCGCCTCGAAGTGGGCGTGCAGGTCAAGACAACCGACCCGAGCGATACGTCCGCGCTCGTCGTCGACGAACGTACGGTGCACGCGGGTCCCGAGGGGATCGACGAGGTCGAGCTCCGGCTCGTCGCACACTCCGGCGCGCCGGCGTTGCCGATCCACAAGGGAGCTTCCGGCGGCGAACTCTCCCGCGTGATGTTGGGCCTCGAGGTCGTACTCGCCGGTGCTGACACGGTGCCGACGCTGGTGTTCGACGAGGTGGACGCAGGTGTCGGTGGGCGTGCGGCGGTCGAGATCGGTCGTCGCCTCGCCAAGCTCGCTCGGACTCATCAGGTGGTCGTGGTGACGCACCTGCCGCAGGTCGCCGCGTATGCGGATCGGCACCTGGTCGTCGACAAGGGGTCCGCAGGAGGTGGCCTGACTCGTAGCGACGTCCGCACCGTCGCCGACGAACGTCGGGTGGCCGAACTTGCGCGCATGTTGGCCGGGCTGGAATCCACCGAGACCGGACGAGCACACGCCGAGGAACTGCTCGCCACAGCCGAGAAGTACAAGGCGGATGTTTCTGCCGCTGGGCGTGCCTCGAAGGGTGGTGCGACGAAGGGCGGCGCTCGAAACGCCGGGGCCAGAACGGCGGGCGCGAAACGGGACACGGGCGGTGTCGACGACCGGGAGCCGGGAGGGCAGTAGGCGAAGACCGGCCGGTGGATTCGACCTCCGGCCGTGCGCGCAGGCCGCCGGTGCTGCAAATGGCCGAACGCGTTCGGCGTGGCGGAGTGGCGAAGGGTGATCTGTTTGTCACCATCGGCGCATGAAACTCAGCGGTCTGCTTGCCCGCAAGGAGGAAAGTCTCCCCGGCGTCACCGGCATCGCCAGGGTGGAGCGGCGTTCGGGTGATCTGCTTCGCCGGGTCAGTTCCGGCGACATCGCCGTCATCGACCAGGTCGACCTGGACCGCCGCACTGCGGAGGCGCTGGTCGCGGCCGAGGTGGTCGGCGTCGTCAACGTCGCGCCGTCGATTTCGGGACGGTTTCCGAACCTGGGGCCGGACGTCCTCCTCGCCGCGGGCATCGCGCTCATCGACGGAGTCGGTTCCGACGTGCTGCACGAGGTCAAGGATGGGGCCAAGCTGCGCATGCACGAGGGCTGCGTCTACCTCGGTGAACGTGAGGTGGCACGCGGCGAGGAACAGAACGCGGACTCGGTCGCCGATCATCTGATCGAAGCGAAGGCCGGGATGTCCACCCAGCTGGAGGCGTTCTCCGCCAACACGATCGAGTTCCTCCGGCGGGAGCGCATGCTCATCCTCGACGGGATCGGTGTACCTGAACTCACCGTGACGCTTGAGGGGCGGCACGTGCTGGTTCTCGTGCCCGGGTATGGCCATGCCGATGACCTCAAACGCCTCAAGCGCTACATCCGGGATTTCCGGCCGGTGCTGATCGGCGTGGACAGCGGCGCCAACGCGCTGCGCGCGGCGGGTTACCGGCCGGATGTCGTCGTGGGCGATCCGGAGGGGATCGAGACCGCGACGTTGAAGTGCGGTGCCGAAGTCGTGGTCCCCGCACATACCGATGGTCACGCTCCCGGCTTGGAACGCATCCAGGACCTCGGTATCGGCGCGGTGACCTTCCCCGCCTCGGGCAATTCCGAAGACCTGGCGCTGCTGCTCGCGGACGCGCACGGGGCGAGTCTGGTCGTGACGGTCGGCTTTCAGGCCACGTTGCACGAGTTTCTGGACCGTGGGCGGATGGGCTCGAACCCGTCCACTTTCCTCACCCGCTTGAAGCTGGGCGGCAAGTTGGTGGACGGCGGTGCGGTCACCAACCTACAACGCAACCGAGTTTCGGCAGGTGTGGTCTTCTGGCTGCTGTTCGCGGTGCTGCTCGTGGTGTTCGTCGCCTTCGCGACGTCGGGCTTCGGTTTCGCATACCTCGACGTGATCGCAGATTCGGGTGACCGCCTTCTCTCATACTTCAAGGGGTTCTTGTGATTCCGTTTCGCTACCACCTCGTCTCGGTCACCACGTTCTTCCTCGCCCTCGCGGTCGGAGTCGTGCTGGGGTCCACGTCGCTCAGCGAACGGCTGTTGTCCGTCGTCAGCGATGAACGTACAGCGCTGAAGCAGCAGGCGACCGAATTCCGCCAGGAGAACGAGGACTTGCGGGCAGAACTCGCCGGAGCTGACCGCTTCGGGCGCGCCGTCGGTTCGATGGCCGTTCGCGGCAAACTCGACAACCGCCGGATTTCGCTGGTCAGCTCGTCGGCGGTATCCGAGCACGAGCGCAAGGCGATGCGGCAGAAATTGGAACAGGCGGGAGCCACCGTTGCGGGCGAGGTGCGGATGACCGATCGCATCACCGATCCCGGTGAAGCCGATCAGTTGCGCAGGATGATCGTCGGGCTGCTGCCCGCGGGTGTGCAATTGCCCGACACCGCCAATCCGGGGACGTTGCTGGGCGGCTTGCTCGGGCCGTTGACGCTGCTCGACCCGCAGACCGGAGAGCCGCAGGTGTCGGAGCGGGAAAGAGTCTCCGTCGTGGCAGGCATGACGGATGGTGGGTTTGTGCGCTTCACCTCGGATGGCGAGCCTGCTGAACTCGCGGTCGTACTCACGGGTGGCCGGGTGGAAGGCAACGACGCGGGGACCACAGCGTCGACCCTGGCGCGGTTGGCCGCTGAGTTGGACAACTCCGGTTCGGGCGCCGTCCTGGCCGGTCGGACGGGCTCGGCAGCCGGCAACGGGGCCGTCGGTGTGGCAAGGACCGATCCGGCTTCCGAAGCAGGTTTGTCTACAGTTGACAACACGGACGCTGCCTTCGGGCGGGTCGCGGTCGTGCTCGCCTTGGCCGCGGAATGGGAGCGCCGGTCCGGCCACTACGGACTCGCCGAAAACGCGCAGGGCGTGGTTCCGGGGGCGCGAGACTGAACCATTCGGTTCCGCTGCTGCGCGCCGAGGGGCCCCGGAGTCGGTGGTTCGGAATTGGGCCGTTGGTCGTGCCGGGCGACACCGTCGGGGAGGTGCCGCCCGGCCATGTGACCCAGCGTGCATCGGGGAGGGGAGATGCGCCGGGTCGGGTTTGTGGGTCGGTTCGGGTTCGGCGGTCGGGCTCGGAGGGGTTGGCTCGGAGGGCCTGGCTCGGGTCTGTTTCGGGTTCTGATTCGGGATTCTGATTCGGGGTCAGGCTCGCCGATCGGGTTCGGCGAGCCGTGACTCCATGATGGCGTCGAATTATTCGATTTGCCATAATTCGACCAGGTGATATTCCTTAACGATGCCGTTGGTGCGTCGCAAGCTGGCCCTATGACATCGGGTTCACCGCAGGTGCCACAGTCCAGGCCAGAGGATCAGCAGGCACGGGACCAGCAGGCACAGGACCACCCGGGCACGCGACCGGACGAATCATCGGACCGGTCACCCGGAGGACGCGACGGTCCTGGGGATGGTGGGACGGCGTCTTCGCTCGCCGAGAGTTCCGCTGAGGCCCTGGGCGGCAGGGGCAGCGCCGCCGCGAGTCCGACCGTTCGTCGACGGGTCCTCGCCGCGGAACTGAAGCACCTCCGCCGGGCGGCCGGCCTGACGCACGTCGACATCGCGAACCGCCTCGGATGGCAACAGGGGAAAGTCAGCAAGATCGAAGGTGCGAAGCAGGGCGTCGGCATCGATGCGGTGATCGCGCTCGCCGAGGTGTGCCACGCCTCCTCCGGGCAACGCGATCGATTGGTGGAGCTCGCCCGCACGGCACGCACGAAGGGGTGGTGGGAGGCCTACGGAGACGTGCTGGGGCCGGAACAGCGGACCTACGTCGGTCTGGAAGCCGATGCGGACGCTCTCACCGCTTTCGCCGCTGAGAGCGTGCCGGAGCTGCTGCGGACCGTGCCGTACGCCGAGGCGGTGCTGCGGGCTCACGGAGGTGGAGACGGCGAAGCGGATCGGCTGGAACGCGCCATCGAGGTGCTCGTGCAACGGCAACGGAACGTACTCCGGCGCGGTAAGCCGAATATCGATGTGCTGATCTCGGAGTCGGCTTTGCGCAGGGCGGTCGGTAGTCGGCAAGTCATGCTCGACCAGTTCGAGTGGTTGACCGCATCGGCGGCCGGAGGCGATATCGCGCTGCGGGTGATCCCGTTCTCGGCGGGTGCGTTGCCTGCGGATTGCCCGTTCTCGCTCCTGGAGTTTTGGTACGACCCGCATCCAGCGGTCGTGTTCGTCCCCGGCGAAGGCACCTGTGCGCACGTTGAGGACTCGGTGGAGGTGGATTCCTTCCGTGCGGAGTTGGCGGACCTCCGCTCGTGTGCGTTGGATCCAGACGCTTCGGTGGAGTTCGTCCGGGAGGTCCGGCGCGAGATCGAACTGGGCGGTCCGACATCGCCCAGGACACGTTGCTGATCACGCGCCGGGGCGAAACGCTCGGTCGACATCGGCGTATCCCGGGGGCTGTGCAGAGGGAGTTCCGGAGCAGCGGTCCCCGACGGAGCGGGCTGATCGTTCAACGGTGCGAAGGGCATCCATCGCGACCGGTCGGGCCGTGGTGCGCCCCTGATTGGTGGTGCGTTAGGCTGGAATCCCGTGGGAGCGACGGATGCAGCCGTCCTGCCAGCGCAAATACCTAGCCCGGCGACGGCTTTGACCACGGGGAGCCTTCTTGGTGCCGCAAGCACGCACGATCAAGCACGTGTTCGTTACTGGGGGCGTGGCCTCCTCATTGGGTAAGGGGCTCACCGCCTCCAGCCTGGGCGAGCTGCTGACCTCCCGCGGACTGCGGGTAACCATGCAGAAGCTCGACCCCTACCTCAACGTTGACCCTGGGACGATGAACCCGTTCCAGCACGGTGAGGTGTTCGTCACCGAGGACGGTGCCGAAACCGACCTCGACATCGGGCACTACGAGCGTTTCCTGGATCGGAACCTCACCAGGAACGCCAACGTCACCACCGGCCAGGTCTACTCGTCGGTGATAGCGAAGGAACGCCGTGGTGAGTACCTCGGCGACACGGTCCAAGTCATTCCTCACATCACGGACCAGATCAAGGCCCGCGTCCGGGCGATGGCCGAACCCGACGACGACGGTCGGACGCCGGATGTCGTCATCACCGAAGTGGGTGGCACGGTCGGCGACATCGAGTCGTTGCCGTTCCTGGAGGCCTGCAGGCAGGTTCGTCACGACGTCGGGCGGGACAACTGCTTCTTCCTGCACGTCTCGCTCGTGCCCTACCTGGCGCCTTCGGGCGAGCTCAAGACGAAACCGAGCCAGCACTCGGTCGCCGCGCTGCGCAACATCGGTATACAGCCGGACGCGCTGGTGTGCCGGGCGGACCGCGAGCTGCCGGAGGACCTCAAGCGCAAGATCGCGTTGATGTCCGACGTCGATTCCGACGGGGTGGTCGCCTGCCCGGACGCACCGTCGATCTATGACATCCCGCGTGTGCTGCACGCCGAAGGACTGGATGCCTACCTCGTGCGCCGGCTCGGATTGCCGTTCCGGGATGTGGACTGGACGGTGTGGGGCGATCTGCTCGACCGGGTGCACAAGCCGACCGAGAAGGCGCGCATCGCGTTGGTGGGCAAGTACGTCGACCTTCCCGACGCCTACTTGTCCGTCACCGAGGCGATGCGGGCCGGCGGGTTCGCGCACCGGGCGAAGGTGGAGATCGTGTGGGTCCCCTCCGATGTCTGCGAAACGGAGGCCGGTGCGGCCGAGGCGCTCGCGGGCGTGGACGGCGTTCTGGTTCCCGGTGGATTCGGGGTTCGTGGCATCGAGGGCAAGCTGGGCGCGCTGCGCTATGCCCGTTCGCACCGGATTCCGGCCCTCGGGCTGTGCCTGGGATTGCAGTGCATGGTGATCGCTACCGCTCGTGATCAGGTCGGGTTGGCGGGAGCGAACTCCACCGAGTTCGAGGACGACTCTCGGCACCCGGTCATCAGCACGATGGCCGACCAGCACGACGTGGTCGCAGGTGAGCGTGACATGGGCGGAACGATGCGCCTGGGGTCGTATCCGGCGAAGCTGGAATCGGGCTCGATCGTGGCCGAGGCGTATGGGACGACCGAGGTGGCCGAACGGCACCGGCACCGCTTCGAGGTCAACAATTCCTACCGGGACCGTTTGTCCAAGGCGGGGATGGTGTTCTCCGGTACGTCGCCGGATGGGCGACTTGTCGAGTTCGTGGAGCTGGACAGGGAAGAACACCCGTTCTTCGTCGGTACCCAGGCCCACCCGGAGCTCAAGAGCCGGCCGACGCGTCCACATCCGCTGTTCGCGGCCTTCGTGCGCGCGGCGCTGGACTGCCGTACCGGAGACGGGGGCTCGTCCGAGCTGCCCTCGGGGGACGGCTCCGAGGATTCGGGACCGGAGAGCGCCGGTGCGGAGAGCTCGGACCCCGAAGCCGAGACAGCGGACGCTTGACCTCACGGGGCGTGCGAAGCTGGCCGGGTGAGCACGGAGGAGAACCCGGTTTCGACCGGGGACGAGGTTGCCAGGACCGACGGTGAGCACCGGTTCACCGCGGTGGCCAGTGAGGACGTCTACGTCGGCAAGATCCTCGCGCTGCGCGCGGACCACGTTGCGATGCCCGGTGGTCGTAGTGCGCGGCGCGAGGTCGTCGAGCACATGGGTGCGGTGGCGGTGGTGGCCCTTGACGAGGCCGACCGGGTGGTGTTGATCCACCAGTACCGGTATCCGCTTGACCGGAGGCTTTGGGAACTGCCCGCGGGCCTGCTCGACGTCGTCGGCGAGGAACCGGTGCGCACGGCCCAGCGTGAACTTGCCGAAGAGGTCGGACTTGCGGCGGACGAGTGGTCGGTGTTGGTTGATCTCGCCTCGTCCCCGGGTTTCACTGACCAGGTCGAGCGGGTGTTCCTGGCGCGCACGTTGACCGAGGTCGATCGGCTGCCTCCGACCGGGAACGAGGAGGCGGACCTCGTGGTCCGTCGCGTGGACCTCGCGGATGCGGTCGACATGGTCTTGGCGGGGGAAATCGTCAACGCGCCTGCCGTGTCGGGGATTCTCGCGGCGCACGCGCTTCGTCGAAGTCGAGTGCAGCAGCGGCCACCTGAGGCCCCGTGGCGGGACCGCCCGTATCGGTTTGCCGCGCGGGGCGGCAGTTGAACCGCGGGGGGGGGCGGTCGACCGGGCGCCCTCAGCGGTTTCAGGATCCCAGCTGCCGTCCTTCGGAGTCGGTGTTTTCACTGTTCAACAGGCTGATTCCGTCGACTATGCACCAGATCACCGCGGGGATCGCGCCGACGCCGCACAGCACCAGCCCCGATGTGAAGGCGATCAGCTGACCGGCTGCGATGCCGGTGTGCCCGGTGTAGAAGCGCCCGATCCCGAACGGTAGGAAGATCTGTAGCAGTCCGGCCGTCGTTTTCGATTTGGGCGAGAGTGGCGGATAATTCCCCGTTCCCGGGTGCATCGGTGGCGTCCCGTACGCCTGTGCGGGGTATGGCGCCTGCGCGGGGTGCGAAAAGTGCGCGGGGTGCGGAGGGTGCGTGGTGTGCGGCGGTGGCATACCGACAAAGGGGTGTGGGCCCGGTAGATCCGCGAACAACGAGTGCAACTGCCCCGCGGTGCGCGCCTCGGTGGCCGCGGTCACGCGTTCGTCGAACTCGTGAATGTCGATTCGTCCCCGCGTGTAGTGCTCCCCGAGAGCGCGAACGGCTTCTTCGCGTTCCTCGTCTCCGATGCGTGGTTCATGAGGATTGCCGGATTGGGTCACCGCACAACAATAGCGATCACCTGCCCGCTGTTGGGGACGATCACGGCTGATTGGGTGGTGGCTCCCTCTATGCTGCTGACACCCCCGCACCCGGTTGGAGGAGTCCACGATGAAAGCCTTCGAGGATGTGCCTGCTGGTGTTCGGGCCGTGATCACGAGCTATCTCGACCACCTCGCGGTGGAACGGGGGACCGCTCGCAGCACCCTGGATTCGTACGCCCGCGATCTGCGGCGCTACGCCGACCACCTGATGGAATGGGACGTGTCGTCGCTGGGCGAGGTGCGTGCCGAACATCTCGCGGGTTTCCTCGCGCTGCTGCGGGAGGGTGCGGGAGAGCGGCAGCCTTTGGCGCCGTCCTCGGCGGCGCGTGCGCTGGTGGCTGCTCGCGGATTGCACCGGTTCGCGCATTCGGAGGGGCTGTTGGAAGCGGATGTCTCCCGTGAGGTCTCACCTCCCAGCCCGCCCAAGCGCTTGCCCAAGGCGCTGCCGGTGGAGGACGTGCTTCGGTTGCTCGATAACACCGGTGGGTCGGACATTCGCGGATTGCGCGATCGTGCGCTGCTGGAACTGCTGTACTCCTCGGGTGCGCGCATCTCCGAGGCGGTCGGAACCGATGTCGACGACGTGGATACCGAGGAGCGAACGGTGTTGCTCGACGGCAAGGGCGGGCGTCAGCGGGTGGTGCCGGTCGGCAGGCCTGCCCTGACGGCTTTGGACGCCTACCTGGTGCGTGCGCGCCCGGTGCTGGCCGCGCGGGGGCGGGGTGATGCGGCGATCTTTCTGAATTCCCGCGGTACTCGGTTGTCCAGGCAGAGCGCGTGGAACGCGTTGAAGGCGGCGGCGGACCGGGCTGGGGTCACCAGCGGGGTTTCTCCGCACGTGCTCCGCCATTCCTTCGCGACACACCTCCTCGAGGGCGGTGCGGATGTCCGCGTGGTGCAGGAGTTGCTGGGGCACGCGTCTGTGACGACGACCCAGGTTTACACGATGGTCACGGTGAACACGCTCCGCGAGGTCTTCGCGACCGCACACCCGCGTGCGCATCAGCCCGCCGCGGCCGGCGACCAGTCGTGATGGCGACAAACCGGGGGAGATGTGTGATCGGCGTCGAACCGCGAGTGATTTCCAGAGGTCCGCAGCGGAGCCGAACGAAAAATGTGGTTCCGGTCCCGCGCGACACACTGCCGGAATGGGTCGCGAATCGGGTTCGTGGCGGTAACGTTGGCATTTCCGGCGCACCGGCGAGGCGCGTTGCCGCTGGTAGCGAATGCCGCATAGGCTGAGTTGAGCAGTACAGGCAGACAAGGAGTCAGATCGCGATGTCGACACCGCAGCCCTCCGCCGACCGGCGGTCCCGGGGCGCTGTCGACCTGAGCATCGCCCCGGACAAGAGCGATGGGGCTACCGGTGGATCCGGCGCGTCGCAGGATGAGCTCTCACCGGGAGTGGGGCCGACGGGCAGGCCGCTTCGGCGAATCGCAGAACCTCCTCTGTTGGACAAGCACGGGCCTGCATCGGTTCTGGCGATGTGCAACCAGAAGGGCGGTGTCGGGAAGACGACTTCGACGATCAATCTCGGTGCCGCGCTGGCGGAATACGGTCGCCGGGTGTTGTTGGTCGATTTCGATCCGCAGGGAGCGCTCTCGGTGGGTTTGGGCGTGCACCCGCACCAGCTCGACCACACGATCTACAACGTCATCATGGAGCGGGCGGTCGGTGTTCAGGACGTGGTCATGCAGACCACCGTCGAGGGCATGGACCTGCTGCCGAGCAACATCGATCTGTCGGCGGCCGAGGTGCAATTGGTCGCCGAGGTCGGCCGGGAGCAGGCGTTGGGTCGAGTGATCCACCCGGTGATGAAGGAGTACGACTACATCCTGGTCGACTGCCAACCGTCGTTGGGACTGTTGACGGTGAACGCGCTGGCGGCTTCCGACGGGGTGGTGATCCCGCTGGAGTGCGAGTTCTTCAGCTTGCGCGGGGTGGCGTTGCTCATCGACACCATCGAGAAGGTCCGTGAACGGCTGAACCCCAAATTGGAGATCAGCGGTATCCTCGCGACGATGTTCGACCCTCGTACGCTGCACTCGCGCGAGGTCATGGCGAGGGTCGTGGAAGCATTCGGCGATGTGGTCTTCGACAGTGTCATCAACCGCACAGTGCGGTTCCCGGAAACGACCGTGGCCGGAGAACCGATCACGCGGTGGGCACCGCGTTCGGCCGGAGCCAACGCGTACCGCGCGCTCGCTCGCGAGGTGATCGATCGATGACCGGCGGAGCGATCGCGGGGGCGGTGGGGTGACGCGCCGGTCTTCGCTGCCGGGTGCGGCGGAGTTGTTCCGGACGACCTCGCCCGGTCAGCCGGGCCGTGTGGGTGTTTCTGGTGGTGTCGTTCCAGCGGATACCGGTTCCACCCGCACCGGGCCGGCGGAGAAGGCCGGGCGGGTCGACAGCGGACGCCGCAAGCACGATGCGAAGATCACGGTGTACGTGTCCGACGAGGAGCTGCTGGGTCTCGAACAGGCGCGATTGGCGTTGCGCGCCGATCACGGCATCGCCGTCGATCGCGGTCGTGTCGTTCGCGAGGCGGTAGCGGTCGTGTTGGCTGATCTAGGGGAACGTGGAGAGGATTCGGTGCTGGTGCGACGACTCCGGGAGGAGACCGGCGAGTGACCGAGTCCGGGGGCGTCGAGGTTCCCGAGCCGACTGATGCGAACACGTCCACCGGGCGTTTCACGGTGCGGCTGGAGAACTTCGAAGGCCCGTTCGACCTGCTGCTGCAACTGATCTCACAACATCAGCTCGATGTGACCGAGGTGGCCTTGCATCGGGTCACCGACGAGTTCATCGCTTATACCAAGGCGTTGGGTGAGCGATCGGATCTCGACGAGACCACGGAGTTTCTGGTGGTGGCCGCCACGCTGCTCGACCTCAAGGCGGCGCGGTTGCTGCCTGCCGCGGAGGTGGAGGACGAGGAAGACCTCGCTTTGCTGGAGGCTCGCGATCTGCTGTTCGCCCGCCTGCTGCAGTACCGGGCGTACAAGCAGGTCGCTGCGTTGTTCAGCGAGTTGGAGGCAGGTGCGCTGCGTCGCTATCCGCGTTCGGTCTCGCTGGAGGAGCGGTTCGAGGGCTTGCTGCCCGAGGTGGTGATCGGGGTGGGGCCCGAGCGCTTCGCGGAGGTCGCCGCGTCCGTCTTTCGGCCGAAACCGGCGGAGACCGTCTCGTTGGAGCACCTCCACCAGCACCAGGTTTCGGTGCGGGAGCACGCCGCCTTGCTTCGAGTGCGGATCGCGGAACGAGGGCAGGCGACTTTCGCCGAGCTGGTTTCCGATTGTGGGCACACGGTCGAGATCGTGGCTCGGTTTCTGGCGCTGCTCGACCTGTTCCGCGAGTCCGTGCTGCAGTTCGACCAGGACGAGCCGCTCGGGGAGCTGGTGGTCACCTGGGTCGGTGGGAGCGTTGTGCAGGCGCGGGCTGATGCCGAGGCCGCACGGGCCGAGCGGGAAGAAGAGGAGTACGGGTGAGCGAACCAGTCGAGCCCGGTATGACCGGAGCTGACGAGCAGGACAGCGGCTCCGGTACGGGTGTGGCCGCCGAGCCGCACCGGAAGCGGGAGGAGATGTCCGCCGGGACCGGTGCGGTCGTCGGGTACGGAGATGTCCCGGCCGAGGTCGACGAGGTTTCGGTGGACCCGGCGGCCGACGCGGACAGTTCCGCCGATGCTGAGCAGGTTCCGCAGACGGACGCTGACGCTGGGGCGGACGAGTCCGGTCCTGGGGGAGCGGTGGCTGGTGAGACGCAGCAGGCTCCGGACCTGAGTACCGACGCGACTTTGGACGCGGCGCTGGAGGCGCTGCTGCTGGTGGTCGACGTGCCTGCGGGCGAGGAGCTGCTCGCGAGCACGCTGGAACAGCCGGTTGCCCGGATTCGTGAGGCGTTGCGACGTCTTTCCGACGGCTATGCGGCGGCGGAGCGGGGAATGGATCTCCGTAAGGTGGGTGATGGTTGGCGGTTCTACACCCGCGACACGTATGCGGCTTATGTGGAGCGCTACCTGTTGGACGGGCAGCGTTCCAAGCTGACTCGCGCGGCGTTGGAGACGTTGGCGGTGATCGCCTATCGGCAACCGGTGACGCGTTCTCGGGTGTCGGCGGTACGCGGTGTGAACGTGGACGGCGTCATCCGTACCCTTGTGGGTCGAGGTCTGATCGAAGAGGCCGGGACCGATCCGGAGACGGGCGGCATCTTCTACTGCACGACCGAACTGTTCTTGGAACGGCTCGGGCTGTCGTCGCTGAAGGACCTGCCCCCGCTCGCCCCCTTGTTGCCCGAAGTGGATGCAATTGATGACGTCTGAACACCGTGACCCAGCGAACCCGCACGACGCCGCTTCCGAAGGGGAGCGGTTGCAGAAGGTGCTCTCGCGTGCGGGTGTGGCTTCGCGACGCGCCGCCGAGAAGATGATCACCGAGGGCCGGGTGGAGGTCGATGGTGAGCTGGTGGTCGAGTTGGGGCGGCGGGTCGACACGTCCACGGTGACCATCCGCGTCGACGGCAACCGAGTGGTGGTCAACGACAACATGACCCACCTTCTGTTGAACAAGCCGACCGGCATCGTGTGCTCGATGTCCGATGATCAGGGGCGGCCGTGCATCGGTGACTACCTGAGGGAGCGGCAGGGGCGGCTGTACCACGTCGGCAGGTTGGACGTGGACACCGAAGGACTGCTGTTGATCACCAATGACGGCGATCTGGCGCATCGTCTGATGCACCCTTCGTACCGGGTGCTCAAAACTTACCTCGCCGAGGTTCCCGGTCCTGTTCCGAAGGACCTGGGTCGCCAGCTGCGGGAGGGCGTCGAGCTCGACGACGGTGTGATCAAGGTGGACAAGTTCCGGTTGCTGGACGCAGGTGAGGGACGTGCCCTCGTCGAGCTGGTGGTTCACGAGGGGCGCAAGCGCATCGTGCGCCGGCTGCTGGACCACGTCGGGCATCCGGTGCAGCGGCTCGTACGCACTTCGGTGGGCAACGTGCGGCTCACCAATGAGCGTCCCGGAGCCATCCGCCCGCTCGACCGCAAGGAAGTGGCGAGCCTGTACCAGGCCGTGGGGCTGTAAGCGGCGCGTTCACCGCTCGGTCGGACGATCTGCGCGGCGACTTTTCGGGCCGGCACTTTCGAGTTGCCAAGACCTATAACTTCAGTGCTGAGTGAAAGCATCTCGGCGGGCTGGCACGGTGTCCGAGTCGCGAACCCGCGCAGCGCGTGCGCCCGTGAAAAGCTGGGCGGCCGGTTCGACCATGCGCGCCGCGACCGGGCCCAGGATCGCCATCAACAACACGTAGGTGGTGGCCAGGGCCGCCAGCTCGCCGGATACCGCACCGGAGGAGACCGCCAGCCCGGCGATGACGATGGAGAACTCGCCGCGGGCCACGAGCGCGGCACCGGCACGGGCGCGTCCCATCTTGCCGATGCCCTGCGTCTTCGCGGCGAACCAACCCGTGCAGATCTTCGTTCCGCTGGTGACGATGGCCAGCAGGAATGCGAAGAACAGCACTGGTGGGATCTCGGCCGGGTCGGTGTTGAGGCCGAAAACCACGAAGAACACCGCGGCGAACAGGTCGCGCAGTGGTTCGAGCATGCGGGTGGCGTTGACCGCGGTGGACCCGGAGATCGCGATGCCGAGCAGGAACGCGCCGACCGCGGCCGAGACCTGTAGTTCGGAGGCGATTCCCGCGACCAGCAGCGCGGCGCCGAAGAGGCGAAGCAGGAACACTTCCGGGTCTGGGCTGTGGACGAGGGCGGAGACGTAGCGGCCGAATTTGAGGGCGATGATCAGCACGAGAGTGATGACCACGAGCGAGATGCCCACGGCCGTGAGTCCGCCGAGGAAGCTGACTCCGGCCAGCAACGCGGTCAGGATCGGCAGGTAAACCGCCATCGCGAGGTCCTCGAACACCAGGATCGACAGGATGACGGGTGTTTCCCGGTTGCCCAGCCTGCCGAGGTCGCCGAGCACTTTGGCGATGATGCCGGACGAGGAGATGTAGGTCACTCCGGCCATGGTCAGGGCACCGACCGGCCCCCAACCGAGAAGCAACGCCACCGCGACGCCGGGGGCGGCGTTCAACACGATGTCCACCAGGCCGGCCAGCCACGACTTGCGCAGACCGGTGACGAGCTCACCCGCCGAGTACTCCAGCCCCAGCAACAGGAGTAGGAGTACGACGCCGATCTCGGAGGCGAGGTGGGTGAACGGTTCGATGCCGTGCAGCGGGATGAGGCCGCCGGAACCGAAGGCGAGTCCCCCTAGGAGGTAGAGCGGGATCGGGGAAATCCCGATTCTCCACGCGAGTCGCCCGAGGATGCCGAGACCGAAGAACACCGCTCCCAGCTCGATGAGGGAGATCGCCGTGTCTTCTTGCACCGTGTGTCCTCTCGCCCGGTCGGTCGCATCTTGAGTTGTGATCCGCGGCGGGTCCGCCACCCGAATGGTCCGGCTTCCAGCGCCGTCGGAATAGCCCGGACGACGGCCACCCGGGTGCGGTCCGGTTCGACGGAGTCGGTCTGCTGGTTCTCAGCCCCGTTCGAGGATCTCGCTCGCGGCATGGAGACCGTCGGCGGTACCGACGACGACCACGAGATCGCCACTCGAGAAGGTGAAGTCGGGCCGCGGGGAGGGATGGACGGTTCCGTCCCGCACCACCGCGACGATCGAGGTGAAGGTGCGGGACCGCATCTCGGTGTCGCCGAGAGCGCGGCCTGCATACGGGGAATCGTGGTGGATCGGCAGCTGCCAGGTCGTGATGCCGGTGACATCGCGTTGCTGCTCGGAGAGTTGGGTGACCAGCTGCGGTGCACCCAGCAGATTGGCGAGGGCGCTGGACTCCTCGGAGGTCAGGCCGACCGAGGCCACCACCTTGTCCGGATCGTGCGGGTCGGAGACGATCAGCTCGAAGCGACCGTCCCGGTAGGTGATCACGCCGATGCGGTTTCCGGAGGAAGTGCGGAAATCCTGCTGCGTGCCGAGCCCCGGCAGCGGGGTGACTGAGACGTCCACGCGGCGACTGTAATACACCGCGGGAGCGATTCATTTTCGCCTCGCGGACGCGCATCGATGCGTCGCTGCCCTCAAGGGCAGAATGGGGGGTTGGTTAGGCACTTGACGGTGCCGGAGGTTGGTGAGACAGGGAGGACACTCGACGTGGCACATGCCGAGCTTCGCGGGGTGGTGGCTCTCGACGGTCCGTCGGGAACCGGCAAATCCACGGTTGCCCGCAAACTGGCATCGACGCTCGGCGCGGCGTACTTGGACACCGGGGCGATGTACCGGGCGGTCACGTTGGCGGTGCTGCGTGCACGGGTGGAGCCCACGGCCGCTGACGAGGTCGCCAGGGTCGCGGGCGGGGCTGTCCTTTCGATGGGGACCGATCCGCTCCATCCGTCGGTGGTACTCGACGGCGAGGAAGTGGAGCAGGAGATCCGGGGTCCGGAGGTGACCGGTGCGGTCTCCGCGGTCTCCGCGGTGGCCGAGGTCCGCGAGCTCCTCGTTCGCGAGCAGCGTCGGGTGATCGACGAGGCGACGCGCCGCGGCGGCATCGTGGTCGAAGGACGGGATATCGGAACCGCCGTCGCGCCTGATGCGGGGCTGAAGGTGTACCTCACCGCCTCGTCGCATGCGCGGGCGCAGCGGCGCAGTTCCCAGGACATCGAGGCGGGTCGTGGCGCGGACCTGGAGGGAACGCGAGCCGATGTGCAACGTCGGGACGCGCTGGACTCCGGACGCGCCGTCTCCCCACTGCGCATGGCCGAGGACGCCGTGGAACTGGATACCACCGAACTGGATGTGGCCGGTGTGCTCGAGCAGTTGACGAAGATGGTCGAGAGCAACGGGTTGCTCACCGGTGCGGACGGGATGGCGCGATGAAGGCCGGGGACAGCGTTCCGGAGCGTTCCGGCGGCCATGGACCGTCGGCGGATGGGGAGCGGTTGCTTCCCGCGGGGAGCAGTCTGCGGTGGCATCGGTTCGGCCAATGGATCTCCAGACGGCTGGTGCGCATGCCGTACCGCGTGCGAATTCATCACGCCGAACGAGTGCCTGCTTCGGGCGCGGTAGTGTTGGTGGCGAACCACAGTTCTCTTCTCGAAGGTCCCCTGCTTCTCGGCATGGTGCCCCGCACGGCTTCCTTCCTGGTCAAGGATGAGCTGTTCCGCGGGCCGCTGGGTTGGTTCCTGCGCAGGATCGGTCAGATACCGGTTCGGCGGGGCGAGCCCGACCGTGCACCTCTGCTCACCTCGGTGCGAGTGTTGCGCGAGGGCGGCTTGGTCGGGGTCTTCCCGGAGGGGACACGGGGCGACGGGACGGTCGCCAGCGCGCAGAACGGAGCGGCGTGGTTGGCCCGTTCGTCCGGGGCTCGGGTTCTGCCGGTCGTATGCCGGGGTGCGAAACGGCCGGAGGGACGTGGCCGTAGGCTGCTGCCCAGGGTCGATGTGTTGTTCGGTGAACCGGTGACACTGCCGGAGGCCAAGGGACGCGCCGGGTTGGCGGCCGCGACCGAGCAGGTGCGCGCCGAACTGGTCGAGCTGATCGCCGAATTGGACCGGCTGGTCGCAGACCACGATGACGACGAAGTGAGAGGGAACTGAGCGTGACCGATGAGTCGCTTTCGGGCCCCGGTGGCGTCGATGAGTCGCTTGCGGGCGGGCTCGACGGCACGTGGTCCGACGAATCCGAATGGGCTGCTTTCGACGCGGCCGACGTTTCCGGTGACGAAGCCGCACCGGCTCCGCAGCCGGTTCTGGCTGTGGTGGGGCGTCCCAACGTCGGCAAGTCGACGTTGGTGAACCGCCTGTTGGGCCGCCGGGAGGCGGTTGTGCAGGACACTCCGGGCGTGACGCGCGACCGGGTGTCCTACGACGCGTTGTGGAACGGACGACGCTTCACGGTGGTCGACACCGGTGGCTGGGAGCCGTCCGCGAAGGGTCTGCAGGCGGCCGTGGCGTCGCAGGCGGAGATGGCTATGTCCACCGCCGATGCCGTCCTTCTGGTCGTGGACGCGCAGGTCGGTGCTACATCCACCGACGAGGCCGTGGCGAAGGTGCTGCGCCGGTCCAAGCGGCCGGTGCTGGTCGCGGCGAACAAGGTCGACGACGAGCGCACTCATGCTGAGGCCTCGGCATTGTGGTCGCTCGGGTTGGGCGAGCCGCATTCGATCAGTGGGTTGCACGGACGTGGTTCGGGGGATTTGCTCGACCTGGTTCTCGAATCGTTCCCGGAAACGCCTCGAGAGCAGTTCGGTACGACCGGTGGGCCGCGTCGGGTCGCCTTGGTGGGCAAACCCAACGTGGGTAAGTCGAGCCTGCTCAACCGGTTGACGGGTGAGGACCGCTCGGTGGTGCACGACGTCGCGGGCACCACGGTCGACCCGGTCGACTCGTTGGTGGAGATCGACGGTGAGGTGTGGCGGTTCGTCGACACTGCCGGCCTGCGCAAGCGGGTGAAGACCGCGAGCGGAACCGAGTACTACGCGTCGTTGCGGACCAAGGCCGCGATCGAGGCTGCCGAGGTCGCGATCGTGCTGGTCGATGCTTCGGAACCGCTCACCGAGCAGGACCTCCGGGTCATCAGCATGGTGGTGGAGGCGGGACGTGCGCTCGTCATCGCCTACAACAAGTGGGACCTGGTCGACGATGAGCGGCGGCAGCGGTTGGACAAGGAGATCGACCGCGACCTGAACCGCGCACGTTGGGCCGAACGGGTCAACGTTTCGGCCCAGACCGGGCGAGCGGTGGGGAAGCTGGCACCGACGTTGCGCACCGCGCTGGAGTCGTGGGACACCCGCGTGTCGACGGGACAGCTGAACGCGTGGATCTCGGAACTGGTCGCTGCCCACCCGCCGCCGGTTCGTGGCGGTAAGCAACCGAAGATCCTCTTCGCGACCCAGGCCCACCCACGTCCGCCGACGCTGGTGTTGTTCACGACCGGCTTCCTCGAGGCTGGTTACCGCAGGTTCCTGGAACGCAAGTTCCGGGAGACTTTCGACTTCGTCGGTTCTCCGGTCAAGATCTCGGTGCGGGTTCGCGAGCGCAACCCTGGTAAGAAATCCCGACGTTGAGCGAGTAGGACGGTCATCCACGGTCGGTCCGTGCTCGCCGACCCGTGGGTGATCCGCTCGGGCCGCGGTGATCGCACCGGCGAGTGCGGACCTGGTCGGCGTGGGATGGCCGCTGTCCTCCCACGAGGCCCTTCGGCGCATGCTCTGGTTGCTCTCGTCGGCGTGCCCGGAGCCTCCACCGTCGCGGTGTGCGTTCCCCGACCCACGGACGTCGGACCACGAGTGTAGGTGGGGTTTGCGTCGCGTCGTCATGATCAACGTTACTCTTCGGGCAGCTCTCGTCAGCAGGGGGAAGGTGACCGAGTGGTGCGTGAGGCAGGTAACCGGAGGGTGGCACGGCCGATTCGCCTGGTGCTGGCCGATGACGAGCCGAGGCTCCGGCGCGGCTTGCGGGTGTTGCTGGAGGACGGTGGCGCCATCCGGGTGGTGGCCGAGGCGGGGGACGGCTACGAGGTGATCTCCGCGGTGCGGACGCACCAGCCGGACGTCGTACTCGTCGACGTGCAGATGCCGGGCAAGGACGGGTTGACCGCGCTCGGGGATCTCCGCGCATTGCCGGATGCACCCGTGTACGCGGTGTTGACCACGTTCGACCTCGATGACTATGTGGCCGAGGCACTCAGGTTGGGTGCGCAGGGATTCCTGTTGAAGGACGCGGATCCCGCGGTGTTGGGGCGAGCGGTCCGCGACCTCGCGGCGGGGGGTGCGGTGCTGGACCCGAGGGTTGCCGTTCGTCTGCTGCCGCGGCTTCGAGGTTTCGGCGAGAGCAACCAAGAGGTGCAGCTCGTCCGGAATCTGTCCGGGCGCGAGAAACAAGTACTCAACTTGTTGGCCGACGGACGTTCCAACTCCGACATCGGCGATCGGCTTGGCCTGACCGAGGCGACGGTGAAGAGCTACGTCTCGACCGTGTTGAGCAAGCTCGGGGCAGACAACCGGGTCCAGGCCGCGTTGATCGCCCAGCGTGTTTCGGTTGCCGGTGACGGTGATCGGTGTTGACGTCGGCCGGCCGAGAGCGGGTGCTCCGCTGGCTGGCCGAAACAGCGGCAGTGGGGTTGCCCGCCGCTGCCGTGCTGTTCGCCAAGGCACCGGAGATCCAGTTCTGGACCGCGCTGTTCGCCTGCGCGGTATTGCCGCTTCGCCACCGCTGGCCGCGTGTCGCGGTGGTGCTGTGCGTACCCGGTCTCGCCTGCGGGATGGGCTGGCCGCCGGCGATCGTGGCGCTGTTCAAGGTCGGTTGGGTCCGGCCGCACTTCTGGTCGCTGATGTTCTGGGTGCTGGTGGCGAGCGCGTCGGCGCTGGCGCCGGTGCTGATCCGCGAGTCGTTGGATTTCGGCAGTCTCCTGGTGACGATCAGCTTCGTGCTGTTCGCGGCGGGCAGTGCGGCCGCGCTCGGGGCGTTGGTCCAGACCCGGCGACAGCTGACCGAGAGCCTGGCCAGGCTGCGTGAGGTGTCGGAGGCCGAAGCTTTCGCCAAGGCCGAGACAGCTCGGGCCGACGAACGTGCTCGCATCACCAGGGAGATCCACGATGCGGTGGGCCATCATGTCACCTTGATCGCGATTGAATCCGCGGCACTCGCCGCGACCAGCGAGGAACCGGAAACCGCGGAGTCGGCGGGCCGGTTGCGCGGCCTCGCGAAAGAGGCACTCGCCGAGATGCGGACCACGCTCGGTCTGGTGCGTGCGGGCGGTTCGCCGGACGATGCGAGCGCTCGGTCGCTTTCGGATCTGGTCGCCCGAGCTCGGGAGACCGGCCTCGACGTGCGGTTTTGCGGGTCCTCGGACGGGAGCCGGCTGGCGGCCGGAGTGGGGCGGGCCGCCTACCGGGTGGTTCAGGAAGCGTTGACCAACGCCTCGAAGCACGCTCCCGGAGCCGAAGTCGTCGTGGACTTCGACAGCGACAGCGACGACGAGATCGTGCGAATCGCGGTGACCAACGGCGCGCCGCTGGGGAAGGTCGTGGACATCGGCAGCGGGGGGTCCGGGTTGGCGGGACTGTCCGAACGGGTCCGAACCGTGGGCGGGCAGCTGGAAACCTCCGCGTTGGGCGGCGGGGGTTTCCAGCTGGTGGTCGTCCTGCCGAAGGGTGAGGTCCCGGCTGCGGACGTCTCCTGACGACTCTCCCCGGAAGCGGATCAGGCGATGTCGGTTCGGGGCAGCGAGTCGCGGAGGAAGTCGACCTGGAGCAGCAACAGGTTCTCGGTGGTGAGTTCGTCGGTGGGCATGTGGCTGACTCCGGGCAGGGGAAGAACCGTGTGCGGTCGTGCCGCGGCGGTGAGGGCCGCCGACAACCGGAGCGTGTGGGCGAGCACAACGTTGTCGTCCACGGTCCCGTGCACGAACAGCAGCGGGCGGCGAAGCTCGGACGCATCGTCGAGGAGCGAGCTGGTGCGGTAGTTCTCCGGGCTTTCGTCGGGCAGACCGAGATAGCGCTCCGTGTAGTGCGTGTCGTAGAGCCGCCAGTCGCAAACGGGCGCGCCCGCGATCGCGGCGTGGAAGACGTCGGGGCGGCGCAGCACGCCGAGCGCGGCGAGGTATCCACCGAACGACCAGCCGCGGATGGCGACCCGGTCGAGGTCGAGTTCGGGATGCTGTTCGGCGGCCGCGTGCAGCGCATCGACCTGGTCGTCGAGGGTGGGGCCCGCGAGGTCTCCGGCGATGGCTCGATCCCATTCCGGGCCGCGCCCGGTCATGCCGCGCCCGTCGGTGATCAAGACGGCGAAACCTTGGTCGGCGAACCACTGTGAGGTCAGGTACCCCTGCTGCCGGGCGAGTACTCGCTGGGCCTGCGGCCCGCCGTAGGGGTCGACGAGCACTGGCAGCCGCCCGTGGATCTCCTGGTACCCGTTGGGCAGCAGCAGCGCGCTGCGCAATTTCCGCTCCCCGAGCCGGAGGAGTTCGACGTTGAGCGCCAGATCGGGTGTTTCGGCGTGCGAGGTGACTTCGCCGATGTTCCGGTCGCCATCGAACACGCGCACCCGGGATCGCGGCTCGTCGAGTGTCGCCGAACTCAGCACGACCACCGAACCGGAGCGGGCGGCCGCGTGCACGCCCGGCTGCGTGGAAAGGCGTTCAACTCCGTCGACACCGACCCGGTAGACGTGGACTTCGGCGGGGTCGTGCTCGGAGGCCGTGATCAGGACGTCGTCGGCGACGTCGAGAATGCCGCGGACCTGCAGGGTGCTCGGTGTCCACGCGTGGTCTCCGACCAGCAGCCGGTAGGCACCGTCCTGGGCCCGGATGCGGACGAGCTCGCCCTTCGGCGACCACGCGGGCCAACCGGAGGTGATCTCCACCCAGTGTGGATCGGTGTCGCGGTGGATCTCCTGCGTCGTGCCGGTCTCCGGGTCGACTTCGAGCACGAGTTGGGTGCGCTGATCACGGGATTGCACGGCCAGCAGCGGTCGACCGTGCCTCGACCAGTGCGCGGCTACCAGATAGGGGTGGGCCTGGCGGTCCCATTCGACGTCGATGCGCTCGCCGTGCAGGTCGAGTACCGCGAGTCGCACCTCGGCGTTGTGGGTACCGGCAGCGGGGTAGCGCATGGTGGTCGGTGGCCGGGTCGGGTCGGCGGGATCGGCGAGGTGCCAGGTGTTCACCGGCGATTCGTCCACTCCGGCGGCGAGTATCCGCGTGCTGTCCGGCGCCCACCAGTAACCGCGGTGGCGGTTCATCTCCTCGGCCGCGATGAACTCGGCGGCACCCCAGCTCCACCCGTCGTGCTCGGGCTCGACCAGGGCGCGGTCGTCGGATCCGTCGGTGGCGATGACCCGCAGGGCTCCGTTGGCCAGGTAGGTGACCGTGTGCCCGTCGGGGGACAGGCGGGGCTCGGCGGCGGGCTGCTGGGTGGGCAACGCGCGTACTGCCGCCCCGGATCGGTACTCCTCCGGTATGGCGGTCTGCTGCTCGGTGTCGCGGACGAGCTCTGCCAGGAACAGCTTCCCGGAGAGGCCGAAGACGACCCGTCGGACTTCCCGGTCGGTGGCGTATCCGGTGATGCCGGTTGCGCGTTCTCGCGCTCGTTCCCGCCGGGCTTGCTCTTCGGGGGAAACCTCTTTCTCGTCGTGCAGCGCGGCGGGATCCGCGATCAGCCGCTCCTGGCCGGACCCGGTATCGAGCATCCATAGCGCGGTATTGCGGTCGGTGCCGTGGAACGACCTGAGGAAGATCACTGCGTCACCTGCCGGAGCGACGGTGATGTTCCGGGGGGCGCCGAGGGTGAATCCCTGTGTTCGGGCGCTGTGACGCGGGAAGGACGGCACGGACGACATGTCTTCAGACTGCCAGGCTCTGTGCGGTCGAGCAGAGGCAGGTGACGCACCGGAGTGTCGGCTCTTGACGATGCCACAACATCGGGAGAATCGTCGACGAAGCGTGATCGAGAGTGTTCAATAGGTGATTGCCGGGAGGCCGCGTGTCCGCAAAGGTTCGGGTGTCCGCAATGGTTCGGGTGTCCGGAGCGGTTCGGGCGGCCGGGGTCGTTCAGGCGACCGGGGCGCGAAATCGTGTTTCGTCATGGGTGAGGGCACGGATCCTTCCGAATGCGCGGTCTTCGGCGGTGTCGGGATGTCAACGGTGGGGGTTCGTGCGACACCGGTCCCGGCGTGTCTCCCGGATGTTCGGGATGGTGATGGTGGTCCCGTTCCTCGTCGCGGCTGCGTTGGGAACCGGGCCTCGGGCAGGGCAGGGAGAAGCGAGTAGTGGCCCCGCGGGTTCCGGCGGAACGAATGCCACCTTCTACAACGATGCGGCGAATCCGGCGGCCGACCCGCACGTGCTGTACGACGAGAGCAGCGGTTACTACTACGCCTATTCCACCGAGGGTGCCGATCCTGAACACGTGTTCGCGATCTACCGGTCGCCGGACCTGGCCACCTGGGAACGGTTGCCTGGCGGTGCGATGGAACGCGGCGACGGGAATCACTGGGGACACGACTGGTTCTGGGCTCCGGAGGTGTACCACAACACCGAAACCGGGCTGTACTTCCTCTTCTACTCCGCCCGGATGCGAGAAGGCGTCGCCGAGCACTTCCGCTACCCGGATTTCGAGGAGGCGAGCAAGATCGGTGTTGCCGTCGCGGATTCCCCGGGTGGACCGTTTCGCAACATCACCGATCAGCCGATCGACTACTTCCCCTACGATCCGGACTACCACGACGTCAACCTCATCATGGATGCGACGCAGAAGAAGCCGCCGGGCACACTGGCCGAAGGCCGCACGGCCCCGCTGGGAACCTACATTCCCTCCATCGACCCGAACGTCTTCTTCGACGACGGGCGGATGTTCCTCTACTTCTCGCGCAACGCCTACCGGAACTGGGTGTGGGACCGGGACCTGGGCAAGTACGTGGAGGAGTCCAACATCCTGGCGGTGGAGCTCGACGACGAGTGGTGGCACGATCCGACCGGTCGAACGATGCCGAAGATCCATTCGAGCTACCGCGACGCGAACCGGGATCCGGAAGATCCTCCGGGAGTCCGCAAGGACGGTTTCACCCAGATCCTCGATTACGGCTCGGACCAGCAGGCGTGGGAGAACGCACATGTGGACGATTACGCGGAGACGGGCGGGAAGAAGAAGGATCGGCGATGGGCCGAGGGGTCGACCGTGGTCAAGGCGTTCCGCGCGGACGGCCGACCGCTGTATTTCCTGACCTATTCGGCGAACAATTTCGCGGACCCGTTCTACGGCGTCGGGTACGCGGTGGCGGAAAGCCCGTTGGGACCGTGGCGCAAGAGTCCGGACAATCCGGTGCTGGCGCAGGACGAGCAACGCTCGATGTACTCGACCGGGCACGGCAGTGTGACCGCCTCGCCGGACGGTTCACAACTGTACTACGTGCACCACGGCAGGCCCTCGGTGACGACGAACCGGCGCCTGTACACCGAGCGGATGCGGATCGATGCGGATGCGGCGACGTTGCGGATCGATCAGTCGACGAGCGACGAGCCGGTACCTGCCGGTGTCGCTCCGTACGAGCTGGCGGCCGATCGCGAGCTGGTCGACCTCGCCGGCGGGCGAGGCCGGGTCAACTGGGAGGTGCGGAGCGCTTCGGGAGCCGCGTTGGACCTCGTGAACCCGAGCAACCGGGTCACCGCGGAATTGGCGCCTGTCGGTGCGGTGCGGGTCGAGGTGGAGCACGATCACGCGGTGCTGGTGGGCGAGCAGTCGGGGGTTTCCGCGTTGAACCTGCGATACCAGCGTCGTCGGTCCGACGGGACGCACGTCGACGTGAGCAACATCGACGACCGGTGGCATCCGGTGGGCAAGACCGTTCCGGTGGCCGCGTGCACCTCGAAGCTCACCGAACGGAACCTGCGGTCGCTCGACGTATCGGAAGGTGTGCTGTGCTTGCGCGGCGGCACGGTTTCCGGCGATGTCCGAGTGGCCCCGGGGGCTTCGCTGGTGGTGCTCGGCACCAGGATCGGTGGTTCCGTGCACGCTCGGGATGGCGAGGCGCTGTGGCTTTCGGACAGCGATATCGCGGGATCGGTCGACGGGCGGTCCGTGGTCGGCGGTGTCCGCATCGATGGCATTCGGGCCGGGGGATCGGTGACGCTGGTCGGTAATCGCGGGAGCCGACCGCCGGTCGTGGCGGGGTCGGACATCGCGGGTTCGTTGCTGTGCGTCGGAAACGCACCGGATCCGACGAATCTCGGGCGTTCCAACACCATTCGCGGAACGGTGCGGGGCCAGTGTTCGGAGATGTGATCGCTCGGGTGCCGTTGCGACGGTCGGCACCCGAGCGATCGCGGTCGATTCGGGCCGGAGCTCGGTCCCGAACTGGTGGTTGCTCGCGGTGGGGACGCCGACGCGTCCGCACCGCGCCCCGAACCGTTTCGGGAACCCTGCCTATGCGCTGACCTCTTGCAGGCTCTTGCCTTCCTGGATGGCCTTCTCGCTGTCTTCAGGCAACTTCAGCAGGGTGGTGAGCCCGATGGCGACCAAGTAGAGCGCCGCGAAGATCACCGTCACACCGGCTGCGCCGACCAGTGGGAAGAACAGACTGGCGATGGCTGGTCCGACGAAGGTCGCACCCCCGGCGCCGAGGTTCAACAGTGCCATGGCGCCACCCTTGTTCGTGGGAGCCATCGAGGGGATCAGTGCCGAGATCGGTACGAAACCCGCGAGCGTCGCGCCGTAGAGCATGCCGACCAGGACGGCGGCCCAGTAGTATTCGGCTCCGAGCGCTACCGGGATGAAGTACAACAGCGCGACGCTGATCGCACAGCCCACGCCGCCGAAGGTGGCGATCGTGGTTCGCCAGCCGATCTTGTCGCTGAGCGCGCCGAAGATCAGGTTGAACACGATGTTGGTGCCGTAGATGATCGCCAGCAGTTGAAGCCACTTGCTCTCGCCGAAGCCGATGTCCTCGGAGAAGATGCGTGGCAGGAACACCAGCATGCCGAACTGCGGAGCGGTGTTGATGATGCGCACGATGCAGCCCACGAGCACTCGGGGATGCGTCCACATCACCGAGACGCTGTTGTTCAGGCTCTCGCGGAGGGTGATGTGGGAGGGGATCAGCCTACCGTGGCCGGTGCGTTCCTTGACGCCGAGGAACACGAACGCGCCGCCGAGCCCGATCAGCAGCAGCGCGGACCAGAGGGTCCCGAACTGGCCGATCATGGGAGTGGTGAAGCTCGCCCAGAGCGATCCCAGCGTGGGAAGTCCGCCGGTGAAGGCGAAGTAGAACCAGCCTACGGCGGCTCCGAGTCGCGCGCTCGGCGCTGTCGCGGTGATCCAGACCAGGAACCCGAAGGCGAACAGCGGGTAGCCGAAACCGCGAATCCCGTAGAACACGAGCATGAGCACGTAGTTTTCGCTGCCGAGCGCGAAGACCAGGTAGAGGACGTCGAAGACGACCCAGATCACGAATCCGATGATCATCACCCTGCGCGGGCCCCACACGTCCGACAGGGCGCCGGAGAACCAGGAAGCGACCATCACGGCGACGCCGTAGACCGTGATCACGTACCCGGCGCGCACGTCGCTTCCCGCGCCGTGGTCGGCCATGAAGGGCGAGATGAATCCGGACTCGACGCCGTCGCCGATCATGAACAGCAGGACGCCGATGTAGCCGTACACCAGCGCCTTGGGCAGGCCCCATCTGTCGAGCAGAGAACCTGGAGTGGTGGCAGTGGACACGCCGAAACCTCCACGTTGAGGTGGTGCGAGTGGAGGTCGTCCGCACACACCTGTGTTCCCAAGCAGCGCGGGTGAACCCCTGTCCCGGGGGTCACTGGTGGACGTCGACCTCGTGAACGTACGCATCATGTTCACTCGTGGAGATAAAAATATCAATAGTAGTGTTAATTTGAGTGCGCAGTAGAGCTGTGCGGGTCGTTGCCGGCCTGGCGGACCTCGGTGTGCTCGCTCATTGATTCGACGAGCTCGTCGTCGAATTCCCCCGCGAGCAGCACGTGGTCGAACGAGTGGACCGGGGCGAAGCGGTGCAGTGCGGCACGCCCCACCTTGCTCGCGTCCATCATGAGCACCTTGGTCGCCGCCGCGTCGAGCATTGCCCGCTTGACCAGTACGATCTCCTGCTCCTGGTGGAAGGTCATTTTCGCGTTCATCGCGGAGGTGGACAGGAAGACGATGTCGACCGAGAAGCCTCCGATCATCTCCTGGCAGGGCAGCCCGAGGTAGGAGTCGTGCGTCCTGGAGTACTCGCCGCCGAGGCAGATCAGTCGGATGTCGGGCGCCTCGCGCAGGGTCTCCTGAACCTGGCGGTAGTTGCTGACCACGGTCAGGGGCCCCACGTCGACCAGCAGGCGCGCGAGTGCCAGCGCCGTCGTGGAGTCGTCGAGCATGACCGACATGCCAGGGGTGATCAGCTGCAGCGCCTCGGCGGCGAGTGCTTCCTTCTCCTGGGTGTGGGTGTGCAGCCGAAAGTCGGAGCTGCTCTCGAAGACCGTCGAGGGCTGGGCCGACACTCCGCCGTGGTACTTGCGCAGCAAACCGCGGGTGACCAGGTCGTCGATGTCGCGGTGCACGGTCATCAGGCTGACGCCGGTCATGCTCGACAGTTCGGCGGCGCTGGCGAAACCCTGGGAGACGACGTGGTCGATGATCTTCTGCTGCCGCAGTAGGCGGGGTGATTGCTTCTTCGGTGCGGACGCCATGCGCGACATCTTGCCTGTTCCGCCTGCCGGGGCGCTGCATGTGCCCCCGGAACACCGGTGAGTACCAAATGACTAGTGACAGTTAACGTTCAGACTGTTAATTTGTCTCAACCGGTAACCGGCAGGAGGAAATGGGATGACCCAGTCCGAGGAGCAGACGGTCGCGCACCAGGCGGTCGTGTTCGACATGGACGGTGTTCTGGTCGAGAGCGAGCACCTGTGGGAACGGATGTGGAGCAGGTTCGCGGAAGCACGAGACCGGACCTGGACCGTCGAACAGACCCGCCACGTGCAGGGCATGAGCGCTCCGGAATGGGCGGCGTTCCTCGCCGAGTTCAGCTCCGCGGCCGAAACCGTTGCCGAGACCGAACGCATCGTGGTCGACGACATGATCGCCGCGCTCGACTCGGGAGAGATCACGCTGCTTCCGGGCGCGCGGCGCATGGTGAGCGAGGCCGCCGGACAGGCACCCATCGCGCTCGCCTCCTCCGCGCCTCGCAGGCTCATCGACTCCGTACTGGACCGGCACGCCTTGACCCGGCTGTTCAGCGCGACCGTCTCCAGCGCCGAGGTGCCGAGGGGCAAGCCCAGCCCGGACGTGTATCTGAGCGCGGCGGACAGGCTCGACACGGCGGCGACGGCTTGCCTGGCCGTGGAGGATTCCAGCAACGGTCTTCGTGCGGCGGCAGCCGCGGGTATGACCGTGGTGGCCATCCCGAGCCCCGCATACCCGCCCGCCGAAGACGCCCTGGCCAAAGCGAGTTTCGTTGCCGCCGACCTGGACGAGGTGCGGCTACGTCTGACCGGGTCTCTGGGAACACCCGTCGGAAGCTGAAACCCACGCCCGCTGGGCGATCGTCGTCGACAAAGGAGTCCTCATGACCAGCGTTCTCGCGGCCGGTGACCACTTCGTGGCACCGGACGTGTTCGTCGACTCCCTGCGCGAACACGCGGGGCGGCACGAGCTGCGCTTCGAAACGCTGCGCTTGCCGTGGCCGGTGGAACCCTTCGGCCCGATCGGCAATGTACGGGAAGCCAGCGGCACCGAGGAGCAACTGCTCGAATCTCTGCCGGGTGTTCGGATCGCGACCACCCAGATGGCCCCGTTCACCGAGAAGGTCCTCGCCAACAGCCCGGACCTGCGGTTCGTCGGAGTCTGCAGGGGCGGTCCGGTCAACGTGGATCTGGCGGCGGCGACCGAAGCCGGAGTTCTCGTGAGCTACGCCCCCGGTCGCAACGCGGCGGCTGCCGCCGAGTTCGCCGTCGGGATGATCCTCGCCGCGCTGCGCCGCATTCCTGCATCGGACGCCGAACTCAAATCCGGAAATTGGCGCGGAGACTACTACGCCTACGACAACGCCGGGATCGAACTGCAGGGCTCGACGGTCGGCTTGGTCGGCTACGGTGCGATCGGCCGTATCGTGGCCAGGGTGCTGGCCGCCTTCGGTGCCCGCGTCGTCGTGTCCGATCCGTTCGCGGACAAGGCGCAGCTGACGGCCGACGGCGTCGAACTGGTCGAGCTCGAAACGTTGCTGCGGCGCAGTTCGGTGGTGAGCTTGCACGCGCGGTTGACGGCCGGGACCGAAAATCTGCTCAATGCCGACAACCTGGCGCTGCTGCCCGAGGGGGCCGTGCTGGTGAACTCGGCCCGTGGTGGCCTGCTCGACTACGAGCCGCTGCCCGAACTGTTGAAGTCGGGCAGGCTCGGGGCGCTGGCCGTCGACGTCTACGACATCGAACCGCCGCCGCGCGACTGGCCGTTGTTCGACGCGCCGAACGTGATCACCACACCACACTTGGCCGGTGCCACCAGGCAGACCGCCCACCGCGCGGCCGACATCGTGGCGGGCGAGGTTGCCAGATTCCTCGACGGGCAGCGCCCACGATTCGTGGCCAATCCGGACGTCCTCGAACGAATCGAAGGTCTGCGCCCATGATTCTCGGGGTCGATGTCGGAACATCGGTGACCAAGGCTTCGTTGCTGCGGCGGGACGGCACGGCGGCGGTCACCCACAGTGTGCGCAGCTCGCTGGAGCGGCTGCCCGGTGGTCGGGTCGAGCAGGACCTCGACGACGTCGTCGACTCGGTGGTGCGAGTCGTGCGTTCGGTCGGTGCGGAAGCACCGGAACCGGTCGAAGCATTGGCCATCACCGGCCAGGGGGACGGACTGTGGCTGCGCGACGCCGCGGGCGAGCAGGTCGGTCCCGCGCTCTCGTGGCTGGACGCGCGGGCCTCCGAGGTGATGGAGCGCTGGGGCGGCGACGAGAACAGTGTGCTCAACAAGGTCCACGGCTTGACCGGTTCGGGGATGTTCCCCGGGTCCGCGGGACCGCTGCTGGCCCATCTCGCCGAGCACGATCCGCGACGGCTGGATCGGGCAGCGGTCGCCGGGTACTGCGTGGACGCGATAGTCCAACGGCTTACCGGCGAAATCACGGTGGATGCCTCTGACGCGTCCCTGCCCTTCCTCGACGTGCCCAGCCGGACGTACTCGCAGGAGGCACTGGCGGCGTGCGGTCTCGACGATCAACGCCGGTTGCTCGCCGAACCCGCACCGCCCGGAAAGTTGTTCGCCCTCAGCGGTCCCGGCGCGGAGATTCTCGGCTTGCCTTCCGGGTTGCCGATATCGGCCGGCCCGTTCGACTTGCCCGCGTGCGCGTTCGGCTCCGGTATCAGCGATGTCGGCGACGGCGCGCTGGTGATCGGTACGACGCTGGGCTGCCAGGTGCTCACCGACGACGTCACCATCGTGCCGGGTGCCGAAGCCGCCGGGATGTGGCTGGCCACGCCGCGGCCCGACCGGTACATGCGGGTGATGCCTGCGATGGTCGGCACGGCGAGTCTCGACTGGGTTCTGAGCATGGTCGGCGCCAAGGTCGAAGAACTGGAGACGTTGCTGGAGAGCAGCTCTCCCGGCGCGGGTGGTGTCTCGGCTCTCTCCTTCCTGTCGAACTCCGGTGAGCGCGCTCCCTTCGTCGAGTCGAGGGCGCGAGGGCAGTTCACCGGATTGTCACTGGACACGACTCCTCCGGATCTCGTGCGCGCGCTGTGCGAGGCCGTTGCCTACGCGGCAAGGCACAACCTCGAGTCGGCGGGGCTCGAAGGTGACGTTTCGGCCTGCGGCGGTGGGGCGCGTTCGGCGGCGTGGAGCCAGATCTTCGCGGACGTCCTGGGACGCCCGCTGCACGTGCCGCACGAAGTGGGTGTGGGCGCGCGAGGCGCGGCGATGACCGCTTGGGACTCGTTGGGTGAACCGATCGACCGGCAGCAGTGGGAACAGGCCAGGCACACCGTCGAACCAAATCCCAGTGCCGTCGAATTCTACGAGCACGGGTACGCGGAGTACCTGGCGACGATCGAACAGGCACGACCGAGCTGGCAGCGAGCAGCTACCCGAGGAGCGAAGCGATGACCCGTTTGTACGACGATCCCGCCTCGTTCACCGAGGACATGGTCGCCGGATTCGTGGCTGCCCACCCCGGCCGGGTGCGGTCCGTTCCGGGTGGGGTGGTGCGGGCGAACCGCGCGCGCGAGGGAAAAGTCGCGGTGGTGACCGGTGGCGGATCCGGGCACTACCCCGCCTTTTGCGGAGTGGTGGGTCCTGGGTTCGCGGATGGTGCGGTCGTGGGCAACATCTTCACCTCCCCCTCGGCCGAGGACGCCTACTCGGTGGCCAAGGCGGCCGATGCGGGCGCCGGGGTGGTGTTCTCCTTCGGCAACTACGCCGGGGACAACATGAACTTCGGGCTCGCCGTGGAGCGGTTGAGACGGGAGGGGACCGCGGCGCACAACGTCGTGGTGACCGACGACGTCGCCAGCGCCCCGGCGGAGGAAAGTACTGCGCGCCGCGGCGTCGTCGGCGATTTCGTCGTCTTCAAGGTGGCTGCCGCAGCGGCCGAAGAGGGCTACTCGTTCGACGAAGTGGTCCGGGTCGCCGAGCACGCCAACGCCCGTACCCGAAGCCTCGGTGTGGCCTTCGACGGCTGCACGCTACCGGGGCAGAAGGAGCCGCTGTTCCACGTGCCGGTGGGTCGGATGGGCGTCGGACTGGGCATTCACGGCGAACCGGGGGTGTCCGAGCGGGAGATGCCGACTGCCTCGGAACTCGCCGAGCTCCTTGTCGACGGTGTGCTGGCCGAGACGCCGGACGGAGCTGCTCCCCGAGTCACGGCGATCCTCAATGGACTCGGGTCGACCAAGTACGAGGAACTTTTCGTCGTGTGGCGCACGGTCGCGCGGAGGCTGGCCGAAGCGGGCATCGAGGTAGTGGAGCCCGAGGTCGGGGAGCTGGTGACCAGCCTGGACATGTCCGGGTGTTCGCTGACGCTGGCTTGGTTGGACCCGGAACTGGAACGCCTGTGGCAGGCCCCGGTCGACACGCCGGCTTACCGCAAGGGAAACGTGGTCCTCGACGAGTCCGGCACGGAATTGGCGGAGGAGATCGCCGAAGCCGCCGCCGCCGACGTCGTCCCGGTCGCCCCCGAGGCAGGCCGGCGGACCTCGGCCGTGGTCGCCCGTGCGTTGGGCGAGGTGGCGGAGTGCTTGGGCGATGCGGAGGAGAAACTCGGCAGGCTTGACGCGGTCGCCGGAGACGGTGATCACGGACGTGGGATGACGCGTGGCAGCTCGGCCGCCGCCACGGCTGCGGAAGATGCCGCGGGCAAGGGGCTGGGTCCGGCGGCCGTACTGATCGCCGCCGGTGATGCCTGGGCGGCGAAGGCCGGCGGTACTTCGGGTGCGTTGTGGGGCGCGGCGCTGCGGTCGTTCGGGGATGAGCTGCCCGCCGATCGTGCGGCGGCGGCGGCAGACCTGGTCAGAGGGGCCGAAAGCGCGTTGGGCGCCGTCCGGCGCCTCGGTCGGGCCGAGTTGGGCGACAAGACGTTGGTGGACGCGCTCGTCCCGTTCGCGCGCGCGTTGCGCGGTGCGGTCGACGAAGGCGCGACCGGTGCGCGGGCCTGGGTCGCGGCGGCCGCGGAGTGCGAGCGCGCCGCCGAGGCCACCACCGAGCTCCGTCCCCGTACCGGACGTGCCCGGCCGCTGGCCGAGCGCAGCGTCGGGACTCCGGATCCGGGCGCGACGTCGCTCGCCCTGGTGATGAACCGGATCGCCGGCGTGCTGACCGAGAACACGAGCGTCGAAGCGAAGTGAGGACCATGAGCGAGCAAGCACCGTGGCGGATCGTCGTGGGCTGTGACGATGCCGGACTGCAGTACAAGAACGCGTTGCGGGCGGATCTCGAAGCCGATGCCCGGGTGGCGTCGGTGACCGATGTGGGAGTCGGGTCCGACGAGCACACCGACTACCCGCACGTGGCGGTGGCGGCCGCGCGGTTGGTCGCCGCGGGTGAAGCCGACCGTGCGCTGCTGGTGTGCGGGACGGGGCTGGGGGTGGCGATCAGCGCCAACAAGGTCTCGGGGGTCCGAGCGGTCACCGCGCACGACAGCTATTCGGTGCAGCGGTCGGTGTTGAGCAACAACGCGCAGGTATTGTGCGTCGGCCAGCGTGTGATCGGATTGGAACTGGCCCGGTTGTTGGCTTCGGAATGGCTCGACCACCGATTCGATACGACGTCGGGCTCGGCGCAGAAGATCGCTGCGATTGAGGGTTACGAGGGCGCGTCGAACGTTCCGGGCGTGGCGTGCTGAGGGGGACAGGTGAGCGACGGAGTCCGTTGTGCCGCTCAGCGACAAGAGGTTGTCGAGATCGCCAACCGGATGACCGGAGACCGGTTGGTGGTGGGCACGTCCGGCAATGTTTCGGTTCGAGTGGGCAGCCTGATCGCGGTGACCCCCTCTGGGGTGGATTACGACGCCCTGACGGTCTCCGACGTCCCCCTGGTGGATCTCGACGGCCGGGTGGTCGACGGCGCGCTCAAACCGACCTCGGAACTGCCGATGCACCTGCGGGCGTACGTGCACCACGATGCGGGCGCGGTGGTGCACACCCATTCGCTGAACGCCACGGCGTTGTCGCTGCTGCGGGACGAGGTTCCGGCCGTGCACTACCAACTGGCGGACTTCGGTGGTGGCGTTCGGGTCGCGGACTACGCGACGTACGGTACGGACCAGCTCGGCGAGAACATGTCGGCGGCGATGGCCGGCCGGACCGGCTGCATCCTGCGCAACCACGGCACCGTCACGGTGGGCGAGAACCTTTCGAAGGCGTACAACCGGGCTCGTCAGCTGGAGTGGCTGTGCGAGTTGTGGTTGACCGCCCAGCGTGCCGGTACACCTAGTCTGCTGCCGGATTCCGAGATCGCGTTGTGCGTGGAGAAGTTGCGCTCCTACGGCCAGTCCTGAAGCGCCACCGTCCGCGGGGGGGCGGGTGATGTCCCGCATCGCGTGGAACGTCCGGACGCCGGGGTGAATCCACGGACGCCCGAGTGAAACACGATGGCAACGAGGTGGGAACACGGTTCTCACCCGGGTGTCATCGTGGCGGGCTCCGCGGCAACATTCGCCCGGCAGCATGTGGGTATGGCTTCCAGCGAAGTTCGTCCGACCGGGACCGGTGCTCGTCCAGCCGGGGGCTCCACCCGGTATGCGCCCCGGTTGATCGAGTTCGGCGCGCTGCTGTGCGTCGCGGGAATCGCTCTGTTGGTATTCGCGGGCATGCGGGACGGCTCCCCGGCCCTCCATGTGCTGACGACCGTCGGCGCGGCTCTGCTCGGAGGGATCGCGGCACGTCGATGGCGGTCCCGAAGGCCGGACCTCGCAGGCACGCCGGATCCCGATGATCTTCCGCCGTCCGGCGTTGCGGCCGCACCCGACCTCGCCGGATCCGATGTCGCCGGACCTGACGGCGCCGGACCCGACGTCGCCGCTGCCGAATTCGCACCGGGCGAGGTGGCCGCGGGCGCTTCGCGCGGTCGCGCGTTGTGGCGCTTGCGCGCATCGGTGATCGATTCGCCTGGGCGTCTGGCTCGGATCGCTTCGGGACTGGCCGCCCTGGGCGGCAACATCCGCACGGTTCAGGTGCAGCCGGTGCCGGGCGGTGCCGTCGACGAGGTCCTGTTGCACGTTCCGAGCAAGGTGACCGCAGACGAGCTCGGCAGGGCCGTGGAGCGGGCCGGCGGCAGGCAGATCACCGTCCGCAAGGCTGATGTGCGCGAACTCGACGACCTGCCTACCCGGACGATCAACCTCGCCAGGGAACTGGTGGCCGGTCGCTGCGAGACGTTGCGGACGTTGCGGGCACTGCTCGGCGAGGTCGACGTCCGGTGGATGGAGGAGTCGGAATCGCCGATGGTGATCGACGACCTCGCCGACCGCACGATGTGCTTGCGGGCACCGGGCGGGGGAGTGCTGCTGCTGGAACGGACCACTGGCTCGTTCACTCCGTCCGAGTTCGCCCGTGCCCGTGCGATGGCCGAGTTGGCGGCCGGGTGTGACCCGCGACCACTCCGGGACGGCAGGACCGTCACCACGAGGCAGGGCACCGAACTGACCGTGCGCACGGCGGACCGGGACGACCTGTCGCCGGTCGCGGCGTTTCACGAGCGCTGCTCCAAGGCCGCCCTGTACCGGCGCTACCGCGGTTCCGGCCCGGCGGAATCGCGTCTGCTCCGGTTGCTGACGCCTTCCCTCGGGAGATCGCTGGTCGTGGAGATTTCCGGAGGTGAGGTGGTGGCGCTGGGGACCCTGGCCTACGAGGGCGATTCCGGAGAGATCGCGCTGCTGGTACACGACGATTGGCAGGGGCGCGGTATCGGAACCCTGCTCGCTCGTGAGGTGGTGGCGGTGGCCGATTCGCTGGGGCTGGCCTCGCTCGAGGCGAACACCCAGGTCGATGACCTCGCCATCGCGGGGACGCTGCGCGCGGCCGGGTTCAAGGTCGCGGGGGTGCCCGAGCCGGGTGAGTGGTGCTGGACCCGGAGTCCGACCCGTACCAGCGTCATCCGGGCTTCGCCCGCGTTCCGGTGGTGGTCCGAGCGGACACGCGCATGGTGATCCGGGCGGAGACCACGACCGTGTCCGACGTGTCCAGGACACGCACCGGAACGACCCAGTCCTGCGGTTGTTCTTCGAGGTCGGGCAACGGGGTGAGCTCGGCTACCGCCCGCAGGTTCGTCGTGGCTTTCGCGGTGTAGTCGACGGTCATCCCGACCGGGATCCAGCGGTGCGTGCCGGGCAGGCTCGCGTCGGTCAGCAGTCCGGCGGCGACCTCGGCCATGTTGCAGGCGGCGATCGCGTGGAAGGTGCCGATGTGGTTGTGCACGCGCCGGCGCTTGGTGGCCCGAACTTCGCAGCACCCCGGGCGCAGCTCGGTGATGTGCGGACGGATGGTGCCGAAGTAGGGAGCCTTGAAGCAGACCGCTCGGGAGAACAGCCAGGTTCCGAGCGGGTACCGGCTCACTTTGCGCCACAGGTTCAGCGTGCTGGACATGATCGCCTCTCGACATGGGTTACTGGTCAGTAACCTATGTCGAGGGCGGGTTCCGATGCAACCCGCACCGCACGGGTCGCCCGATGCCGCCCGATTCGTCGTCGCTACCCGGCACTCGTCACCGGACCCGGGTGGTCGCGGCCGAGACGAGGTCGCCGAGCACCGCGCGCACATCGCTCTCCACGGACATCGCCTCCAGCGCCTCGCTCGCGGCGGCACCATTCCGCTGGATGAGTCGTTCGCTCTCGGCCAGCGCGCCCGTGTCGACGATGATCGTTCGCACGCGCCCGACCGCGTCGTCGTCGAGATCATCACCGCCCGCGAACCACCGGTCGATCTCGGTGGCCTGCGCGGCTGTGGCTCGCACGCGGCTCATGGCCACCAGGGCGGTCGACTTCCGGGCGCGCAGATCGTCGGCGACCGGCTTGCCGGTCACGGCCGGATCCCCGAACGCGCCGAGCACGTCGTCGCGCAGTTGGAAGGCTTCCCCGAGCGGCATCGCGTAGGCGCTGTAGTCATCGAGCAACTCGTGCCCGGCTCCCGCCAGCACGGCACCCATGTGCAGCGGTCGTTCGACGGTGTACTTGGCGGTCTTGAAGCGCATCACCGTGCTCGCGCGGTCCAGCGACTGCGCACCGCTGGCTTCCTCGGCGAGATCGAGGTACTGGCCGACGACCAGCTCGTTGAGGATCTGGCCGACCAGCTCGTGGGCCCGCAGCTTGCGTTCGGCGGGCAGGTCGGCCTCGGTGAGCATTTCGTGGAACCAGCTCAGGCACAGGTCGCCCAAGAGCAGGGCGACCGAGGAACCGAACCGGTCCGAACGACCGCGCTGGCCGCTGCGCCGATGCTCGTCAGCGTGCCTGCGGTGCAGCGAAGGCCCACCCCTCCGACTGTCGCTGTCGTCGATGAGGTCGTCATGGATCAGCGCGAAGGCGTGCAGCAATTCCCAGCACGCGGCGGCGTCCACGATTCCGGGCGCGGTGCTCCCACCTCCCGCACCGCGCCAACCCCAGTAGCAGAACGCGGCGCGCAGTCGCTTGCCGCCGTCGAGGAACTCCCGCACGGTGCTCACCGCGCCCGTCCACCGGTCATGACTGTCCTGGTCAAGGCCCATGTGGTCGAAACGCAGTCGCTGGCGGTCGACGAACTGCGAGAGAGCTTCCTGGACCCGCCTCCGCAGTTCTTCCACATCGAGCGGGTGGATGGTGGCGGGATACGTGGTTGCCATGATCGCTCCTGGTTGACGGGTCGTTGCGCGGTGGCCGTTGCCGGTCACCGCGCGGCGGCAGGCAGGTCCTCGTGGTCGGCCCGCGGCCACCGGTGCGGTTCCGGCCCCAGCTCCACCAGCTGACCGACCTGCTCGCGGCACCACGGGGACACGGCGGTGCGGGCGGCGAGGACGTCCTCGGTGAAGCGCGGCCAGGAAACCCATTCGGTTTCGGCCACTTCGCTCGGTACCGGTCGAGGAGCATCCGCGGTGACCGCCCGGAAGACCGGACACATCTCGTTCTCCACGACGCCGTTGTCCATCACGGCCCGGTAGCGGAAACGTGGGAGGACCAGCTCCATGTGCTGGACGGTAATCCCCAGCTCCTCGTGGAGCCTGCGGCTCACCGCGGAGTCCAGGGACTCGCCAGGCCCGGGGTGACCGCAACACGTGTTCGTCAATACCCCCGGCCAGGTGCTCTTGACCGGCGCGCGCCGGGTGAGCAGCAGTCGGTCGTCGGAGTCGAAGACGTAGCACGAGAACGCCAGGTGCAACGGTGTGCGGCGGTCGTGCACGCTCGTCTTGTCCATGTACCCCGTGGCGTGTCCCGACTCGTCGAGTAGGACGACCTGTTCCACGTGCCTACCTCCTACTTGGCCCCGCTGAGCTCCGGCGGGCGGTGAATTCCCTGTTGAGGAGGACACTAGAGGTGGTGGCGACGACGGGCATCAGCCGATGCGCCGCGGAGGATCGTTCGAAGGGCCGAGCCGCTCGGACGATCATGTCCGTTCGGCTGAGGCAGGCCCCGGACGAGAACGGGCCGCTCACCTCCGCCAGGAAGGTGAGCGGCCCGTGGGGAGCGCGCCGGGAGCCCGCTAGACCACGAGGATTCCCGCGATGGCCGCACTCATCAGGTTGGCCAGGGTGCCGCCGAGGATCGCCCGCATGCCGAACTCGGCGATGAGCGGCCGCCTGCTGGGTACCAGGCTGCCGAGTCCGCCGAGCAGGATGGCCAGGGACGAGAAGTTGGCGAAGCCCGTGAGCGCAAACGTGATGATCACGGCGCTCTTGTCGCTGAACTCACCGATCTGCGGCCCGAAGTCGGCGAAGGCCACGAACTCGTTGAGGACGAGCTTCTCGCCGACGAAACCACCCGCTGCGATCGCTTCCTCCCATGGCACGCCGATGACGTACATGATCGGTGCGAACACGTATCCGAGGATCTGCTCGAAGGTCAGGTCGGGGAGACCGACGATGCCTCCCAAACCGCCGAGGATGAGGTTGACCAGCGCGATCAGCGAGATGAACGCGAACAGCATCGCGCCGACGTTGAGTGCCAGCTTCAACCCGTCGGAAGCGCCGAGCGCCGCCGCGTCGATGACGTTCCGAGGTTTGGTTTCGGTCGCCTCGGAAACGTTCGACCCCGGCTTGGGCTGAGAAGAGGTGCCTCCGGCGGCGGACCCGTCCTCCCGGTCCGTGCCGGTGCGGGAAACCTCTTCGGCATCTTCGCTCCCGGCGGGTTCCCGATCGTCGAACCGGTCGTCGTCACCAGCGGGTTCGGACGTGCCGGAGACGGGAGCGGAGTCCGATTTGGCTTCGGAGGTTTCCGGTACGAGGATCTTTGCCATGAGCAGCCCCGCGGGTGCCGCCATGAAGCTGGCCGCGATCAGGTGATCCAAGCGCGCGCCGAGCAACGAATAGCCGATCATCACCGAACCGGCCACCGTGGACAGGCCACCGACCATGACGGCGAAAAACTCCGACCGGGACATCAGGGCGAGGTACGGGCGCACCACGAGCGGTGCTTCGGTCTGCCCGACGAATATGTTCGCGGTCGCGTTCAGCGACTCCGCCTTGGTGGTGCCCAGCACGCGCTGGAGTCCACCACCGATGATGCGGACCACCCACTGCAGGATGTTCCAGTGGTAGAGCACCGCCGTGAGCGATGCGATGAACACGATGAGCGGCAGCACCTGGAACGCCACCACAGTGCCTTCGCTGGGGATGATCGGTCCCACGAGGAAGTCGATTCCTTCGCTGGAGGAGTCGATTACCTTCTGCACGCCTTCGGAAACCGACGCGAGGGCGCTTTTCCCGGCCTCCCACCTCAATACGATGAAGCCGAAACCGACCTGGAGGAGCAGGGCGCCGATCACCGTCCGCGGTTTGACCGCGCGCCGGTTGGTGGACAGAGCGAATGCGATCAGCAGCAGTACGAGCATGCCACCGATGCCCCAAAGGACCTGCACGATTAGGGGCCTTCCTGTGATCTTCGGCGCGACTGCCGGTGTGCGTTCCGCGCCAGGCTATAAGCCGGGATGGTCGCATTTGGACCGATCTGTGGGGAAGCCCGGACACCTGGTCGTCACGAACCGAGTTCCATCTGGGAATACGTGAATGCGCGGCGAATACACGCCAAGCCCGCCACCAGGGACGCTGCGTCCGGCTACCTTGACGCCCACTTGGCGACGACTACAGGTGGGCCGATATGCGAAAACGTCCCCTCATCGCGGCAGTGGCAGCAGTCGCGGCGGCCTCCGGAATCGCGGTTCCGGCCTCGGCGACGGAACGGGCGCCGGGCACGATCAGCGCTGCCGCTGTGCAGGAACACTTGGTGGAACTGCAGAACATCGCTGAAGCCAACGGGGGCAGCCGAGCTTCCGGAACCCCCGGCTACCGGGCATCGCTGGACTACGTCAGAGCCGAACTCGACACGGCCGGATACGAAACCTCCGTCCAGGAGTTCGATTCCTGGAGCGGAACGACCTACAACCTGATCGCGGAATCACCGGCTGGCGACGCGGAGAACGTGGTCATGATCGGGGCGCACCTGGACAGCGTCAGCGTGGGTCCGGGAATCAACGACAACGGGACCGGTACCGCGGCCGTTCTGGAAGCAGCGCTTAACCACGCCGAAAGCGGTGCCGAACCCGCGAACAAACTCCGTTTCGCGTTCTGGGGCGCCGAGGAGGACGGACTCGTCGGCTCATCGCACTACGTCGACGCACTCGATGTGACCGAGCGGCAGAACATCGCGCTGTACTTGAACTTCGACATGGTCGGTTCGCCCAACGCCGGGTATTTCACTTACGACGGCGATGATTCGGACGGCGAGGGAGCGGGTCCGGGGCCGGAAGGATCGGCCGAGATCGAGCAGTCGCTCAACGACGCGTTCGGCGCGGCGGGCATCGAGACGGAAGGCACGGACTTCGACGGCCGTTCCGACTACGGCCCGTTCATCGAGGTAGGAATTCCTGCGGGCGGGACGTTCACCGGAGCCGAGGGAACCAAGTCCACCGAGCAGGCGCAGAAGTGGGGTGGTCAGGCGGGCGAAGCATTCGACCCCTGCTACCACCGGGCATGCGACACCGTCGAAAACGTCAACGCCGAAGCACTCGAACTGAACGCGAATGTCATCGACGAGGCGGTAAGCGCCTACGCCCAGCGGATCCCCTGACACGCCGATCGACCAGCGGTGGGGAATCAGGAGAGGAATTCACGAGCACGCGACGTGCGTGAATCCGCGAAGCCACCGCCGGCCCGGTTGACCTCCACCTTCCGGGTCGGCGGTGTTCCACATCGAAAGTTCGAATCCGCTCCGATCGTTTCATTGCCGGATCGCTTTCCGGGTTGGAATCCACGGGGCGTCGTCCTGTTCGTCAGGACGACTTCACCGCCGACCCGGTGCTTCGAGTCCAGGAAAAGTCAATCCCGGGGTGTCTCCGCGCTGCGACGCGCGAGGCGAACGCGGACCGAGTCGAGCGAGCGGGCTCGGCTCGGCGCTGTGTCGGCGTGCTGCTTCGCCTCACCGGGTCTGACCAGCAGAAGCCCTTCGAGTGCGTTCCCTTCGACGCCCGCTCGAAGAGCGTGACCGACAACGACAGCGGGACGGCTGCGTACCGGCTCGAGCGGCGGAGGGGCCCCGTTTTCGACAGCTGGACACGAGAAATTGTCGCGGCCGGCGATTCAAGGGTTCATTCGGGTGATGTGGACAAATTCACCCGCTTGCTTGCATGATTCACCCGATGTGGAGCGCCGGGAAAACCGGGAAGGGTAAATCTGTGGCGCCTATTCGCCAATCCGTCGAATGCGGGCGGGAGAACGCGTTGAATCGACTCCGTCTCGATTTGTCTGCTTCTCCAGAATTCCCGCTCCGGAGGATGTATGCGTCACTTTCGTCAGGCCGCGTGTGCCATCGCGGCAGCCGTCGTCTCACTCGGCGTGGTCGCGGTCCCGGCATTCGGTGCCGAAGCGGCCACCAACTACGTCGCACTCGGCGATTCCTACGCGTCGGGGACCGGAACGAGGGAATACTTCGAGGACAGCGGTGATTGCTACCGCAGCCCCCACGCGTACGCCCAGCTCTGGGCGGATTCACACGACGTCGCGGACTTCGCGTTCGATGCCTGCTCCGGTGCCGTCACCGGCGACGTGCTCGCCAATCAGCTCGACTCCCTGAGCGAGGACACGTCACTGGTCACGATCTCCATCGGTGGCAACGACATCGGATTTGCCAGCGTGATCCAGGACTGCCTGCTGGGGACCAACGAGATGTGTGATGCCGCGGTGAGCGAAGGCGAGGCGAAGGCCCGCGATGAGCTGCCCGCGAAACTCGACGAGACGTACGCGGCGATCGCGAACGCTGCTCCGTCCGCCGAGGTGATCGTTGTGGGTTATCCGCAGATCAACGAGCCGACCGGCAGTTGCGGGATCCCCGGGTTCACCGAGGCGAAGCGTCAGCGGATCAACGCCGGCGGCGACGTGCTCGCCGGTGTGATCTCCGAACGCGCGGCGGCAGCGGGATTCACGTTCGCCGACGCGCGTACGGCGTTCGAGGGCCACGGTGTGTGCAGCGACGCGGAGTGGATCAACGGGCCCAGCAACCCGCTTCGCGAGTCCTTCCACCCCAACGTGGATGGGCACGCGGAGGGATACCTCCCGGTGGTCAACGCCGTTACGGCTTGATCGACCGGTAGGTGGCGGGCTCTTCCGGTGAACACGCAGCCGGGAGGGCCCGCGTTCGCCTCGGCGGAAGCCCGGACGCATTCGCCGTGTCCGGTGCCGCCCGCGGCGGGCAGGCACCGACCGGACTCGAACGTCGAGGAGGTGAGTGGCGAAGGAGTCGAACCTCAGGAGGCGGCCAAGTGCTTCGGCCGGGGTAGTGGCGTTCGGACGCCGATCTTGTCGCTGATGCCATCGACCGTGGCGACGGGGTGCTGGGGCACAGCCCGTGGGGGCGCATCGATCCATTCTCCCAGCCGCCGCGCGCCGACGTATCCGAGCACTGCGGCCGATCCGAATACGGATGCGGCCGCGAATCGACGAAACACGCTACGTCCTCCTCTGTTAGGAGCGTGCTGTACTGACGTGCCCGACCACGATCCGCGGCGAAGTACCGTCGGTACGCGAAATGGGCTCATGCCGCCATAACGCCGGGACCCATCGGGCTCCCGTTGCAAGCTACAACCGCGCGACGAGGGCCGAAAATCCGGAGCGGCTAAACCGCTGGTTCAGGTGACGAAGCCCGAGCCGCCCTCGGTGGCATGGCGCAAGTAGCGATCGGCGGAGCGGCGAACCGCGGCGGACCCGTCGGAATCGACGATGCGCCGCCACCACGCGCCGTAAACGCGCTCGAAGGGGAACGGTTCGAGCCTGGCGACCGCACGTCGGATGATCTCCGGTCGCTCCGGTATCAGATTCGGGTAGCTGCGCATGAAGCTCACCCAGCGGCGGTCCGGCACCACCTGCAGGATGTCCCCGCTGAACAGTGCGGAACCGGCGTTCCAGTGGAGCACCGAACCACCCGCGAAATGCACCCCCGCATTGATGAGGGTCAAGCCAGGACCCAGTTCCGCGGTATCACCGGACCAGAACACGACCCGGTCGTCGTGCTCCGGGACCCACTGCCGGTCGGCCTCGTGCAGGTACACGGGGGCATCGAACGCACGCGCCCACTCGAGCATCGTGCTGTAGTAGTGCGGATGGCTGATGGCGATCGCATTGATGCCGCCCAGCTCGGTGACGCGGTCGACGATGCCATCGTCGAGGTAGGTAACGCAGTCCCACAGCACGTTCATCGTTCCGGTCCGAATGAGCAACGCCCGTTGCCCGATCGCGAAGTTCGGCTCCGTGCCGATGCCGATGACGTCCGGCCCCTCCTGCTCGATGCGGGCCGAGTACCCCGCCGCGCGCATGTCGGGCAGCGTGGTCCACTGCTGGCCGTTCCAGTTGACGAACTGGCGTTCGTCCCGGCAGATCGGGCAATCCGGCCGAGGTCGCGGGTACTGCGTCCCGCACTGGACGCAGATGGGGCTGGCATCGTTCGACGCGGTCATCCACCCGATCTTTCCGCAACGCGCGGCGGAGAGCACAGCGGCTCGTCGGGGACGGGCCCTCGCTCCACCTCAGGCGGAGTCGGGGTGGACGTGGCGAGCGGTGTCGATGATCTTCTCGATGCGTCGTGCGTGCGCACCGCGCCAGTAAACCTTGCCGCAGGAGGTGCACCGCGCGAACACGTCGTAGTTCCGGCGGGTTCCGGCCCGTAACTGCTCGGCGACCTGGTTCTCGGCGACGCCGAGCAGTTCGCCGTTGCACGCGGTACATCGGGACCAGGGACGGAGCGCGGGCGCGAACCGATCGATCACGTCGGTGAGCTGGTCGGTCGGCCGTGATCCCCGGACGTAGGCGGCGCTGGGCAACGCCCGACGCCGGAGCAGGCCGCGGTCCTGGGTGAGCAGGGTTCGGTTCTCCCGCTGTGCCTGGGTTACGAGTTCCTCGTCGGCCGCATCGTTGTGGTAAGCGGTGTCGACCCCGAGTAACCGCAGGTAGCGGGCAAGCGTGCCGAGGTGCACGTCCAGCACGAATCGCGGTTCGATCCGTTGGGGGCGTTGCACGGGCCGGACCGTGATCCGATCACCGGCTCGCGGACGGTGCGACGGGTCGGCGACAACGTCGTTCACCAGCAGGGTGCCCACTTCGGGCAGCGGCACTCCGAGGGATTCCACCACGTGCCCGAGCGATGCCGTGCCGTCGTGCGGCACGATGTTGCATTCCGCGTCTCGTCGCCCGGCGGACAGGAAGAATCGTAGGCCCGGTGAGGTCCGTATCCACAGTTTGGCGTCCGAGTCCATCGAAGACCGGCCTCCTCCCGAAGTGGGACGGCGTCTTCCCACGGCGACCTCGAATGATGACCTCAGGCCAGTTCCCGCAGGCAGACGGTGGTCAGGAGTCCGTCGTCGCCGGCTTGGCGCAACGCCACCGTGGCGTGCCGGGACTCGAGGTCGAGCTCCGCGATCATGTTGCCCAGGTACGGACCCGCGAACTTCGACCAGGTCAGCGGCACGGGCGGAACCCCCGCACGCTCGGAGAGCTTCCGGATGATCTTCGTGAACCGGTCGGACCACGCGAGGCGCAATGGTCCGCGCAGTCTCGAATGGAGCGCGTTGTGCAGCGGTGAGCACGTGATCTGCACGACGCGGGAGCGAGTCCCGCTCGGGTACTCGGCATCGGCCAGGTAGCTGTGGTGGACGTCGCCGGACAGCACGTTCACGGTCGCCGGCCCGCGAGCGGCATGGGCGATGAGGTTCGAGAGCCGGTCGAACGAGCGGCGGAAGGCCGCCCAGTGCTCCAGGTCAGCGGCTTGCCGGAGCTTTTCGGCGAGCCAGGGCGTGCGACCGCGCTCGGTGCAGGCGACCTCGTTCCAGGATTGCACGTGGTGGATCACCGGGGGCAGGAGCCACGGCAGTGACGAGGCGAGCAGGACGTGGTCGTGCTCGCCGTCGAGTGACTGCTCGATCCATTCGAAGTCGGCCGCCGAGTGCATGGAGCGTTCGGTGGTCTCCAGCATGCGACCACACCGGGTGTCGAGCACGACCAGCCTCGCGGGGCCGAGGTCGCGGCGGTAGCTCCACCGCGCGCCCTTCCTGCCGTTGTGCTCGGTGTCCGCTCGGGCCGCGAACTCGCGCAGGACTTCCCAGGCGTCGCCCGCTTCGCCGACCTCGACGACAGCGCGGTACACCTCGTCCTGGGCGAGCTGGTCCGGGCTGAGATTGCCGATGTGCTGGTAGATCCAGTAGGCGACGATCCCGCCCAGCAGACGTTGCCGCCACCACGAGGTGCGTGCCATCCGCGCGCGCCACCGTTGGGAAATGTTCCAGTCGTCCCGGATGTCGTGATCGTCGAAGATCATCATCGTGGGCACCGTGGACAACAGCCAGCGCACCTCGGGTTCCGACCACGAATATCGATACAGGTGGACGTACTCCTCGAAGTTCGCGATCTCGGTGCCCGGGGGACGGTCCAGATCTCGGCGGGTGCGCAGCTCCCGCTGCAGTTCCGGGGCTGTCTGATCGGCGTAGACCTGGTCGCCCAGCAGCAGGAGGGCATCCGGGCGGTGGTGGTCGGGAGCTCGCTTGAGTAGGCGAGCGGACACTCGGAGCGCGTCCGTGCCCAGTTGCTCCGCGTGTCGGACGTCCTCGGTGGTGCCGAAGCGGCACGATCCGAACCACAGTCGGAGTCCGCTGCCATGACCGGTCGGTATCGTCTTGATCCGGCACGGTGGTTCGTCGCCGACCGGCCAGACCGGCTCATCGTCAAGTCGGACCTGGTACGGAGTGGTCGAGCCGGGGCGAAGTCCCCGCACCGGGACCAACGCGTAGTGGTGCCCTCGTACCTGGAAGGTGCGCGCAGTGCAGCCGAGTACCTCGACGGTGGCAGCGACATCGGTCTCCACCCACACTGTCGCGCTCGTGTCGTCCACGTACCGCAGCAGTGGACCCAGCAGCAACTTCGCCACGGGCACGGGATACCGCACGGGTACCGATCCCGAAACACGATTCGCACCCGGATCGTCGGAGGTACGGGTGTTTCGCGTGGCCATGAGCGCGGGGTAGGGTTCGGGTCACTCGTCCGCTCCGCGCTGGCGGCCCACTCCGTTGTGCAACGGCAGGATGCAACAGCACGGCTGCAACAGAAGTGCGCACAGCGTCGGATGAGTACTTGAGCAACAGCAGACTTGAGCGAGCCGTCGCGATTCCAGGCGCCATCCGGAAGCGTGCGCGGCTGTTCCGGGTGGCCGAAAAGGGAGGGAACGCGGTACGCCGCGGTCCCGGCCGCCCACGGTGGAAGAGCCCGCTGGCCATGATCGGTCAGCGGGTTTTTCGCCTATCCATCGTCGACCGGGTCAGGCACTCTGCTTGATCGCCGAGATGTCCAGCTCCAGCGTCACCTTCTCGCTGAGGAGCACCCCGCCGGTCTCCAGCGCCGCGTTCCAGGTCAGTCCCCAGTCCTTGCGGTTGACCTGGACGCTGCCTTCGAATCCGACCCGGTCGTTGCCCATCGGGTCGCTGGCGGCGCCGGTGAACTCGACGTCCACGGAAACAGGGCGAGTGGTTCCCCGGATCGTGAGATCGCCGGTTACTCGGTAGTTGTTCTCCGATATGGGCTCGATCGAGGTGCTCCGGAAGGTGATCTCCGGGTAGTTCTCGACGTCGAAGAAGTCCGCGCTGCGCAAGTGCTCGTCGCGCTGTTCCTGCCTGGTGTCGACGCTGGCGGTCTTGATCGTGAGGTGCCCGTGGGAGCGTTTCGGGGCCGTCGCATCGATGTGGAGGGTCCCTTCGACATCGCTGAAGCGCCCCCTGACTTTGGTGATCATGGCGTGGCGGACCACGAATCCGAGGTTGGAATGAGCCGGATCGATGTTGTAGTCCCCGGTGATGTCCTGCTGCCCGTTGCCGGTCACGGTCGCTCCTCAGCGTGTCGTCGCTTTCTTCGAATGCGCTGGGTATCGTCGCCACAGCTGGTGAGCTCTGCCATCCCGACGTCGAGGCTCCCTCCGTTCGGGGGACGGGGAGGCGGTTTATGGGTGCGCTCGACGACGTGCGACGGCAGCTGTACTCGGCGGACCCGACCGAGTTCGTCGGAGTCAGGGACCGGCTGGCCGCCGAGGCCCGCGATCGGGGAGACGGCGAAACGGCCGCGGAGATCAAGAAGCTCCGCCGCCCGGGAATGGCCGCCCACGCCGTGAACCTGCTGGCGTGGCACGAATCGGAACGGGTCGACCGATTGGTCGAACTCGGGGAGCAGATGCGCTCGGCGCAACGAAACCTGCGCGGCGACGAGGTCCGGCAACTGGATGAGGAACGATCCGGGCTTCAGGTTGAACTGATCGATCGTGCCGTCGAGCTGACCGGGGCCGGCGGACGTTCGCTCGGCGAGCAGGCGCGCAGGCAGGTCGAGCAAACCCTGCACGCGGCGGTTTCGGATCCGGAAGCCGCCCGGCAGGTGTGCTCGGGTGCGTTGACCGCCCCGGTCGAGTACAGCGGGTTCGGTCTGGACGAGGTGTCGGCGGCGGCGTTGCGGAATCGATCGAACGCGGCGGAGTCGAAGGACGTCGGACGGAGCCGCCGTGACCGCTCCCGGAAGGGCTCCCGCAGCGGAGAATCCGGAGCCGCGGAGCGGACTCGCGAGGTCGAGGCGGGCGCGGCTCGAGCGGAGGGTTCGCCCCGGAGTTCCGCTCGCCGGAAGAAGAACACTCGAAAGCAGCAACAGCCCGCGGCGGGAAACGCCGCGATGGAGGAAAAAGACGCGGAAGAAGCGAGGGATGAGACTCGCAGGAGTGCGCCGGACCGGCTCGACGAGGAGCTGCGGCGCGCTCGGGAGGAACTCCGGCACGCCGAGAGCGAACAAGATCGTGCTGCGCGCAGGCATGAGCGGCTGCGCGGTCGGTTCGACGAGATCGAGCTTGAGCTGCGGGACGCCGAACAGGAGTTGGACCGAGCCCGCGAACGTGTCGACGAGGCCCGAAAGCGCTGCGGTGACGCGGAAACGCGCCGACCGGGGTCCCATCGGAAGCGGTGATGATGTCTCCGGTTGGTGGGTCCGGACGCGACCCGAAATCGCGTCAATGTGGCTTGCGTCACATCGGAAACGATCATCCGAAGCTGGTAAAGTCGGAGCCAGTCGTTAGCTTCTGGGTTCGTGTTCGTGCACGCTCGCAGGAAAGTGTTGCGGGCGAGCTGCTCTCTTTGGTGCAAGCCGGAGAAGTCGCCGTCTGACACCGCGGCTCGGGCCTCCACGAGGTGGTGGAGGTCCGCACCTCCAGTTCGATCAAGGGAGACAGCGAAATGGCGCAGGGAACCGTGAAGTGGTTCAACTCCGAAAAGGGCTTCGGCTTTATCGCACCGAACGACGGTGGCGCGGACGTGTTCGTCCACTACTCGGCGATCGACGCCCCCGGATTCCGCAGCCTGGACGAGAACCAGCAGGTCAGCTACGAGGTCACGCAGGGCCCGAAGGGCCCGCAGGCCAGCAACGTTCGCACGCTCTGATTCCAGAGCGCTGAACCACCGGTTGCGCCCGGCGGCGTCCTGAACGCCCCTGGGACCCGGTTTCGAGGCGGCGGCTCGCTCCCCGGAAGGGGAGGGGGTCGCCGCCTTTTCGCGTCAACCTCCCGCTGCCGCACCGCCACCCCCCTTTACCGCACGGCCATTGGGGTGAGTGAACCGCATCTGGGTGATCTTGGTCCACGGCGAGGCAATACTATGTTCGCGCAGTCGTGGAAGGTGGGCGGTAGTTCGGTGCGCGGGGTCGACTATTACGAGCTCCTCGGTGTGGATCGCGGTGCTTCGGCGGCGGACATCAAGTCGGCGTATCGGACGCTGGCCAGAACCATGCACCCCGACATGGGGGGCACGAGCGGGACGTTCCGGCTTCTCCAGGAGGCTTACGAGACGCTGAACGACCCGGTCCGACGGGCCGCCTACGACGGGGAGGCGAACCGGACCGAAGCCGGCGACACACCGAAACGAGGTCGCGGTGAGCCGTCGCGCCCCTCCAGGCGAAAGGGGTTCGGGGACGACCCGAACTTCGTGCCGACTCGGACCCGGCTGACCGCCGACGACATTCCGTGGTGGGATTCGGTCAATCCGAACGCGAAGATCCGCTACCTGCCCGCGACCGGCCCGGAACCGGCGCCCACGCTGGCGATGGTGGGCGCCTGGACCATGCTGCTCATGGCCGGTTTGGCCGTCGAGTTGTCCGCCGTGTTGCTGGCGCTGTGGCTGTCCTTGCTGATCAGTGCGGGTGCGGCGATGGTGATGCTGTTGCGCCGGTACGTGGAGGCCAACCGCACCGACCGGCGGTTCGCCGCGGAGTTTCGCGGCCAGGTGGTGTTCGGTCGCCTGGAGACCGATGCCGACGAGGTGGCCAAGGTGCTCACCGCCGAGCTGCTGAGCATGTACCTGACCCGTATGCCGGGTGTGCGGATCTTCCACGGTTTGGCCTGGCCCGGTTCGGTGTTCACTGACGTCGATCATGCCGTGCTCTGCGGTCGGCGACTGGTGCTGATCGAGTCGAAGCGGTGGTTGCCGGGGCACTACACGATCGACGAGTCGGGGATGCTGTTCCGCAACGGTCACCGATTCCGAGGTGGGGACACCCGGCTGCCCGACGGGGTGGCGGCGTTCGAACAGCTGCTCCCCGACATCCAGGTGCGTGGTGCTCTGCTCATCTACCCCAGTCGCGCGGGCGAGGTGACCACCGGGGAATACTCCGGGGCAGCCTCGTCACCGGTGACTCCCGAACAGTTCGTTCGGGAGTTCGGTGGATGGCTGGCCGGCGATGCCGACGCGATTGATCGGGAGATCTTCAGCGTGCTCCTCGGTCAGGTCGTGTCCGCCTGAGCGTCGAGTCGTGCGCCGGGTACGGATCTCGGACCGGCGAACGCGTCCCCAGGGGTGATCTACCTGGTGATGCCCGGCTGGTGAATGGTCGCGCAGGAGGCTCGTGCACCGGTCGGCGCCCATCGATCCGCGAGGTTCGAGACCGAGCGGTTCCGGTTGAGGCCGGCCGTTGCATCGCGGAAATTCATCCCACCGTGCGGGCTGGTCCGTTGCTCAGAGATGGGTACCCACTGTTGTGTGGAGTAGTGCACGTCGGATGTCGGCACATCCGGGACAACGGATTCGAGGTTTCGCGCGATGGTCACCACTACCGGTACCGGCACGAGTCAGCCGGTCAACAAACCCGTCTTCGCTGGTCGTCGAGGGATCGGCCCGCAACTGTCGGTCTACCTGTTCATTTTGGGGCCGTTCGTCGCGTTGATCGCGGCGGTTCCGCTGGCTTGGGGGTGGGGGCTGCGCTGGTGGGATGTCGCGCTGGCGGCGGGGTGGTACCTGTTCACCATCCTGGGAGTCACCGTGGGCTTTCACCGGTACTTCACCCACGGCGCGTTCCGGGCGAAGAGGTGGTTGCGGATCACGCTCGCCGTCGCGGGAAGCATGTCGGTGCAGGGTCCGATCCTGCATTGGGTCGCCGACCACCGCAGGCACCACGCGTTCGCCGACAAGGAGGGTGATCCGCATTCCCCGTGGGCGTTCGGGTCGTCGCCCGCTGGTCTCGTGCGCGGTTTCTGGCACGCGCACATGGGGTGGCTCTTCGAGCGGGACCTGACCAATCAGGAGCGGTTCGCTCCCGACCTGCGCGCTGACCGGGATATCTTGCGGGTGCACCGGTTGTTCGGGCCGCTGACGCTGGCGACTCTGGCGTTGCCCGCGTTGTGCGGTGGTCTGATCAGCGGGTCCTGGTGGGGAGCCCTTACCGCTTTCTTCTGGGCGGGGCTGGTTCGAGTCGGCTTCCTGCACCACGTGACCTGGTCGGTGAACTCGATCTGCCACATGATCGGAGCGCGGCCGTTTCGGACCCGGGACAAGGCGGCGAACTTCTGGCCGCTGGCGGTGCTCAGCATGGGCGAGTCGTGGCACAACCTGCACCACGCTGATCCGACCTGCGCGCGGCACGGTGTTCGTCGGGGCCAGATCGACATATCCGCCCGGTTGATCTGGATCTTCGAGCGGTTCGGCTGGGCCTCGCACGTTCGTTGGCCCACGCAGCAGCGGCTGGGTCGGCTGAGCGCGCGTACCGGCGGGTGAGGTCCGGTGGCCACCACAACGGCCGAGCGCGGTGCTCCAGTGGTCGTCGGCTGGCGTGCGCTGCTGGGCTCCGGGGTCGGGGTCGGGAAGCGCGTGGTGGCGCGCACGGTTGAAGCAATCCGGATATATGTACGGCCAAATCCGCTCTCGGGTTGGTGCGGCCGAGCACGGTGGAACGGGAAGGTGACCGGCGAAGGCCCCGGATACTGCGTGATGGCGCCTGAGGGCGCTTGATCCGGCCCATTGACAAGACTCGAACGAGGGGGGAGTCTTTCCACGAAATTGGCCGTACAAATATGCGGAGGCGTCGGTGGGGGAAGCACGGGTAGCTGAAGGGCCGTACTTCGACGACCTCGAAGTCGGACGGGTGTTCGACCGGGCCCCGGCGATGACCCTCACGGAAGGCCACGCAGCCGTGCACCAATCGATCGTCGGTGACCGGTTGCGGTTGGCCCTGGACCGGCAGCTCGCCGAGCGTGTCACGGGGGAGCCGGCGGCTTTCGCCCACCCGGCCCTGGTGTGGGACCTCGCCGTCGGACAGTCGACCCTGGTGACCCGGCGCGTCAAGGCCAACCTCTTCTACCGGGGATTGGTGTTTCGGCGGGCGCCCGTGCTCGGTGACACCCTCCGGACCAGTACCGAGGTCGTGGGACTGCGGCAGAACCGGTTACGCCCGGGGCGATCCGCCACCGGATTGGCCGCGCTCCGGATCACCACGGTCGACCAGCGCGATCGACCGGTACTGGACTTCTGGCGGTGCGCCATGCTGCCCTTGCGCGATCCCGATGCGGCTACCGGCCACGCGGACGACCTCGATGCCATAGGCGAGCAGCCGGAGTCGCTCGGCGCGGCCGTCGAAGGCTGGCGGCTGGAGGAGTTCCGCGCGGGGGCCGCGCCCACGGCCTACCCGGAACCCGGGGACTCCTGGCGCGTGGACGGCGGAGACGTCGTCTCGTCCGCACCGGAACTGGCCCGGTCGACGCTGAACGTGGCCGCGGTGCACCACGACGCCACGGCAGGCGGTGGTGGCAGGCTCGTCTACGGCGGGCACACGATCGGGATCGCGCTGGCCCAAGCCTGCCGAGCGCTGCCGAACCTGGTCACGGTCGTCGGCTGGCACGGATGCGACCACACGGGCCCGGTCCGGGAACAGGACACTCTGTCGAGCGACGTCAGTGTGGAAGCCGTCGAACCGGCTGGGCCGGACGGCGTCCTCGCGCACCTGCGGTCGACGGTGACCGCCGTCGGTGACGGGGAAACGGAGCAGCGCGACGTTCTCGACTGGCGCTACGTCGCCCTCCTCGCCTGAGAACCCGCTCCACGCGTGCGGAGCGTCGAACGTCCGGAACTTCCCGAGGGCAGGCAGATGAGGAGTGTGTCATGGCTGAGCTGAGCGCGGAGGAACGCGCGATCGTCGAGACGGTGCGCGATTTCGTCGATCGCGAGGTCAAACCGGTCGCGGGCGAGCTCGAACATGCCGATGCTTATCCGGAAGAGATCATCGAAGAGATGAAGAAGCTGGGCGTCTTCGGCCTGGCCATCCCGGAGCCGTACGGCGACGTCGCGGTGACGACCCCGTGCTATTCGATGGTGACCGAAGAGCTCGCCCGGGGCTGGATGAGCCTGGCGGGGGCAATGGGCGGCCACACCGTCGTGTCCAAGCTGTTGTTGCAGTTCGGGACCGAAGAGCAGAAGGACCACTACCTGCCGCGGATGGCCACCGGTGAACTGCGCGCCACGATGGCGTTGACCGAACCCGGTGGCGGATCGGATTTGCAGGCGTTGCGAACAGTCGCGCGCAAGCAGGGTGACGACTACGTGATCAACGGTTCCAAGACCTGGATCACCAACGCCCGCCGCTCCGGCCTGGTGGCCCTGCTGTGCAAGACCGACCCTTCCGCCGAGCCCGCGCACAAGGGCATCAGCATCCTGCTGGTCGAGCACGGGCCGGGCTTCACCGTCTCCCGCGATCTGCCGAAGCTCGGGTACAAGGGGGTGGAGAGCTGCGAGCTGGGTTTCGACGATTTCCACGCCCCGCGCTCCGCACTGCTGGGCGATGCCGAAGGACGCGGCTTCGGGCAGATGATGAAGGGTCTGGAGATCGGCCGCATCCAGGTAGCCTCGAGAGCGCTCGGAGTCGGCCGGGCGGCGTTCGAAGATGCCCTGCGCTACTCGCAGGAGCGGGAGTCGTTCGGCAAACCGATCTGGCAGCACCAGTCGATCGGCAACTACCTCGCCGACATGGCCACCAGACTCACGGCCGCGCGCCAGCTGGTGCACCACGCCGCCGAGCGGCTGGACTCGGGCGCTCGCTGTGACATGGAAGCAGGCATGGCCAAGCTCTTCGCTTCCGAGAGCGCCATGGAGATCGCGCTGAACGCGGTGCGCATCCACGGCGGTTACGGATACTCCACGGAGTTCGACGTCGAACGCTACTTCCGGGACGCCCCGCTGATGATCGTCGGCGAGGGGACCAACGAGATCCAGCGCGACGTCATCGCACGACAGCTGGTCAATCGCGGCGGGCTGGCCGCGCCCGAACAGTGAGGCGAACAGAGGAGGACATGTCGATGCTCCCGTTGCAAGGCGTGACCATCGTTTCCCTGGAGCAGGCGGTGGCTGCGCCGTTCGCCACCCGCCAGCTGGCCGACCTGGGCGCCAGGGTGATCAAGATCGAGCGCGCCGCTGGTGACTTCGCTCGCGGATACGACACCACGGTCAACGGCATGGCCAGCCACTTCGTCTGGCTCAACCGGAACAAGGAAAGCGTCGTCCTGGACCTCAAGGACGCGGACGATCGCCGCGCGATGGGCAAGTTGCTCGGCGCCGCGGACGTGTTCGTGCAGAACCTCGCTCCTGGGGCGGCCGCTCGACTCGGCCTCGGGGCCGACGAGCTGATCGCCGAACATCCACGACTCGTGGTCTGCGACATTTCCGGGTACGGCAGTTCCGGCCCGTACCGCGACAAGAAGGCTTACGACCTGCTGATCCAGTGCGAGGCCGGGCTGGTGTCGATCACCGGGAACGAGCAGGAGCCCGCGAAAGCAGGTATCTCGGCCGCCGATATCGCGGGCGGGATGTATGCCTACAGCGGGGTGCTCACCGCGCTGTACGAGCGGGAGCGCACCGGACGGGGCACGGCTTTCGAGGTATCGCTGTTCGACGCGCTGGGCGAGTGGATGGGTTTTCCGTACTACTACGCGAACTACGGCGATTCCCCGCCGCCGCGCGCCGGTGCGCGGCATGCCGCGATCGCTCCGTACGGACCGTTCGCGGCAGGCGACGACTCGCAGGTGTTCCTCGGGGTGCAGAACGAGCGGGAGTGGGTGACATTGTGCGAACAAGTGCTCGGCCGGCCCGAGCTGGCGGCTGACCCCAGGTTCCGTTCCAACCCCGAACGGGTCGCCAACCAGGACGGATTGCGGGTGGCGATCGAAGCCGCGTTCACGGACATGACCGGTGAGGCCATCGTCGAACGGCTGGAAGGGGCAGGCATCGCCAATGCGCGGATGCGCACGATGGCCGAGTTCGGCGAGCATCCGCAATTGGCGGAGCGGGATCGCTGGCGTGAGGTCGACTCACCTGCCGGGCCGCTGCGGGCACTTCTGCCGCCGGTGACGGTGAGCGGGCGGGAACCCCGTATGGATCCGGTACCCGGAATCGGTGAGCACACCGAGTCCGTGCTGGCCGAGTTCGGCGAGCGACGGGGCGACTGAATGACTCGGCGGTGACTCCGGAACGGGGCGCCGGGATCGGACCGGCTCACCCCGATCGTTCGTCCGGGGCCTCCGGGTTCTTCGGCGGATCAGGAGCCTCCGGCGGTTCCGGCGTCTCGGGGTGGGGCTTCGCCGGCTTCTCCGGTGCTTCGGGAGGGTCCGGTGTCTCGGGAACACCCGGCACTTCTGGACTTTCCGGTATCTCCGGGCTGTCCGGCACCTCGGGAATGTCGGGCGTCTCGTGATACGGCTGCTCGGCGCGACACGCGGCCAACTTGCGACCAGTCGTCGGCGTGTGCTGCCACCAGCGCGGCCTCCGGTCCGTGTTCGAGCGCGCATCCCGGACAGCGGTTCGCACAGCGACCTCCTACGCGGTTGTTCGGTCGTACCCGGCCGGTCCGTGCCCGGCACATACCCGCAGTCCGCCGAGAGCAAACCCGATCGGACCGGTGCGGCGTGGTACGCATGAATCGGCTGCTCGTCTCGTCATGCAGGCCGACAAAGCCCACCTCCGCGCCGGAGGTGGGCTTTGTCGGTCAACGACTCACATGTAGCGGCCGCCGGTGATCTCCAGCACGCAGCCGGTCATGTACGACGAGAGGTCCGAGGCCAGGAACAGGACCACGTTGGCGACCTCTTCGGGCTCACCCGCCCGGCCCATCGGGATCTCGGCGAGCTTGGCGTTCCAGATGTCCTCGCGCAACGCGGCGGTCATGTCGGTGCGGATCAGCCCGGGCTGGACCGCGTTGACCCGTACGCCCTTGTGCGCCACCTCTTTCGCCGATGCCTTGGTCAGACCGACCAGCCCGGCTTTGGCGGCGCTGTAGTTGGTCTGACCGACCATGCCGACCTTGCCCGAGATCGACGAGATGTTCACGATCGAGCCGCTGCCCTGCTCCCGCATGATCGCTGTCGCGGCCTGCGTTCCCAGCCACGCACCCTTGACGTGCACGTCGAGAACCGACTCGAAGTCGTCGACGGTCATCTTGCGCATGGTCGAGTCCTTGGTGATGCCCGCGTTGTTCACCATGACGTCGAGCGAGCCGAACTCGTCGACGGCTGCGCGAGTGGCGGATTCCACCGCGTTCTGGTCGGTGACGTCGCAGGCCACACCGAGCGCCGCGCCGGCACCGCCCAGTTTCGCGGCTGCTTCCCGAGCCTGCTCGCCGTCGATGTCGGCGAGCACCATCCGAGCGCCTTGCGCGCTGAACGTTTCGGCGATGCCGAAGCCGATTCCCTTGGCACCACCGGTGATGACGACGACCTTGTCCTGCAGCATGGCTGCGTACCTCCTTGATCTTGAACGATGCTGGACCGGACGGGATGCGCGCGGTCGGGACTCGCCCGCGTTGTTCCGAACAGTTTCGGGATGAGGGTCGGCTCGGCGGACACCACGGACCGGACGTTCCGGGTCAGAGCGTGCTCAGCGTTCCGAGTACGGCGGTCACCTCACTGGAGAGGACGCCGCCGTTGCCGTGCGCCAGGGCGACTTCCGCCCCGTCTATCTGGCGGGTCTCGCAGTCCCCACGAAGCTGCCGCACTGCTTCGATGATGGTGAAGATGCCGTACATCCCCGGGTGGCAGTAAGAGAGACCCCCACCGTTGGTGTTGACCGGGAGTTTGCCGCCGGGTGCGATGAGCCCGTCGGATACGAACGGTCCGCCCTCGCCCTTGCCACAGAAACCGAGGTCTTCGAGGAAGAGGATCGGGTTGATGGTGAACGCGTCGTAGAGCTCGACCACGTCCACGTCCCGCGGTGACAGGCCTGCCATCTCGAATGCTCGCCTGCCGGATTCGGAGGCCGCCGTGACCGTCAGATCGGGCATCTGGGAAATGTTGCGGTGCCAGTTCGCCTCCCCGGCGCCGAGCAGCGAAACGGGTGTGCTGTCGAGATCTCGTCCTCGCTCGGTGCTCGTCAGGACCACCGCGCCGCCGCCGTCGGTAACCAGGCAGCAGTCCCTGGTGGTCAGCGGGTCGCTGACCATGCGGGCGGCGAGGACTTCCTCGCGACTCAGCGGTTCGCGGGCGAACGCGGCGGGATTGAGCTGCGCCCATCGGCGAGCTGCCACGGCAACGTCGGCGAGTTGTTCACGTGTCGTGCCGTACTCGTGCATGTGTCGAGAAGTGGCCAGCGCGTACATGCTGATCGGGTAGCGCGGCTCGTAGGGAGCTTCGTACGGGTCGGGTTTGGACGGTGAGACCAGTCGCCCGCCGTCGGAACGTTGGGTGCTGCCGTACACGATCAGCGCGGTGCTGCAGAGTCCGTTGGCGATCGCGGACGCGGCGTGCAGGAGGTGGGAGACGAACGAGCTGCCGCCGATGCTCGATCCGTCCAGGTACCGGGGTCGGATGCCGAGGTACTCGGCGGTGTCCATACCGGCCATCGGGTAGTAGGACGACGCGGTGAAAAGCCCGTCCACTTCGGACTTGTCGATTCCGGCGTCGGCGAGTGCTCGCGCCGTGGCTTGCCCGACCAGGTCCAGCGGGCTCGTGCCGGGCGCCACCGAACCGAGATCAGATTCCGCCACACCGACAACCGAAGTCGCGCCACGCAGACTCACTTCTGACCTCCCTTCCGGAACACCGCGATCGGTGTGCCCCCTTCGTCATCGGTGACCGCGAAACGCACCCGCAGTCCGATCGACACGTGGTCGGGTTCGACGTCCTCGACCCGCGACATCATGCGGAACCCTTCGTCCAGGTCGACCAGCACCACGTTGCGCACGCCTGTCCGGGCGCGCACGTTCGTGGTCGCGTAGACGGTTCCGACGCCCGAGCTGCGTTGCCACCGCAGGTCCTCGGATCCGCAACCGGGGCAGAGCACCCGAGGGTAGAAGATCGCGTTGTCGCACCCGCCGCAACGCTGGAATCGAAGCTCGCCACTGGCGAGGCCCTCCCGGTACACCGCGTCCGGTGCCGCGGGGACGGCGTGTTCACTCATTCGTCGATCCTTCCGGAATAGGACGCTGCGACTCGGGATCGGAGAGGACCGCCAGGCAGTCGACCGCGACCACACCACCGCCGCGTGCGTCGAGCAGCAGCGGGTTGACGTCCAGCTCGGCTACGTCGGAAGCGAGGTCGTGGGCCAGCCACGAAAGCCGCGACACGGCATCGGCTGCGGCGTCGAGGTCCAGTTCGGGACGGCCGCGGACCGCCCCGAACAGCCGGCTGCCGCGCAACGAGCGCAGCAGTCGCTTGGCCCCATCGGGGTCGACCGGTGCGACGGCTACTCGGCTGTCCGCCAGCACATCGACGAGCACGCCACCAAATCCGACCACGACGACCGGACCGAAAGCCGGGTCGTGTTTGATCCCGGCGATGAGTTCGGTTTCGGCGGTGGCCATGCGCTGAACCAGAACCCGGGCGTCGGGGGCGTTCGCCTCCCGCGCGATCCGCAGCAGTTCGTCGACGGCCTTGCGAACCTCCGCCGGTTCGGTCAGCCCCAACCGGACGCCTCCGACATCGCTCTTGTGCCCGATCCGGTCCGAGAGCAACTTGACCGCGACCGGGCCGCCTATCGCCTCGGCGGTGGCCGCGGCCGCTTCCGGAGTGTCCGCGGGAGATGACTCGGCACTGCGCACACCGTACGCCGTGATCAGCCGGCTGGATTCGTGCTCGTTGAGCTGTTCCCGCCCGCGCGCTCTCGCCTCGGCGATCACGTCGCGCGCGGTCGACTCGTCGACGTCCGCCGGTCGTTCCGGCTGGGTGAGTCCGGGGCGGTGGCTGTAGTCGGCCAGCACGCCGAGCGCCGCCGCTGCCCGGCCGGGGTCGGTGAAGCAGGGAATTCCCAGCTCCCGCAGGCGTTCTCGCGGTTTTCCGCTACCACCTGTCCACACCACCACGAGTGGGCGGTCGGTGTTGCGATGCACCCGTTCGATGGTGGCGATGAGCTCGTCGGCACCCTTGTCGGCATTGCCGAGCAGCACCGCGATCATGTCGGTTTCGGGATGTTCGGCCGCGAGCTCGAGACTTCGGCGCAGCAGATTCGGTTCGCTGATCAACGTGGCAGTGAGGTCGATCGGGTTGCGGGGGGATCCGAAAGCCGGGATCACCGTCGCCATTCGCCGTTGCCACTCCTCGTCCCACGCGTCGACCGCGATGCCGTGCGTGCTGGCGGCGTCCGCCATCAACACACCGGCACCACCGGACAGCGACAACGTGCTCAACCGTCGACCGCGCACCCGCCTGCCGGTCGCGAGCAGCTGCGCGGCATCCAGCATCGCGTCCGGGCCGTCCACCCGGATCATGCCCACTTGCCGTGCGGCACCCTCGAACACGGCGTCTTCCCCGGCGAGCGAGGCGGTGTGGCTTTGCGCCGCGCGGGCACCCGCGACCGACCTACCGACCTTGACGGTGATGATCGGCTTGTCCAACTCGTGGGCGCGCCGGGCGACGTCGAGGAGCTCCCGTCCGTGGCTCACCCCTTCCAGGTAGGCCAGCAGCACCTCCGTCCGACCGGTTTCGACGAGGGCGCCGAGAATCTCGGACACGGACAGGTCGATCTCGTTTCCCGTGTTGAGGTAGTGCGAGATGCCGAGTCCGGTCTGTTGCGCCTCGCTGAAGATGCAGGAGCCGAACGCGCCGCTCTGGCTGACGAACGAGACCGGGCCCTCCCGCAGTTCGACGTTCTCGTCGAGCGCCGACGTGAAGGTGGGTGTCGCCCGGTCGCGCACGCTGATCATGCCGAGGCAGTTCGGTCCGAGTACCCGAATACCAGTTTCGTCGATGACTTCGCGCAGCTGCCGCTGCAGATCCGCGCCGTGCTCGCCCGCTTCGGCGAAACCCGCCGCGGCCACGATCACAACGGACACGCCTCGGCGGGCGCAGGCGCGCACGCCGTCGACGACCTGCTCGGCCGCGAGCATGACCATCGCGAGGTCGATCTCGCCGTCCACCTCGTCGAGGGAGCGGAACGAGCGCAGTCCCTGCACTTCTTCGCGGCCGGGATTAATCGGGATGATGCGTCCGTCGAACCGGAACCGCTTGAGGTAGTCGACCGGTCGTCCGGAGAGTTTGATCGGGTTGTCGGATGCCCCGAGGATCGCGATGGATCTCGGGTGCAGCAGGTATTCCGCCGATGCTGTCTCTTGCCTCGGTGCGACGTTCACGTCGTGCTCCTCCCCCGTGCTGTTCGCCCCTGTGGTCAGGACGCGGCCTGGCGCAGCAATTGCTTGGCGATGATGAGTTTCTGGACCTCGCTGGTGCCTTCGTAGATTCGGAAGACGCGGGAGTCGCGGTAGAAGCGTTCGACCGGAACACCGCGCATGTAACCGGACCCGCCGTGCACCTGCACCGCGCGGTCGGCCACGCGCGAGACCATCTCGCTGCAGAAGAGTTTGGCGGAAGACGGGGCCAGCCGGGTGTCCGCGCCGCTGTCGTACTCCTCGGCGGCCTGCAACACCATCGCCCTACCCGCGTAGAGCTCCGCTTGCGATTCGGCCAGTTGCGCCTGCACGAGCTGGAAGCGGCCGATGGGTTCACCACCCTGTTCGCTGGTGGCGGCGTGGGCGACGGACTCCTCGACGATCCGGCTCGCCAACCCCACGCAGATGGCGGCGATGTGCAGCCGTCCTCGTGTCAGTGACGACATCGCGGCGTTGAATCCCGCGTTCTCCCGGCCACCGACGAGTGCCCCGGCGGGAACCCGGGCATCGTCGAAGAACACCTCGGCGGTGTGGGCACCGGCTTGGCCCATCTTCACGTCGGACGGTCCGATCCTGACACCGGGGCGGTCGGTTTCGACGAGGAACACCGAAATTCCCTTGTGCGGCGCGACGTTCTCGTCGGTCCGCGCGAAAACGACGAGCAGGTCGGCTTGGGGTGCGTTGGTGATGAACCGCTTGCCGCCCGACAACACGTACTCGCCACCGTCCCGGACCGCGCGGGTTCGGACCCGGCTCGGGTCGGATCCGGCACCGTCCTCGGTGAGGGCGAACGACGCGATCGCTTCGCCCGCGGCCAGCTTCGGCAACCACTCCTGCTGCTGCTCGTTCGTGCCGAACTTGACGAGCACCTGCCCGGCGATGCCGTTGTTGGTGCCGAACATGGACCGGAATGCGGGCACGGTGTACCCGAGTTCCATGGCCAGGCGCACGTCTTCGCTGGTCGAAAGACCGAGGCCGCCGAACTCCTCGGGTAGGGCGAAGCCGAACAGCCCCATCTCGGCCGCTTTCTCGCGCAGTGCTTCGGGGATGGCGTTCGTCTCCTCGATGGTGTCCTCGTGGGGAACCACCTCGTTCCGGACGAAATCGCGCACCGTGCTCAGGACGTCGTCGAATACCTGCGGGTCCATCGTGTCCTCATTTCGATTCGGCGGTTTCCGCGGGTGTTCGGGTGGACTCGCGGGGCGGTCGGTCAGGTGCGAGCAGGGGCGGTGGGCGTGCTGCTGTCCTGCTCGGCGTGGCGGGCAGAGAGTGCGAGCAGGCCGCGCGCGCCGAACAGCGACATCAGCACCGTCAGCAGCGCGTATCCGACGACCGGGACGATCGACCCGAACGTGGTCAGCAGCGATTGCCCGATCAAGGGGGTCGTGCCGCCGAGGAGCGTTCCGGCCAGTGCGTACGACAACGAGACACCCGTGTACCTGATGCGGGCGGGGAACGCCTGAGCCAGGATGCCCGCGAGGATCGAGTAGTACATTACGTGCGGCAGGGTGGCCAGAACCATTCCGACGGCCGACATCGCAAAACTCCCGGTTCCGATGAAGAAGAACATCATCGGCAATACCGGCAATTCCAGGATGAGTAGGATCGTCACGACCTTCCGGATGTTCCACCGGCTCGCGAAAATTGCGCCGAACGGCTGAACGAAGAACTGCACGATGCTGCTGATCAGAATGACCGTCAGGAACGCTTCTCGTTCGAACCCGAGTTCATTGGTGGCCCAGGAGAGGGCGAACGTGTTCTTGAAGTAGGCGGCGGAGAAAGCGATTGTGCTGGCGCACACGCCGAGCAGGATCAGCGAGGTGTGGTTCCGGAACACCTCGATCAGCGGGAATCGGGCGGTTTGTCCGCTGCCCTTGAGCCGCTCGACAGCCGGGGACTCCTCCAGGCTCAGCCGGATGATGAGGCCGAGCACGATCAGGATCGCCGACGCCAGGAACGGCAGCCGCCAGCCCCAGCTCAAGAAGGCGCCGTCGGGTAGCTGTGAGGCCAGCATGAACGCGAAGGAGGCGAGTATCTGGCCGGCCGGAGAGCCCTGCTGGGCGAAGGCGCCGAACAGGACGCCGCGGTGCTTGGGCGCGTGTTCGGTGGCGATGAGCACGGCGCCGCCCCATTCGCCTCCGACGGCGATGCCCTGCACGATGCGGAAAAGCACGAGAAGTACGGGAGCGAGCATGCCGATGCTCGCGTAGGTGGGCAGCAGGCCGACGCCGACCGTGGTGAAGCCCATCAGCAGCAGCGTTGTGATCAGGGATTTCTTGCGTCCCACCCGGTCACCGAGGTGGCCGAAGATGATCCCGCCGAGCGGGCGGGCCAGAAAGCCCACCCAGAACGTCGCGAAGGAGACCAGAACGCCGATGGCCGGGCTGGTCGCCGGAAAGAACAGGGGTCCGAACACCAGTGCGGAGGCGGTTCCGTATATGTAGAAGTCGTACCATTCGATGGTGGTGCCGATAAAAGAGGCGATTCCCGCCTTGCGGCCCATCTTCTCTTCCGGGCGGAGCCGGCTTTTTGCCATGCGATGACTTTCCTTCGTGCGGCTTCGTCGACGCGCAGAACGGCTCTCTTCGGGCTGGTGCCAGGAATTGCCGTAAGCGTGGCGGTTCCTGTTTCGGCCGTGCTGGTGAAAGTAGTGCAGGTGGTGTGTTCCGTCTAACACTAAGTTGGTGTACGGTTGATTCGTTTCGGCGACATAATCGGTTATGACCTGCGCGGATGGTTACGCGGTCGAATGCACCCGTGATCCTCCGCCCGGATGCACACCGGCGGACGTGCCGAGGAGGCGTGGACCACCGGATGCGTTTCGGCGGGTCGCGGACACGGCCGCTCCTCGGCGGGACGGGCGGGGAGAGATGAGGACGGTGCCGTGGAGCTTCGCCACTTGAACGCGTTCGTGGTCGTCGCGGAGGAACTCAACTTCCGACGGGCCGCCGCTCGCCTGCACATGTCGCAACCACCGCTGTCCCAGCAGATCAAGCGGCTCGAAGCGGAGGTCGGAGTGCGTCTCCTGCAGCGCACCACGCGACAGGTGGCACTGACCGCCGCGGGTGAGGCCTTCCTGCGGGAGGCGCGCAACACGTTGCAGTCGGCGCACGCGGCGCCGCGGGTCGCCCGGCAGGCCGCGGCCGGTCAGATCGGCGCGCTGCGCCTGGGGTTCAGCGGGCCGACGTCGTACGAGGTGTTGCTGCTGCTCGTGCGCAGGTTCCGCGAGCAGAATCCCAAGGTGCGCTTCGACATCATCAGTCCCGTGTTCGGGGGAGAGCTCGTCGAGAAGCTCGACCGCCAGGAGGTCGATGCGGGTCTGCTGCGCCTGCCGATATCGGCGAACGGCCTGCGGGTGCGGGAACTGATGAGCCATCCGCTCGCGGCCGTGCTGCCGACGGAACACGCCCTCGCCGAGCGGGAGGAGATCCACCTGCGAGAACTTTCCGGTGAGCGGTTCGTCTGCTACCCGACCGATCGCGGATCAGTCGTCAACCAGGTCGTGCTGGCGGCGTGTTTGCAGCACGGGTTCAGCCCGGACTTCGCGCAGGAGGCGCCGGACACCCACACGATCCTGTCCTTGGTCGGGGCAGGCGCGGGGGTCGGTCTGGTGCCGTTGTCCGCGGGGCACTTGGAAGTACCGGGAGTGGTGGTGGTCGCGGTCACCGACCCGCCCCAGGTGCCGTTGGGGTTGGCCTGGCGGGAAGATGACCCGAACCCCGCCCTGCACGCGCTGGTCGACCTGCTGGACCAGATCGCGGCCGATGCCACCGCCGAGCAGTCGTCCGCGCCGATGCGCGGCTAGCGCGGTATACGGGACGCACGGTCCCCTCGAGGACCGTGCGCTGTCGATCAGTCGTTGCCGGGGAACTCGCGCCGCAGCACGTGTGCCGCCTCCGACCAGGTGAGCTCGCGCAGCAGACCCGGCACATCGGCACCGCAGGCGGCGAGCTTGTCCCGCAGTTCCCGGTCCGTGGGAGGGCGCTGCGGTGCCCCGGGCGGCAACTGCAATCCGACCGTCCTCGTCGTTCCGTCGGTCAGTGCGAACTCCAGAGTGAGATCACCGGCCAGCAGCCCGTCGCCCTCGTCCGGTGTCGCATCGAGCGAGACCACCTTCAGCAGGCGCTGGGCTTCGGCCCGCTGCACAGCCGAGTCCGTGAAACTGTCGAAATCCGGGTACTCGTCGAGGACCGCGGTGGCGATCGCGTACTCCAGGCTGAACTTGCCCTGCAATCCGGTGCTCGGCCGGTGGTGGATCAATGGGTGCACGGTTCCCGCAGGCGTGCGCGCCATGATCGCCGCGACCTCGTGGGCAGCAGGCTTCTTCGACCCCAGGTCGCGGACCGCGCTGATCGGCCGCTGCAGGGCGTAGCAGCAGGGGAAGACCTTGATCGCCAGACCGCCGGGAACCGCCGGGCCGGAGAGGTCGACGCGATCGGCAGCACCACCCACCAGCTCCAACCACTGTTCGAGCGAGCCGGGGGCTGCCGTCGCCCCGGCGGCGGCGAGTCTGGCCGCCCGCACCCCCGCCTCCGCGGCGAAGCCCACCTGCAGGGATTTGGTCGCAGTACCGAACGCTTGTTGCACTCCTCCTGCCGCGGGGACCGCGAGCGCGATCGCCCGCGTGATGCCGTCGGCGTCCAATCCGAGCGAGACGGCGGCGGCAACGGCCGCCGCAGGGGCTCCGGCCGTGCACGTGGTATGCCAACCCTGCGTGTAGTGCTCCCAGCCGAGAGCGTTGCCGATCCGGGCCATCACACCGGCACCGGCGAGGTAGGCGCGTGCGTCACCGCCGGTGGCCAGGGTGGCGGGTACACACACCACGCTGATGTGCGTGGTCGAGTCCACGTGCAGGTCGTCGAAGTCGAGCACGTGGCCCACGGCCGCCCACCGTGCCGGCTCCGGCAGCGAGGCGGCCAACTCTCCGACCGGATCCCGGCGGGCGGCCAGTGCGACCGCCACCGTGTCCAGCAGGGAACGCTCGGCCAGCGCCAGGTCTTGCTCGCTCGGGGCGAGCTCGACGGCCCACTGTGCGATCCGGTCGGCAAGGGTGCTCATGCGTCCTCCATGTGTGGCGTTGGTGGTGGCGGACGGGCGGACCGGTCAGCGAACGCTGCGGCGCAGCCGGACCCGGTAGGAGTAGTGCTCCGGCAAGAAGTGGCTGATGGCCAGTTCGACGGGGTGCTGCTCGCTGTCGTGGTAGAGGCGGTCGATGCGCAGAACCGGGCTCCCGGCGGGTGCGGCGAGCAGCTCGGCGTCCTCGGCGGGCAACATCGCCACCGAGATGCTCTGGTCGGCTTCGGCGACCGGGGCGGTGGACTTGTGGTCGAGCAGCCCGAGCACGGTGATGGTGCTGCGCGCTCCTGGAGTGGTCAGCTCGGGAGTGCCGGTGAGGAGGTCACCGACCCTGGGCGGCAGGTGGACGGTGGTCGCACAGAACGGCACGCCTTCGTGCAGGCGGCGAAAGCGCACGGTGCTGACCGCGTCGGAGTGCAGGCGCAGGCGCCCGGCTGCGGACACGTCGACTTTGCGCTGCAGCGGGGTGCTGAGCTCGAATTCGGTGTCGAGGGACAGGCCCATCAGGTCGTCGACCGAACCGAACTGGCGAAGGTACTGGCCCTCGCGGGCGGCGGGGAAGGTGCCCCGACCGGGAACGCGGTAGACCATGCCTTCGGCGACGAGGTCCTGAAACGCTCGCCGCACGGTCTGCCTGCTCACGCCGTGTTGTTCGGCGAGCTCGGCTTCGGTCGGCAGGCGCTGGCCGGATGTGTATTGGTGTTGCAGGATCGCGGTGCGCAGTTCTCGGGCCAGTGCCTGGTAGGCACTTTCTCCGCCGGTTCCTCCGATGTTCATCGGTTGACCTCCGGCTCTATTTGTACGGCCATATTATGGTCACCCTTATTCGGTGTCAACGATCGCTGTGCGATTGAAATTTCGTGCAGTCGTGCTTTTCGCGGGGCCACGGCCGGTCGGGATGAGATGTTCGGATTGAATTTTGGCCGTACAAAAGTGTCCGCGAGGTGGATCCGGCGACGCTCCGCGTGGCCGCGCAGATCGGGATCGGCTTCGCGGTGCCCGGACGGATTGTGGCGGAGTGCACCTTCGCGGCATCCGAGCGGGCTTCGCTTGAGCGCGGCCAACACAATGGACGCGGCATCCGCTCGTCGTCGATCTCGCGCGGCCCGTCGAAACCGGTCCACCGCGCAACAGGGGAGGTAACTCGTGACTGCCGACCGGACGCGGACGCGTCGGGCATGGTGGATCTGGGCGAGTGGGGTGGTGGTCTACCTTGCCGCCGTGTTCCACCGGGGCAGTCTGGGGGTTGCGGGCCCCACGGCGCTCGAACGTTTCGGCGTGGGACCAGCCGCGCTGAGCGCGTTCACCGTCCTGCAAATGAGCATCTACGCGGGAATGCAGGTCCCTACCGGGTTGCTCGTCGACCGCTTCGGTCCCCGAAGGGTGATCACGGGCGCGGCTCTGCTGCTCGGGATCGGCCAGGTGCTCTTCGCGGTGGCCGCCTCCTACCCGATGGGGCTGGTGGCCAGAGCTGTGCTGGGAATGGGTGACGCCCTGGTGTGGGTGAGCCTGCTGCGCGTGGTCGCCGCCCACTTCTCGACCAGGCAGTACGCCATCGTCACCACCGTGTCCAGCGCGCTCGGCGCGGTCGGTGGGGTCGCGGCCACCTTCCCGCTCGGCTGGATACTGCGTGATTGGGGATGGGGCCCGACCTTCCTGCTCTTCGGCGCGATCACCGCCGCTTACGCGGTGATCCCCGCGCTGTTCGTTCCCGACGGCCAACCATCCGCGTCGCTCGGCCGATCGGCCCGCTCCGGGGAAGGCCTGCTTCGCAAGGTCCGGGACGTCTGGGCGGTACCCGGGACCCGCTTGGCGTTCTGGGTGCACTTCTGCACGCTGTTCGTCACCGGGGTCCTGTCCCTGCTGTGGGGCTACCCGTACCTCGTCGACAGCATCGGGCTCGACCCCGACACGGCAGCGCTCGTGTTGAGCGTGCTCATCATCGGCCAGGCGCTGGGCGGGCCGCTGGTGGGTGCGCTGATCGGCTCGCGCCCTGGGATGCGCATGCCACTGGTGGCGGCATACCTGCTCTGCAACGTCACGGCCTGGGGCCTTCTACTGGGGTGGAGCGGTGGGAAGCCGCCGCTGGTCGTGCTGGTGATCGCGTTCGCGGTGTTCGCGCTCGGTGGGCCGGTTTCAGCCGTCGCCTTCACCTTGGCCCGGGACTACAACCCGCTCGGGCAAGTCGGTACGGCCACCGGACTCGCCAACGCCGGTGGCCACTCGGCCACCGCGCTCGGTGCACTGCTCGTCGGCCTGCTCCTCGACCTGACCGGCGACTACCGGTTGGCGCTGGCGGCGCTGCTGGTCATGCTGATCTTCTCGTCCTGGCGAACGTTCGTATGGTGGCGGCGTACTCGAGCGGGGGTGCTCGCCGCGCAGGAACGCGGCGACAGCGTCCCGGTCCTGGTGCGCAGGCGCCGATGGGACCTGGAGCGGGACGAGCAGCCGGAGAACGCATCCGCCTGAGCTGTCCGGCTGCCCGCCGACTCGCACCGACGTCCACACGGGTGCACCGCGTCGTCAAGGCTCGAGGACGACCGGCAGGTGATCGACACCGCGGAGGAGCATTCCGGGGGAGCGGTGACGCACCGCTCCCGCTGCTCGCATCCGCGGAAAACGGCGCAGCAGCATCGGCAGCAGGGTCTGCGATTCCATCCGTGCCAGGCGCGCTCCCAGACAGGCGTGCGGTCCGGCGGAGAGCGAGACGTGTGGAGCCGGTGGCCGGGTGACGTCGAGAACTTCCGGGTGGTCGACGACCGCCGGATCGCGGTTTGCCGAGGCCAGCAGGATCCAGACGAGCGACCCGGCCGGGATGTCCGCTTCTCCGGCCCGCGTCGAGGAGGCCGCCACTCGAGTGGTGGCGTGCACCGGCGGGTCGTAGCGGAGCAGCTCCTCCACCGCACCCGCCGCCAGCTCCGGTCGCTGCCGCACCAGCTCGGCCTGCTCGGGGTTGCGCAGCAGCGTCCGGATCGCCGAGCCGAGGAAGCTGGTCGAGGAGTCGTATCCGGCTGTGAACAGGAACAACAGATTGCCGAAGAGCTCCGATTCGTCGATGTCGCCTGCTTCGGTAGCCCGGATCAACGCCGTGACGAGATCGTCCCGTGGTTCGTCGCGCCGTTGGCGGACCACGCCGTCGAAGAATCCGACGAACTCGTCGGCGGCGCGGTTCACCCGCTTGTGGATCCCGGGGGTCTGCATCGGTTCGAGGAAGCACGACAGAGTCCTGCCGGACCAGCCGAAGCGGTGGGTGGCTTTCGGGTCGAGCCCGAACACCGCGCTGATCACCGCGAGCGGGAAGGGCAGTGTGAGCTCTTCGACGAGGTCGACGACCTCGCCGGTTCCGGCGCGTTCGGCGAGGTCGTCGATCATGCTCTCGGCGGTGTCGTCGACGACGTCCTGCAGCGCGTTCGTCCTGGTCCTGGTGAAGTGTGGTGTCAGCAGCCTGCGCACGTCGCTGTGCCGGTGCTGGCTTTGGAAGACAAGGCTGCGGTAGAGCAGCCGGGAGGCGGTGTGCTCGCGCCAGCTCGGGTGAAAGCTGTCGAGGTGCTCGCCGCTGAACGGAGCCAGCGCGCGGTTGCGCAGGGCGGCCGAGCACTCGGCGTGCCTGCTGAGCACATGCCCGCCCAGCAGGTTGGGCAGTGGGCTCCGCAGCAAGGGGGTGTGCGTGCGCAGCCGCGCGTACAGCGGATAAGGGTCGGTCTCGCCACGCGAGAACATGAGTGCGCGGAAGGTGGAGACGGCTTCGTCTCGGTCCTCGAGTACTGCCGGAGAAGTCATGCCGATGAAGTATCCAGTTCGGGTTGGGGGGTGATCGGTGCGCCGGAGTCCACTGCCGACCAGAAGCGGGCGAGCGCGTCGGCGGTGGCGCGGGGATGTGTCACGGTGGGCGAGTGACCGGCTCCTTCGATCGTCGTGATCGGAGCGCTCAGCCGTTCAGCGAGGCGATGTTGCCGGTCGGTGTTCCACATGTCGTCTCCGGACCCGTGCGTCACCAGGACGGGAACGGCAATGGCGCCTCCGAAGGGGAGCCGGTCGGTCGTGTCCGGGTAGTCGGCGACGGAGCCGCTGAAGTCGGCGAGGAAATCCGGGCGGATCGCCAGGTAGCTGTCCTGAACGCGGTCGACGCTTCGGTGTGAGACGCCTGCACGCACCGCTTCTTCGCGGATCTTGTCGAACACCGCGGTGATTCCCTCCGTCGCCACGGCGTGCGCGACCTGTTCGTGCAACCGCGGTGCTGCGGAGTCGGCCAGACTCCACCCCGATCCGAGCAGCACGAGGCTCCGGACGCGGTGAGGGGCCCGATAAGCGAGGTCCCGGGCGACGAACCCGCCGAGGCAGCCTCCCACCACGTGCACCGGCTGCTCCGGGGAGAGCTCGTCGATCAGTGCGCGGAGATCGTCGGCGAGCTCGCGCACGGTGCGGGGCGAGGTTTCCCGGCTACTGAACTGTCCTATGTGGTCGTAAGCATAGGCGGTGTGGCCGAGGCGGGCGGCCTGCACCAGTGCCGGTCCCCAGCGGTGACTCGTCTCGGCGAGACCGTTGACAGTGATCGACACGGGCCTTGTGGACGGGTCCGGCGCGTTGCGCAGGCATTCGATGCGACCGCGCGGTGTGTCCACAATGTCCTGATGCATGCCGAACGGAGTGCGGCGGCGCTTCCGGGGCGCTTCGGGATCTCCCGTTCCGGGGTTCATGGCGCACTCGGCATGGTCAGCGGCAACGAGGGCTCGACCGGAGATGCGGGAATCGTTTGCTGCGCGGTCGGTCCGGCGCCCAGGGCGGTGAGGGTGCTGACGATTTCTGCCGGCATCGGCATGGACTCGATCTCGGCTCGGATGCGCTCCGCGTGCACACGGTACGACGGTTCGGTGAGAAGTTCCTCGACCTCGTCGCGAACCACGCCCGCCGCCCGGTCCGCGAACCCGATGCTGCGGGCCGCTCCGCTGCCGGCCAGGCGGGCGGCGTTCTCGAACTGGTCGCACATCTGCGGCAGGATCAGCTGCGGCAGCCCGTAGCGCAGCGCGGTCATCGCGGTTCCCGAGCCGCCGTGGTGGACCACCACGTCGCAGGTGGGAAAGACCTGGTCGTGCGACAGCCAGCCTGCGGCGCGCACGTTCGGGGGCAGGTTGCTGAGCGCGGAGTTGCGCGAGCCAACCCCCGTGAGCACCACCTCACCGTCGAAGTCGGCGAGTCCTTCGGCGACGGTGCACAAGCCGTCGATGCCGGCATCGAGTTCGACGCTGCCCATCGAGACGCACACCCGGGGGCGGGTGCGGTGGGTCCAGAGCCACGGTGACGGCAACCCGACTCCGCCGTAGGGGATGTACTGCATCGGAAGCCAGCTCGTGGAATCGAAGCAGGCCAGGCTGGATGGGCACAGGTCCACCGTGGCCGCGGGCGTGGTCTCGGCGGGAAGCAGCCCGAACTGCTCCTGCAGCGCGTGCAGCCGTCCCATGGTCTCTTCGTCGAACACCGTCGCGGACAGCTCGTCCGAGATGTGCATGCCCCAGTGCTGGGAGATCGAGGGAATCGCCGAAAGCGCGGCCGCGATGGGGCCCGAGTACTCGGCGAAATCGGAGACGATCAGGTGTGGTCGCCACTGCCCGACCAGGTCGATCGTTTCTGCGACGGTGTGCTCGGCGAGCGCCACCCACGGTTCTGCGGTGAAGTCGTGTTCCCCCGCGGGTCCGGCTTCGTCGGGCCACAGCTTCAGCGGGTTGACGTTGCCGCCGACCGAAGCGTGTTCGAGCCCTGCGGTGCGAACGGACTTGGCGATCGGACGTGGACCGGCGACGAGAACCCGGTGTCCGGCACAGCGAAACGCCCATGCCAGCGGTACCAGGGGGAAGAAGTGACCGCAGCCGGGCGTGGTGGTGAACAGTACACGCATGCGAGGAAGTAACCCATCGAACGACGACGTGTGCCTGGACGATCAACGCCCATCTACGGCCGACAACGTCACTACTACGTGATGGCTTGAACAAGATCACTCGATCGAGCGGTCCTCTGTGGTGCGATCCAGGGGAGTGTCGCTCGGATCGTTCACTCTGCCGAGTCCGGATCGGGTCTTTCGGGAAAGAAGTCCGCTTTGCTGTGGAAAGTGCGATCGCGTCCGCTGGAGCACGGTCGGCGCAGACGTAGGGAAAGTCGAGCGACCGGGAAATCCGTGGAGTACGGCCAACGGCTGTACTAGGGTCCGGTTGGTGCGCATCCTGTTCTCCAGCCTTGCCGCCCATGGCCACACCTATCCGTTGCTGCCGCTGGCGACTGCTGCGCGAGCCGAAGGGCACGACGTCCGTTTCGCCAGCGGCGAGGCGATGCACGAGCCACTGCGAGAAGCGGGCTTCGACCCGATCCTCGCAGGCCTGTCGATCTTCGAGGCAGGAACGGAGGCGGGCCGCCGGATTCACGGCCCCGGGTTCGACCTCGCCGCACTGGCACCGGAACAGATGCGTGCGGTCGGTGCGGCGGCGTTCGGCGAGGTCCTCCCACGACGCTTCGTCAATGATCTGCAGCCGGTGCTGGAGCGGTTCGACCCGGCGCTGGTGGTTTTCGACTCCGCCAACAGCGGTGCGGAGATCGCCGCACGATCGGCCGGCGTTCCGGCGTTGTTCCACGGGCTCGGACCGGCGGTGACCGCGGGCTTCGAGGACCACCGTGAGCGGTTGGCGGAGTTCGCCGCAGGACTGGACCCACCCGTTCCGGAGGATGCGGACGGCACCCCGTACCTGGACATCTACCCGCCTTCGATGCAGGAGCACGGATTCCGCTCGGGCGAGCACCGGGTGGAGATGCGTCCGGTGCCGTTCGCCGAGTCCACGCAGCCGCCCGAGGGGATGGCCCGGAGCGACCACGACCGGCCGATGGTCTACCTCACCTTCGGAACCGGGTTCGGCACGGCACGCACGCTGCGACGAGTGATCGACGCGCTGGCTCGGTTGAAGGTGAATGTGCTGGTCGCGACCGGGCCGTCGGTGGACGTGGCGGCCCTCGGAACGTTGCCCGACAACGTCCGAGCCGAAGCGTGGGTGCCGCAGGCCGCGGTGCTGCCGCACGCCGATGTTCTCGTGCACCACGGCGGTAGTGGAACCACGCTCGGCGCGTTGAGCGTGGGTGTTCCGCAACTGCTCCTCCCGGCGGGAGCGGACCAGTTCGCGAACGCGGACGCCGTGCGGTCCTCCGGCGCGGGCGAACGTCTGCTCGCCGACGAGGTCGGCCCCGAAGCACTGGTCGCCATGGTGAGCGGACTGCTCGCGGACCGGAGCTACCATGAGGCCGCCGGGCGCGTCGCCGCCGAGATAGCCGCGATGCCCTCGCCCGAGCTGATCGCCCGTGGCTTGCCGGAGCTCGCGGACCGCTACCGCCCGGTGTGATCGTTCGGATCTTCGAGCACGTCGAAGGGCCGACCACCCCGTCCGGTGCGGCGGGACAGCACCCGCCGCACGCCGATGGGCGCGGGTGCTCAGCGGGGCAGGTTCGCCACCGCGGTCGTGGCACAGAATCCGATCGGCCCCGTCGGGTCGTGCAGCGTGCACTGCCCGGCCGCGATTCCGTCGTCGCTGATGTGCCCGTCGGAGTGTATGCCGATGAAGTCGCCGTCGGGTGGTCGGCTCAGCGTCAGGTTGTAGTCGGCGTTGATGAAACCGAGCCCTCGGGTGCCGTAATGCGCCAGCGGGCTGGCGAAATCGGCCGCCAGAGCTGTTCGGACGACCGGTGACGTCGTCTCGCCCTCGACCAGCGGATGCCGCTCGCGCAACCACACCCGGCGGGCGCCGCGGGTATCCCAGTCCTCCGTCGGCTTGCCGTCGGAGGACAGCAGCCAGCTGTCGAACGGTGGCTGCCAACCGGGCCGGATCGGCGGGGCACCGAGCTCGTGCGGATCGGGGGCCTCCCAGCGCGGTGTGCGTTCGACGTCTCCTGGCGGTTGCTCGCTGCGGCGCAGCAGCACCACGCTCGCTCGCGCGACCGGACGTTCCTCGGCGAACACCGTGGCATCCGCGACCCGGATCCGACGGCCGTCCCGGACCCGGGTGGTCTCCACCCGGACCGGAACCATCGCGGTGCTGCGGAACAGGTCGACGGTGAGCCGTGCGCACTGTAGTCCGGGCTCGGCGTGCCCCTGCTCCACCGCCCGTGCGAGCAGGCCGCCGAGCAGGCGGCCGTGCAACATGTCCGGCGCCCACGGGCTGTTCGCGGGCGGGGTGGGCCGATAGTGTCCCCCGTCCGGGGTGAAGAACGCCTCGGCCTCGTCGGTTTCGGTCACCGTTCCTCCTCGGAACTCGGAGAGCTGGGGCGGTCCTCCCGCAGGGGGTCCAGCCGTTGGATGAGTCGGATGGCCGCTTCGAGCACGGTGTGCGCCTCTTGTTGGTCGGCGCAGGTGGCGATCTCCCGCCCCGCCTCGCCGATGATCGTGGTGAGCACCGCCACGGTGACCCGGTCGACGGGGTCGCTACCTGCCCCGAGCAGGACCGCGTTCTGGCGCACCCATTCCTTGTCGCGGGTGCGTCGGATCAGTTCGAAGTTCGGTGGTCCGTCGCCGTTCATGAACAGCAGAACGAGGTCCCGGTGCTGCCACGAGTCCTCCAGGAAGGCACGCGCCCCGATGGAGAACAGTGTCAGCGGGTCCTCCTCGCCGGTCTCCCGCGCGCGGGAGACCGCGTTGGTGGCGTTCTGCTCGTGGGTGGCTTGGTGATCTTCCCAGAGGGCCAGGAACAGTTCGCTCTTGCCGCCGAAGTGGTGGTACAGGCTCCCGACGCTGGATCCGGCCCGCTCGACCACCTTGGCGATGCTGGCCTCGTTGAAGCCGCGCTCGGCGAAGATCTCGCGGGCCGCGTGGAGCAACCCACGCCGGGTTTCGGCGGTGCGGCTCCACTGCCAGGCGTTGGCGCCCGTGCGGCCGGTCCTGGGTGGCATCGCGTCCTCATGCTCGGTGGAAGTTCCGAGCAGAATACCGAATCAGATTTCAGAATTCGTTTCGAGTGAGGTGTCGCACAACGGCTTGCGCGGCTTCGTGTCGATCGTCGGTTCGCCGGCTGCGGAGCAGCGCTCAGCCGCGGGGCGTGGCGGTCGACGCCAGGCGGCCCCAGCCGGGTTCGACCTCGGACCACGAACTGTCCCCCGCGATCACCGCGATCGAACAGGTTTTGAGTTCCTGCGCGGTTCCGGTGAGCGCGGTGACGAGTTCTTCGAGGCCGGGGTTGTGGCCGACGAAGACGACTGTCCTGGCGGAGTCCGGAAGCTCGTTGGCCAGCTCAATCAGCTGTCCGGCGGTAGCGCCGTAAATGCGTTTGTCGTAGCGCGCCTGCACCTCGGCATCGAGCTCGGCGGACACCAGGCGCCACGTCTTGCGTGCACGGGTCGCCGGGGAGCAGAGGGTGAGGTCGGCGGGTTCGGTGTTCTCTTGCAACCACCTCCCGGCGGCCGGAGCGTCCCGCAGTCCGCGCTCGTTGAGCGGACGTTCGAAGTCGGAGAGCTCCGCGGGCCATGCGGACTTGGCATGCCTGCACACGATCAAAGTCCGTTCCCCATCAGCCATGGCCTCAGCCTAGTAGGTCCGGGCCGCTCGTGTCGGGGACGGGCGTGCTGCTGATCACTCGGCTGCTGGTGGTTTCGGGGCTGCCGGTGGATTCGGAAATGCCCTCGTGGACGAGCGGTGCGCGTACGGATCTCTCATCCGGAAGATGGCGGAGGTTCCATGAAAAACCGAGCAAGATCCGTGTGGGGACTGTGCTGTGGGGCCCGCCGCCGATAGTGTCGGAAAAATGGGCCGATCGCTCCTGGGCAACGAGGTCAACCGTATCGAGGATCCGGATCTGCTGCGCGGTCGCGGAACCTACGTCGACAACACGAAGGTCGAAGGTGTCCTGCACCTGGCATTCCTTCGTTCGTCGCTGGCCCACGCGCTGATCACGCGCGTGGACGTGTCCGAAGCGCTCGCCGCTCCCGGGGTGGTAGCGGCCTATTCGGCAGACGACTTGCCGATGCCGCCGCTGGTGCCGTTCGTCGAGGTGAACTCGGCGTGCACCCGGTATCCGCTTGGGACGGATCGCGTGCGCTTCGCGGGTGAACCCGTGGCCGTGGTGGTGGCCGAAAGTGCCGCGCAGGCGGCCGATGCGCTCGAATTGATCGATGTCGACTACGAACCGCTTCCCGCGGCCGTCGATGTCGAGGAAGCTTTGCAGCCGGATGCGCCGACGCAATTCCCGGAGCTGGGAACGAACATCGCGATCGGTGAACGAGATCCCGTGGGACCCGAGGTTCTCGATGATGCGGACGTGGTCGTGCGCGCCAGACTGGAGAACCAGCGCATGGCGGTCGCGCCGATCGAGGGCAACGCCGTCGTGGTGGTTCCCGGTGGCTCGGACGAGGACTACGACGTCACCATTCGGGTCTCCACCCAGATGCCGCACGGTGTGCGTTCCGGTATTGCGGCGACGTTCGGCTGGGATCCGGATCGGGTACGGGTGATCGCACCCCACGTCGGCGGGGCTTTCGGCGGCAAGGTCGGTGCCGGTGCCGAGCACGTGCTGGCCGTCGCGATCGCGCAGCGGTTGGGGCGGCCTGCGAAGTGGACCGAGACGCGCACCGAGAACCTCCAGGCGATGCCGCAGGGCAGGGCGCAGGTGCAGTACGCGGAACTGGGGCTGCGTTCCGACGGGACCATCGCTGGCCTGCGTTGCAGGATGATCGGTGATTCCGGGGCGTACGCGGGTTTCGCCGGTGCGCTGGTCACGAGCATGACGCGGGTGATGGCCCAAGGGGTCTACCGCATTCCCGCGATCAGCTACGCCGCGCTCGGTGCGTTGACGAACACGGCTCCGGTCGGTGCGTTTCGTGGTGCGGGAAGGCCGGAGGCCGCGGCGATGCTGGAGCGAATGATCGATATCGCGGCTGCGGAACTCGCCATGGATCCAGTGGAACTGCGTAAGCGAAATTTCCTGCAGCCAAGCGAGTTTCCGTACACCACGCTGACGCACGCCGCTTATGACAGCGGCGACTATGAACTCGCGCTCACCGAGGCGTTGCGGTTGGCCGACTACGAAGCGCTGCGTGCGGAACAGGCCCGCCGGATCGAAGCGGGCGAGAACATGCTGCTCGGGATCGGTGTGAGCAGCTACGTTGAGATCACCGGCGGCGGCGCCGGGGAGTACGCGCACGTCGAGATGCACGAACGAGGTGCGACGATCAAGGTCGGGACCTCCGCCCACGGACAGGGCCACGCGACAGCGTTCTCGATGATCGTCGCGGACCTGTTGAACGTGCCGATGGAATCGATCGAGTTCGTCCAGGCTGACACCGGGAGCGTTCCGCGCGGTGGGGGGACTGCGGGTTCGCGCTCGATGCAGATCGGCGGCAGTGCCGTTCGGGGCGCGACCGAAACCGTGTTGCGGAAGGCGAAGGAACTCGCCGCGGATCGACTGGAAGCCGCGGTGGAGGACATCGAGGTGATCGAGGACGGTCATCTCGGCGTATCCGGCGCGCCGAACGCGAAGCTGAGCTGGTCGCAGCTGGTGCGGTTCGCTGCCGAGGACGATCACGCCCTCGCGGCGGAGATCGATTTTCAGCCGGACGGTGCCACGTTCCCGTTCGGTGCTCACGTATCGGTGGTGGAGGTGGATTCGGAGACCGGGTACGTCCGGCCGTTGCGGCACATCGCCGTCGACGACTGCGGGCGCGTGCTGAACCCCGTGCTGGTGCGCGGGCAGCAGCACGGTGGTGCCGCTCAGGGCATCTCGCAGGCCTTGTGGGAGCAGTTCTCCTACGACGTGGACGGCAATCCCGCCACCGCCACGCTGGCCGATTACACGATTCCCACGGCAGTCGAGCTGCCCTGGCTCGAAACCGCGAACACCGAGACGCCGACGACGCGCAATCCGATGGGTGCGAAGGGAATCGGTGAGTCGGCCACGGTCGGCGCCACGCCGGCGGTCCAGAACGCGGTCGTGGATGCACTGCGGCATCTGGGAGTGCGGCACATCGACCTGCCTGCCACTCCGCAGCGGGTGTGGCGTGCGATGCGGGACGCCGAGGCAGGCAAGCCGCCAGTGCCCTGGCAAGAACCGCCCGAGGCGTTCGACGCCCTGCCGGTCCGGGGTGCACACGCGGACGACTCCGGAGAAGCAGTGGCCTGACCAGCGGGCACGTGGTTGCTGGTTCGCGGAATGTGCCGACGGCGGATCAGCAACCGCGAGGACACACCATGCCCCCGCCTCCCTGAATAGGGATCATGGGTGTGCCACAGCTGGTGCAGGTATGTCCGCTGACGCGAGGTGGCGGACTTCCCACCGCATAGGTGGGAACGCTCATCCTCGGTATCCGACGGTGTGCACAGTGCACTCGGGTTCGGTTACCGCCTCGACCCACAGGTACATCCGTCCGTGTTCCCGGTTGACATCGGCGTAGATGCTGTCGCCCCGGGCAGCGATCTCCAGGTTGCTGTGCCACTCGTGATCGAGGTGCGCTTGGTCGCCGACCTTGCCGTCGCCACCGGGTGTGCCGATGAGGCGGACCCAGTCCTGCCTGGCCTCTTCCCGAAACATCCGGCAGATCCAGTCCGCGACATCTTTCGGGGTGTGGATGACCGCGTCGGGGACCCGGCCGAGTCGTTCGTCGCGCAGGCTCGAGAACATCTCGGTGCCGTCCCGAAGCTCGACATACCCATGCCAATGCACCCCTTTCTCCCGCCATTCCTCGGGCTCCGGTACGGCGATCGCGTCCTGTGTGGACCAGTGGTCCGGCCGGTACGCTTCGTGCTCGTCGATGTTCACAGCTGCCCTTCTACCTGTTGGCCCTTGCGGATGACCAGTGGACACACTCGGCTGTGGGGTGCCCATGAGGGCGAACGGTACCGCCGCCGACGTGATCGGCGGGCGGGGTTCGGGTTCATCGACGTTCGCACGGCCGAGGGATACCCGTCCGTCGGAGTCCCGGCGACGTGGTGGTCGGGAACGGCCGGCGCAGGCGAAGGCGTGGGCACGTGAACCGGTGACCCGGACACGAGCGGGACGTTTCAGAGGTCCAGGACGAGCCTGTCGCGCTCCGCGCGGGATACGCACGGTAGGAAGGAGCAGGCGCGCTCGTCACCGGCGAGCACGTGGTCGCGGTGATCGGCTTCGCCTGCGAGCAGTCCGACCCTGCAGGTACCGCAGAAGCCCTGCCGACACGAGTAGGCGACGTCCGGCCGGACGCGGCGAACCGCATCGAGGGCCGACTCGTCAGCGGCCACGGTCAGCACCCGGCCACCAGCACCGAGCTGCACCTCGAACGGCTCACCAGCGGTGATCGGCGGTGGGGAGAAGCGTTCCGAGTGCAGTTCCCTGGCGCCGCTCGCGGGCAGATCCATTCGCAGACCGGTGGTCAGGGCAGCTGGTCCGCAACAGTAGACCGTCGCGCCCTCGGCGCCTGCCAGTAGTTCCGACCCGGAGACCGGCACACCGTACTCGTCGTCCGGCCGGATCCAAGTCCTGGCGGGATCGAACGTGGCCAGTTCTTCGAGCAGCGGCATCGACTCCCGTGACCGGCCACAGTAGATGAACCGCCAGTCGGCTCCACCGGCGGAGACCGCGCGCAGCATCGGCAGAATGGGGGTCACCCCGATGCCGCCTGCGATGAACAGGTACCGCTCGGCCCGGACGAGCGGAAAGGCGTTCCGCGGACCTCGAAGCGTCATCCGCCGACCAAGGTGGAGTTCCTCGTGTACCTCCTGGGACGCCACTCCGATCCGCCGGACGGCGATCCGGTAGCGATCGCGGTCGGCCGGGTCGCCGCACAACGAGTACTGCCGAACCCGCCCGGAGGGCAATTGGACGTCGACGTGGGAACCTGGCTGCCACGGGGGCAGCGTGGTGCCCTCGTCCGGAACGAACGTCACCGATCGGACATCGGGCGTCTCCGTCCGCACCCGCTCGACCACCACGTGGAGGTCGCGGTCGACGGAGGTGACCGGTGGGCGGCCGGTGTCGAGCCCCGCCACCCTGTCGAGGGCCTCGACCATCGTGGCCATCGCTCGCATCAGCCGGTCTTGGCGGCGGCGCCCGTAGAGGTCGCCGGGGACTTCCGGTTTCAACGGGCTCCTTCTGTTTCCTCGCGGGAAGGTGGCCAGCGGCGCACCGTGGCTGCGGTCCGTGGTACCGACTCCGGTACCGCTGCGCTGCCGTGCTCGACCGTTCTCCGGACGTCGCAGTACATGTGCTGGGTACTGGTCGGCACGAGCTCTCAGTGTTCGGCAGCGCGCGCGGCGGGCGAACGTGCCAGGTAGGAGACCGCCTGGCTCGTCGACCCCGTTTCGGAAGGGTGGTAGGAACGGCGGAAGTACGGTGCCAGCAGTCGCACGAACTGCAAGTAACTCGGTGTGAGACCGCGGTTGCCGCTGTGGACCAGGTCGCGCCAGCGAGCTTTGCGCCGTCCCCGGAGTTCGGGATCGTTGGCCACGAGGAACCTGGCGCCTCGTGCCCACAGCCCGAAGAAGAACGGGGCCGCGAGCAGGAAAAGTCGAACTCGCCGGAAGTAGCGGCCGTCCAGGTGCATGAACAGGTCGTAGGCCACCGACCGGTGCTCGACTTCCTCCGCTCCGTGCCAGCGGAGCAGATCGAGCATGGTCGCGTCGGCGCCGACCCGGTCGAGGGCCTCGGCGTCCAGGATCCATTGGCCGAGGAATGCGGTGATGTGTTCGATGCCCGCGACCAGAGCGACCCTTTCGACCAGCCATTCCTCGGCGCGCTTGCCGGTGCGGCCCCGATCCCCCAACAGCGAGCGGAACAGCCAGCTGATCTGCCGGACATAGGGTTCGGTGTTCAGCCCGCGGGCATTGAAGTGGTCGACGACTCCCTGGTGGGACTGCGCGTGCATGGCTTCCTGTCCGATGAAGCCGAGCACTTCCTCGCGGAGCTTGTCGTCCTGGATCATCGGTACGGCCTGTTTGAAGATGTCGACGAACCAGCGCTCACCTTCGGGCAACAGCAGGTGCAGCACGTTGAAGACGTGGGTGGTGACCGGCTCGTCGGGGATCCAGTGCATGGGCAACTCGGACCAGTCGAAGTCCACGTCCCGGGCGTGCAGCGCCACTTCGTCGGGTTCGTCCGGTTCCGTATCGTGCGAGGTCCACGGCTGTGGGGACATGGGTGGTCTCCTGATGTTCGGTCCGCCGCGCGTGGGCAGCGTGTTCAACGGTGGGCGGCCCCGAGTCGCGCTGCTGCGCGGAGCAGTCCCGGTGCGAACCGGGAAAGGACGAGGCCCGCCTTGGCTTCCGCGGTGATCGGAGCTATGGCCGTGTTCCGCTCGACCGCGCGCAGGATCTCCTGCGCCGCACGTTCTGCGGTGAACCCTCGGCGGCGGTACAGCTCCGACGCCCCGCGCCGGCGACGGTCCTGCTCGGTGCTGTCGACACCCACGAAGCGAGTACTGCCGGTGATGCCGGTCCGGACGATTCCGGGGCACACCGCGACGACTCCGATCCCCTTCCCCGCGAGTTCGGCACGCAGGCAATGGGACAGGGTCAGCACCGCCGACTTCGAAGTCGCGTAAGCCGTGAGCGGCTGGGGGTGCAGGTAGGCGGCCGCGGAGGCGATGTTGACGATCCGGCCGCCTTCGCCGCGCCGGGCCATCCGATCGGCGAATGAACGGCAGCCGTGGATGACACCGCGCAGGTTGACGTCAAGTACCTGCTGCCAGTCGTCGTCGGTGGTCTCCGCGAAGGGACCGGCGAGGCCGATCCCGGCGTTGTTGATCACTACGTCGGGGGAGCCGTGTTCAGCCTCGATCCGCTCCGCGAGGGACTCCACCGCCGCGCCGTCCCCGACATCCACGGCGGAAGCATCGGCGACCGCACCGCGTTCCCGAGCGAGTTCCGCTGTTCGCGCGGCGGAGTCTCCGTCGATATCGGTGACCACCAGCTGTGCTCCCGCTTCGGCGAACGCGAGTGCGGTGGCGCGACCGATTCCGCCGCCCGCGCCACTGATCACCACCAGCTGATCCTCGAAACGCCGTCCGGACGGAACGCCGACCTTGCCTCTGCGCAGGCCGCGCGCGTCGGAACCGTTGTCCACCCGGTCGATGAGTTCGGTCGCGCATCGGGCGACGGCTTCGGGATTGCTGCGCGGAACCCAGTGCGACCCGGTGATCCGGCGCACGCTGAGGTCCGGGACCCACTGCTCGATCTCGGTTTGCATGGGAGTTCCGACGAAGGGGTCGCCCCGGGGGGCGAGTACCTGGACCGGGATTCTCGTGAAGCGTTCCCGTGGACGGGAGAGTCGACCGGTCATGTTCGCCCGGTAGAGGTTCAACCCGTGGAGGGCGTCGGCGAGCTCCGGTTCCGGATTGGCGGGTTCGAGGAGGCCCAGCCACTTGCCGAGGAGCCCTGTCCGCCACACGAGTTCGGGCAGCAGCGGTAGCTGGAAGAACAGGGTGTATCCGGAGCAGGCGAGTTGCTTGCCGAGGTCGCGCAGAGCACGAGGGTGGGGCCGCAGGCTGGAGCGCATCCATTGCCCCGCGTGATCGAGGCACGGGCCGGAGATGGAGGTGAAGGAGGCGAAGCGGTCCGCCGATTCGGGGGAGGTGACGGTGTGCCAGGACTGGATCGAGCCCCAGTCGTGCGCGAGCAGGTGCACGGGTTTCTCGGGGGAGACCGCGTCGAGCACCGCGGTGAGGTCTTCGGAGAGCCGGTCGAGGTGGTACGCGTTCCGGCCGCGAGGCCTGTCCGACTCCCCGGCGCCGCGAACGTCGTAGGTGACCACGTGAAAGCGCTCGACCAGGCGGTCGGCCACTCCGCCCCACATCGAGCGGTTGTCGGGGTAGCCGTGCACGCAGACGACCGTCGGGGCGTTCGGGTCACCGCGCTCGCTGACGGCGAGTGTCGTTCCGTCCCGGGATGTGACTCGGGTGTGCACGCCTGACCTCCCACGTTGCGCACGCGGGGTGCGCACTCGCCGATTACTTGTAACTTCGAGTAACAGATACTTGTGAATACTATGCGAGTTGCCCGCGTCAATGTCAATGAACGATGTAAACGTGGGCGTTCGTTTCGTCCTCCGCTGTCGCGAAGACCACTACGTGTGAAACCGCACGCCCAATATGTGGGCGCGGATTCTCGTTCTGTGAACGGACCTGAGTAAGATTCGCAGGTCAACATGCACTTCAGAAGGAGGATGGGCGCCATGACGGTCGGCCACGCCCCCGACTCCGGGACCGACTCCCCTGAACAAGGGTCGGGCCCCAGCAATTCGAGACGCCAGGTCGTGGTGGCCAGCCTCGTCGGCACGTCGATCGAGTTCTACGACTTCTACGTTTACGCCACCGCTGCGGTACTGGTGTTTCCGCAGCTGTTCTTCCCCGCGGGAGACCCGACCGCGGCCACCCTGCAGTCGCTGGCGACGTTCGCGATCGCCTTCGTCGCGCGCCCCGTCGGTTCCGCCCTGTTCGGACACTTCGGTGACCGCGTCGGCCGCAAGTCCACTCTGGTCGCCTCGTTGCTCACGATGGGGATATCCACGCTGCTGATCGGTTTCCTACCCGGTTACGCCGAAATCGGCGTGGCAGCCCCGTTGTTCCTGGCACTCTGCCGGTTCGGCCAAGGGCTGGGACTGGGCGGCGAGTGGGGTGGGGCCGCGTTGCTGGCCACCGAGAACGCCCCCGCGAAGAAGCGCGCCTTTTACGGCACGTTTCCGCAGTTGGGCGCCCCGATCGGTTTCTTCCTCGCCAACGGGATCTTTCTGCTCATGTCGGAGACGATGACCGATGAGGCGTTCCTCTCCTGGGGTTGGCGGCTGCCGTTCCTGCTGTCCTCGGTCCTGGTGATCGTCGGGCTCTGGGTGCGGTTGAGCCTGCACGAGACGCCGGCGTTCGCGAAGGTGGTGCAGAGCGACCAGCGCGCCAAGGTTCCGTTCACGCAGGTGTTCCGCACCGACTTCAAGGGACTCGTGCTGGGTACCTTGATCATGTTGGCCACCTACGTGCTGTTCTACCTGATGACGGTGTTCTCGCTCTCTTACGGCACGGCGGACTCCGGACTCGGCTTCGAGCGCTCGCAGTTCCTCCTGCTGCTCATGGTGGGAGTGGTCTTCTTCGGGCTCACCATCCCGGTGGCCGGCGTGCTGGCCGACCGCTACGGGCGCCGTCCGACCCTGATGGTCACCACCGCCGCGATCCTGGTGTTCGGATTGCTGCTCGGCCCCTGGTTCGGCAGCGGCTCGCTGCTGGCGGTGGTCACGTACCTGATCGTCGGCCTCAGCCTGATGGGTCTGACGTTCGGACCGATGGGGGCGGTACTGCCCGAGCTCTTCCCGACAGCGGTCCGCTACACCGGCGCGTCGGTCTCGTACAACATCGCGAGCCTGTTGGGTGCTTCAGTCGCCCCCTACATCGCGACCTGGCTGGCCAGCTCCTACGGCGTCGGCTGGGTGGGTATCTACCTCGCCGCGATGGCGTTCGTGACGCTGCTTGCGCTGGCGGCCGGCCACGAGACCCGTGGATCGTCGTTCGACGACTGATCGATTGCCGGGTGGGCGCGTCGCCCGCCGACGTGCCCACCCCCGGCCGGACCGCACCGACCACCGTTCCCCGCAGTGGCCCACGAACCCGTCGCTCGCCGCGGGAGAGATTTGTTCAGCGATCCCGCAGCAACAGGTGCAGCCGCTGCAGGAACTCGGCCTGCGCCGGGTTGATCCGTTCCCCGGCCGACTCCAGGTCCCACCACCGCGCCTCGTCGACTTCCGGAAAGGACGCCGTCTTCCCCGACCGGGGAGGCCACTGGATCTCGAAGGTGTTGCTGCTCAGCGTCGACACGTCGAACTCGCCTTCCAGCGCCCACGCCGCCACCACCTTCCCGCTCCGCTGACTGATCTCGCCGAGCGGAATGAGTCCGTCAGCGGGTAGGCGAGTGCCGGTTTCCTCCCGGAACTCCCGCAACGCGGCTTCGCGCGGATCCTCGCCCTGGGGATGCTCGCCCTTGGGAATCGACCACGCGCCGAGATCTTTGCCCTGCCAGTACGGCCCTCCGGGATGCACGAGCAGAACTCTCGTCACTCCCGACCTCCTGGTGAACAGCAGGATTCCAGCGCTGCGCTTAGCCACCACGTCCTCCAAATCGGGTACTGCGACAGTACCTCCTCCGGACGGCGGGTCGCTCCGGTGCGGATGGTGGGTACGGCTCGGAGACCCGCAGACGAACCGACTGCTCGACGGGCGAGGGCGAGCGGTGATCGGTTCCGGCTGTCCGGTGAGGACTCGCCAGAGACTCGGACCGCGAAGTACTGTCGGCCGGGAAGATCGTAGTGCGGGTGGGTCCCGGCGCGGTTCTTCAGCAGGTGCGAAGCTGTGGGGGAAGATCGTCGGACCGCGAAGCAGCGACATCACGAGGAGTGGCATGGCGGACGAACAGGACCTCGCCGTCTCGGAGCGCGCTCGCGCGCTGCTCGACGAGCATCCCGTGTTCGACGGGCACAACGATCTGCCGTGGGCGCTGCGCGAGCAGGTCCGCTACGACGTCGGCAAGCGCGACATCGCCACGGATCAGTCCTCACACCTGCACACCGACCTGGCGAGGTTGCGGACCGGCGGTGTCGGAGCCCAGTTCTGGTCGGTCTACGTGCGTTCGGATTACGAAGGAGACGAGGCGGTCAGCGCGACGCTCGAACAGATCGACTGCGTGCTGAATCTCGTCGAGCGGTATCCGGCGGACCTGATGCTCGCGCGTACCGCCGACGAGGTGGTGGCCGCACGTGCGCAAGGGCGGATAGCTTCGCTGATGGGCGCCGAGGGCGGTCATTCCATCGCCTGCTCATTGGCGACGCTGCGGGCGCTGCACGCCCTCGGGGTGCGGTACATGACGCTGACCCACAACGACAACGTGGCCTGGGCGGACTCCGCGACGGACACACCAGCTGCGAATGGGCTCACCCGGTTCGGGGAGGAGGTCGTCCGGGAAATGAATCGCCTGGGGATGCTCGTCGACCTCTCCCACGTGGCACCCACGACCATGCGGGACGCGATGCGGGTGAGTCGATCTCCCGTGGTCTTCTCCCACTCGTCGGCGCGCGCGGTGTGCGATCACCCGAGGAATGTCCCGGACGACGTGCTGGCATCGCTGCCTTCCAACGGCGGAGTGGCGATGGCGACGTTCGTCCCCAAGTTCATCCTCCCTGAATCGATCGAATGGACGCGGGCCGCCGACGACGCTCTCCGCGCGCACGACCTGCACCCGCTGGACACCACCGAGGAGGCCATGGAGGTCCTGCGCGCCTACGAAGCGGACCATCCGAGGCCCGCCGCGACCTCGAAGACCGTGGCCGACCACCTCGACCACATGCGGGAGGTCGCCGGTATCGACCACATCGGCATCGGTGGTGACTACGACGGAACGGCCTTCACCCCCGCCGACCTGGCCGACGTCTCCGGCTACCCGGTTCTGATCACCGAGCTGCTCGACAGGGGCTGGTCGGAGGCCGACCTCGCCAAACTCACCTGGGACAACGCGGTGCGCGTGTTGCGGGACGCCGAGGATGTCTCCCGGGAGCTGCGCCGCAGTGAAGAGCCCTCCATCGCGACTATTGAGCAGCTCGACGGCTGACACCGGACGGCTCCGGAACTCGACTTGACCGGTCGTCGTCGACGTGGGGCCGAACGGCGTCGTGAGGTGGGGCAGCGAGTGTGTGCCCGCCGCCGGGATTGAACGATCCCGTTCTCGGGTACGAGATGGTCGAGGCCATACGAAAGGAGGATCGATGTCGGATCCGCTGAACGCTTCGACCCCCTCGCCGAACGAGGTGGAACCGGACGCCGGTGCTCCGGAGGACCCTGCCACGTTGCAGTCTGCCCAGGACCTCGACGAAGACGAACTCGGCGCCGACCCGCTGGAAGCAGGAGCCGAACCGGCGGAGAGTTGGTCGGAAGTGGCCGCGGACCGGCCTACGCCGAGGGAACAGCGCGAGGGCGGCACTCTGGACGGCAGGTTGGCAGCGGAGCGCTCCGACCGGCCCAACGAACCTGCCGATCAGGAGCCGCTGACCGACAGCCCGTTGCGCGAGTTGGACGAGACCGTGGACGAGCGTGCGCAGGCCGAAGTGGCGGACGGGACCGCCAGTGAGGCGGCTGCCGCCGAGCAGAACGAGAATGCGCACGGCGCCGTCCTGCAGGGCGATCAGGTCGAGGCGACCGGCCTGTCAGCCACCACCGATGAAGGTGACGTGACGGGGGAGGACGCGCGGGAACCCGGCGGGGCGCCAGAGGAGCAAGCCGAACGCGTCGAGGACAGCGGCTTCTGACAGTCGCCCGCGCGGAACCCGCGCGGGCGACTGCCAGGCGGCGATATTCCGGCGGGCTTCCGGCCCGGCGGCGACAACAGCGGTGCTGTCGCACACGCTCACGTCGACACGGTGCGTGCTGGGATAGCGTGAGGGACTCCGCGAACCGGTATGAACGTGAGCAGAGGAACCTCTTTGTCCGACGAACTGCTGTTGGAGCGCACCGGGCCGGTGGCCACGCTGCTGCTCAATAGGCCACACCGGCACAACGCCCTCACCATGAACATGTTCCTGCAGTTGCCGTCGTTGGTGGAACGAGCCGTCGCCGACCCGGCGACCAGGGCGATCGTGGTGCGTGGTGCGGGTGAGCGCGCGTTCGCAGCAGGGGCCGATATCCGGGAGTTCGTAGGTGCGCGCGGACGAGGACGGCGTGCGCGCGCACGGCGAAGCAGTCGCCGCCGCCGAGAACGCGCTCGTTTCGGCGCCCGTGCCCACGATCGCGATGGTGCAGGGATACTGCATCGGTGGTGGATGCGGCTTGGCGCTGGCGTGCGACATGCGATTCGCCGACACGACCGCCCGGTTGGCGATCACACCCGCGAAACTCGGAATCGTGTACTCGCTGGAGGCCACCCGACGCCTGGTAGAGGAGGTCGGGGCAGCGGAAGCGAAGCGGATGTTGATGTCCGCCGAGCAGCTCGATGCCGAAGACGCTCACCGGATCGGTCTGGTCAACGAGCTCAAAAGACCCGGCGAGCTCGAAACCTACACCTACGACTACGCCCGGCTGCTGGCTTCGCGCGCACAGAACACCGTTCGGGCTGCCAAGGATTTCGTCGATCGAATCGTCGCCGGTCAGCGGTACGAGGATGATGACACGCGTCGGATGAGCGCGGTCGCCGACAGCCCCGAATACGCAGAAGGATTACGTGCCTTCCTCGAAGGTCGGCCGCCGGATTTCCCGTGATGCACCGGATTTCTCGTGGTGCGGGGATCTTTACGGGATGTGGCGGTTTCAGGGCAGGACACTGTGGATGGTTCCAATCGATCCGCGACGGCGATGTCCCGCGCCGCCGCGGATGTCAACGGTCCACCAGATCGCGCACCTGTGCGTAAACGGTGGCGTCCTCGTGCAATGCTCCGTGACTGAGGCAAGCGGTCTCGGTGTTGGACGCGCCTGAGAGCACGGTGCTGTCCTGCGGCATGATGATCTCGTCGCAAGGCGACCACCAAGTCGCGTACCGGGCGGATCCGGGAGTTTCATCGCCGGAATTGAGCTGGTCCAGGAAGTCCGAGCCGATGCGCATTTCCTCGCAGGAGACATCGACGCATCCGTTGGCCGACGTCGTACCGTGGTTCGGTCCGCCAAGGGAGACCCAGCCGTCGACATTCCCGTCACCGTCCAGGTTTTTGGTGTAGTACCGAGATGACAATCCGCCCATAGAGTGAGTCACGATGTCCACTTCGGAGTTTCCGGTGGCGGCCTTGAGACTCTCCACTTCCTGGGCGAGCTGTTGCGCCGTGGTCGCGTTGGATTGGGTGGTGTCGTAGGACCATTGATCCAGGTGGCTGCTGGGCCAGCCGTCTGCCTGAAAACGATTGGCCATGGTGTCCCACGTCGATCCGTTCGAACGGTATCCGTGCACGAAGAGGATCGGGTCGCTGTCCTGGCTGAACGACGAGCTGGTCGCCGCGCCGGCCGATGGGGGCAGCCACACGGAGGGGAGGACGAACAGCGTGGTGAGGAGTGTCTTGGCCCGCATGGTTTTCATGAGAGTCCCGTGATCTTCGGCCGTGGAGCGGTGGGCGCAAGGGATCGCGATCGCCTTTCGCTCCGAGGGGGGAGGTTGGTGCCGGGGAAAGCTCGGAAGCTCGACGAAGAATGTCGGATCTGTCGGAACGCGGACAGGAGATTACTGCCGAGTGATCATTGAACGTCAGGAGTCGGTTCGACGTGGCCGGTTCGTTCGAGCGCGTGCAGAGATTCATTGCGCGTCAGACGATCAAGATGGCGCTTTTCGAGAATCGCGGCAAGCCGCCGAAGGGGTGAAGATCGGCTTGCCCCTGGTGTGGCTCCCAGCTTGCGGAGGTCTCCGAGAGGTGGACTGGACGTGGTAGCCACCGGATCGTTGACGGGATTTGCGAAGCTGGTCGGGAAGGTCCGATCCGGTCAGAGATGGGCTCGTTCGCATGAGTGCGCCCGGTGGAGCGAAACCACGGCACGGCCTCACAGGCGCGGCACCCGCAACCCGGCCATGCCGCCGTCCACGGGAAGCGCGGTTCCCGTGGTAGCGCCGGACAGCGGTGACGCCAAGTAGCAGATCGCGTGCGCGACCTCCGCCGCGCTGATCAGTCGGCCGGACGGTTGGCGGGCTTCGAGTCCGGCGCGTTCCGAGGCGGGTTCGGGGGAGGCGTCGAGCAGCCGCTGCACCCACGGGGTGTCCACGGTTCCGGGCGTGACGCAGTTGACCCGTATTCCGTGGGCCAGGTGGTCGGCCGCCATCGCCAGCGTCAGCGAATACACGGCTCCCTTGCTGGCGCTGTAGAGCGCGCGCTGCGGCAGTCCGGCGGTCGCGGCGATCGAGCAGGTGTTCACCACGGCGGCATGCTCCGATCGGCGCAGTGCGGGCAGTGCTGCCCTGCTCACCCGCATGATGCCGAGCACGTTGACGTCCAGCACCGTGGACCACTCGTCCTCGCCGTTGTCCTCGACCGTGCCCCGCGCCCCGATCCCCGCGTTGTTCACGACCGCGTCGAGCCCGCCGAACTCGTCGACGACCCGGTCGACCGCGGCACGAACCGAGGTGTCGTCGGTGACGTCGCACCGCAGGCCCAGCAGGGGCGAGGCAACATCCTCGGGGTGAACGTCCAGGCAGGCGACCGTTGCGCCGCGGGAGGCGAGCAACCGGGCAGTGGCGAGTCCGATTCCCGAGGCGCCACCCGTCACCAGCGCTCGCACGCCGTCGAAGTCGGTCAATTCACAGCCTTCCACGCTGCGCCGTTCGGGTATCGGAATCGCTCCCGGGACGCTTCGAAGATCTCCGCACCGCTGCCCGGCTCGGTCGGCGGCAAGTACCGTCCATCGCGCATCCGCACCGGTGCGGTGAAGTGCTCGTGCAGGTGGTTGACGTACTCGATGGAGCGATCCGTCCTCGAACCGGAGACGGTGACGAAGTCGAACATCGACAGGTGCTGAACCAATTCGCACAAGCCGACTCCACCCGCGTGCGGGCACACCGGGACACCGAACTTGGCCGCCAGCAGCAGAATGGCGACGTTCTCGTTGATCCCGGCGACCCGGGTGGCGTCCAGCTGAAGCACGTCGATCGCCCCGGCCTGCAGCAGCTGCTTGAATACGATCCGGTTCTGGCCGTGCTCGCCAGTGGCGACCCGCATCGGTGCCACCGCCCGGCGGATCGCGGCGTGCCCGAGAACGTCGTCCGGCGATGTGGGCTCCTCGATGAACCACGGATCGAACTCGGCGAGGCGCTCGAGCCAGGGGATCGCGTCGGGCACGCTCCAACGCTGGTTCGCGTCTATCGCGATCCGCACGTCCGGCCCCACGGCTTCGCGGGCGGCGGCAAGGCGCCGTACGTCGTCCTCGACGTCGGCGCCGACCTTGAGCTTGATCAGGTCGAAGCCGTCGGCGACGGCCTCCCGCGCGAGCCGGGTGAGTTTCGCGTCGTCGTATCCCAACCAGCCGGGCGATGTCGTGTATGCGGAGTAGCCCTCCGATTCGAGCAGCGCCATCCGCTCAGCTCGACCCGGCTCCGCGGTGCGCAGCAGTTCCAGGGCCTCGTCCGGGGTGAGCGCATCGGTGAGGTAGCGCCAGTCGACGAGATCGACGATCTGCTCCGGTGTCATCCGCGAGAGCAACTGCCACACCGGGAGGCCTGCCCGCTTGGCGGCGAGATCCCACGCCGCATTGACGACCGCCCCGGTTGCCATGTGCATGATCCCCTTCTCGGGGCCCAGCCAGCGCAGTTGCGAGTCGTTGAGAAGTGAGCGGGAGAGTCCGCCGAGATCCGCGCACATCGCTTCGACGTCGAGGCCGACGACGTGCTCGGAGAGCAGCTCGATCGCAGCGCATTGCACCTCGTTCCCGCGGCCGATGGTGAACGCGAACCCGTGGCCGTCCGGACCCTCGTCGGTGTGCAGCACGACGTACGCGGCGGAGTAGTCGGGGTCGGGATTCATCGCGTCGGAGCCGTCGAGTTCCCGAGATGTCGGAAAGCGGACGTCCTCTACGGAGAGGGAAACGATGCGGCTCATGCGACATGCTCCTTCGTGCCGTCGACCATGGTTTGGTGTTGCCTGCCGAGCCCCTCGATTTCGAGCTCGACGACGTCTTCCGGGCGCAAGTACGGGAAGCGACCGGACATCGCGACGCCTTCCGGGGTACCCGTGTCGATGACGTCACCGGGTTCGAGGGTCATGTACTGGCTGAGGTGCCAGACGACGTCTGCGACCGAGAAGATCATGTCCGCGGTCGTGGAGTCCTGCCTCGGTTCGCCGTTGACCCAGGAGCGCAGCCGTAGCCGTTGTGGATCGCCCACCTCTTCGGCGGGCACGAGCCAGGGGCCCAGTGGGTTGAACCCCGGAGCGCACTTGCCCTTTGACCATTGCCCGCCGGAGTGTTCCAGTTGCCAGGTTCGCTCGGAGATGTCGTTGGCGATCGCGTATCCCGCGACGTGGTCCAGTGCGGCGTCCGGGGAAGCGAGGCGCCCGGCCCGGCGTCCGATGACGACGGCGAGCTCCACTTCCCAATCGGTGCGCTCGCTGCCGTCCGGAACCGTGATCTCGTCGTCCGGCCCGACGAGAGTGCCGGGGTGTTTGAAGAACACCACCGGGGCCGCGGGTATGTCCACACCGGCCTCCGCGGCGTGGGCGGCGTAGTTCAGGCCGATGCCGATCACGGCCGCGGGGCGCGCGATCGGGGGTCCGATGCGCAGACCGGTCGAGTCGACGAGGGGGAGCCCGCCTTCTTGCACGGCTGCTCTGGCCCGGGAGATGCCGTCCGCCGCGAGGAATTCGCCGTCGATGTCGGTGGTCATGTTGCTCAGGTCGTGGACCGCGCCGTCGGCTCTCCGAACAACGGGGAGTTCGGCTCCGGGGGGTCCCAGACGCATCAGCTGCACGCGTGCTCCTCGGTCGGTGATGGGTGTGGGTCAGGTGCCGGACACCGGTCGCAGCCGCTCGTAGCAAGCCGTCTCGAGGTGGGCCCGCATCGATGCTTCCGCGGCCGCCGGATCGCCTTCGGTGATGGAGTCGGTGATGGCTTGGTGTTCTTCCAACGTCTTCTGCCCGATCCCCGCGTCGTAGTGGAGTCGGAAGATGTGCAGGTGACAGTGCGTGCGCTCGAAAGCACGTCGGACTTGCGCGCTGCCTGCGAGTTCGGTCACCAGCACGTGGAACCGGGTGTCGTGCGCGGTCAACGCCTTGTACGCGTCGTAGGTGTCGTCGCGGGGTGTGTCGCATGAGGCCATTTCCGCGCGAATCCGCTCCCGCCCGCCGGCATCGGCTCGTTCGGCCGCGCGGGCTGCTGCCCACGGTTCGATGAGCAGCCGGAACTGGTACAGGTCGTCGAGCTCTTCGCGGCTCAGCAGCGGCGTCGTCCGATATCCGCGCAGTGGTTCTTTGACGACGAGTTCCGCCGACTCCAAGCGGGCCAGCGCCTCGCGCACGGGCGTGGGGGAGACGGCCAACTGGCGGGCCAATCCGTCGATCGAGACCCGCGAGCCGGGCTCGATGGCGTGGTCCATGATCAACGCCTTGACCGCCTCGTACACGTCGTCGGCGAGCATCTGGCGGCGTGCCAGTGGCGCTACCGGTACGCCGCCGTGTGCCGCGCCGGTCGGTGCGCCGTTCATCTTCGTCTCCTACGTCTTGTCGGGTTCGAATCGATCGACGGTCCCACATCTCTTGACGTGTGATCCCGGGCACTCCAATAATCCCATGGCCTACCGGAAGTATCCTATAGGATTTCCATGGAAGTGTTCCAGGACACACATCAGTTGTTGTCCCGACAGGGTTGTCGACCGACGGGCGGGGTTGGACATGACCACACAAGGAATCGGGCACACCGCGGGCTCTGACCTGCGGTTACCGGATCCACCGGCGGAACTGCGCCGACGGCGCGTGACCGTCACGACTTTCCTCAAGTTCTTCGGGCCCGGCGCGATCATCGCCTCGCTCACCATCGGTAGTGGCGAGTCCATCCTCGCCTCCCGTGAAGGTGCCGTCTTCGGCTACGCAGTGCTCTGGGCCGTGGTCGTGGGTTCCATCGCCAAAGGTGCCCTCGTCTACGCATCCAACCGGCACATGACCCTCACCGGCGAGCACCCCATGACACGGTTCGCCAAGGTGCTCCCGGGGCCGCGTGGCTGGTTCCCGGTGCTGCTGGTGCTGATCTGCCTCGTTTCGTTCCCCGGCTGGGCCAGCGGGGTGGCGGTCGCGCTCGGCGACTACCTGCAGTCGCTCGGCGCGGGAAACGCCACTGCCTACGCAGTGGGGGTGCTCGTCTTCGCGGCGATACTGTCCTATGTGGGCGGTTATGCCCTGTTGGAGAAGGTGCAGGTCGCGATCGCCGGCTTGATGGTGGTTCTCGTACTGATCGCGGTGTTCGTCGCGAACCCCGACTGGCTCGGTGTGCTCGGCGGACTGGTGCCCGGCAGCTTCGACTACGCGCCGTTCGTGGGTGAGAAATACCCGGAGATCGTGTCGACGTCGGTGTGGGTGGAGCTCGTGGTCTTCATGGGCAGTCTCGGCGGCGGCATGTACGACTACATCGGCTACACCGGCATGCTGCGCGAGAAGAAGTGGGGAATGCTCGGGCATCGCGATGTCGAGTCGATCGGTCGCCAGCTGTCCACGATGGATGACCGCGCGCGGTTCCCACTGTCGACCGACCCCGAAGACGTGGCCGCCGCCCGCGCTTGGAGCCGCGCTCCGTTGTTCGACATGCTGGCGGCGTTCTTCTCGCTGGGCATCATCGCCGCCGCATTCATGATCAACGGCGCGGTGATCCTGGGCGAACAGCAGCAGGTACCCGAGGGGAACGACGTACTGACGTTCCAGTCGCAATTCCTCGCGGTGGTGGCACCGGTCTTCGAGTATTTCTACGTCGTCGCGATCGCGATGGTGCTGTTCGGCACCGTGTACGCGATGTTCGAGGTCTACTCGTGGACCACCTACGAGAGCCTCGCGGCGGTCTCGGACAAGGTTCGCGCTCGCGGGCAGCGCGGCATCCGGCTCTACGTCTACGCGTGGACCGGCATCGGCGGCCTCCTGGCGATCGCGTCCGGTGCGAGTTTCGTCGCGCTGATCAGTCCTGCCTCCATCCTCGGTGGTGTCTTCGCCTGCGGGATCTACGGGGCCGGACTCCTCTACGTCGACAAGGTCAACCTCCCCGCGCCGTACCGGATGAGCACGCTCCTGCGGGTCTTGGTCACCGTGGGTTCGGTGGTCCTGACGGTGTCCGGCATCGTCGCGATGCTCGCCTTCGCCGGGGTGATCGCGTGAGTTCCTCGGTGCAGTGGCGTTATGCGGTGCTCGGACTGGGGTTCCTGGCTCTTGCCGGAACCCGGGCCGCGCAGGACGCACCGGTCTGGGCGATGGTTTTCCTCGTCGCGGCGGTCATCAACGGCTGGCTGGCGGTGCACGAGGCGCCCCCGAACACGCCGGTGGACCTGAGTGGAGTCGACAAATCCGAAGTGGACAGGTCGTTGCAGGTGTATCGCACCTCGGCGCGGCAGTGGCAGGTTCTCGTCCTAGCCGGTGTGTTGGTAGGCGGTGTGCTGCTGTTGGTCGAGCCGACGCTCGCCGTGTTCGCCGGTGCCGCCGCGCTCTTCGCGCTCCACCGCGCGCACCGGGCCGGTCGCGCCGTCGCGACCCTGCGACGAATGGCGGTGGTGGGACGGTGACGTGTTCACTCGACGACCTCGGGGCGCTCCCCGCCCCGGGAGACAACGCCGCGGTGGCGACCCGGCGAATCGAGGCGGGCACCGCGGTCGCGTTGCCCGGCGGTCCGGTCGGGCTGCCGCACACGGTGCCGGAAGGGCACCGGTTCGCCGTCGTGCCGGTGGCCAAAGGCGGGGACCTCTTGTCCTGGGGGCTGCCCTTCGCCCGGGCCACCCGGGACATCGGCGCGGGGGCATACCTGGGAACCGAAGGGATGCTCGAGGTGCTGCGCGAGCGCGGGATTCCGGGCACCTTCCCCGCGGGCCCCAACATCGAGAACCGGGCGCTCGAGCCGTACGTGCTCGACGAACACACTCTGCGTCCCGGGCGGCCGCCGGAGTTCGTCGCCGACCCCGGCACCTTCCTCGGGCACGATCGAGGCCCGGGGCGTGGCGTCGGCACCCGAAACCACCTGGTCGTGCTGGGGACGTCGTCGCGCACGGCCTCCTACGCCCAGGTCTTGGCGGACCGCTTCAGCGACACCCCGACGCACCCGGGCTTCGACGGCGTGGTCAGCGTCGCGCACACCGAAGGCGCATCAGCGGGCAACAACGCCGAACTCGTGCTCCGCACACTCGCCGGATTCCTCACCCATCCGAACGTCGGAGCCGTGCTGGCGGTCGACGACCCCGCGTCCGGTGTCACCAACGACGCGGTGCGGCGGTATCTGCACGCGCACGGATACCCGCCGCTCGGGGTGCCGCACGCGTACCTGAGCCGGAGCGACGGCTTCACCGCGGATCTTGAACGCGGTGCGGACCTGGTCGAGGGATGGCTACCGGCACTCGCCGAGGCGAGACGCACCGAGCAACCGCTGGCGCACCTGCGGGTCGCGCTGCAATGCGGAGGTTCGGACGCCTTCTCCGGACTTTCCGCCAATCCGTTGGCCGGTGCGGTGGCCGGTGAGCTGATCCGACACGGCGGCGGTGCCATCCTCGCCGAGACCGACGAGCTGATCGGCGCCGAGCACTACGTGCTGGAGAACGTGCGCGACGCGGACACCGCTCGACGTTTCCTGGCGATGCTGGCGCGATTCACCGAACGGGTCGGTTGGCACGGTCACACCGCCGAGACCAACGTGTCGGGGGGCAACGCGTACCGCGGCCTCTACAACATCATGATCAAGTCGCTCGGCGCCGCCCGCAAACGCGATCCTGCCGTGCGGCTCGATCACGTCCTGGACTACGCGCAGCGGATCACCGAACCGGGCTTCCACTTCATGGACAGCCCCGGCAACGACCTGGAGAGCGTGGCAGGGGAAGTCGCAGGCGGGGCGAATCTGATCTTCTTCACCACCGGGAACGGTTCGGTAACCAACTTCCCCTTCGTGCCCACGGTGAAGCTCGTCAGCACCACGGGGCGTTACCGCAAGCTGCCCGACGAGATGGATGTCGACGCGGGTACCTGCCTGACGGGCACGCCGATGGCCGAGCTGACGCGCTCCACCTTCGACCTCGCCGTCCGGGTGGCGAACGGGGATCGGACGGCGGGCGAGCGAGCAGGCCACAGTCAGGTGTCGATCTGGCGGGACTGGAAGCAGACCCGGCCGCTGCCGGCGACGGCACTGGCCACCGCCGCGGACCGGGATCTTGCCGGCGAACCGCTTCGGGCGCCCGGCAGTCCGGCGCCGCAGCGGTCGTTCCCGGCGCTCGCCGTCGGTGATTCCGTGCGGCCCGACCGAGTCGGGTTGATCATGCCGACGAGCCTGTGCTCGGGGCAGATCGCGTTGCGGCTGGCCGCGCGGTGTCAGGAGCACCCGTCGCGCGCCGGCAGACTCACCCGTGTCGTCGCGCTACCGCACACCGAGGGGTGCGGTACTTCCGGCGGACCGTCGGAGGACGTCTACGCGCGCACGGCGGTCGGCTACCTGACGCATCCACTGGTGCGCGCGGCGCTCCTGCTCGAGCACGGTTGCGAGAAGACCCACAACGACTACTTCGCCGACCGGCTGCGCTCCGCGGGTGCCGATCCGGACTCCTTCGGCTGGGCCAGCATTCAGGGCGACGGGGGCATCGCCGGGGTGACGGAGCGAGTGGATGCCTGGTTCGACGCCGCGCTGCGCGATGCCGAACAGCTACGCGAGCACGACGCGGGCCTGGGCGACCTCGCCCTCGGACTGCACGGGCAGGGACTCGTCCCCGAGGAGGCGGCGCGGGCGCTGCTCGACTGCGGCGCGGCGATCGTCGCTCACGGTGGCACGGTGGTGGTGCCCGAGAACTCGCCGCTGTTGTTGTCGCAGGCGTTCCGGAACGCTCTCGGCGACCACGCCGGACCCACTCTCGCCCACGGCCAGCAGGTGCGCTTACCCGGCTGGCACGTGATGCGCGCGCCGACCGCGGACTGGCTCGAGACGACGACCGGGCTCGGCGCCACCGGAGTGCACCTGTTGCTGGCGCACGTCACCGGCGCTCCACCGCCCGCGCACCGGATGTTGCCACTGCTGCGGGTCACAGCTGATTCCGCGACGGCTGCCGCGTCGGCGGCGGATCTCGACATGGTGCTTGCCGAGGAAAGTTCGGAATGGACGGACCGACTGCTCGACGTGATCACGGCGGTGGCGGGGCGCGAACTCGTACCTGTCGCGATGCGGACCGCCGATGTGGGTTTCCAGGTGACAAGGGGGTTGTTGGGTGTCTCGATCTGACCAGGACACGGCCGGGCTGTCGAGAGCGGCACCCGACCTGCTCGTGGCCGATAGCACCGAGTCGACCCACACCTCCACACGTGAGGGGCCACGGAAGCCGAACGGGCCGGTGTCACGACTGGTACGAGTTCCGGAATCCGGTTCGTTGCCCGCCGATGTCGCGGCGTCCGCCGCGTGAGCAGAGAGGAAGAGCCGATGGAAATCGTCCGCTACCTGCAGGACGGGGTCACCCGGGTCGGCGTCCGCGACGAGGGCGAGGTGGCACCGCTTCGGTGGGCGTCGACCGTCGCCGAGGTGTTGGCGCAGCCGTTGGCGGACTTGCGCGGAAGCCTCACCGAAACCGGTCCCGCCGTCGATGCCGCCGAGGTCAGGTACCTGCCGCCGGTGGACGGGCGCACGGAGGTGTGGGCCGCGGGCGTGACCTACGAGCGTTCCCGCAGCGGCCGGGTCGAAGAAAGCGCCGAAAGCTCGGTGTACGACAAGGTGTACGACGCGACACGGCCGGAGCTGTTCCTCAAGGCCGTCGCATGGCGGGTCGTCACCGATGGAGAGCCGGTCGCCGTCCGCGACGATTCGGCGGTGGACGTCCCGGAACCGGAACTCGCGGTGGTCGCGAATCGGTATGGCGAGACGGTGGGCTACACCGTGTGCAACGACATGAGCTCACGCGGGATCGAGGGCGAAAACCCGCTGTACATCCCGCAAGCCAAGATCTACAACGGCAGCTGCGCCCTGGCCGCCGGGATCGTCCCCGCATGGGAAGTGCCCAACCCGTGCGATCTCACGATCACGATGAGGGTCGTGCGCGGTGGCGCGGTGGTGTGGTCGGGAGAGACCAGCACCGCGCGCTTGCACCGGCGGCTGGACGAGCTGGTCTCGGCGCTCTACCACCCCACGGACTTCCCCGACGGCGCCGTGCTGACCACGGGGACCGGCGTGGTGCCGGAACTGAGCTTCACCCTCGCCGAAGGCGACCGCGTCGACATCGGGATCGAAGCGGTGGGGGCCCTCTCCAATCCGGTCGTTCGCGGTCGTGAACCGATGTCCTGGCTGGTGGACGCGTTGGAACACCCCGAGAAGAGGAAGGTGCTGCCTTGAACGGCGACACGACACCCGAGGACCTCGACACCGTCCTCGCCGGCGCAACCGCCGCGGCGGGGCCGCTGGCGGCGTTGCGACCCGCGCGGCGGGCCGCACTGCTCCGCGCGGCGGCCGCTGCGCTGGACGAAGCCGTCGGTGACCTGGTGCCGATCGCGATGTCCGAGTCATCGCTGCCCGAGCAGCGGTTGACCGGCGAAGTGGCCCGCTCCAGCGGCCAGCTGCGGCTGTTCGCCGATGAACTCGAGGAGGGCGCCTACCTCGAAGCGATCATCGACACCGCCGACCGGACCGCCGTTCCGGTACCGCGCCCGGACCTGCGCCGGATGCTCGTTCCGCTCGGTCCGGTGCTGGTGTTCGCCGCGAGCAACTTCCCGTTCGCGTTCAGCGTGCCCGGTGGTGATACCGCGTCCGCCCTCGCGGCCGGAGCCCCCGTGGTGCTCAAGGCACATCCCGGGCATCCGGAGCTCTCCCGCCGCACCGGTGAGGTGCTCGTCGAGGCGCTGCGCGCGGCGGGCGCTCCCGAGGGCACCCTCGCTGTGGTGCACGGGACGGATACGGGCACCTCGGCGCTGACCGACTCGCGAATCAAGGCAGCCGCATTCACCGGTTCGGTGCACGGTGGGCGCGCACTGCTGGATATCGCCAACAAACGTCCCGATCCCATCCCCTTCTACGGTGAGCTCGGCAGCCTCAACCCGGTGTTCGTCAGTCCGGCCGCGCTGGCCGCGCGCGGTGACACGATCGCCGACGGATACGTCGCATCCTTCACCCTCGGTTCCGGGCAGTTCTGCACAAAGCCCGGCCTGCTCTTGCTTCCGGAAGGACACGGGTTGGAGCAGCGTCTCACCGGCGCCGTTCGCGGCGCCGCACCCGCAGCGATGCTGGGCGACCGGATACGGGCCGGGCACGCCGAGCAGCGCGACCGGCTGGCCCGTCTCGAAGCAGTGCGCACGCTCGTTCGCGGGAACGACGACACGCCCGAGGTCGCCCCCACACTGCTCGCGACGACGGCCAAAGAGCTGCTCGCCGAGCCCGACGCGTTCCTCCAGGAGTGCTTCGGCCCCACCTCGATCGTCGTGGAGTACGCCGGGATCGACGAGATGCACGCAGTCGCGGAGGTTTTGGCCGGGAACCTCACCGCCACAGTGCACGCCGAGGAGGGCGACGACGTCTCGCCGCTCGTGGCACGTCTGCGTGAGCGGACCGGGCGCATCCTGTTCAACGGATGGCCCACGGGTGTCGCCGTGTCGGCGGCGATGCACCACGGGGGTCCGTGGCCCGCCACCACCGCGTCGGTGCACACGTCGGTCGGTACGACGGCGGTGCGCCGCTTCCTGCGCCCGATCTGCTACCAGAACACGCCGCAACACTTCCTTCCGGAAGCGCTGACCGACCGCAACACCCTTGGTCTGCCGCGCCGGATCGACGGAATCGTCACGACCGGGGAGGTCGCATGAACCTGCGCAGCCACGAATGGTTCGGGGAGTCCGGCCGGAACGGCTTCATCCACCGGTCCTGGATGAAGGCCCAAGGATTCTCCGACGACGTCTTCGACGGTCGGCCGGTGATCGGTATCTGCAACACCTGGTCCGAGCTGACCCCGTGCAACGCGCACCTGCGCCGCCTCGCCGACTCGGTCAAGCGCGGTGTGTGGCAGGCGGGCGGGTTTCCGGTGGAGTTCCCGGTGATGTCGCTCGGAGAAACGCTGCTTCGTCCCACTGCCATGCTCTTCCGCAACTTGTTGAGCATGGACGTCGAGGAGTCGCTGCGCGGCAACCCGGTGGACGCCGCCGTGCTGCTGACCGGCTGCGACAAGACCACCCCGGGGTCGGTGATGGGCGCGGCGAGTGTCGACCTGCCGACGCTGGTGGTCACCGGTGGGCCGATGCTCAACGGCAAGTTCCGCGGCTGCGACATCGGGTCCGGTACCGCCGTCTGGCAGTTCACCCAGGACGTCAACGCCGGTCGGATGTCCGAAGAGGACTTCGCCGCGGCGGAATCGGGAATGTCGCGTAGCAACGGGCACTGCATGACGATGGGCACCGCGTCGACGATGGCTTGCATGACCGAGGCGCTGGGCTTGCAGCTTCCCGGCTCGGCGGCGGTCCCCGCAGTCGACTCCCGCCGTTACGGACTGGCACAGCAGGCCGGTCAGCGGATCGTGGGGATGGTCGGCGAGGACCTGCGGATGAGTGGCGTCGTCACTCGGGAGTCCTTCGCGAACGCGATCAGAACCAACGCGGCGCTCGGCGGTTCGACGAACGCGGTGATCCACCTGCTCGCCATCGCGGCGCGACTCGGGGTGCCGCTGGAACTCGATGACTTCGACACCTTCACGGCCGAGGTGCCGTGGCTGGTGGACCTGCAACCGTCCGGTCGCTATCTGATGGAGGACTTCTATTACGCCGGCGGGCTCCCCGCGGTACTCCGTGAGCTGCTGCCGCTGCTCGACGGCGACGCGCACACCGTCACGGGCGAGTCCGTGGCCGTGAACGTGGCCGGTGCGGAACGCGTCGGCGAGGTGATCCGGCCACTCGCCGAGCCGCTCGGTGTCGACGCGGGCACGGCGGTGCTGCGCGGCAATCTCGCGCCGGACGGAGCGGTGCTCAAGCAGTCCGCCGCGTCACCGCATTTGTTGCGGCACCGCGGCCGGGCACTGGTCTTCGACAGCATCGAAGCCTATGACGCGGCGGTCGACGAACCGGAGCTCGATGTCGACGCCGACACCGTGCTGGTGTTGCAGAACGCGGGCCCGCGCGGGTATCCGGGCATGCCGGAAGTCGGCAACATGACGATTCCGCGCAAGCTCGCGGAGCAGGGCATCGACGACGTGGTGCGCATTTCCGACGCCAGGATGAGCGGGACCGCCTACGGCACGGTGGTGCTGCACACCTGCCCGGAGTCCGCAATCGGCGGACCGCTCGCTCTGGTGCGCACCGGTGACTGGGTGGAGCTCGATGTTCCCGGGCGTCAGCTGCACCTCGAGGTCTCCGACGAAGAACTCGCGAGTCGTCGTGCGGCGTGGCAGCCACCGCCCGCGCCGCACGACCGCGGCTGGTCGCGGCTCTACGGCGAGCACGTGCTGCAGGCGGCCGAGGGCTGCGATCTCGACTTCCTCGTCGGGAACAGCGGTTCCGCGGTGGGGAGGCAATCGCATTGAGGGTCGCGCTGTTCACCTCCTGCGCCGCGGATGTGGCGGCGCAGGGGCCCGCGCTGGCCGCGGCGCGGGTTCTGGAGGCGACCGGCGCGGTGGTGGACGTTCCGGGCGGGCAGACGTGTTGTGGCCAGATGGCGCTCAACTCCGGGCACCCGGGCCCCGCTACGCGGCTGATGCGGCGCTGGTTGCGAGTGTTCGAGGATTACGACGCGGTGGTCGGGGTCTCCGGATCGTGCACCGCCACGGTGTACCACCAGTTCCCACGCGTGCTCGAAGGCCGCTGGTACCGGCGGGCCGAAGCGGCGGTGGGCCGGACGTGGGAGCTCACCCAGTTCCTCGCCGAACACGGCGCGTCCCTCGAACTCGCGCTCTCCGGCGACATCACCTGGCACGACTCCTGCCACATGCTGCGGTCGCTGGGGAGAAGGCATCGCCACGGGACGTCCTCGCCCGGGTCCGGGGACTGCGGCTGCACGAGGCGGTCGACAACGAGGTGTGCTGCGGGTTCGGCGGCACGTTCGCACTCAGGTACCCGGAGTTGTCCTGCGCCATGGCAGACCGCAAGATCGCGGATGTGACCGCCACCGCCGCGACGCACGTGGTCTCCTCGGATCCAACGTGCCTATTGCACCTGGCGGGACGGGCCGAGTGGCGCGACGCACCGCTGCGCACGTTGCACGTCGCCGAACTGCTCGACGCGGCTCTGTCCGACGGGGTCGGCTCCATTGAGGAGGTCTTCGCTTGAGCGCTCGTTCGAACGCGTTGCGGGGAGCCGAACGGGTACCGCACCTCCGGCCCGAATGGGCAAGTGGTGCGCACCCCGAACATCGGGAACTGCTGCCGATCGTGACCGCGGAGGCGGTGTCCCGGCCGGAATCCGAACGCACCGCGAGTCGGCTCGGCGAGCGCAGCCGTGAGCAGCAACGCGGGGGGTGGCCGGAGCACCTGGTGCCACTGCGCGAGCGAGCCGCCCGAATTCGCCGGGAAACGCTCGGTGACCTGGAAGGCTATCTCGGCGCGCTCACCGCGAAGGTCACCGAGCACGGTGGGGTGGTGCACCGCGCGAGCACCGCGTCCGATGCCACCGCGATCGTGCGCGGTATCGCGGCCGAGCACGGCACCCGACTGGTCGCGAAGTCGAAGTCCATGGTCGCCGAGGAGATCGAGCTGAACACCGCGTTGGAGGCCGACGGGATCGAGGTGGTGGAAACCGACCTCGGCGAGTACATCGTCCAGCTCGGTGATGAGCGACCGGCGCACATCATCGCGCCCGCGGCGCACCTGGCGCACGATGACGTGGCCGAACGTTTCGACGCGCTGGCGGGGGAACCGCTGGATCACGACGTCACCGCCCTGGCCGGATTCGCCCGCACACGGCTGCGGGAGGACTTTCGCCGTGCGGACATGGGCGTGACCGGTGTGAACTTCGCCGTCGCCGAGACCGGCACGCTGGTCACCGTCACGAACGAGGGCAACGCGGACATGGTGACCTCGCAGCCACGGGTGCACGTCGCGATCATGACGATGGAGAAGGTCATCCCCAGGATGGCCGATCTAGGCGTGCTCGTTCCGCTGCTCTCACACGCGGGCACCGGGCAGCGGGCGACGGTGTACCAGACGCTGGTCACCGGTCCCCGCCGCGCGGACGAGACCGACGGGCCCGACGAACTGCACCTGGTGATCCTGGACAACGGCAGGCACGACATTCTCGGAACCCGTTACGAGGACGCGCTGGCCTGCATCCGTTGCGGGGCTTGCCAGACCGTCTGCCCGGTGTTTCGCACGCTGGGCGGTGGGCATGCGTACGGGTCGACCTACGGTGGCCCCATCGGCGCGGTGCTCTCGCCGTTGTTGCGCGAGCACCCGCAGGACGCCGAGCTACCGCATCTGTCCAGCTTGTGCGGGGCGTGTGCGGATGTCTGCCCGGTGAAGATCCCGCTGCCGGACATGCTGGTGGATCTGCGTGCCGACCACGCCTCGGCGGGTCATCGGGTGGCCGCGGCCGGCTGGCGCGCGTGGGCGGCGCTGTGGTCGAGCCGAGTGGGCTATCTCGCGTCCGTCACTGTGGCCGCGGTCGGCGCCCGCGTCCTGCCGCGTCGAGTGCTGGCCGCCCTGCCCGGGGCCCGGCGATGGGCGCGGGGGCGGGGACTGCCGGATCTCCGTGGTGCGGGAAAGCTGCGGTGGGCAGCGCGACGGGGCAAACGTGAGGGGAATTCGGAATGACCGGGAATGCGTTCGGCCCCGACGTGGCGGACGCGAGCAACGAGGCGAATTCCGATCCACCACGGCACTCGCCGGCGTCTCGCTTCGCGACCGCGCTAGGTCTGGTCGGCGGATGCTGCCACCCGGTCACCGACCTGACCGCGGCCGGGAAAGTGGTAGCGGATCTGTGCGAGGACGGCGCCGTAATCACCGACCGCGACGTGCTGATCGAGCAGGTGGTCGGCGAGCTCCGCGTGATCGCGAACCCGTGGGCCGCGGACGTGGGATTGACGACCGCGCTGGTCGCCGTCGCCGACACCGGATCTCTCGCGATGGTCTACGACCGGGACCACCCACGCAGCAATTCGCTGGTGCCGCCGGTGCACGTCGCGGTCGTACCGGCATCGCGGCTGGTGGACTCGTACGCCGATGCGATCGACCGGCTTGCCGCCGTCCGACCCGTACCTTCCGGAATGCAATTGATCACCGGCCCCAGCAGCTCGGGCGACATCGAAATGGTGCAGGTGCGCGGCATGCACGGACCGCTCGCGATGCACGTCGTCCTGGTCACGGCGAGCTGAACCCTCCGTGCGGGCTGCGGCATCGGTGGTGGGGTCCGGATACGGTCGGAACTAGCCACGGGGTTTGAGGCGTCCGTTCGGCAGTTCAGGAGCGGGCAGTGTGTCCGACCATTGTTCCGGGAACCGCCCGAATCGAGGCGTGGTCGAATCGGCCGCACCTGTTCGCTGGTGTTGCCACTGCTCGCGGAAGGCGACGATTTCCTCGTGGGTGCGGCCGATGAAGTTCCACCACATCACGATCTGCTCGTCGAGCGGCTCCCCACCGAGCAGCAGCATGCGCACCTCTCCGGTTGCCGAGGCCGTGAGCGAGAGATGCGTGGAACCAGTGCCCTGGTGGATCAGCTGGCCCGCGGTCGCGGTGGCTCCCGCTGCGGTGACCTCTCCGGTGTCGACGAGGACGCCGTGCTCGAACGAAGGGTCGATGTCGAGCCGCAGGGTCTGGTCGGCAGGTAGCGTGAGCTCTGCCCCGAGCAGTGGCGTGTAGGTATGGACCGGCGATGTGTGGCCCAGCAGGCTGCCCAGGAAGAGGAGTGCGCGCGCACCGTCGTGCTCGAGCACCGGGGGTGCGTAGTTTTCGAAACCGGCGTCGACGAAACGGTGTTCGTCGGGCAGGGCGACCCACAGCTGCGCTCCGTGCAGCACCGTCGTGCCCGGTGTTGAATGCTCCGAGTGGGCGATGCCCGAGCCTGCCGTCATCAGGTTGATCTCGCCCGGGCGAACATGAGCGTGTGTGCCCACGGTGTCGCGATGTTCGACCTCGCCGCTGAACAGCCACGACACGGTCTGCAGCCCGGTGTGCGGGTGCCCGGCGACGTGCATTCCTCCCGTTGTGGCGACGTCATCGGGCCCGTAGTGGTCCACGAAGCACCAGGCACCGATCAGTGATTGCGTCCGCTGCGGAAGCGTGCGGCGCACCGTCATCGCCCGGGGCCCGCCCAGCGGGACCTCGCGAGCGTCGAGGACCCGGCCGCGCCCCGAATCCTCATCGCCGCCGCTGACGCATGTCAGCTCGGCCGGTGCGGTTTCCAGATTGCTCATTGCGCTCTCCACGATCCACTCTGCTCGCCACTCCGAGCCCGGAGGCGAGGCATAGTGGCAGCGTGGCAGATGAACAGAGCAGCAACGAGGCCGGGAGCCGGAGCGGCTTTTCCGTGCGGAAAGCGGAAGAGCGACACCGCTACGAGATCAGCATCGAGGGCACGCAGGCGGGGTTCACCGAGTACCTCGATCGTGGAAACCAGCGCATCTTCTTCCACACCGAGATCGACGAGTCCTTCGCAGGCGGCGGGGTGGGAGGCAGTCTCGTATCCGACGCACTGGCCGACACCCGCGCCGCGGGCAAGCGCGTCGTGCCGGTCTGCCCGTTCGTGGCCAAACACCTCGTGAAGTACCACGACTTCGACGACATCACCGATCCGGTCACGCCCGCCGTGTTGGCCGCTGTGGAGGCGCGACAAGCGTGACCACGCCGTCGCCGGCTGCGGGTGGGCCGCTACCGGCGGGCGACTAGCCGGATCCCCCGGCAGGCGGGTCGGCGAGGACGCCCGCCAGCAGCCCGGTGGATTGGCCGACTTCGATAAGGTAGCCGTCCGGATCGCGCACATAGCAACGCAATTCGGCTTTGCGGTCGATGGGCGGTGTGAGGAACTGCGCGCCTTTGGCGCTCCAGTCGTCGTAGACGGCGTGGATGTCGGCCACGCGGAGGTTGAGGAAGCTGGAGACAGTGTCGGACTCGGTGGGCGGGCGCAGCGTCACGTCGGGCTTGTCCTCGGTAGGGCCACCGCCCGGATTCATGATGATCCAGCTGTTGGCGAGCTTGATGATGCAGGGGTTCTCGGTCAGTATCACTTGACCGCCGAGTACGTCGCTGTAGAAGGCCCGCGCGCGAGGCACGTCGGCAACGGTGAGGAAGTGCGTGACCAGCAACCCTTCGTGGGGCGCGGGAAGATCGTCGCGGTTCATACCGGCGTGTCCTTTCATCGCGAGGACAGGTGCTCGCGGGCGAGGTGCTGCGCGGGCCTCTCCGGACGGCGGGCTCGCCCGGACCTCGTAGGGGCACGCGGGCTCGGAACGGGCGCAGCACGGCTTCGACGTAGTCCAGTCCACCGCGAATGACACGGAGATGCGACTCGGGCCTGTCCGGCGGAAGTGGTCGACCGGACTGAGCGGGCGGACGTCACCGGCAGCCGGTGCCCAGACAGTCGACGTGCAGGAACATCCGGTCGTCGACTCGGATGACGTAGTCCTCGCGTTGGGCCGGAGTGCCCGCTGCGGTGACCACGCCGTGCACGGTCACCGCGGAGTTCTCCGGTGTCGAAGCTGTGCACACGACGGTGAAGTCGGAGCCGAGGCGGGCGTTCTCGGCGCCGGTGCTGCGGCAAGCCGGGCGATCTCGTAGCAGCACGCCGTGCTGCGCCAGCTCCGTCCGAGTGCCCAGGGATACGGCATTGCGGTACCCGGCGGCCGAGATCGCCTTGGCCGGGTCTGCGCAGCCGGTGACCACAAGGGGGAGCACTGCCAGTGCCAGCGCCAGTCCGGTCCTCATTTCCACCATTCCGTTGCGGCCTCGATGGTCTCCACCACCACGTCCGGACATTCCCATGCCAACTGGTGCCGACTGTCGGGAAGCAGGCGGTGGCAACCTCCCAAGAGCCGTGCCAGGCGGGTGTGGCACCTCGTCCACCGCACGGCCGCGTTCGCGTACATCCCCCCGACAGCGGTGAGAATCCACACGGGCACGGGAGGAAACGTCGTGCGTTCTCGGAGCGCGGCCAGGTCGCGCAGCATCGGCTCGAAGGCGAGGTATTCCTGCCATGCCGCGGTGATCGCGGCCGGTGAGCGGAATCGGGCACGTCCGGCCGCCCGCACCGCCGGTGGCAACGGTCGGGAGGTCTGTGAACGCGCACCGGCCGTCCAGATGGCGGGTCCGAACGGTGCGACGCAGGTGGCAGCATGGCGGCCCAACGCTTCTGCGGCTACCAGCGGCCACTCCGGGTGCGGCGGGGCGCTGCCGCAGCTCGGGTCCAGCAGCACGAGCGCGCGCAGCGAGCGTGGATGCCGCCGACCCATCGCCTCGGCGTGCAGCGCCGAGACCGAATGTGCGACCACCACCGCACCGCCGTGTTGGTCCGCGGTGGCACCGAGGCGGTCGGCCTCGTCATGCAGGTTGGGTAACCCCGGTCGAGGAGTGCGCCCGTCGAGGCCGGGCCGTTCCAGCCGATACACGTGATGCAGCGCCGACAACGCAGGCAGGACCGGTTCCCAGTCGTAGGCAGCACCGGCCATTCCCGAGGTCAGCAGAACTGTGGGCGATTCAGGCATCGAAGCCACCCGCGGATCGCGTTCGACGGGCACCGGTGAGGGCCAACGCGATCAGCCACGTCGCGACAAGGCTGAGCTGCACTCGCTGCACCACCCCGGCTCCCGTGCCCATCCACAGTGCTCCCAGCGTCACCACGGTTGCCAGCCCGGTCACCGAACACCACGCCCAGCCCCAGCGTGCGGGCGGCCCGATACCGGCCCCGGCCAGTCCGCCCATGGCCACGAGCACGCCCAGCGCCGCGACGGAACTGGTCATCTCGTGCAACGTGTGGGTGGCGGGGAGCGCTCCGACGAGCTCTCGCACCGCGCATCCCGAGTCGACGAAGCTCGCGCACGTCATCGGGGTCAGCGCTCCGTCCAGCCCGGTGGCGACACCGAAGACCAGCAGACCGCTCCACCCGACGACCCCGCCGCTGCTGTACCGGATCCCGGCCACGGCAGCTGCGGTGGCCAGCAACCCGGCGAGTCCGTCACCGCTGCGGAAGAGCCAGCTGCCCGGCTGGTCACGGGCGGCGAATTCGCTGACGTAGCCGTTGAGCGCGTCCAGATCAGGATTGATCCACGGTCCCAGCATCCACAGGCTGTAGAGCACAGCGGCGCACACGCAGCATCCCGCTATTACACGTGCCTCCCACCGGACCGGAACCCGGGCGTCGGAGTCGGCGCGCATGAACCGTCCTAGGGTCGGTGAGGTCAACATCGATCGTCCACTGCATGCCAGCGTAGGTGGAGGAGGTACGGATGGGTCGGGCAGTATCGGCGGGCCGGTCGCGGAGCGAGTGGGTGCCTGCGACCGAGCCGGTCTGGACGGCTCGAGTCCCACGGATAGTGGTCGGGACATTGGTGTGCATCGCGGCCCTGTGCGCCTTGGCCGCTGTCGGAGCGGCGTTCCGAAGCGGGATGCAGCCGGTGCGCGAGTTCACCGACCTGGTGCTGTTCCCCGCTCCTGCCAACCTCGGATACGCGGCCTTCCTGCTGGTGCTGGCAGGGGCGTTGGGGCGCCGCAAGCGCATCGCCTACTGGATCTTGCTGCTGGTGCTGGCTTTGCAACTCCTCCTCTCAGGGCTGGTGCTGCTGCTCGTCCTGGCGATCCCGTGGGAGCCGGGTGTCGTCGAGCAGGTGTTGCCGAGCTGGTTGCGGTGGTCGCTGGGAGCGAACGTGGTGCTCACCACGGCCGCGATGGTGGTTCTGGGGCTGGCCTCACGGCAGTTCTACGGCCGGGTTCAGCGTGCCAGCGTGCCCAAGGCGCTGGGGACGTTCGCCGGACTCGTCGCGGTGTTCATCGCGCTGGGCTACGGGTTGGTCGGGGTGTTCCCGGGCTCGTTGCGCGACACCGCCGACCGGTTCAGCTGGACGGTCGAACGAGTGCTGGGGGGCGCGGTGACCCTGGACATCACCCGTACCGGCGAAGCTCCGGGTTGGGTGAACCTCGTACTCGGCACGTTCGGGATGGCCACGCTGTTCGCCACGCTGGCGGTGCTGTTCCGATCCCAACGCACCGCCTCGGTTCTGCCCGCCGCCGACGAGCGCCGGGTGAGGGCGCTGTTGGCCGAGCACGGCGAGATCGACTCGCTGGGCTATTTCGCCACGCGTCGGGACAAGGCAGTGCTCTTCTCGACCAGTGGCAAGGCCGCCATCAGCTATCGCGTGGTCGCAGGGGTCTGCTTGGCCAGCGGTGACCCGCTGGGTGATCCCGAAGCGTGGGGACCGGCGATCGAGCGTTGGCTCGGAATGTGCCGGGATTACACCTGGCGTCCGGCGGTGATCGGCGTCGGTGAGCGCGGCGCCCGCGCCTATGCGCGGGCCGGATTGAAGATCCTTCGGTTGGGCGACGAAGCGATTCTGGACTTGTCCACCTTCAACCTGGAAGGCCGCGAGATGCGGCCGGTGCGCCAGGCGGTCAACCGGTTGCATCGCGCCGGATACCGGGTACGGATCCGCAGGCAGGAGGAGATCGCGGCGGAGGAGATGGCCGAGGTGGCCCGCCGTGCTGTTCGGTGGCGGGGCAGCGACACCGAACGCGGCTTCTCGATGGCGTTGGGCCGGTGGGGCGACCCGGCTGATGGCGGATGCGTGCTGGTCGAAGCCGTCAACGCCGACGGTGAAGTGTGCGCGATGCTGTCGCTCGTGCCGTGGGGGCGCACCGGCCTGTCCTTGGAAGCCATGCGCCGAGCGCCCGAGAGCGACAACGGGCTGGTGGAGCTGATGATCAGCTCCCTGGCGCGTTCGGGAGGGCAGGTGCGGGGCGCGACACCTGCGGGCATCGAGCGGATCTCGCTGAACTTCGCGGTGTTCCGAGAGGTGTTCGAGGAAGGCGCCCGGTTGGGTGCGGGTCCGGTGCTGCGGTCCTGGCGCGGGATCCTGCTGTTCTTCTCCCGTTGGTGGCAGTTGGAGTCGTTGTACCGCGCGAACGCCAAGTACCAGCCCGACTGGGTGCCTCGGTTCATCGGTTTCGGCGATCGACGCGATCTTGCCCGGGTCGGGCTTGCCTCCGCGGCGGCCGAGGGGTTCGTACCCCTGCTCGGTTCGAGTGGCACGGCCACCACTGCCACGGCCGCACCAGGTGAGGACCGGATGCCGGTGACCGAGCCGCACGAGCAGGAGCCCCGTCGGCGATCGATCCCCGAACAGATGCGGGTTCGCCTGGACACGGTCGCCAGGATCCGGGAGTCCGGGGGCGATCCGTACCCGGCGCAGGTCCCGAGCACCGATTCCTGCGCGGAGATCGTCGACCGGCATGCCGGAACCGCACCTGATACCCGCACCGGCGAGCGCACCGCGGTCACCGGCCGAGTCGTGTTGATGCGTGACCACGGTCGGTTGTGCTTCGCAACGTTGCGCGATTGGTCCGGACAGCTGCAGGCCATGTTCACCACCGCCGATACGGGTACAGCCCGGTGGCGAGCTTGGAAGGACGAAATCGACATCGGCGACCAGGTTTCGGTGCAGGGGGAGGTCATCACCACTAGGCACGGCGAGATCACGGTGTTGGCCGATGATTGGACCTTGGCCTCCAAATGCCTGCGTCCCCTGCCGGACAAGCACGCCGGTCTCACCGACCCGGAAACCCGATCCCGAGCGCGTGCGGTGGACCTCATCGTCGGTACCGACGCCCGGGAGATGTTGCGGGCCCGCTCGGCCGGCTTGCAGGCGTTGCGCTCGACGCTGACCGACCACAGGTTCCTGGAAGTCGAGACGCCGATTCTCCAACCCGTGCACGGTGGTGCCTCGGCGCAGCCGTTCCGGACTCACATCAACGCCTACGACATGCCGCTGTACTTGCGTATCGCCCCGGAACTCTATCTGAAGCGATTGTGCGTGGGCGGGGTGGAACGGGTCTTCGAACTCGGACGCACGTTCCGCAACGAGGGGGTTTCGTCCCGGCACAATCCGGAATTCACGATGCTGGAGGCTTATCAGGCCCACGCCGATTACACGGTGATGCGGCAGCTGTGCGAACAGCTGGTGCAGGCCGCCGCCACTGCTGTGCATGGGGCGCCGGTAGCGCGGCGGCAGGGCACCGGCGATCACGCCGAGGAGTTCGACCTGTCCGGCAGTTGGCCGGTGATCACGGTGCACGAGGCGTTGTCGTCGGCGTTGGGGGAGGAAATTACCCCGGAGACTCCGCCGGAGCACTTGCGGTCGTTGTGCGAGCGGACGCACGTCTCCTGCGATCGGGACTGGCCCCGTGGCGCGTTCGTGGTCGAGCTCTACGAGCGCTTGGTCGAGCGCCACACGACGCGCCCGACCTTCTACACCGATTTTCCTGTCGATGTTTCTCCGCTGACCCGCCCACACCGCCACGACCCGAGGCTGGCCGAACGTTGGGACCTGGTCGCTTTCGGCGTGGAGATCGGTACCGCCTACTCCGAACTCGTCGATCCGATCGAGCAGCGCCGCCGTTTGACCGAACAGTCGTTGCAGGCGGCCGGCGGTGATCCGGAGGCGATGGAGTTGGACGAGGACTTCCTGCGCTCGTTGGAGTTCGCCATGCCGCCCACCGGCGGACTCGGGTTGGGAGTGGACCGCCTGCTGATGTTGCTGACCGGTCGGCCGATTCGGGACACGTTGCCGTTTCCGCTGGCCCGTCCCGCGCGGCACTGACCACCCGCGAACGACACGTGGCCGCACCGAGCGGCGTTCCGGGGCGAGCGGGGCGAAGGGAAACCGGCCGTCTCGCTCGCAACGACGTTCCACAGTGAACTGTTCGCGGCGAAGGGGGTCGACCGTGAATTCGGCTGAGTGGCTCGCGTTCGAAATCGAACCGGTGCGGAGCGATCGGGTAGTCGAGGTGAGGACGTTCCCCGGCAACTGGGATGTTCACGGCGGGAGCGGCGGAAGGAGGCGAAGCGAAATTTCGATCAGCCCCGGGAACACAAAGCCGAGTGCGGATCGCAGCGCAGCAGCGAAAACTGATGTTCTCGCTTGGTCAGATCGATACTGCGGCCGATTCCGGCCTGTGACCGATTCGGACTGCGGCTGCTTCCGGGGCGCGCGCTCGTGCGGCAGGCGGTAGAGGGGGCCGGACACATCGGGCGCGATTCCGAATGTGCGGTCGGTTTGGGGGCACTCGGCAGCCTCGCGGGGGCCGGGGTCGAACTATCGGAATGGACGTGTTTGTCCTGTGTCCCGGTTCGGGTGTCCGATTCGGTTCGTGGTATACGTCTCAGGAGTGGCCGGAGTGCCTGCTGTCGTCGGCGATTCTGGCCGGGGTGATATCGACAAGCAGCGAACACCGCTTTTCGTAAGCATGCGAAAACAGACGGTGACCAAGTTCTGGGTGCGCAGTTTGCAATCGGTCATGACTCGTTGAGAGCATTCGCCTGCAAATAGCGGGTCAGGCTCTGCCGGTCAAGCCAGCGGGGCGAACTGAAAGGTCAATTCGTGCTGAGTGCATCATCCGGATTCGTCGGCTCTCAGGCCGGTCCTGAATCGCTCGTCACGCAGGCTGGGCCGGTGGTTGACTGGTTCACCTCACACACTGGTTCCTTCATCTCGGGCCTGATCAACGTCGCCATCATCTTCGTGGTCGCGTTCCTTGCCCGCTTCATCGTGGGCCGATTGATCGTCCAGCTCGTCAAGCGGATCGTCAACTCGCACCAGAAGCTGGACCAGGCCCGGAGCAGGGCCAGTCGAGCGGTGAAGAAGTCCGCCGAGAACAACGGAGACGGTCAGCAACGCCAGCAGCAGCGTGCGCAGACGATCGGCTCGGTACTGCGGAGCATCGCATCGTTCGTGATCTTCGGCGTGGCTTTCATGATGGTCCTGAGCGAGTTCGGGATCAATCTCGGGCCGATCCTGGCCAGCGCTGGTGTGCTCGGTCTGGCCATCGGGTTCGGTGCGCAGAGCCTCGTGCAGGACTTCCTGTCGGGCATCTTCATGATGTCGGAGGACCAGTTCGGCGTGGGCGATGTCGTCGATGTCGGCGACGCGGTCGGCACCGTCGAGGCGATGACGATGCGGGTCACCAAGGTTCGGGACCTGGACGGAAATCTCTGGCACGTGCGCAACGGCGAAATCATGCGCGTGTGCAACATGAACCAGGACTGGGCCAATGCGGTGATCGAGATCCCGCTCGACTACTCGGTCGACCTCCCCGAGGCCAGGCGCGTGATGGAAAGCAGCCTGGAGGAGTTCGCCAACGAGCCCGAATTCAAGTCCGACATCCTCGAGAAGCCGGACGTCAACGGCGTGGTGGGCATCGGCAACGGTGCGGTGACGATGCGCGTGATCATCAAGACCAAGCCCGGTGCGCAGTGGTCGATCGGCCGCGCCGTCCGCAGCCAGCTCAAGAGCCGGTTCGACAAGGAAGGCATCGAGGTCGCACACCCGGTGCGATCGCTGGACGGCAGCGGAGCGACCAAGCAGGGCTGAGCCCGTAGCTCGTCCAGTCGAGTGGAGTGATGGTGCGGAGTCCCGGTGCGCAATCGAGCGCCCGGGACTCCGTTTCGTCGGGTGGCTTCGCTCGCCTGACGTCTCACCGGCCCCGAGTCGGGCCCCGCCGGCATCGAGTGTCCGGCGTAGTAGCGGGACGCCCTCGCGGACGAGGTGCGCAAGCCTGCAGCGAGCCCGGTTGTTGCCGCTTCCTCCGAGCACCAGGACTTCTCGGCTTCGCAAACCGTGCTCCGGCACCCAGCTCCGCCCGGAATTCGGCGACGTGGTCGGCGCCGTTCGGTCACCACGGTCTGCTCGGGTAGGTAGTCCACCCTGCCACCTTCCTCGGCCTCGGCGTGCACGGTGCTGCCACTGCCGCCGGAACGGTGGCCGGGTAGAGCGAGTTCGTTGAGTGGGAGGTCGCACTCGCCGACTTGCCGCGTGTTTCCCCTCCGATGGGCACTGGTGCGTTTTGGGTCTTGTCGACCAGGTTCGGGAGCGAGTGCAGTAGGTCCCGCCTCCGTCGAACAGCCCAATTCGGATACGGGCGCGGTTCAGCCGCGCGGGCGATGTAGAGGTGACCGGAAACGCGGAGACTACCCGTCATGGTTCGCGAACAACATGCGATATTTCGAACAAACAGATTGCTCAGCGGGACCCGTTCCGGGGTGGTTTCGTCGCCGCGATCTCCGCTCGACGCGTGAAATCCGGATGTTACGTGCCGGCGGGGCGACTCCGCCGCGCGACCGATTGACCCGTGCCGGATGGGCCGGATGTCTACCGGTCGGTTCTGCGAGTCGGTCGAGACGTGAACCGGGCAGATGTGCGGTCCGCGCGCCCGCGGAGGGGTTCCTCGCCGCATGCGTTCGCTCAACGAAGGAGGACTCATGTCGATTTTCGTCAACCGGCCGGGGTGGAACCGCCGGCAATTGTTGCGGACCGGCGCACTGTTGGGGGCCGGCGTGGCACTGGGAGGGGCGAGTGCCGTGAGTGCCCAGGGAAGTCCTCGCTCCACGAACCCGGTGCACAACCCGCTGATCCGCCAGCGCGCCGATCCGTTCATCACACGCCACGGCGGGCGGTACCACTTCACGGCATCGGTACCGGAATACGACAGGCTCATCATCCGTTCCGCGCGGACTTTGGCCGGACTGGGTTCCGCAGAAGAGGTCACCGTCTGGCGGCGACCGGAGAGCGGCGCGATGGCCGGTCACGTCTGGGCCCCGGAACTGCATCGCATCGAGGGCCGATGGTATGTCTACTTCGCTGCCGGTGACTCCGAGGATCCGTTCCGCATGCGGATGTTCGTCCTGGAGAACCGGGCGACGGATCCGCGTGAAGGGGAATGGCGAGCCCTGGGGCGCATCGACACTCCGCTCGACACCTTCGCGCTCGACGCCACGACGTTCGCTCATCGCGGGCGGCGATATCTGTGCTGGGCGCAAACGGATCCGGGGATGGAGACGAAGAGCAACCTCTACATCGGCGAGATGACCTCGCCTGCAGCGATCACGGGGAGACCCGTGCGAATCTCGGCACCGACCCACGACTGGGAGATGCGAGGCTTCCGGGTCAACGAGGGTCCGGCGGTACTGGCCAGAAACGGTCGCGTTTTCCTCTCCTATTCCGCCAGTGCCACCGATGCGAACTACTGCATGGGGCTGTTGACCGCTTCGGCCGGGGCGAACCTTCTCGATCCCGGGTCCTGGAGCAAGAACCCGGCTCCCGTGTTCATGAGCAATGCGGAGAACAGCCAGTATGGCCCGGGCCACAATTCGTTCACCGTGAGCGAGGACGGCGAAACCGATGTCCTCGTCTACCACGCGCGGCCGTACGAAGAGATCGACGGTGATCCGCTGTTCGACCCCAACCGGCACACGCGGGTGCAGCAGGTCGGTTACCACGAGGACGGAACACCCGACTTCGGTGTCCCCGTGGCGGACGGTCCCCTCCGGGGCTGAGCTGTGTCCTGGCTTGCTGCCGCGGTCAGTCGAAAGTGTTGACCAGGTCGCCCTTGGGACGTACTTTCCCGAACAGCGTCCGACGTGTCGGACATGCGAGGTTTCGGGAAACTGCGGGGCCGGTTCCGGACTTCGCCAACGAGACTAGGAAACCGAACCATGCTCACTCAGGCGGACGGACTACGCCTATCGATGAACTGGATGGACAACCTCATCCTGGTCACGTACTTCATCGTGGTGCTCGGTATCGCAGTGGCTGCCAAGCGCAGCATCAAGAACAGTCTGGACTTCTTTCTGTCCGGTCGATCCCTGCCCGCTTGGGTCACGGGCCTCGCTTTCGTGTCGGCGAACCTGGGTGCGACGGAAATCCTGGGAATGGCGGCGAATGGCGCCCAGTACGGGGCATACACCGTGCACTGGTACCTCATCGGCGCGATCCCAGCGATGGTATTCCTCGGGCTCGTCATGATGCCCTTCTACTACAACTCGAAGGTGCGCAGCGTTCCCGAATTCCTGTTGCTGCGGTTCAGCACATCCGCGCATCTGCTCAGCTCGATCATCTTCGCCGTGGCGTCCGTGTTGATCGCAGGAGTCAACCTGTACGCCCTGGCGATCGTGCTCCGGGCGTTGCTGGGTTGGCCGTTGGCGATGTCCATTGTGGTCGCTGGTCTCTTCGTGCTCGCCTACATCGTCATCGGCGGGTTGTCGTCGGCCATTTACAACGAGGTCCTTCAGTTCTTCGTCATCGTGGCGGCCCTGGTTCCGCTCACCGTTCTCGGACTGGTGCGGGTCGGTGGCCTCGACGGGTTGATCGCCAAGGTGACCGCCGATCACGGCGCCGACTTCCTGACAGCCTGGGGAGGTACCGGAATCGGCCAGGAGAACCCACTCGGCGCGAACTGGTTGACGATCACGCTCGGACTGGGATTCGCGGTGTCCTTCGGATACTGGACGACCAACTTCGCCGAGGTCCAACGATCCCTGTCGGCGAAGAACCTCTCCGCGGCGAGGCGAACTCCGTTGATCGCCGCGTTCCCGAAGATGTTCATTCCGCTCATCGTGGTGCTACCCGGTATCATCGCGCTGCTCGTGCAGCCATCGATCGGTCAGCCAGGCAGTGGGTACGACTACAACGACGCGATCCCGCTGCTCATGCGAGATCTGCTGCCCAACGGTGTTCTCGGGCTGGCGGTGACCGGCCTGATGGCTTCGTTCATGGCGGGCATGGCAGCCAACGTGTCCAGTTTCAACACCGTGTTCACCACGGATATCTGGCAGGCCTACGTCAAGCCGGCCATGGCCGATGCCCACTACCTGAAGGTCGGACGCGTCGTGACGGTGGTCGGCGTCGTGGTCGGCATGGGGACGGCGTTCATCGCCTCCTCGTTCAGCAACATCATGAATTACATGCAAACCCTGTTCTCGTTCTTCAACGTCCCGCTCTTCGCGACGTTCATCCTCGCGCTGTTCTGGAAGCGGATGACAGCGAAAGCGGGTTTCTGGGGCTTGTTGATCGGCACGCTGGCACCGATCTCGTTCTACCTGGCATACCAGAGCGGATTCGTACCGATCAGCACGGATCAGGGTGCGAACATGGTCGCGGCGATCATCGCTTTCGTCGTCGATGTCGCGGTCAGCGTTCCGATCGCGCTCGCTACGGCTCCGAAGACGGACGCCGAACTCAAAGGGCTCGTCTACAGCAGGAGCATCGCGCGCGACAAGGGTGAGGTCGAAGCGGGCGACGATGCCTGGTACCGCAAGCCGGCGCTGCTCGGTTGGGGCGCGATCGTTCTGGCCGCACTGTGCTATGTCCCGTTTTCCTTCTAGTGTTGACCAGCAGGTACGAGGAGGTAGGCATGTCGGAGGGCACGGTCGAACCGGTAGGACGCCAGGAGGGCGTCGAAGAACTGGAACAGAAGTCGGCCACCGCGTCCTCGCTCTTCGACGTGCGCACGGTGATCGGCGGACTGTTCCTCGTCTACGGCGTGCTCATCGGGGGCGCGGGGTTGTTCCCCACTCCCGAGGGCCTCGCGAAATCACAGGGCATCAACATCAACCTCTGGACCGGACTGTCGATGCTGGCCGTGGGCGGAATCTTCCTGCTGTGGCAGCGACTTCGCCCGCTGGTTCCCGCGGGGACTGGGGACGACGCGTGACGGGTGCCGTCAGGTGGCCCGGTATCCGAGGCGTTCGGAGAGTGCCGTGGCGCCCTGGCGGACGAACTCGCCGAGTTCCACCTCGACATCACTGTTCCAACGCAGGATGGGCACCGCGATGCTCACCGCTGCGATGACGGTGCCCGAACGGTCGTGGACGGGGGCCGCGACGCAGGCGACGGCCTCGTTCGATTCGCAGTACTCGCGGGCGAGGCCGCCGTTGGTGGCGATGTTGTCGAGCTCCCGCAGCAGGGCCTTGCGGTTGGTGATGCTGTTCTCGGTCATCGGCGTGAGGCGCGTGTTGGCGTAGAGCTCGTCGATCCGGGTATGCGGCAACGCGGCGAGCAGAGCTTTGCCTATACCGGTGCAGTGGGCCGGTAGACGCCGTCCGACGGCGGAGACCATTCGGACCGGGTGAGTGCTGTCGACTTTGGCGACGTACAGCACGTCGGTGCCGTCCAACAGACCGATGTGGACGGTTTCGTGGCATTGGTCCGCGATCTCGGCGGCCACGAGTTGGCCCTCCCGGGCCAGGTCGAGCCGTTCGGCGTAGGCGGAACCCAGCTGGAAGCCGCGCACGCCGAGTCGGAACCGGTTGCTATCGGGGCCTGCGGGTGCCAGGTAGCCCCGTGCGGTCAGGGTTCCGACGATCTCGTGCACGGTCGTCCGAGGAAGTCCCAGCTTCGCGGTGATGTCCGGGGCGCTGAGCTCGTGTTCGTCGAGGAACAGTTCGAGGACGTCGAATGCCCTCTCCAGGGCAGGTATCGCTCGTGCCATCGGATGTGCTCCTCATCGTCGTGAGCAGGTAGCGGCCGGTCGCCCCTTGGTCGGTATTTCGAACAGGGTAGCGGACCGTCCGGTCGCACGCCTGAGGCCCGTGCCTTGACTGGCTGGAGGAGCACGGTTACGTTTCCGAACAACGTCCGACATTCCGAACGGAGCACTGGTGTTGGAAACGCGAGAATTCTTGACTTCCCACGGTCTTCCCGACGGGGATGTGCCGGCGACGAGCGGAAAGCGGTTCCCCGATGGTGCGCAGTACCGGGTGGAGATCCCGAGTGCGGAAGGGCCTGAAGCCCTGGAAGCCGTTCTCGCCGAGGCGGCGGCGAGGAATGTCGTGGTCCACCGCATCTCCCAAGGCAGCGGTGGGATGCTGCTGACCGACGACGAGTTGCGGGCGATGAGTGATGTCGCGGCCGCGCACTCGGTGGAGCTGAGCCTCTTCGCGCGGCCGACCGCCGCGTGGGACATCGGAGCCATGGTGACCGCCCAGGGCGGGGGACCGGTCGCCGCTCAGGCCAGAGGTGCTGAACAGCTCGTGCACGTGTTGGAAGACATCCGCCGTACCGCCGAGTCCGGCATCCGAAGCGTCTTGATCACCGACCTCGGCGTGCTGTCCGTCGCGGCGCGAATGCGCGCCGCCGGAGATCTTCCTGCGGACATGCGGTTCAAGATCAGCGTACAAATGGGGCTGGCGAATCCCGCATCGATCAAGATCGCCGAGGATCTCGGCGCCGACACCTACAACGTTCCCACCGATCTCACCGTGGGGCAGCTGGCCGCCATTCGGGCCGCGACGGACCTGCCACTGGACGTCTACGTCGAGTCCCCGGACGACCTGGGCGGCTTCGTTCGCCACTACGAGATCGCCGAGATCGTCCGGGTGACCGCCCCCGTGTACGTGAAGTTCGGACTCCGCAACGCGCCGAACATCTACCCGAGCGGAACGCACCTCACGCCCACCGCGACGGTACTGGGACGCGAACGGGTGCGCCGCGCGCAAATCGGGCTCGACTTGTTGCAACGGCACTGCTCGGATGCCAAGGCATCGTCGCTTCCTGCCGCCGATCTGGCAGTGCCCCGTCCGGAATCCCGCTGACGCGCAGAAATGGTGGAAACTACGTTGAAGATCACTCACCTGGAAACCTTCGTTCTCGGCACGCCCTGGCGTGATCTGACCTACGTGCGAGTGCACACCGACGACGGACTCGTCGGTGTCGGTGAGACCCGCATGCTCGGGCACACCGAGGCACTACTCGGCTACCTGCGCGAGGCGGGCTCCCAGCACGTCGTCGGCTCCGATCCGTTCGACATCGAGTCGCTGGTATGGCGGATGAAGCACGGTGATTACGGCCGGGCCGGGGAAATCGTGATGTCCGGCATCGCCTGCGTTGAGATGGCGTGCTGGGACATCATCGGCAAGGCGTTGGGCCAGCCGGTATGGCGGTTGCTCGGAGGGCGAGTGCGTGATCGCATCAAGGCCTACGCCAACGGCTGGTACACGGTCGAGCGCACCGCGGACGAATTCCACGCCGCAGCGCGCGAAGTCGTGGCGCGCGGATACTCCGCCCTGAAGTTCGACCCGTTCGGTCCGGGAAGGTGGGAATTGGAGGCTGCCGAACGGAGGCGCTCCATCGAGCTCGTCGAGGCGGTACGCGACGCGGTCGGCCCGGACGTGGAAATCCTCGTCGAAATGCACGGGCGATTCACTCCGGCGGAGGCCGTGCGCATCGCCGGCGACCTCGCCCGGTTGGAGCCGAGCTGGATCGAGGAACCGGTACCGCCGGAAAACTTCGATGCACTGTCGCAGGTTTCGCGCCAGGTCACGCTCCCCGTCGCGACCGGGGAACGGATTCACGACCGCATTGAGTATCGCGAGTTGTTCGATCGCCAGGCCGCCGACATCATCCAGCCGGACATCGGCCACTTCGGTGGAATCCTGGAGACGAAGAAGGTGGCTGCTGCCGCCGAGACCCACTACGTGCTTGTCGCTCCGCACAACGTCGGTGGACCGGTGCTCACGGCCGCGAACCTCCATTTGGCAGCCACGATGACCAACTTCAAGATCCAGGAGCACTTCAACGACTTCGCCGATGAACACGTCAAGAAGGCGGCACCCGGGGTCCCCGAGGTGGTCGACGGACATTTCGACCTTCCGGAAGCGCCCGGATTGGGTGTGGAGCTGGACGTCGACTTCGTTCGCGGGCACCCTCCGCAGGGAGCACACTTCGACCTCTACGCAACCGACTGGCAGTTCCGCGGAACCAAGGAAAAATCATGACCACGCGGGCCGTGACGATCGAGGCACCGGGCGACCTCCGGGTTGTACCGGTCGAGCCGCGCCCGCCCGATCCCGGCGAGGCATTGGTCAAGGTCGCCTGGAGCGGAATCTGCGGCTCCGACCGTGAAGTATTCACCGGCGTGCGCCCACGAGACTTCGTGCGTTACCCCGTAGTGCCGGGACACGAGTGGTCCGGCACGGTCGCGGAGGTCGGTGCGGGAGTGCCGAACGGCCTCCGAGGCAAACCGGTCGTCGGAGAGGGATTCCGCTCGTGCCGGGCCTGCTCGGCGTGTCGCCGAGGCGACAACAACCTGTGCTCGGGGGCCTACGACGAGACCGGCTTCACCCAACCCGGAGCATGGGCGGACTACCTCACCTTGCCCGCCCACTCGCTGCACGTGCTGCCGGAATCGGCCTGCCTCCGAGCTGCGGCAGTCCTGGAACCCGCGGCGTGCGTCGCGGCGGCGTGCCTGAAACTGGGGAGCGTGCCGGGTGAGCGGGTCGCCATCGTCGGTGGTGGCAGTCTCGGACTGCTCGCGGCCCAACTTCTCGCCGCGACCTCCCCGGCCGAGGTGTTCCTGGTGCACCCCAGTCGGAACCGTTCCGACCTCGCCGAGGCGTGCGGGGCGACGAAACTCATCACCCCAGCGGAAGCCGAGCGGCACCTGGGCGGGTTCGACGCCGTGCTGGAAGCGGCCGGAGCATCCGGCACGGCGGACCTGGCATGCCGGCTCTCTCGCCGAGGAGGCCGAGTGGTGCTCACCGGAATCACCGCCCACGACGAAAGTCCTCCGCCACCAAGCAGGCTGGTGCTTTCCCAGATCACCGTGCACACGGTCTTCGGTGCCCCGTCGCACGCCTGGACGTACGCGGTCCGGGCCTTCACCTCCGGGGCGTTGGACCCCGGTCTCATCGTCGGCCGAGAACTCGACCTCGATGATGCATCAGCAGCGTTGCGGATCCTCGACGAAGAACGAGATCGCACCGTGAAGATCTTGCTCCATCCATAGAATCTCAACCTCGTACGAGGAGTCTCACCTCCATGACAACGACGGAGAACGCGGTCACCCGCGGCCACGACCTCGAAGCGGTGCTCGACGCCGCGGTCGACGCGGCGGAGCCGCTCGCACGACTGCGGCCGACCGAGCGAGCGAATCTCCTGCGCGAGGTCGCCAACGCGCTGGACGGCGCGACCGAGGAGCTGGTGGCGCTCGCCCAGGACGAGACGAAACTGCCCGAGGCGCGGCTGCGGGGAGAGCTGGTTCGCACGACTTTCCAGCTGCGCCTGTTCGGAGAGGTTCTCGAGGAGGGGGCCTACCTGGACGCCACGCTCGACTCCGCTGACGAGAACTGGCCAACCGGTGCGCGACCGGACATGCGGAAGATGCTGTTGCCGCTGGGACCGGTGTTGGTGTTCGCCGCGAGCAACTTCCCGTTCGCGTTCAGCGTGGCCGGTGGCGATACCGCCTCGGCTTGGGCGGCCGGTTGTCCGGTCGTGGTCAAGACACACCCCGGTCACCCGCGATTGTCCCGGCGCACGGGCGAGATCATCAGCGCCACCCTGCGGTCGGTCCAGGCCCCCGACGGCGTGTTCGCGCTCATCGAGGGGCAGGAAGCGGGCCGTACCGCCACGTGCGATCCCCGTGTACGGGCAGGTGCGTTCACCGGTTCCACGCAGGGCGGCCGGGCTCTGTTCGACCTCGCTGCCTCGCGCCCCGAGCCGATCCCGTTCTACGCGGAGATGGGCAGCGTCAACCCGACGTTCGTCACCAGGGGAGCGGCGGCCGAACGTGGGAGCGAGATCGCCGACGGTTACCTCAACTCGTTCACCTTGGGAGCGGGGCAGTTCTGCACGAAGCCCGGTTTGTTGTTCGTGCCAGCGGAATCGGCCGACGAGGTCGAAAGCGCGCTGGTCTCCGGGTTGGCGCAACGCCCCGCGGCACCGATGCTGAACGCCGCGATCGAAGACGGCTACTGGGACACCCTCAACTCGATCAGCGAGCACTCCGCGGTGCGCGTCGCCGTCCGCGGTGAGCGCACGGAGAACGGTCCCACCCCCACTCTGCTGCGGACGACGGCACGGGACGTTCTGGAACAGCAGGAGGCGCTCACTGCGGAGTGCTTCGGTCCCACCTCCATTGTGGTCGAATACGGTGGGGACGACGAGATGCTCGAAGCGGCCCGCATGTTCCGAGGTGAGTTGACCGCCACGGTGCACGGCCGGGCCGAGGAGGCGAACGCGACCCTGTTGTGCGCCGAACTCCAGCAACGTGCGGGGCGGGTGGTCTGGAACGGATGGCCCACCGGGGTCAGCGTCAGCCATGCCATGCAGCACGGCGGGCCCTACCCGGCGACGACGGCACCGACGCACACTTCGGTCGGAACGGCCGCCATCGAACGCTTCCTCCGCCCCGTCTGTTTCCAGAACATGCCGGGCGAGCTCCTGCCCGAAGCTCTTCGCGATGGAAATCCGCTCGACATCCCGCGGCGGGTGGACGGTCGCATCGAACGGGGCTCGCAACCGTCATGACGGTCCCCGAGCAGGTCACGGAACCGTGTGTGCATCACGGTGAAGGTCCTGTCTGGCATCCGGCTTGGGGGTTGCGGTGGGTGGACATGCTCGCAGGCGACGTCCTCACCCTCGACACCGGAACCGGTGCGGTCGGCCGGCGGTGCGTGGGGTCCGTCGCGGCGGCTCTGCGCCCGCGCACCGGCGGTGGCGCGATCCTCGCTCTGGAGCGGGGATTCGCCATCGCCGACGATGAGCTCCTGGACGTCCGCCCGCTCGGTGAGTTGTGGAGCGATCCCACGATCCGCATGAACGAAGGTGGCTGCGCACCGGACGGCAGTTTCTTCTGCGGCTCGATGGCGTACGACGCCAGGCACGGCGCGGGTGCCCTGCACCGGTTGGATCGGGATGGCACGGTCACCGCGGTGCTCGCGGACGTCACCATCTCGAACGGGCTCGCGTGGAGTCCGGACGGAAGTACGGCCTATTACGTGGATACCCCCACCCAGCGAGTAGATGCGTTCGACTACGAATGCGGAACGCTGAGCAGTAGGCGGACCGTGGTGCGGATCGATCCCGCACTCGGAGCCCCTGACGGGTTGACGGTCGATTCGCGGGGTGATCTGTGGGTCGCGTTGTGGGGAGGTGGCGCGGTCCACCACTACACGTACCGGGGTGAGTTGGTCGATGTCGTGCAGGTGCCCGTCCCCCGGGTCACAGCCTGCACTTTCGGTGGGCCGGACCTGGACCAGCTCTACATCACCACGTCTCGAGTGGACACCGATGTCGCGGCGCATCCCGAGGCCGGGGCGCTGTTCCGGGTGGGTCAGTCGGTACGGGGGTTGCCCCCGCTTCCTTATGGCTAGTGGGTTGTCTGCCAGCCGGTCGGGTTCTGGGCCACACCGAACCTTACGAAGAGGCGCCTGGCAGTCCACGGTCGTGCGAACGGCATAACCCGTTCGGGTTGCCTAATGCGGTCACGTTGCCGGACCGGATTCATCTTCGCTCACTGGCTTTCTTAATCGATTGCCAAACCGATGTGGTGAGCGGAGATGCGTAGTGATCGTTCCGCGATTGGGGAGCATTTCCGTTACGCTGAAGGTAATCCCCTTCAGCGATGTGACGGTGCTTTTGCGTCTGTGAGGAGCGGTAGGATGACCGCAGCGACCATCCCTGGTCTTGATCAGGCTCCGATCGAGCACGAGCGTGTGGTGTCGTGGGTTCGCGAGGTGGCTGAGCTGACCACTCCTGATCAGGTTGTGTGGTGTGACGGGTCGCAGGAGGAGTGGCGGCGGCTCACGGATGAGTTGGTGGAGGCGGGGACGTTCACTCGGTTGGAGAAGAAGCCGAACTCGTTTTGGGCTGCGTCGGATCCTGGCGATGTGGCACGGGTGGAGGATTCGACCTTCATTTGTTCGCGGAATCCGGAAGACGCGGGTGTTACGAATAATTGGATGCATCCGGTCGACATGAAGATGATCATGCGTGAGTTGTATCGGGGTTGCATGCGTGGTCGGACGATGTATGTGGTGCCGTTTTGCATGGGGCCGGTGCGCGCGGAGTCTCCGAAGTTGGGTGTGGAGATCACCGATTCGGCCTATGTGGTGGTTTCGATGCACATTATGACGAGGATGGGGCCGGAGGTTCTGGAGCGCTTCGGTGCGGATGGGGAGTTCGTTCCGGCGTTGCATTCGGTCGGGGTGCCGTTGGAGCCGGGGCAGGCTGACGTGGCGTGGCCGTGTAACGCGACGAAGTATATTACCCATTTTCCCGAAGAGCGGATGATCTGGAGTTTCGGCTCCGGGTACGGCGGGAACGCGTTGTTGGGCAAGAAATGTTATTCGTTGCGGATTGCTTCGGTGATGGCGCGGGACGAGGGTTGGTTGGCTGAGCACATGCTGATCCTCAAGTTGACCTCGCCGGAGAATTCTGTGCATTATGTGGCTGCGGCGTTCCCGTCGTCGTGTGGTAAGACGAATTTGGCGATGTTGGAGCCGACTCTTCCGGGGTGGAAGGTCGAGACGTTGGGTGATGACATCGCGTGGATGCGGTTCGGTGCTGATGGCCGGTTGTATGCGGTGAATCCGGAGGCCGGGTTCTTCGGGGTGGCGCCGGGCACGGATGACAACACCAATCCGAATGCGATGCGTACGATCGAGCGGGGTAACTCGTTGTTCACCAATGTCGCGTTGACCGATGATGGTGATGTGTGGTGGGAGGGCTTGGGGACTCCGCCGCAGCATCTGACCGATTGGAAGCGGCGGGACTGGACTCCGGAGTCGGCGGAGACGGCGGCGCATCCGAATTCGCGGTACTGCACGCCGATGTCGCAGTGTCCGATCTTGGCGCCGGAGTGGGATGACCCGCGAGGTGTGCCGATTTCGGCGATTCTGTTCGGTGGTCGGCGTAAGACGACGGTGCCGTTGGTCAACGAGGCGTTCGATTGGCGGCATGGCGTGTTCATGGGGGCGACGATGTCGTCGGAGACGACGGCGGCGGCGACCGGCCAGGTGGGTGTGGTGCGCCGGGATCCGATGGCGATGTTGCCGTTCCTCGGCTATAACGTGGGTGATTACCTGCATCATTGGTTGCGGATGGGGGATTCGACGGATGGTGCGAAGCTACCGAAGATTTTCTATGTGAACTGGTTCCGGCGGGACGAGTCGGGTAAGAAGATCGTGTGGCCGGGATTCAGTGAGAATTCCCGTGTGCTCAAGTGGGTCGTGGAGCGAATCGAGGGCAGTGCGACTGCTGAGGACACTCCGATCGGCCGGGTGCCGTCGGCCGACCAGATCGACTTGTCGGGCCTGGAGACTCCGCGCGAGGACGTCGATACCGCGCTCGACGTCGACGTCGAGGAATGGCAGGCCGAGATCCCGCTCATCGAGGAGTGGTTCGACAAGCTGGGCAACACCCTGCCGAAGGACCTGGAAGACCAACTGGCGGCGCTCAAACAGCGCCTCGGGCAGTCGGACCCAGGTAGTGCCAAGTCTCGTGCCGAGGCTTGGCACTCACCGCACTAGCTGCGGAGACGGGCCAAGACGCGGTCGAGCGAGTGGCGTACGGCGTCGGGCATGCCCTCCTGGCGAAGGTCGGTCAAGAGTTGTTCGTTGATGCCACCCGGTGTTGTGTGCTTGTCGGTCATGGTGGTGAGTGCTCCGTCTTGCTGGGACAGGGAGCGGCCGAGCTGTCCGAAGATGTGTGTGATGAAGGTGCTCGCGGTGTCCTGATCCACGCCGTGGTCGGCCAGCCAGGTGGCGATGGTGGTGAGGTAATCGAGGTGGGCGGCGAAGGTTGCGGTTGCTGCGCTGGAGGCGTCGAGGGTCTGTTCTTCGTCCGGGACGAGGACACCGCCTACTTGGTCGAACAGTGCGCGGGTGACGGTGTCGTCCGGGTAGATCGTGGTGAGACTTTGGCGGTGCGCTGCTTGCGGGAGTGGGATGACCCGGACGACGTGGCCGGCTGGTGCGGCCCAGTCGTGCAGTTGGTGCAGTCGCAGCCCCGCGACCGCGCTCATCAACAGGTGGTGCGGTCGAAACGACAGTTCGGCCAGGACCGCCTGTGCGGTCGGTGGCGGTACGGCGAGCACGATCGACGTCGCGTGAGCGAGGACGTTCTGGTTGCTGTCGCCGACGTGCACATTCGGGAACCGATTGGCGAGTTCGCGTCCGACGGTGTGTCCCCGGGGTGAGAGGAAGATCGTGGGAGGTTCGGTGGCCCCGGTGTTGAGTCCTTCCACGATCGCGGCGGTGAGCTCGCCTGTCCCGATGAATCCGTACGCGGCGGAACTCGGCGACGACTGCGGCATGGCTCGCTCCTTGGTCAGCTCCCCGTGGGCAAGGTCGATCGAGCATACTCGCTGGTGAGCGGTTGCTCACCGGTTTACCGTCAGGCGACGCCGTTGGCGCCCCGCAGGGGCTGGTCCCGGTCAGGCTCGAGACTTGCCGCCACTCGCTGCTGGGGTGCGCGTTCCCGTAGCGGTCCGCCGGTCAACGGGCATCGCCGAGCACCTCCGCGATCCCCTCGTCGGAACGCCACTCCGGCACCAGCCGGTGAGCCCCGACGAGATCGAGTTGTGGTCCGACACCGACCGGGTTCCGAGGACCGAAGATCGTAAAACCACGCCGATGCGCAAGTTTCGAAACCAAATGTGGGAAGTTGCGCATCGAACACGTCTTCCTGCGGCATATATGACCTCTTAACATTGCGCACCATCGTGCTGTGGTTCACATCGTTCCCCTGGTCGGGTGTGAGCTGTCGGCTGGAGCCCCGCCCCTTTATCGCAGGAGAAGCTGAGTGGTACGCGAACACATAACCGACCCGCCGAAAGCCACCGCGGGTGCCGAACGCGCCGGAACTCGCAAACCGGGGTGGGCGCAGCGGTTGCTGCGGAAGAAGCAGGTCCGCGACCTGGTCGCCGAGAGCGGCCAAGGGGAGGGCGGCCAGCTGTCCCGGTCGCTCGGGCTGGCGCAACTGACGATGATCAGCATTGGCGCGACGCTGGGTACGGGTATCTTCGTCGTCCTGGGGGAGGCCGTGCCCAAGGCCGGACCGGCCGTGGTGCTGTCGTTCGTGCTCGCCGGTTTCACGGCATTGTTCTCGGCCCTGTCGTATGCCGAACTGGCCGGGATGATCCCCGCTTCGGGGTCCTCGTACTCCTATACTTACGCAACGATGGGCGAGCTGATCGCCTGGGTGTGCGGGTGGTGCCTCGTCCTCGAGTACGGGGTTTCCGTGGCTGCCGTGGCCGTCGGCTGGGGCCAGTACCTCAACGAGCTGCTGTCGCTGACGGTCGGTGTCGCGATTCCCGAGGCGCTCAGCCAGCCACCGGGCGAGGGAGGATTGATCAACATCCCCGCCATCGCTGTCGTGGTGCTGGCGATGGTGCTGTTGCTCGGCGGTGCCCGCGAGAGCGCTCGGGCCAACGCGGTCATGGTCGTGATCAAGATCGCGACGTTGTTGTTGTTCTGCGCGGTGGCGTTCCTCGCCGTGCAGGCCAAGAACTTCACGCCGTTCATGCCCCTCGGTATGGCGGGAGTCAGCGCGGCTGGTGCCACGCTGTTCTTCTCCTACATCGGGTTCGACGCAGCTTCGACGGCCGGGGAGGAGGCGCGGGACGCCAAGCGTGACCTGCCCCGCGCGATCGTGCTGTCCCTGGTCGTGGTGACCGCCCTGTACTGCCTGGTGGCATTGGCCGCGGTCGGTGCCATGCCCTGGAACGCCTTCGCGAGTACCGAAGCGGTGCTCAGCCACGTACTGACGCAGGCCACCGGCGCAGGAGTGTTGTGGTCGGTGCTGCTGTCCGTGGGAGCGCTCGTCGCGATCTCCAGCGTCGTTCTGGCCGTCATGTACGGGCAGACTCGTGTGCTGTTCGCGATGTCGAGGGACGGCCTCGTTCCGCGAATTTTCTCCCGGGTGGATGCGAAAACCGGCAATCCGAGGGCCAACGTGGTGCTGGTCTCCTCATTCGTCGCGGTCCTGGCTTCTGTGATCCCGCTCGGATCGTTGGCGAACGCCACCAGCATCGGAACTCTGTTCGCCTTCGGCCTGGTCAACGTCGCCGTCCTCGTGCTGCGGCGTACCCGCCCCGAGCTGGACCGCACCTTCCGGGTCCCGCTGGCGCCGGTGACCCCGTTGCTGGGGATCGCCTTCTGCGCGTACATGATGCTCAGTCTGGACACCGCGACCTGGCAGGTGTTCGGGGCGTGGATGGCTGCGGGGCTGCTGATCTACTTCGCTTACGGCATGCGTCGGTCACGCCTGGAGGGGCGTCACAGGGCGTCGATATCCGGGAGCTGACGCGGGCCGAGCCGCAATGGGTGCGGGGTGGCGGACGCACCGCCACCCCTCATTGGCGTTCAGGCTGACGCAATAAAACTCCGCCTGTTCAGAAAAGTACGCAATATCTCGTTATCATACTCGCAAAGAAAGCACATTGTTTTGCGTAATCAGCTGCCCATACGATCGAAACCATGCGACTTGCTCTTGACCAGGCGCCGGACGCGGGTGGTCTCACGGCGAACCTGACACGCCTGGCCTCGGTGGCGCGGCGGGCGGCCGCTGCCGGTGCTCACCTGCTGGCATGCCCCGAGATGTCACTGACCGGGTACAACATCGGTGAAGACACGCGCCGCCTCGCGCAGGACGTGGACGGAGCCGCCGCTGAGCACGTCGCCCGGATCGCCGCGGAAACCGGCATCGCCATCCTCCACGGATTTCCCGAACGCGACGGTGCGGAGGTGTACAACACCGCGCGCATTGTCGACGTCGACGGCACCGCCGTTGCGACCTACCGCAAGACCCACCTGTTCGGTGATCTGGACCGATGCTGGTTCTCACCGGGCGATCACCCCGTCGTGCAGACCACTGTGGCGGGAGTCCGGCTTGGCCTGCTCGTCTGTTACGACGTGGAGTTCCCGGAAATGGTGCGAGCACACGCTCTGGCGGGAACCGAGATGTTGCTCGTTCCCACGGCGCTCATGCGCCCGCACGACTTCGTGGCCGAAACGCTGGTCCCCGCCCGCGCCTACGAGAACCACCTGTACCTGGCCTACGTCAACCGGTGCGGGTGGGAGGGGGAATTGGACTACTGCGGAAAGAGCTGCGTGATCACACCAGTGGGAACCGAGCTCGTCCGCGGCGGAGGCGATGAGCAACTGCTCCTGGCCGACATCGACCCCGCCACCGTGCGGACCGCTCGCGAGGACAACCCCCACCTCCGCGATCGCCGTCCCGACCTGTACCCGGGCACCAGCCACGCCCTGCGTGCCTGAGCTGCCACCCATTCCACCGAGGAGAACCGCCCATGGCCTCCGCGACACCGAGGCGCGACGCTGCGCGCGAGCCGATCACGATGTTCGGACCGGACTTTCCCTTCGCCTACGACGACTACTTGGACCACCCCGCCGGGATCGGGGCGGTGCCGGCGAATCGCCACGGCACCGAGGTGGCGGTGATCGGCGGCGGACTTTCCGGCATTGTCACCGCCTACGAACTGATGAAGATGGGACTCAAGCCCGTTGTGTACGAGGCTGACCGGATCGGCGGTCGGTTGCGCACCCAGACCTTCGAGGGGTACCCCGACGACGTCGTCGCCGAGATGGGAGCGATGCGGTTCCCGCCGGCCTCCACCGCGCTGTTCCACTACATCGACAAGATGGGGCTGGAAACGACACCGTTTCCCAATCCGTTGGCGCCGGAGACGTCGAGTACGGTCATCGATCTCAAGGGGCGCAGCCACTACGCGCGGAGTCCCGAAGAGCTGCCCAAGGTGTTCGGAGACGTCTCGTCGGCTTGGCAGCAGGCCCTCGAGCACGGCGCCCGGCTCTCCGAGATGCAGCAGGCGATCCGAGACCGCGACGTGGTCCGGATCAAGGAGCTGTGGAACGACCTGGTGACCGGCTTGGACGACCAGACGTTCTACGGGTTCCTGTGCGCCGCGCCGAGTTTCAGCTCCTTCACCCACCGCGAGATTTTCGGGCAGGTCGGTTTCGGAACCGGTGGTTGGGACACGGACTTTCCGAACTCCATGCTGGAGATCCTGCGCGTGGTGTTCACCGGTGCCGATGACGACCACGTGAGCATCGCCGGAGGGTGTGAGCAGCTTCCCGTCCGGCTGTGGCACGACGTTCCCGACAAACTCGTGCACTGGCCCGATGGCACCAGCCTGGCGTCGCTGCACGAAAACGGGGTGCCCCGAGCGGCTGTGACTCGGCTGAACCGCACCGCTCCGAACAACGTCACCGTCACCGACAGCTCCGGAAACATCCGCACCTATCCCGCGGCCGTGTTCACCGCGCAGAGCTGGATGCTGCTCAACAAGGTGGACACCGACGAGTCGCTGTTTCCCATCGACCACTGGACGGCGATGGAACGCACCCACTACATGGAGTCCTCGAAGCTTTTCGTGCCCGTCGACCGCCCGTTCTGGAAGGACGTCGACCCGGCCACCGGTCAGGAGGTGATGAGCACGACCCTGACGGACCGGATGACCCGTGCCACCTATCCACTCGATTTCGGGCCCGACCGCCCCGCAGCGCTGTGCTTGTCCTACACGTGGTGCGACGACTCGCTGAAATGGCTGCCGTTGCCGGTCGACGAGCGGCTCGAGGTCATGCTCGGCTCGCTGGCCGAGATCTATCCGGACGTGGACATCCGGCGGCACATCACAGGCAACCCGGTGACGGTGTCGTGGGAGAACGAGCCCTATTTCATGGGAGCGTTCAAAGCCAACCTCCCCGGCCACTACCGCTACCAGCGCCGCCTGTTCACCCACTTCATGCAGGACGCACTCCCCGAGCATCATCGCGGCGTCTTCCTGGCGGGGGACGACATCTCCTGGACGGCGGGATGGGCCGAAGGAGCAGTCCAGACCGCCTTGAACGCGGTGTGGGGCGTGGTCCACCACTTCGGCGGCGGAACGGACCCGTCCAATCCCGGTCCGGGGGACGTCTACGACGACATCGCGCCGGTTGAACTGACTGACGAATAAGACATCCGCGTGGGGCGCGAAGATCGCGCCGGCGGGCGGGAGTGCGCTCGCCGGCGCCTCCCCGTCCCCTCCTACTCCCCGTCGGTTGTGCGGCGCGTGCCGAGCTCGGTTGACTCTGATGGCGTTCGGATGAATCCACGGCGATCTCAAGACAGGTCCGTCGTTCGGTGAGCTGACCGACGCCGGCGGGAGTTTTCGCATGGTCGAGTGCGCGTTGTGCGTTCCTCCAACGCGGGCCGCCAGTGTTGGAGAAACGAATGCTGCTGTACGTCAACCGCTTTGCTCCACACTCGTGGAACATTCGCGGCCGGTTCGGCTGCTCCCTCGGAACAAGCGTCCGATGGTAGGGGAGTGCGTACAGGTGGAACGGATGTGCACGGCGCGGTCGGTCGACTGTGCTGCCCGTCGTCCCGGAGGGAGCCATGATTCTCGACTACTTGGTGATCGCGTTGTATTTCGCCGGCATGCTCGGTGTGGGTTGGTGGGGGCTGCGCCGGTCGCGAAGCAAGGAGGACTACCTGGTCGCCGGACGCCGACTCGGTCCGGCGTTCTACATGGGCACTCTCGCGGCGGTCGTACTCGGCGGTGCGTCCACGATCGGTAGTGCCAGCCTCGGTTACGAGTACGGGATTTCCGGCCTGTGGCTGGCGGCGATGTTGGGCATGGGCATTCTGGTGCTCAGCGTGGCGTTGTCCCGCAAGCTTGCTCGCCTGGGCGTCTACACGGTCGCCGAGATGCTCGAACTGCGATACAACGCGTCCGGGCGGGTCATCAGCGGGATCATCATGATCGTCTACGACCTGATGGTGGCTGTGACCGCCACGCTCGCGGTGGGCACCTTGTTCGACGTGCTCCTCGGGGTTCCGCGGGTGCCCGCGATCCTGGTCGGTGGCGGCATCGTCGTGGCGTACACCGTGCTCGGTGGCATGTGGTCGATCACGCTGACCGACCTCCTCCAGTTCGTGATCATGACGGTGGGCATCTTCGTGCTCCTGCTACCGCTGTCCATCGCCGACGCAGGTGGCATGAGCGGGCTTCGGCAAGCGCTACCGTCGAGCTACTTCGACATCACTGCCATCGGTGGTGGCACGATCTTCACCTATTTCCTCATCTACTTTTTCGGGATGCTGATCGGCCAGGACATCTGGCAGCGCGTCTTCACCGCGCGCACCGAACGCGTGGCTCGCAACGCGGGAGTCGCCGCGGGGTTGTACGTGGCGGTATACGGCACGGCAGCCGCCGTGATCGGCATGGCCGCCAAGGCGCTGTTCCCCGGTCTCGACAACAGTGACGACGCGTTCGCGACCATGGCGCAGAACGTTCTGCCCGAAGGCCTGCGGGGATTGGTGCTCGCCGCGGCTCTGGCCGCGCTGATGTCCACCGCGAGCGCGACGCTGCTGGCTGCCTCCACGATCGCGGCCAACGACATCTACGCTCGCTTCGTGCCGAAGCATTCGGAATCCGGCGGAGTGAGGATGAACCGGGTTTTCGTGCTTGGCGGTGGCGTGGTCGTGATCGCCACTTCACTGCTCGTCCAGGACGTGGTCGGGGCTTTGACCATCGCCTACAACCTGCTGGTGGGAGGAGTCCTCGTCCCGATCATCGGTGCGTTGTTCTGGCGGCGCGCCAGTGCCACCGGAGCGTTGGCGTCGATGACCGTCGGTAGCCTCACCGTCGTAGGGTTGATGATCGTGCGGGGAATCGACGCCAACGAGCCGGTCTACATCGGGCTGGTCGCGAGTGTCACCGTGTTCGTCATCGCCAGCCTGCTGGCCCAGCCCACCGAGCGGAAGCAGCTCGCGGCGTGGGAAGCGCGCCTGCGTGGCGAGGGGGCGACTTCCCCGAGCGCCGAGCAGTCCGGCAGCGTGAGCGCCGATTAGGGCAGCCACGAGGCTGAGCTGCTGGCGCACGGCACCCGTTTCCTGGAGCCCGTCCCGCCCGGATCTTGGCGCCACCCCCGGTTCGGACCTCGGAGCGGGGGGTGGCGCCAGGAACGGGCCCGTCTCGGAGCCCGGCCACAATCGGCAACCCCTGCCGAGGCCCCGCGCCCCCGACCCGTGCGGCTCGGAGACGACGAGCGTCCCCGAGCCGCACCGGGAAGGTCGACGGGGCTAAACCGCGATGCCGGTCAGAACCGTGACGTGCTCTTCGGTCAGATCGGTCATGGCGGCACGGACGCCCTCGCGGCCGGAGCCGGACTCCTTGACACCGCCGTAGGGCATCTGATCGGCGCGGAAACTGGGCACGTCGCCGATGATCACCCCGCCGACTTCCAGTTCGGCCGACGCGCGGAACGCCAGCGGGAGGTCGCGGGTGAACACCCCGGCCTGCAGTCCGTAGCGGGATGCGTTGACCCGCGCGAACCCGTCGTCGATGGAGTCCACGGGTTCGACCACCAGTACCGGCCCGAACGCCTCCTCACAGGAGATCCTGGCGTCTTCGGGGACTTCGGTCAGCACGGTGGGGGCGTAGGTGGCTCCGTCTCGGAATCCTCCGGCCAGCACCTCGGCGCCCGCGGCGACCGCTTCGCCGACCCACTGCTCGACGCGCTCGGCCGCGGCCTGCTCGATCAGTGGTCCGACCCGCGTCTCCTCGTTGGTCGGGCTGCCGGTGGCTTGCGCCTCGACGGCTTTTACCAGCCGCTCGGTGAAGTCTTCGCGGATGTCTCGGTGCACGTACACGCGCTGGACCGAGATGCAGGACTGGCCCGCCTGGTACATGGCGAAGGTGGCGATGCGATTCGCTGCGAAATCGAGGTCCGTCCAGTCGGAATTGACGACCACGGCGGCGTTGCCGCCCAGTTCGAGCGTGACGTGCTTGCGCGGCACCGCATCCCGGATGCGCCAGCCGACCGGTCCGGAACCGGTGAACGACACCACTGGCAGGCGCGGGTCGGCGACCAGCTCGGGCGCCTTTTCGTCAGTCGTGGTGATCACTGACCAGGATCCGGTGGGCAAGGTCGTCTCGGCGAGGATCTCGCCGAGGACCAGAGCGGTGAGCGGCGTTTTCGGCGCCGGTTTGAGCACGATGGGCACGCCTGCGGCCAGTGCAGGCGCGACCTTGTGGGCCACCAGGTTCAGCGGGAAGTTGAACGGTGCGATCCCGAGCACGGGGCCGCGCGGCACGCGCCGGACGAGGGCCATCCGTCCGTTCGCTCCCGCGTCGGTGTCCAGCCGCTGCAGTTCGCCGCTCCAGCGTCGAGCCTCCTCCGCGCCCCATCGGAACGTCGACACGGCGCGGTCGACCTCCGCGCGGGCCCAGAAGATCGGCTTGCCGTTCTCGGCGGTGATGAGCTGGGCGATCTCCTCGGTACGTTCGGTGAGCCGCCGGCTGACGTGGTCGAGTGCCGAGGCGCGCGCGTGGGCGGGCAGTGCGGCGAACTCGCCGCGGCAGGCGTGAGCGGCGGCGACGGCGCGTTCGACGTCCGCGTCGGTCGCATAGCTGGCCGTCCCGACCGGAGAGTCGTCGTAGGGGTGCTGAATCTCGAACGTTTCGTCGCTACGGGCTGCCTCACCGGCGATCCAGTATCCGGTAACCGTTGCCATCCGTTCCTCCTCTGTCCTGGGATACGTCCCGACGCTACGGCCGTGTCCGATCGAGATGGAGTGCCAATCCGTCCATGGGAGCTCGGTTCGGATAGACGGATTGGCGCCAGTTGCGGCATCGGCCGCACGTGCTCGCGGGCGAGCGCGGTCCGGGGCGCTTCGGCGAGCATCTCGCCGAGTGGCGCCACCTCCCGCGTAGCTCGGTGTTCAGCCGAAGCTGTGCATCACGTGCTTGATCCGGGTGTAGTCCTCGAGGCCGTACTTCGAGAGGTCCTTGCCGTACCCGGAGTGTTTGAACCCACCGTGCGGCATCTCGGACACCAGCACCATGTGGGTGTTGACCCACACGCACCCGAAGTCGAACCTGGCCACCGAGCGCTGGGCCCGCCCGTGGTCCTTGGTCCACACACTGGCGGCCAGTGCGTAGTCGACTCCGTTGGCCATGCTCAGCGCCTCCTGCTCGTCGCGGAAGGTCTGCACGGTCAGGACCGGGCCGAAGATCTCCTCCTGCACCGGCTCGTCGTGCTGGTGTACTCCGCTGATCACGGTGGGTGCGAAGAAGAAACCGTCCTCACCGACCCGATGACCGCCGGTGAGCACCCGGGCATGTTCCGGGACTCGGTCCACGACTCCCTGAACCCGCTCCAGCTGGGCGGCGTTGTTCAGCGGGCCGAACGCCGCGTCCACATCGGATGGTGGACCGCACCGCATGGTCGAAGCCTGCTCGACGAGCTTGGCGGTGAACTCCTCGGCCACCGACTGCTCGACGAGCACGCGGGTGGCGGCGGTGCAGTCCTGCCCGGCGTTGAAGAAGCCGGCTCCGGCTATTCCCTCGGCCGCGGCGTCGAGGTCGGCGTCGGCGAACACCACCGCGGGCGCCTTGCCACCGAGTTCGAGGTGCACCCGCTTGACGTCCTCGGCGGCAGCGGCGGCTACCTGCTGCCCGGCCCGCGTTGAGCCGGTGATCGACACCATCGACGAGGCCGGGTGTGACACGACCGCACGACCGGTTTCGCGGTCACCGCAGACGACGTTGAGTACGCCGGGCGGGAAGATGCCCGCCACCAGCTCGCCGAGCATCGCGGCCGTGACCGGAGTGGTGTCGGCGGGTTTGAGTACCACGGTGTTGCCCGCGGCAATGGCAGGCGCCACCTTCCATACCGCCATCATGAGAGGGTAGTTCCACGGCGCGACCTGGCCGATCACGCCGACCGGTTCGCGGCGCACGTAGGAGGTGTGCTCGGGCGCGTACTCGCCTGCTGCCACGCCTTCGAGAGCCCGCGCCGCACCCGAGAAGAAGCGGATCTGGTCGACCGATGCGCCGATTTCCTCGGTGCGGGCGGCCTCCAGCGGTTTGCCGGTGTTCTCGGTTTCGGCCGAGACGAACTCCTCGGTCCGCCCTTCCAGCTCGTCCGCCAGCCGCAGCAGCAGCCGCTGTCGCTCGGCGGGAGTGGTCTCCCGCCAGTGCTCGAACGCGCGCGCCGCGGACTCGTAGGCCGCGTCAACGTCGTTGCCCGACGACAGCGGGGCGCTGCAGAACACCTTGCCACTGCACGGGTCGACCAGGTCGGTGGTTCGCCGGTCCTCGGCGTCCAACCGCTTGCCGTCGATGACGTTGCGGATCGTACGCATCAGAGTCCTCCTACGGGCAGGGCGCTCAGCAGCTCGTAGGTGGTGTGAGCCGCCGCGATCCCGGTGATCTCGGCATGGTCGTAGGCGGGCGCGACCTCCACGATGTCGGCGCCTACCAGGTTGAGTCCTTCCAGGCCCCGCACGAGCTCCAGCAGTTCTCGGCTGGACAGGCCGCCCGCTTCGGGGGTGCCGGTGCCCGGCGCGAAACCGGGGTCGAGTACGTCGATGTCGAGCGACACGTACACGGGACGGGACCCGAGTCGGGTACGGACGCGGTTGATGATGTCGTCCAGCGGGCTGCGCGCGAAGTCGCGGCAGTGCACCGCGGCGAAGCCCATCTTCTCGCTCTCGTCCAGGTCCAGCCGCGAGTACAGCGGGCCCCGGATGCCGACGTGCATCGAATGCTCGAAGTCGATGAGCCCTTCTTCGGATGCCCTGCGGAACGGGGTTCCGTGTGTGTAGGGCGCGCCGAAGTAGGTGTCCCACGTGTCGAGGTGCGCGTCGAAGTGCAGCACCGCGATGGGCCCGTGCCGCTCGTGCTGCACGCGCAGCAGCGGCAGGGCGATGGTGTGATCGCCGCCCACCGTGACCAAGGTGCGGCGGGTTCCCGACAGCTCCCGGGCGTTCGTCTCGATGGTGCTGATGGCCTCGCCGATGTCGAACGGGTTCACGCCGAGGTCACCGGCGTCGGCGACCTGACGGGTCGCGAACGGCTGGACGTCGAGCGCCGGGTTGTACGGGCGCAGCAGCCGGGAACTCTGCCGCACGTGGTTGGGGCCGAATCTGGCACCGGGCCGGTAGCTGACTCCGGTGTCGAACGGCACGCCCCACACCAGGGTGTCGGCGTCCGGGACGTCGCTCAGCCGGGGCAATCGGGCGAATGTGGTGTCGCCGCCGTACCGGGGGATCTGGGTGGAGTCCACCGGCCCAATCGGATCGTTCACTTGTCTCTCCTCGTGTCCACTCAGGACTTCTCTGCGGCCAGGATTTCCGCGGCGCCACGCTTGCCGGATTCGATGGCGCCGTCGATGAAGGCGCGCCAGCGACGCGCGGTGTGCGAACCGCCGAAATGCACCCGCCCTTCCGGCTCGCCGACGGCAATCTCGTACTTGGTGAACTGGCCTGCCCCGAAGGTCGCCCACGTTCCCTTGCTGAACTCGTCGTTGACCCAGTCGTGCGACTCGGCGTCGACCACCTCGGCCTCCGGAGCGAACTCGCGCACCGCTCGCTGCACGTCGGCCAGGTCCGCGGCGTCGACCCGGTCGTGCTCCGGGGCGAAGCAGACCAGCACAACGCCCGCGTCGGTGGTGGCCATCGCTCCGACGTAGTCGAAGCTGGTTCCCCAGCCGAAGCCGCTGATGTCCTCGTCGACGTTGCGCGCCAACGCCCACACCTTCTGCCCCTGGCCGGCGTGGTTCTCCTTCGACATCGCCTGCTTGGCCACCGAGAGCTGGGGGCTGAACTCGATGTCCTGCCAGACTCCGACGGGGGTGGTCAGCAGGATCCGGTCGGCCCGCACGGCACCGCCGTCGTAGCTGACCGTCACGCCCTCGCCGTCGGCGGTGACCTCGCGGACCGGGCTGGACAGGCGGAGTTCGGCCCCACCGTCCGCGCGGATCGCCTCGGCCAGCGACGCGGTGCCGTTGACGAACGTGTAGCCGAGGACGCTGGCCTGCACCATGCCCCACAGCGAGTTGTCCATCGAGGACAGCCAACGGATGACGTCCAACGCCGACCCCGTTTCTTCGCTGGCGTTGGCACAACCGCAGAACCACGACATGAGCAGTTCTTTGGCGTTGCCGGTCAGGCCCGCTTCCTCGGCCCACTGCCGGATCGGCACGTCGAGGTCGGCCAAACCCTGCTCGGACAGCGGGCGCGTCGGGTCGAGCCGCTCGCCCGCTTCGACCAGTGCGCGCATCGCGTGTTCCAGCGCGCCGTACTCTTCCGGCGGCACAGGCAACAGGGTGTCGAGCACCGTGCCGTGGTCGGACCACGTCATCCGCTCGGGCAGCTCGCTGTCGGCGACCGGGACTCCGTAGCGTTCCGCCTCGGCCCATACATGGGTCTGCCGCGGGACGATCCAGGTGCCGCCCATCTCCAGGCCGTACCCGCCGAGTGCGTCCGGCCGGTACCAGGTGGATCCGCCGATGCGGTCCCTGGCCTCCAGGATCAGCACGCTCCTGCCGGTTTCCCGCAGGTCGCGGGCCGCGGTCAGCCCCGAGAACCCCGCGCCGATCACGACGACGTCGTAGTGGTTCATTCCTTGTACTTCCTCGTTTCGCGGTGGTTGCCGGCTCAGGCGGACACGGCCTGGGCCGGGACTTCGGTTTCAGTCGCTTCCGGTACCGGTTGAGAGGAACCGATCGTCAGCAGCGAGTAGGCCACCGCAGTGGTGGCCGCGGCGAGCACGAAGCTCAGGTCGATGCCGTAGGTCCATTCGATCAGCGGACCCCGGAACAGGGCGGTGTCAACCGACAGCAGGCCGACGGTCGAGCCGATCGCCCAGGCGGCCACGGCGCGGAGGTTCCAACCGGCCGTGAACCAGTAGATGCCGCCGCGCGAACGCCGGTTGTAGACCTGCAGGGCATCCGGGTCGTAGACGCCGCGGCAGCGGCGGAAGCCGATCAGCGTGATCACCGCCCACGGGGTGCCGATGGCCGTCAGCAACAGGACGAAGGCGGTGACCGCCTCCTGGGCGTCCCAGACGAAGTAACCGAGAAACACCAGGGTCGTCGACACCGCGGAGGTCAGAATCGTGGCCTTGACTCGGGACAGCGCCGGGATGATCGCATCCAGGTCCAAACCCATGCTGTAGATGAGCACGCCCGCGTTGCCGATCGTGCCGAACACGCCGTTGAGCAGCAGTGGGATCAGGAACCACAGCGGAGCTGCCGCCACCAGCGGACCGACGTAGTCCTCCGAGGCGCGGGAGGCGAACGCGGTGAAGGTGCCGAACAGCTGCGGCACGAGCAGGCCGAGCACCATGCCCACGGCGGATGCGGTGAATACCTTGGCGTTCGAGTAGCGCTGCGGTGAGACGTAGCGGCTGTAGTCACCCAGCAGCGTGATGAACGCCATCGGGCCGCTGAGCCCAGCGGCGACCGTCGACAGCGCCCAGGTCGTCCAGAAGTCACCCATCAGGTAACCGCTGTCGACCACCGGAGCCGTGCTGAACTTCCCGGCGTAGCCGTACAAGCCCACCACCATGAGCACCAGAGTGCCGAGCGCGACCCACTTGCTCATGCGCGTCAACAACTGGTACCCGAAGATCGCGATCAGCACTGACAGCGCGGCCAGTACCGCGTAGGCCACGGAATAACTGGTACCACCGGCAGGCAGGCCGAACAGGCGGTGCAGCGGGCCGACGATCGCAGCACCACCGGTCCACACCGTCAGCGCTGCGTAACCGAGGAGAGCAGCAGGCCGATCATCGATCCGACGAGCCTGCCCCGCACCCCGAACGTGCCACCACTGCTGGTGGACAGATTGGTGCCGGTCCGGAACGACACGAGCGCGAGAGGGGCGACCAGCAGCGTCCCCATCAGGGTACCGGCGACCATGGAGCTGACCGCAGGCCAGAACTCCAGTCCGAACGACGCCGGAAGCCAGCCGAAGATGACCACGCCCAGGCACATGTTGGATCCCAACAAGATGCCTATGACATCACGCGGACGACCCGTTCGGTTCCTCTCCGGGATCGTGTCGACCCCGTGCTTTTCGATCCCGGCGTCGCGTGGTGCGGAACCGGCATCCGGGAACGGCGTTGTTTCCGGGGACATCTGGCGGTGACCTCCTGGGCGGAAGGGGCAGCGACGGGCTGCGCAGCTCCAGCAAGGGTGGGCGGTATCACGCCGGGGCTGGTAGGGGCTAATCCTCCGAAGTCACCGGTGGGCGTTGGACGATCGCACAACGCCACCGCCGACTCGGAGGACTGAGCTGGGGCGTCAGCTCGGGTAGGTGCGTCGCCCGTCGCCGCGCACCGGCTGCGTCCGCAGAGCCGTTCCCCGCCGGTTCCGGGCTCACGCTGAACCGGTGACCCCGGGCATCCGACAGAGTGTTGCTTTAGCGGCCGAAAACACACCAGATTGTCCACTGTTCGGAGCAGGGCATACGCCGGAAGCTGGTCACCACAACGACGTAAAGGAGAGTCGCCCGTGACCACAACGATGTCCCTGCCCCAGGTTCGCGAGCTGCGCACCGAAATCCCGGGGCCGCTTTCGACAGCGCTGCAGCAGCGTCGCTCCGAGACCGTGGCGGCCGGGGTGTCCAGCGTGCTGCCGGCCTTCATCACCGAGGCTTCCGGAGGTGTGCTGCGCGACGTCGACGGCAACTCGCTGATCGACCTGGGGTCCGGTATCGCGGTGACCAACGTGGGCAACGCGGCACCCGAGGTCGTCGAGCCGGTGCACCGGCAGGCGGACTCGTTCACCCACAGCTGCTTCATGGTGACCCCGTACGAGAACTACGTCGAGGTCTGCGAGGAGCTCGCCGAACTGACCCCGGGCGAGCACGCCAAGCGCACCGCGCTGTTCAACTCCGGGTCCGAAGCGGTGGAGAACGCAGTCAAGATCGCCCGTCGGGCCACCGGGCGGCAAGCGGTCGTGGCGTTCGACCACGCCTACCACGGCCGCACGAACCTGACCATGGCCCTGACGGCCAAGTCCAAGCCGTACAAGCACGGCTTCGGCCCGTTCGCCCCCGAGATCTACCGCGCCCCGATGTCGTACCCGGCGCGCGACGGGCGGAACGGGGTCGAGAGCGCACGGGAGGCGGTGGGGCGGATCGACAAGCAGCTCGGCGCCGACTCCGTCGCGGCAGTGCTGATCGAACCCGTGCAGGGCGAAGGCGGTTTCATCGAGCCTGCACCCGGCTTCTTGCCCGAGCTCGCGGCATGGTGTGCCGACAACGGTGTCCTGCTGATCGCCGACGAGATCCAGACCGGATTCTGCCGCACCGGGTCTTGGTTCGCCTGCGACCACGAGAACGTGGTCCCCGATCTCATCACCACGGCCAAGGGCATCGCGGGCGGTCTGCCGCTGGCGGCCGTCACCGGACGCGCCGAGATCATGGACGCGATGCCGCCGAGCAGCCTCGGCGGAACCTACGGCGGCAACCCGCTGGCCTGCGCCGCCGCGCTCGGGTCGATCCGCGCGATGCGCGAACAGGACCTCGCCGCCGCCGCACGCGACATCGAGGACCTGGTGCTGCCCCGGCTGCGCACGCTCGCGGCAGACTCGGACCGGATCCTGGAGGTACGGGGACGCGGCGCGATGCTCGCCATCGAGTTCGTCCGCCCCGACGGCACCGAACCGGACCCGGAGCTGACCGCGGCGATCGCCAAGACCTGTCACGCACGGGGAGTCGTGGTGCTGACCTGCGGAACCTACGGCAACGTGATCCGCCTGCTGCCGCCGCTGGTCATCGGGCACGACCTGCTCAGCGAGGGCATCGGCGTGCTCGAGGAGGCCATCGCCGAACACACCCGCTGATCCCGAAGCCGGGCCGCGACACCTGGCCGGGAATGCACGCGGTCCGGGGTGCCCCGCAGAACCTCTTCAGCGGGGCACCTCCACCGCTGGGGCGCCCCTCGCCCGAACGCGCCCGTACGGCGAGGGGCGCCCCAGTCGCCCTCGGTCGCGAGCGATTCTGCTCATTCCCGGGCACTCCCGGCGGATCCTGCGGCGGCGGGGGAGAGTTCCCCGGCGATGCCGTCCAGGAACACGGCCACGCCGTGCTCGAAATACTCCGCACCGAGCCGAAGCCGGGGGAGCCGGTCGAGCCGACCTCACCGGTTTCGCCGCCGACCCGCTGACCGTCACCCCGACCGAACTCGCCGAGGCTCCCGTCCGCCTCACCATCGTCGACGGCAACGTGGTCCACCGGGCATGACCGCACGGGCACGGGCCGAACCATCGGCCCGGGCCTCGATGCCGCACGGGCAGCGGGCTTCGGCGGCCGGCCTTACCGAAGGGCACGCAGGGCGAGGTAGAGGTCGACGCGGTCCGAGGTGCGGGACAGACTGCGCCCGGTCAGCTCCTCGACCCGGCTCATCCGGTGCCGCAGCGTGTTGATGTGCACGTGCAGCTGTTGTGCGGCCTCCTGCCACCGGCCGCCCGCGTCGAGGAAGACAGCCAGCGACGGCAGCAGGTCACCGCCGCGGCGCTCGTCGTGGTCGAGCACCGCCCCCAGCAAGGTCTTCGACGTCGCCGCCAGCAGCTCCGGGTCCTGCACCGACAGCAGCAGCGTCGGACTGCTGAGCTGTTCGTGCGTCATCCACCCGCCGTCGGACCGCGACGACATGGCCTCGGCCGCATGCCCGGCCTGCAACAGGCTCACCCGCAGCTCCGCGGCGGCGCCCGGTTTCCCGACGCCCACGTGGACCGCCTGCCCGGAGTTGCCGAGCGCGTCGTGGATCCGGTATGCGAGATCGGCTTCAGTGCCGCGGACCCGTGCGAACGCGACCACCTCGCCGCCGCGCTGAACCGCGACGCCGTCGGTTGCCAGCAGATCTCCCAGGCGCACCGAGTCGACGTCCGGGTTGGTGCTGCGCAGGACGACAGCCGCGAGCGGGCCGTCCGGCGGCAACCCGAGGGAGTGCAGTCGGGTGCGGACGGTGTCGATCTCGACCGTTCCACTGTGGATCCATTCGAAAAGTTCCCACGCGTAGCGAAGTTCGGTGGCCCGCACGGCGCGAGTGCGCTCGATCTCCAGCGCGATGAACGGCATCGCCTGCACGACGGCCGCGTGCTGTTCGACGTCGAGCTCGTCCAGCGGCCGTGGCAGCAGCAGTTCGGCGTCGGCGAGCCCCTCGCCGACCAGGGGAAGCGGGTGGCTCGGCTCCGGCGCCTCGCCTTCGGTCAGATTCCCGCCGCCGCGCACCGCCACCGGCAGTCCGAGCTGGCCGGACAGCGTGCGCAGCACCGTGTCGACCCCCCGCCGCATGCGCAGCGCCGCGACGATCGCGTCGTGCTGGCCGAGGTGGCGCCGCAGCGGGCGTTCCCACTCCGCGCGCTTGCTGCCGACGAACGCCTCGACGATCTGCAGGAACGCGATGTCGACCGGCACGACGAAGCAGGTGAGGCCCCGTTCGCGAGCGGCGTCGACGAACTCTTCGGGCACCTCGGTCTCGGGTGGAACGAGTCCGAACCCGACAGCCGCGACGTCGGCGTCGGCCAGGTCGGAGACGAAGGTTTCGGCGGTGATCCCGGCCGAACGCCACACCCCGGCGGTGAGCACCACCTCGCCTCCGCGCAGGAACCGTCCCGGAGCCCGCACCTCGATGGTGTGCACCCACCGGATCGGCCGGTCCACCTTGCCGCGCACCCGCACCTGCAACGCAAGTTCCGGGTCGCGGAGAAGATCGTCGACTACCACCGCGAACCTCCCGTCACTCGGTTGGCTGATCCAACACCTGCAGCGCCAGCCACAGCTCCGCCCGAAGCCCGGGCTGGTCGAGGCTGCGACCAAGCAGTGCCTCGACCTTGCCGATGCGGTTGCGCAGCGTGTGCCGGTGGACGCCGAGCCGACTCGCGGCCGGATCCCATTGGCCGTGCTGAGCGAGCCATTCCCGCAACGAACGCCGCAGCGCATCGTGCCCGTGCAGCGGACCGAGCAGCGATTCGGAAAAGGTCCGCGCCTCGTCTTCAGGCACCAGCCGAAGCAGCCCGCCTCCGGCGAACTCGCCGAACCGTACGACACCGCCGTGTCGTCGCGCCGCACCGGCAGCCTGCCGCGCCTGGCGGAGTCCTTCGGCCATCTCGTCCAGCGTGCACGGTTCGGACATCCCGATGCGCAGGTTCAAGCCGATCAGCCACTCTGCGTCGTCCTCGGCCGCGAGGGCGACGACGGCGCCGTCGTGCTCGGCGAAGAACATCGGTGCGTTGGGTTTCTCGGTCTCCAGCCACCGCAGGAGTTCGTCCGGATCGCGCTCGCCGTGCAGCAGCAGTACCCGCATCGGCTCGGTGGGCAGTTCGGAGTGCAGGTCGCCGAGGGCATCGCGGATCGGTTCGCCGTGCACCAGCAGCCGGAAGAAGCCCGCTCGGAGCCTGCGGCGTGCGGATCCGAGCACATCGGCCTGCTCCAGGGCGAGCGTGAGCAGCGAGGCAGCGGAGTTGATCACGTGGTGGTCGGTCGTGGCGAACGGGCCCTCACGTCCCGCGACGAGGAATCCGCGAGCTCGGCTGCCCAGCGCCTGCAGGCTGACTTCCTGCGAGCCCAGCGAAACCCCCGACGCGGCAAGACCTTTCTTCGCCCGCAGCCGTTCGACTTCGGCGACGAGGGACTCCCGGCGCGCGGCGGCCGATGCGGGAGCGGCGTGCATGAGCGAACCCGCCGGGTCCAGCAGCAGCACCCAGGCGTCCAGCAGCGCGGACAGCTTGCGCACCAGCGCTGCCACGCCATTGGACGTGCCCGCTGCCTGTGCGAGTTCGTGCTGCGCTCGGCTCGTCCGGCGCAGACTCGCGTACTCCTCGGCGGCGATCGCCCTCGACACCGCCTTGGTGATCGCGATGAACGGGATTTCCCGCGGCACCTCCAGCAGCGGCAGCCCTGCCCGCTCGGCAGCCCCGATCAGCGCTTCGGGAACTGCGCGGTGGCTCAAGCCGATCCCGAAGCCGATCCCGGCCACGCCCACCGCGATGAGCCGGTCCACGAACTCCGCGCACTCCTCCGGCCGCAGGGCCAGCCCCGTGGTCAGCAGCAGCTCGCCGCCGGCGAGGAACGGTGTGGGATCGGCCAGCTCGCTGACGTGCACCCACGACACCGGGCGTTCGAGTGCCTCGGCGTCGGCGTGGGCGGTGAGCTGCAGCTCGGGGTCGTCGAGCAGCGCGCGCAGCGTCACGGGCATGCGCCACCTCTCTGACACTGTGTCGATCGAAGTGGTCCGAGTTAACCAGATCGGCCACCGTTCGTCGCCTTCGCCTCCGGCCGTGTGCCGTCCCGTGAGGCGAGTGGATCCAAATGCACCTGCGCGCCCGACGACCGTTGTGGGTGGATCTCCCCGAGGCTGGCACTTCACCGAAGGCGAGAAGCCGCGCACCGAGCTTCACGCCAAGTTCCGCCGTGAACGAGTCGAATCCGAACTCGCCGAGTCCGGATTCGCGGTGTCGCGTTGGTGGACCGCCGCAGCCGAGCGTTGCGCGCTGGTTCTCGCCCACGCCGCCGGCGAGGACTAGCGCGGTGAGAAGTTTCCGGCAGCCGACACTTCACCAATCACTTCAAGCGCACGCGCGCTCGTGGGGCGCGAGTCGCGCCGCAACGACAGCGATCGCGAGCCCGGTCCGGGGTGAACGACCTTCCCACCGCTACTTCCGGTCCCGTGCGAGTCTGCACTGGCGGTCGGACGGGGGCAGGATGTGAGGGAAGACGGCCAGGCACCGACGGGGAGGTGGCCGTGACTGGGTGCTTGATCAACTCGCACGCCCTGGTTTCGGATCGCCACTCCGCCGGGTTGGTGAACACGGAGGGGACCATCGACTGGCTGTGCCTTCCGCGGTTCGACAGCTCGGCGGTGTTCGCCTCGATCCTGGACGACACGGCTGGTCACTGGGCGGTGCGTCCCGTTGGCCGGGCCCGCGTGGAACGGGCTTATGTCGGCGAAAGCATGGTGCTGCGGACGACGTTCCGCACAGCCGAGGGCACCCTGGAGCTGCTCGATTGTATGGCGCTGCCCGAGGCGCCCGATCCGCATCGCCTCGGCGAGAACGCCCCGCACACCTTGGTGCGTGGTCTTCGCTGCACCAGCGGCAGGGTCACGATCGAGATGCGGTTCGTGCCGCGCCCGGAGTACGGGCTCGTGGTTCCGGTGCTGACGGAGCATGACGGAGGCGTCGTGGCCACCGGAGGCCCGAACCGCCTGACCCTGTCCGCGCCCGTTCTGTTGCACTGCGCCGACGGAGAGGCATCGGCGTGGTTCGAGCTCGACACCGACCAGCGAGTGTTCTTCGCGCTTCGGCACAGCTCGCTCGGCGAGACCATCCCGGGCACGGAATCTCAGGAGCAGATCAGCGCGGCGTTGGACAGCACCCTCGAGGGCTGGCGCGCGTGGGCGGCGGTCCACCAGGCTTACGAAGGACCGTGGCCGGATCTCGTCAACGTCTCGGGACGCGTTCTGCAAGCGCTCAGCTACCAGCCGACGGGTGCGATCATCGCCGCCCCGACGACTTCGCTCCCCGAACGAGTCGGTGGGGAACGCAACTGGGACTACCGCTACTCGTGGGTCCGGGACGCCAGCTTCACCCTGCGGGCGTTGCGCGTGGCGACGTGCCCGGACGAAGCGGCCGAATTCTTCGACTTCATCGCCACCGCTGCCGCCCACGCGGACCCGGATTGCTCGTTGCAGATCATGTTCGGCATCACCGGTGAGCGAGATTTGTCCGAACGCCACCTGCCGTGGTTGGCGGGGTGGCGGGGCAGTTCTCCGGTGCGGGTCGGCAACGGCGCGTGGGCTCAGACGCAGCTGGACGTGTACGGCGAACTGCTCGACGCGGTCTCGCGTGTCCGCGATCAGATCGGCGAACTCGCCCCCGGTACCCGGCGGTTTCTGACGGCTCTGGCAGATACGGCCGCGCGGCAGTGGCAGCTACCGGACAACGGAATCTGGGAGGTCCGTGGTCAACCTAGGCACTTCCTGCATTCCAAGGTGATGTGTTGGGTGGCACTCGACCGCTCGACGGGCATGGCGAACCTGCTGCACGCCGAGCACAGGGCGGCAGCGTGGGCGAAGGTCGCTGACGAGATCCGGCAAACGGTGCTCTCACAGGGGTGGAATGAACGACTCGGGGCGTTCACCCAGTCCTTCGGCGGGCACGAGCTCGACGCGACCGCGCTGCTGCTCCCGCTGGTCGGCATCCTGCCTGCCGAGGACCCGCGCGTGCTGTCCACCATTGACGTGATCCGCGAGGAGCTCGTCGACGAACGTGGTCTCGTCCGCCGCTACCGCCCCGAGTCGGGGATCGATGGCCTGGCCGGAGGTGAGGGGACGTTCCTGCTGTGCACGTTCTGGCTCGCACGTGCCCTGGCCGCTGCCGGACGCGTCGACCAGGCTCGCGAGGCGTTCGAACGGGCCGCCGGCCATGTCAACGATGTCGGTCTGCTGGCCGAGGAGATCGATCCGTCCACCGGCGAGCAGCTGGGAAACTTCCCCCAGGCGTTCAGCCACGTCGGTTTGATCAACGCCGCCTGGACGATCCACCAGGCGGAGCAGGGCCAGCTCTAACGACGGTCGTGTCGAACGCGTCGACTTCCGGGAGCGGGCAGGCGTGCTCAACCCGCGTAGCGGCGGATGCTGTTGATGTCGCCGATGTCGTCGATGCTTTCCACCTTGACGTCCTGGCCCTCGGTCGGTGCGTGCACCACGTTGCCGCCACCGATGTAGATCCCGTTGTGGCTGGCCGAGCTGTAGTAGAAGACCACGTCGCCTGGCCGGAGCTGGCTCCGGGAGACACCGCGACCCGCCTTGACCTGCGTCTTCGTGGACGCGGGCAGGTCCACTCCGGCCTGCTCGTAGGACCACTGCACCAGGCCCGAGCAGTCGAAGCTCGACGGGCCCTTGGCGCCGAAGACGTACGGCGATCCCTGCTTGCCCAGGGCTGTGTTCACGGCTTCGATGGCGGCACCGGACCCGGCGATCGAACCGACGCTGGTTCCGTCTCCGGACAGGGCGTCCTGTTCCTGCTGGCTCAGCCTGTTGTACTGCTGCTTGACCTTGGCCACTTGGTCATCCATGGTGGCCTTCTTCCCGGCGATCTCGTCCTTGATCCGAGCGGCGTCGGTTTCGGCCTCCGCCGCGCGGTTGTGGGCGTCGTGCGCCCGCCGTTCGGCTTCCTCGGCGCGCTGCGTGGCGTCGGACAGGCGCGTGATCGCTTCGTTGTTGTCCTTGGCCAGGACATCCAATGTGGACGCGCGGTCCAGGAAGTCGTTCGGGTTCTCGCTCACCAGCAGGGCGGAGAGCTTGTTCATCCGCGCGCCCTGGTAGGAGGCGTGGGTCAACCGGTCGACCTGGCCGCGAAATTTCTCCTCGGTCAGCCGCGACTGGTGGGAGACCTGTTCCGCCTTGGTCGCGTCCGCAGTGGCCTGGGCAAGCTCGGCCTGCTTTGCCGCGTGGTCGTCCTCGGCCTGCTTGTACTCCTCGGTGACTACTTCGGCTTGCCGCGAGAGGTCGCGAAGTTGCTGCTGCGCCGCCGAAGCGCTGTCCGGAAGGTCCGGATCTGCGAGTGCGGGGACGGAACTCGCACCCACTGCCGCGGCGACGGCGGTGACCGCCAAGGCGCCGCGGGCGGTCCGATTCAGTCGCTTCGGCGCCACGTCAAGCACATCCTTCATCTCGGGCTCGGGGACGGGTCGTGCGGCGTCGAGGAGGTGTGCACGAAGATCGACACGCTCCTCGACTCGCCGATTCGCAGTCTTGGCGACGCCGTCTTGTGCGGGTCACCGATCGAGCGAGGCCGAGCACAGGCTATGAAACGTGGAATCGGCCGTCCAGGCGCGGTAAGCGACCAGGGGCCCGGTTCCGCGCAGCACGTCGGCCGGTCGGCGCACCTTGCCCTGGGCACTGATGTACGGATCGAGCACGGGCCGCCGAAGTGATTTCGCGCTCACGGCACCGGTAATCGAGTCGGAGACTCAGGACTGGCCACTCCGCGTCACGAGGCCGACACTCGCGGCGAACTCGCGTCCAGATAGGACTGGATGCTTTCTCGTTGTGCCGATCAGCTCGACGTTTCGGGGCGTTTGGCGTTGGCGCGTCGGGGGAGCTGTTGGTCGTGGTTGGTGAAGTAGTGCGGTGCCATCGACTTGACGGCGTCGATGTCGCGGAACACCTCGCGCAGGTGGGAGCGCAGGGAGTGATCGGCATCATCGAGGTTGCCCGCGGCGAGCTGATCGACGATGTCGGTGTGCTGCTGCAGCATCCGTTCGAGAGTGTCCGACATGGGCAGGCAGACCCGCCGGGCACGGTCGAGGTGTGCCTTGGCCGATCCGACCACGGTCCATGCCGATGCGTGGCCGCCCAGTTCCATCATGGTGCGGTGGAACCGCTCGTCGAGTTCGAAGAACTGGTCGACGTCGACCGCGTCCACGGCGAAACGTTGTTGTGCCAAGGTGCTGCGCAGGAGCGTGATCTGCGCGGGTTCGATCACAGGCACCAGCTCGCGCAGGGACGCGAGTTCGAGCGCTTCCCGGATGAACTGGGAGTCGGCGACGGCGGCCGGGTCGATCCGCGAGACGAAGGTTCCCATCTGCGGGTAGATCTCGACGAGTCCTTCGTTGACGAGCAGGATCAGCGCTTCCCGCACGGGTGTGCGGCTCACCGCGAGTTCCTTGGCCAGCTCGTTCTCCGCGAGGGCACTCCCTGGCGGCAGAGTCAGGTCCAGGATCCGGCGCCGCAGGTCTGCGATGACCACATCCCTGGTGGTGGTGGTGCCGCGGCTTCTCTGCCCAGTGTTCATGTCTTGAATCCTATTGCGGCGTGTGGTTCCGTGTCACTAATATACTAGTACTCCACATGGAGGTCGCGTTGAGTACCGACACAGGCGTCGAATCGCGGGATCCCTATCTTCTGCGGCCGGCCGACATCAAAGAGCCACCCATTGGATGGCGGGGGTCACTGCGCTTCCTCGGCCCGGGGCTGATCCTGAGTGCGTCGATCGTCGGCTCGGGAGAACTGATCGCCACCACCGCGCTGGGGGCCGAAGCGGGCTTCGTTCTGCTCTGGCTGGTCATCGTCAGCACCTTGCTCAAGGTCGCGGTTCAGGTCGAGTTGGGTCGGTGGGCGATCGTCACCGGTCAGCCCGCATTGGAGGGCTACAACAAGGTTCCGCCGCGATTCGGCCGCCTCGGCTGGGTCAGTCTCATATGGATGCTGATGGCCCTGGTCAAGGTCCTCCAGGTCGGCGGTGTCGTGGGAGGTCTCGCCGCGGCGCTGAGCATCCTGTTCCCGCTCGCGTCCGGTCCGCTCGAGTTGCCCTCACTGGCGATCTGGACCGCCGTGGTGGTCATCGGTGCGATCGTGTCGCTGTACTCCAACAAGTACTCGCTGATCGAACGCGGCGCGGTCGGACTCACCGTGTTGTTCGTGCTGATCACCTGTGCCATCGCGTTCGGGCTTCCGGCGACCGGAATCGGCTACGGACTCGACGACTTGGGCGCGGGGATGCAGTTCGCATTACCCGCGGGCGCGGTCGGAGCTGCCGTCGCGATGTTCGGACTGACCGGAGTGACCTCCGACGAGATCACTTACTACACCTACTGGTGCATCGAGAAGGGCTACGCCCGCTGGGTTGGTCCGAACGACGGCAGCGACGAGTGGAAACGCCGCGCCCAGGGGTGGATCCGGGTGATGTACAAGGACGCGATGGTCTCCTGGGTGGTCTACACCGTGGGCACCATGGCGTTCTTCATCATGGGGGCGGCGGTGCTGCACCCGGCGGGCCTGGTTCCCGAGGGCAACGCCATGATCACCACGCTCTCGCACATCTACACCGACACCCTCGGCGAGTGGGCGAGCAGCGCATTCCTGCTGGGAGCGGTGGCCGTGCTCGGCTCGACGCTGTGGGCCGCGTTGCCCGGCTGGGCGCGGGTCGCCACCAACGCCGTATCGCTGTGCGGCGTGTTCGACTGGCGGGACACCGCGCAGCGACAGAAATGGATGCGGGTGTTCACCGTGCTGTTTCCGATCGCGTGGGGTGGCGCGTACCTGTTCTTCGCCGCGCCGGTGTTCATGATTCAGACCGGTGGTTTCATCGGTGGGCTGTTCCTGATCGCGGTCACGGTCGCCACGTGGTACCTGCGCCGAACCGAGGTGGAGGTCGAACTCCGCGGGGGAGCGTGGTTCACCGCGGCCTTGGTCACCAGCAGCTTGCTCATCGCCGCGCTCGGGGTCTACACGGCGGTCGGCGCACTCGGAGGGACGGTTTGATGACCCGAATGCACGCAGCGGTGTTGCACGGTGCCGAGGACCTGCGGGTGCAGCAGCGTGAAGTTCCGCGCGCGGGGACCGGTGCGGCGCTGGTGAAGGTCGAAGCGGTCGGTCTGTGCGGATCGGACCTGCACTACTACCGCGAGGGGCGAAACGGCACCAACGTACTGCGAGAACCCGCGGTGCTCGGTCACGAGATCGGCGGAACGGTCGTCGAGACCGGTTCCGGGACACCGGACGACCTGGTGGGACGTCGCGTGGTCGTCGAGCCCGCCGCACCGTGTCGGACTTGCGTGCTTTGCGTTGCCGGTCGCTACAACCTCTGCCCGCACAGCACCTGTCTGGGCTCCCCGCCCGTAGACGGAGGACTGGCCGGCTACGTCACGGCTCCCATTGCCCAGCTGCACCCGGCACCGGAAGCTCTGGAACCGTTCGCGATCCCCGTGCTGGAGCCGCTGGCCGTGGCGGTGCACGCGCTGCGGCGCGCCGACTTCACTCCCGGCCAGTCGGTGCTGGTCACCGGTGCGGGCCCGGTCGGTCTGCTGGTCGCGCAGGTGGCGCGGGCCTGGGGTGCACGCGAGGTCGCGATCAGTGACGTGGACCCGCGGCGTTTGGACGCCGCCCGTGCACTCGGTGTCGAACGCGCCCTGCTCACCGAGGAACTCCACGGGCTGCGCATGGACCGGAGCCTGGAGTGCTCAGGTTCTGCCGGCGGGCTCGCGGGTGCTTTGGCCGCGACGACCCCCGGTGGCCGGGTGGTGCTGGTCGGCACGATGCCGGCCGCCGACAGTGCCGTGGCGCTGAGCCAGGTGCAGCGCCACGAGGTCGACCTCGTGGGCACGTTCCGGTATGCGGCCGGCTTCTCGACCGCGACGGATCTCGTGGCGCGCGGTGCGGTCGAAGTCGCGTCGCTGGTCACCGATCGCTTTCCGCTGACCCGGTCTCAGGAGGCCTTCGACTGCGCCGCGAGCGGGCGGGGGCTCAAGACCGTCATCGACTGTATCCAGCAGGTAGACCCCCGAGAAACACCCGCGGGGTTGGACGGGTAGGCGCCGGAACCGTCCCCCGCCGTCGCGGGGGACGTGCCCGGATCGACACATACTTTCCGACGGTGTGCATGGAGATCTCCACGGAGCGTGCCCGCGCATGTGGGCGACATGAGACTTGGTGGTCGAATTGCCTCTGACAAGGATCGCGTCGCGGTATAGCGTCAGAACGTGGTCAAAGTTGCGCAACTGAACGCTTACCCGATCAAGGGCTGCGCTGGTACGTCCTTGTCCACGGCGACCATGACGCCGGCGGGTCTTCAGCATGATCGTAGTTTCATGGTTGTCGACGAGAACGGTGTTTTCCGAAGTCAGCGCCGGGATCCGCGGTTGGCGCTCATCCAACCCGAGGTCAGCGCGGACGGCGCGCGGCTGACACTGCGTGGGGAGGGCTTCGAGGCGATCCGCATCGACATCGATGTCGAACGAGCTCGCCGCCACGTGAAGCTGTTCAACGCTGCCTATACCGGCATCGACCAGGGGGAGACGGTTGCCGACTGGTTATCCGAAGCGCTCGGCGCACCGAGCAGACTGGTGCGAGTGCCTCCGGAACACAACCGCTTCGTCGACGGCCATACGCCTGCCACCTCCGCATATGCCGACAGCAGCCCTGTGCACCTGACTGTCGAAGCGTCATTGAGCGCGCTGAACGAGCGCATCCTCGCAACGAGTGCCAAGCCGGTGACGATGGAACGTTTTCGCGCCAATATCGTCGTCGAAGGATGGAACGAACCCCACATCGAAGACCGGGTACGTTCGGTGGTCATCGGTGACACCGAGTTGGCCTTCAGCAAGCTCGCCATCCGGTGCGCGGTGACCATGATCGACCAACGCACAGCGATCAAATCCAGCCGGGAACCCTTGCGAACTCTCGCCGACTATCGCCGCACCGCGCAGGGTGGCGTCGCGTTCGGAACCAAGTTCGCCGTGGTCCACCCCGGCACACTCGCCGTCGGGGACGAAGTCGACGTCACCTCGTGGTCCTCTTCCGAACTGTGAGCAGCTCCGGCAGCCGGTGGCCTGCAAGTTCTGTGTGTGGGGCGTGCCTCGCGCGAACTCCTCGGCGGGATTGCCCGAGTCCCGCACTTTTCAGCGTGCGGTGCAGAACACCGAATGTTGACCGGTGGCCCCACCCGGAATCGGCCGGGACCCTGCGGGCGGTCTGGGCGTAGCTGGAGCGATCGGTGGCGCGGCACTCGATGTAGTGGCCGGCGGAGGAGACTCCGATTCCACTTCTGCCTGTGCTCATGCCGAGGATTCGTCACGCCTCCGAATATCGATTGCTCGATCCAGGCAGGCCGCATACCTACCCCAACCGGAACATCGGTGGTTCTCACGGTTCGAGTTTCCACTTCGCGTCGAACCTCGTACGTCAGCCGGGTAGCACCTTCCCCGGATTCATCAGTCCGTCCGGATCGAACAGTTGCTTGAGTCCACGCATCATGTCCAGCTCATGATCGGGCTTGTAGTCGGCGATGCTCTCCCGCTTCGACTGCCCCAAGCCGTGCTCGGCACTGATGCTGCCGTCAAACGCGGCCGTCACGTCGTAGATGGCGCGAGCGAGGGCATCGGCCCGGGCCAGGAACTCGTCGTCGTCACCACCCACAGGCTTGCTCAGATTGTAGTGCAGGTTCCCGTCGCCGATGTGGCCATACGCGACGATCCGGATGCCGGGGACCACTCGCTCAAGGTCCCGATCGATCCGCCCGACGAACTCGGGGATGCGACCGACCGGCACGGTGACATCGTGCTTGAGGCTGGGGCCTTCGTGGTTCTGCGCCTCCGAGATGCCTTCGCGGAGCGCCCACAAGGCGGCGATCTGTGCCGAGCCGGAGGCCACCACCGCATCCACCACCGCACCCTGTTCGAAGGCGGTCGCCAATCCGCGCTCGAGCACTTCGTCGAGTCCGGCATCCGGCAGCGTGTCGCTCAGTTCCACCAGCGCGTACCAGGGGTGGGCATCGGCGAACGGGTCGCGCGCACCCGGCGAGTGACGCAGCACGAACTCCACGCTCTGCCGGGACATGATCTCGAATCCGGCCAGCCGGTCACCACCCAGCCCCCGCAGGACACCGATGAGATCGACCGCCGCCTGCGGATCCGGCAGGGCGACCCACGCCGTCACTCGGCTGCGGACGGCGGGGTGAAGCGTCAGCACGGCGGCCGTGATGACGCCGAGCGTGCCCTCCGCGCCGACGAACAACTGCTTGAGGTCGTAGCCGGTGTTGTCCTTCCGCAGACCTCGGAGCCCGTTCCAGATCCGCCCGTCCGGAAGCACCACCTCCAGCCCCAGCGTCAAGTCACGCATCGTGCCGTAGCGCAGGACGCCCGTCCCTCCTGCGTTGGTCGCGAGGTTGCCGCCGATCGTGCAGCTGCCCTCCGCACCCAGGGACAGCGGAAACAATCGACCGGCCGCAGCCGCGGCCTCCTGCACCGACCGCAGGACCACGCCGGCCTCCGCGGTGATGGTCTGGTCAGCGGGGTCGAGATCGCGGATCCGCCGCATGCGGGTCAGGGAGAGCACCAGTTGGCGGCCGGAGGAGTCCGGGACGGCGCCGCCGCACAGGCCCGTGTTGCCGCCCTGCGGCACCACGGCGACACCGGCTTCCCGACACAGCGCGACCACCGCGGCGACTTCGGCGGTGTTGCCCGGCCGTACGACGGCGGTGGCGGTACCGGAGTACGCGTTGCGCCAATCGGTCAGGTAACCGTCCGGGTCGCTGACCTGACCGCTGGAGCCGACGATGTCGCGCAGCCGGGTGGTGAAATCGGCGATCACGAGTCCGTCACTCCTGCCTATGGGTGGTGGTGCTCAGCGGGGCCAGCCCAAGAACCTGGCGGGCCCGCGTCAGTTCCTCGGTCAGGCTGCCGGGGTCGCGCTCTCGGAGCGTCCGCGCGGACGGCACCAGTCGGTCCAGCCGGGGCGCCCACTCCGGCATCCGCTGCGGAAAGCTCGCGGCGAGTACGTCGAGCATCGTGGACGCGGCGGTGGAGGCACCGGGTGAGGCACCGAGCAGCGCGGCCAGCGACCCACCCGCGGAGGTGACGATCTCCGTGCCGAACCCGATCAGTGTGCCCCGGCCGTCGGTCTTCTTGAGGACCTGCACCCGCTGGCCGGCGTTGACCAGCCTCCAGTCGTCCGTCCGGGCCGCCGGTACGAACCGCCGCAACGCGGCCATCCGAGCCTCCGCCGACTGGGTCACCTGTCGGACGAGGTAGGTCAGCAGAGAGCGGTTGTCCCGCGCGGAGGCCAGGAGAACGGGCAGGTTGCCGAGGCGCACCGAGCGCGGGAGGTCGGTCAGCCGGCCGCGGAGGAGGAAACGAGGCGAAAAGGACGCGAACGGGCCGAACAGCAGCGACTCGCGCCCGTCGATCACCCGCAGGTCGAGGTGGGGGACCGAGAGCGAAGGAGCCCCCCGACCCGCGTGGCCGTACACTTTGCCTCGGTGCGCCGCCACGAGTTCGGGGCGATCGGTCCGCAGGAACTGGCCGCTGATGGGGAAGGCGCCGTACCGCCGGGTCTCGGGGACCCGTGCCGCCTGCAGCAGTGGCAGCGTCCCGCCGCCGGCGCCGACGAAGACGTATGGTGCCCGCAGCCGCCCGCGCCGGTTGCTCCCGCGGTCGCGGACCTCCAGCTGCCAGTGCTTCCCTCGGCGATGCAGGGACGTTATGTGCCGGTGAGTGTGGACGGTGCCGCCACGCTCCTCGATGACCGACAGCAACTGCCGGGTCAGGGCGCCGAAGTCGACATCGGTGCCCTGGCCCGCCCTGGTCAGTGCCACTGTTTCGTCGCCCGTCCGGTGCTCGGACATCAACGGCAGCCAGGAGGCGACGGCATCGGGGGAGTCGCTGAACTCCATGTCGGAGAAGAGCGGGTGGTCCCGCAGCGCCTCCCACCGGGCGCGCAGGTACGCCACGCTGTCCGCACCAACGCCGAAGCTCAGGTGCGGGACCGAGCGGATGAACGTCTCCGGCGGCCCCAGCACACCCCGCTCCACGAGACGAGACCAGAACAGCAGGGAGGCCGCGAACTGCTCGCCGACCCGAACGGCGCTGGACGCGTCCACTGTGCCGTCGGGCCTGCGCGGCGTGTAGTTGAACTCGCAGAGCCCGGCATGACCGGTGCCGGCGTTGTTCCGGGCGTTCGAGCTCTCCATCCCGCCGTCGTCGAGCCGCTCGACGACGGCGATCCGCCAGTCCGGTTGCACCTCGCTGAGCAGTACGCCCAGCGTCGCGCTCATGATTCCGCCTCCGATGAGGACGACGTCCCAGTGCTCGGTCGGCTCGTTTTTGGACACGGGTCGTTGCCCCTCCCGTCGGATGACCCCGCGGACTGCTCAGGCGGTGTGGTGGCCCACGGTCGATTGTTCGGTGGTCCAGGCACGGCTCTGGTCGCTGAGTGAGAGCCCGAGACCGGGACGGTCCGGCACCACCATGCGGCCGTCGCGGCATTCGATGCGTTCGTTGAACAGCGGTTCGAGCCATTCGAAGTGCTCGACCCAGGTGGTGCGCGGGTAAGCGGCGGCCAGGTGCAGGTGGATCTCCATGGCGAAGTGCGGTGCCATGTCGAGGTGGTGTTCGTCGGCGAGCGCGGCGATGCGAAGGAACGGTGTGATACCTCCGACTCGCGGCGCATCGGGCTGGACGAAGTCGCAGGCTCCGGCCCGGAGCAGTTCTCGGTGCTCGCCGACGCTGGTGAGCATTTCACCGGTTGCCACGGGGGTGTCGAGCTTGCTTGCGAGGGCGGCGTGCCCCTCGGTGTCGTAGGCATCGACGGGCTCTTCGATCCAGGTCAGATCGAAAGTTTCCAGAGCGCGTCCGATGCGTTGTGCTGTGGCGCGGTTCCACTGCTGGTTGGCATCGACCATGAGTGGCACGGTCTCGCCCAGGTGCTCGCGGACGGTTTCCACTCGTCGGATGTCGACGGCGGAATCCGGGTGCCCCACTTTGATCTTGATCCCGCCGATGCCACGGCTGAGCGATGCCGTTGCGCTTTCCAAAATTTCCTCGACGGACATGGACAGGAACCCGCCAGAGGTGTTGTAGCAGGCGACGGAATCGCGGTGGGCGCCGAGCAACTTGGCCAGCGGAAGCGCGGCACGGCGCGCCTTGAGATCCCACAGCGCGATGTCGAAGGCCGCGATGGCCTGGGTGGCCAGGCCGCTGCGGCCGACGGAGGCGCCTGCCCACACGAGTTTCTGCCAGAGGCGTCCGATGTCGTGGGGGTCCTCGCCGATCAACTCGGTCGCGATCTCGGTGGCGTGGGCGTAAAGTCCGGCACCACCGGCGCGTTTGGAGTAGCCGAATCCGAGACCTTCCCGGCCGCTTTCGGTGCCGATCTCGGCGAACAGCACCGCGATCTCGGTGAGTGGTTTCTGGCGTCCGGTGAGCACCTTGGCATCACTGATCGGTGTGGCAAGCGGCAGGTGCACCAAGGACAGACGTACCCACGTGATGCGGTCGGTCGTGGGTTCGTCCGTTGCGGTGGCGGCTGATTCGGTGTCGTGGATTCCGGTGGTGGTCATGTGATCTTCTTTCGTTGGGAACCGGTGCACGGGTTCTCGGGATGGTGCGGAGCTGGCTACCAGCGGGGTATCGGCGGCATGGTCCAGTGCGGCATCGCCACTCGCATCGCGGCGACGTCGTCCCGCGCGCGTACATCGCTGTTGAGCCAGCGCTCGTGCAGGTGAGCGAGCGCCTCGCGGTCGAGCTCCACGCCCAGTCCCGGCCCGTCCGATACCGTGACGGCCCCGCCGTCGAACCGGTGCGGCTGGGTCACCACGTCTTCGGCCTGCCACGGACGGTGGGTATCGCAGGCGTGTAGATCACCGCGTACGCAGGCAGCGGCGTGTGTCATGGCGGCGAGACTGATGCCCAAGTGGGTGTTGGAGTGCATCGACAGTCCCACGCCGTAGGTCTTGCAGATGGCGGCGAGGTGCTGGGTGGCCCGCAGTCCGCCCCAGAAGTGGTGGTCGCAGAGCAGGACTTGGACGGCTTCGGCGGTGAAAGCCTCGGGGATCTCCTCGGGGGTGGTGACGCACATGTTGGTCGCCAGCGGAAGCTGCGCACGTCGATGGACCTCGGCCATGGCTGGGGTACCGGTGCAGGGGTCTTCGAGGTATTCGACAACATCCCGCAGGCTTTCGGCGACCTTGGTGCCGGTGTCGACCGACCAGACCCCGTTGGGATCGAGCCGGACGGGTAGGTCGGGAAAGGCCTGGTGCAGAGCAGTGACGGCGGCGATCTCCTCGTCGGGTGGAAACACACCACCTTTGAGCTTCAACGACCGGAATCCGTGCTCACGCACCATGCGTTCGGCCTGGCGGACGATGCCGTCCGGGTCCAATGCCGCGCCCCAGTCGTCGCTCGGGGCGTGCACCGTGGGATGTTCGGCCCACCGGTAGAAGAGGTAGCCCGCGTAGTCGACCCGGTCGCGGACCTTCCCACCGAGCAGGGCGTGCACGGGAAGCCCCACGGTGCGTCCGAGCGCGTCGAGCAGGGCCACCTCGAAGGCCGAGACGACGATCCCGTGCAGTTTGTCGAGGTTCCTGCGGCCGAACATCGCCTGGTCCGGTCGTTCGCTGATGAGGTGCGCCTCGACGGTCTCGGGACGCAGGATGTCGGCTGCCAGGTCCCACAGCCGGGCGGAGGCGGTGACGGGGTGGCCGGACAGGTGCGCGGCGAAGGTCTGCAACGCCGCCAGATGCTCCTGGTCGCCGTAGGTTTCGCCGAGACCGATGACTCCGCCTTCGGTGACGACTTCGATGACGCAGCGAGGAGTGTAGGGCTGGTGCACACCCTGGAGATTCAGCAGCGGTGCGTCACCGACCAAGATCGGCGTCACACGTGCCTCGGAAATGACCATCGATCGCTCGTGCATGGAGAGTTTCTCCCGTGGTATTTGCTGGAGGTGGCTGACTCTTCCCGGTTGTTCGGATCGGACGGCGTGTTCGGGGAGCGCGCCGTTTCGGGGAACGCACCGTCCGTCGTTCCACCGGCACCGCCGCCCGCGCGGCGTCACGGCGTCGCGCCGACCGATTCCGATCGACTGCCGGTTCCGAGGGGTTCGACCTTGACCACGAACATGTAGATGGCCGCCGCTCCGAGGCACAGCGCACCCATCGCCACCAACGGGGCGACGAAGGAGCCGGTCACGGCGACGAGGAAGCCGACCACGATCGGGCTCAGCAGCCCACCGATCTGAGAACCCGTGTTCTGGATCGCGTAGATCGACGACACGTTGCCCGCACCCGGTGCGACGTCGATGGGAAGGCTCAGGATCGCCGCCGAGGCGAAGGAGGAACTGGCGAAGGAGACGCTCAGGAACACCAGCGCGATGGCCGCGTTGGGCGCGAAAACCGCGAACGCGACGGTACCGGATCCCAGAGTGCCGATGATGATCGGGATTTTGCGTGCCAGGCTCAGCGACGTACCGCGCCGTACGAGGTAGTCGGAGAACCAGCCACCGGCGAAATTTCCGAAGATGGCGACGATGCCGGGAATGGCTCCGTACTTGGCCAGGTCCATTGTGGAGAAACCCTGCACCTGGACGAGGTAGGTCGGATACCAGGTGATGAAGAAGTAGTTCAGGAAGTTGCGGCAGATGTAACCGGAGAACAGCCCCCACACCGTGCTGTGGCGAAACAGCTGGATCCAGGGCATCGACCGTTCCTGGGCGTCCGGCTCGGCATTGAGGCCACCGCCGTCGGCGATGTAGTCCACCTCGGATTGCGAGGTCCACCGTTGTTTGCGCGGTGTCTGGTAAATCCACAACCAAGCCGCGGCCCAGAGCAGACCGAGCGCACCGGTCGCCACGAACGCTCCTCGCCAGCCGACGACGACGATGATCAACGCGACGAGAGGAACGGCAATCGCGGCACCTGCCTCGCTGCCCGATCCGTAGAGCCCGGAGGCGAGTGCTCGTTCCTTCTTCGGGAACCATTCCGAGACGGCCTTGGCACTGCTGGGCATCACCGGGGCCTCGCCGATCCCCAGCAGGAGCCGTAGACCCATCAGCGTGCCGACGCCGCGTACGAGTGCGACGGCCGCGGTGCACAGCGACCACCACACGATCGCGACGGTGTACACGGTTCGCGGCCCGAATTTGTCCGCCAGCCAGCCTGCGGGCAACTGGAACACCGCGTAGGTCCATGCCCAGGCGCCGAGCAGGAGTCCTTGCGTCGCCGGGCTGATGCCGAACTGCTCGCTGATCGTGGGCATGGCCACGGACAGGTTGGCGCGATCGACGAACGCGATGACCAGACCCATCGCCAGCATGCCGGCGATCAACCACCGAACCTTGCTGCGCCGGACGGGTCTGCCCGGAGCGTCGGTGCTGACCTCGGCAGTTTGTTCCGACATCGATTCCTCCTGGTGGAACGTGTTCGGGTGCGAAATTGTTGCGCCAACAGCGATTGGTGGACGGAATGAGTGGTGCGGCGAACGTGCTTTCTCATGAATGGAGCACGAGTGGAATCGTGAGTCCGGTACGGCGATGCTCGAATCCGTGGGAGTTTGTGCGGCGGTTGTCTGCTGCGAGGTGTGCGGTCGGACAGGTAGTGGCGGGAGTCGTGGCGGACGACTGCCATTCCCAGCTTTCGGGTGTGTCCGGGGTCACCATGTGTTGGTCGGCTTCGACCGTAAGCGGCAATATCGATGCAGGTCCAACACCGATGTGGCATCCTTCAATACCGGCAGCGCATCAATGTCACCTTCGGGTAACTGAGCAGCTACCGGAGAAATCGGGAAGCAACCGGGCTGGTGGTCCGCCGTACAACATCGAGCTTGTCGCCGACCCGGGTTGTTCTGGAGATACACCGGGTGGTTGCGACACCCCCACGGTGCCTCCCACGGCAGGTAGCCTCGACGTACCACAATGAATCAGGGACTCCACGTGAGAGTTCCCCGGGAACGGCGGGGCGGGAGTAGTTGTGCTGATCCATTGTTTGGGCGTCGCGGCCGGTGGTGGGTATCCACAATGGAACTGTGCTTGTGCTGGATGTCGTAGGGCTCGCGAACATCCGGAAACCGCTTCGTTGCACGCATGCCTCGCGGTCTCCGGAAAGGGGGAGCGATGGTTCCTGCTGAACGCCACTCCGGACGTCCATCACCAGATCGCCTCCGACTCTCGCCTACATCCCGGGCCGGGGGCGCGGGAGACACCGGTTGCGGGAGTGTTGCTGACGGACGCCGAGTTCGACCACACGATCGGGCTGCTGCTTCTCCGCGAAGGATCGTCCTTGGACGTCTACGGGACAGAACCGGTGCTGGAGTCGCTTGCCGAGCATTTCCCGGTCAGCAGGTTGCTCACCGACTACGCGGACCTGTCGTGGCGGCGAGTGCGGGTGGACAAGCCGATCGACCTGGACGACCGGTTGCGGGTGACGCCGTTCGCGACCGGCAAGAAGGCGCCGCGCTATGTCGCGAACGCGAGCCCGGACCGGGTTTGGGAAGTAGCCTACCGACTGGAGGACCGAGTAACCGGTGGTACAGCGGTGTACGCCCCGGCTGTTCCGCAGTGGGACCCTGAGATCGACGCGCAGTCGTCCACAGCGGACTGCGTGTTCATCGATGGCACGTTCTGGACGGACGACGAGATGCTGCACGCCGGCACGGGAGATCGGGTCGGTCGCTCCATGGGACACATGCCGATCAGCGGCGAGGGAGGCTCGGCGGAGGTCCTGGCGCAACTGAAGGCGCGCACGATCTACACCCACATCAACAACACCAACCCGATTCTGGACGAGACTTCGGCCGAACGTGCCGAGTTGGCCGCACGTGGGATCGAGGTGGGTTGGGCAGGCCTGCAGGTCGAATTGTGATGGTGCAGCCGCGCGGGGCGGTCGAACTCCGCTGTTCAAGCTGTGACGCCGGGACCGTGCATTCAAAGACAGTTCTCGTTCGCTGAGCGGGTATTCGTTTCGACCTCTCGCACGGGTATCCGAGCACGCCGACGAAGGGCGCGGTGGGCCAGCTCACCGCGAGCACGCTACTGTGCCTCGGATTCCTCTGCGAACACCCGACTGTGCCTGATGTCGTCGGCCTCGATGCGGACCAGGTCGGTCTTGCGCACGATGCCGTCCCCGGAGGAGACGATTCGGTTGGCCTGTCGTAGCCGAATCCTGTCCAGCGCGTTGCGCACGCTTCGCGCGTTGGCGAAACGCGGTTGGCGCATGCGCACGTCGATGTATTCGGTGAAGGTCTCCTCCGCGTCGGGGGAGAACCGGTATCCCTCCTGGTGGAGCATGGTTCGATCCAGTTCCCGCAGCTCTTCCCGACCGAAGTCCGGAAAGTCGAGGTGGTGGGCCACCCGCGAGGCCATCCCGGGATTGGAGCTGAAGAAGGTGTCCATGCGATCCTTGTAACCGGCCAGGATGACGACGAGGTCGTCGCGTCGGTCCTCCATTACCTGCAGGAGTATCTCGATGGCTTCTTGTCCGTAGTCACGTTCGTTCTCGGCCCGGTACGGGTAGTACGTCTCATCGATGAGCAGCACACCACCCATCGCACGTTTGAGTACCTCTTTGGTCTTCGGCGCGGCGTGGCCCACGTATTGCCCGACGAGATCATCCCGTGTGGCGCTGACCAGCTGGCCCCGTCGGAGGTAACCGAGCCCGTGCAGCAGTTCCGCCATCCGCATCGTGACGGTGGTCTTGCCGGTGCCCGGATTGCCCGTGAAGCACATGTGGAGGGTAGGCCTGGAGTGCCGACCCCGAACCGTTGGCGGAGCCGATCGGTCGCACGAACTCGTGGTGGTGAGCTCCCCGGAACTGGCCGCCGGGATGGGGCAGGAGTCGCAGGGCAGCTGGTTGAGCAGGCAAACCTGGCTGCTTCGGGAACCCGGTTCCGGTACGCGGGCGGCAACGGACGAGCTCCTGGCGAGGCTGGAGACGCGCCCCCTGACCCTGACCGTCGGAGCGAACGTGGCGATTCGCGAATCGATCATCGCCGGGCTCGGCGTCACGCTGATCTCGAGGGATGCGGTCCGACGGGAACTGGCCGAACGGCGGCTCCTCGTCCTGGGATTGGTACGTGCTCGCGCGCCCCGGCCGGTTGCTGGCCACTGCGGCGTTGTTCGTCGCCCACGTACTGGAGGAGGGTGAGTTCCGTTCACCTCGGCATCCCCCTCGGCAGGGGGACGCCCCACCGCCTCGACATGCTTAGCATCTTGCACACCCGGTGGGTGTCGATTTCGGCGTGACGTGACGGCGGGTGTAAGCCACAGTGAATCCATCCCGCGGACTTCGGAGAACAACGTCCCACATCAGGAGGTGGGCGAGGTGAATAATCTTGCCGAGAAAGCTCGAGCACTCGTCGCTCCGGGGAAGGGCATCCTCGCGGCCGACGAGAGCACCGGCACGATGAACAAGCGGCTCGCCGAGGTGGGTGTCGACACCACGGAGGAGTCCCGGCGGCGTTTCCGGGAGTTGATCGTCACCACTCCCGAACTGGGCCGGTGGATCAGCGGCGTCATTCTGTTCGACGAAACGTTCCGGCAGCGGAGCTCCGACGGAACACCGCTCGTCGAGTCGGCCCGTCAGACGGGTGTTATCCCCGGGATCAAGGTTGATACCGGAGCGAAGCCGCTGGCGGGGTCCGCCGGCGAGACGGTGACCGAGGGGCTGGACGGACTCCGCGAACGCTTCGCCGAGTACGTGGAACTGGGAGCGCACTTCGCCAAGTGGCGAGCGGTCATCCGGATCGGCGCGGACATGCCCACCGACCAGTGCCTGCGGGCGAACTCGCATGCGCTCGCGCGCTATGCCGCCCTGTGCCAGGAAGCCGGCCTGGTGCCCATCGTCGAACCCGAGGTGTTGATGGACGGCGATCACACCCTCCAACGGTGCGAAGCGGAGACCGCACGCGCCCTCGATCAGGTCTTCACCGAGCTGGAGGCACAGCGAGTGCGGTTGGACGGCATCGTGCTCAAGCCCAACATGGTTCTCGCCGGGTCGGCATGCCCGGATCAGCCGGACGCGGAATCCGTTGTGTCCGCGACGTTGCGCTGCTTGCAAAGGTGCGTGCCACCGAGTGTTCCCGGGATCGCTTTCCTCTCGGGCGGGCAGAGCGACGAAGCCGCCACCCATCATCTCAACGCGCTCAACCAGCGGGAGAGCCAAGACTGGAGCCTCACGTTCTCCTTCGGGCGCGCGCTCCTGGCACCCACGCTCGGCGAGTGGCGAGGGGACCAAACCAGGGTCGGAGCTGCTCAAGCGACGCTCGCACACCGCGCGCGGTGCAACGCCGCCGCGACCGAAGGGCGGTACGGACCGGAGATGGAGCAGGACAGGGAGCCGCTCAGCTCGATGTGAACGGGATTCTCAACCGCAGCCGGGTGCCTGAACCGGGCTCGCTGTGCAGTTCCAGCGTTCCACCGAGGAGTTCGGCGCGCTCGCACAACCCCGGCAGGCCGTCCGGATGCGGTTTGGGAACCGGTATCTCCGTGCCCGTGAGCACCATCGCAAGCGCAGCCCCGTGTTCGACGACTCTGCACCGGACTCTTGCTCCCGGTCGACCCGGTGCTGGTGGTTGTTGTGCAGAACAGCAGTCGCGGATCGCGGGGGAGACGACCCTGCTGGGTGACGACCCCGCGATCCGTTGGACCTACGCCTTCTCGTGACGGGTCAGGAGAACTGGATACCGCCGTCGATCATCACCGACTGCCCGGTCATGTAGTCCGAATCCTTGGAGGCGAGGTAGGAAACAAACCCGGCCACGTCCTCGGGTACCGAGACCCGGCCGAGGTGAATCAGCTCCGAGTACTTCTCGATCGCCGCGCCCTTGCGCAATCCCTCGTTCTCGGCGAGTTTCTCGTCGATGTGGTCCCACATCGCGGTTCCGACGATGCCGGGGCAGTAGGCGTTGACCGTGATGCCGTACTGTGCCCATTCCATCGCGGCCGCTTGGGTGAGTCCGCGAACAGCCCACTTCGAAGCCGAGTAGCTTCCGAGCAGGGGGAACGGCCGGTAGGCCACGATCGAGGCCGCGCCGATGATCTTGCCTCCGGTGCCCTGCGCGATCATTTGCCGCGCTGCGGCCGTGTAGCAGAGATGCACCCCGCGGAGGTTGATCGACATCAGATGGTCGAAGTCCTCGGGTGAGGTTTCCAGCAGCGGCTTCACATCGGCGATCCCGGCGTTGGCCACCATGACGTCGAGGCGTGCGAGTTCGTTTGTCACGCGCTCGACCATGGTCTGGACGGCGTTCGGGTCGGACACGTCGGCCAGGATGGTCGTCGAACGCCTACCCATCGAGGTGATCTCGTCCGCGACGCCTTGAAGTTCGTCGTTGTGGTCCTCGACATCGTTGACGGCGACGTCGAGGCCGTCGGCGGCGAGTCGCAGTGCGATGCCTTTGCCGATACCTCTGGCGGCCCCTGTGACGAGTGCGGTCCGGGACGATTCTTCCCGTGCGACCATGAAAGTTCCTCCGAATTCTTCTCTTGTGGAAAATGGTTAGCTCTGGTTCTGCACGGACATTTCACCGAGAAGGGACCAGTCGTCCTGATCCAGCTTCGTATTGATGACCCGTGGTGTCTCCACCAGATATGCGGGCAGCGTTTCCTGCGCGTACTTGAAGTGCTCGGAGTTGACGTGCGCGGAACCGGCTTCGTCATCGCGGAAGGCCTCGACCAGCACGTACTCGTTCGGGGCCTTGAGGCTGCGGGACCACTCGTACCAGAGGCACCCCGGTTCACCGCGGGTTGCCTGCGTGAAGGCATCGGCGATATTGGGCCACTGGTCGGCGTATTCGGGCTTGACCCGGAATTTCGCGGTAATGAAGATCATCGGTTTCTCCTCGATGGGTTGTGCTGGTGTGCCTGGTATCGGCTTCTCGTTCGGGGGCGGGCCTCGAACGGCGTTCCGAACTGGATCACCGTCCGCGTCCCGAGCGCGGGCCGCGACCACTTTCGGACGCCCTTCCGGCGATGCGGAGAAGAAGCCGCATCGCATTCCGGTTCGATTCGCCGGGGTGCTCGCGCGGATTCGTTTCGCCTTGGCTGATTCTCGGGGCTGGGCGGGTTGGGCGCACCGCTGATGGCTCGGACGGGTCTCACGGCGGCGGCCATACCGCCGTGCCCATCGAACGGGTGAGCGCCGTGCGAAGGCGGTTTCGCGTCACGTCCTCGGTCAGGGGACGAGGATCGCGCGGCCGCGGACCCGGCCGGAGTCCAGATCGTCGATCGCGGTCTGGAAGTCGTCCAGTGCGTAGCGGCGGGTGTGCAGGGTGACCAGGCCGCGTGCGGCCAGCTCCATCAATTCGCACAGGTCGTTGTAGTTCCCGACCAGGTTGCCCACCACGTTGCGTTCGGTCGAGATCAGGTCGATCGTCGGGACGTCGAGGTTCTCCCCGTAGCCGACTACGTGGTAGTCACCCGCCCGGCGGAGCATGCGCAGGCCCTCGCGGGTGCTACCGCCCTCGCCGACGAAATCGATCACGACCTTGGCGCCCTGTCCGCCGGTCAGCTCCAAAACCCGGTCGACGTGAGTACCGTCGGCCACGATTCCCCGATCCGCCCCGATCAGCAGGGCGAGCTCGACCGCTTCCGGGCTGCGGTCGACGACGACGATCTCGGCGGCCGTCATCGCCTTCAGCACCTGGATGCCGATGTGCCCCAACCCGCCCGCACCGATCACGACACACCGGTCCCGGGGAGTGAGTCGTGTCGTCGCCTTGGCCACCGAGTGGTAGGCGGTCAGCCCCGCGTCGGCGAGGGCGGCGACATCGGCGGGTTCAAGCCCGTCGTCGAGCTGGACGACGCTGCGGGCCGAAGTCCGGAGGTATTCCGCGTACCCACCGTGGGTGTCGATCCCGGGAAACTGCGACTGCGTGCAGTGCACGTCGTCGCCCGAGCGGCAGGGGCGGCACAGTCCGCACGTGATCAGCGGGTGAACGATGACCTTGTCCCCTTCGGTCACGTTCGTTACCGCACTGCCGACCGACTCGACCCAGCCCGCGTTCTCGTGTCCGATCGTGTAAGGCAGCGTCACACCGGACTTGTCCTTCCACTGTCCTTCGAGGATGTGGATGTCGGTCCGGCAGACCCCGGCGCCGCCGATCTTGACGATCACGTCGTGCGGTCCGACGATGGTCGGTGCGGGAACCTCGGTCATCTCCGGCTTCCGGTGGTAGCCGACGACCTGTACGGCCTTCATGTGGTGTTCTCCTTGATGTCGAGGGGTTCGTCGGGGTACCGGGTGCGCAGCAGTCCCCGGCAGAAGTGCGAGTTGCCGTCGATCGAGATGCGCGTGGAGCGCGCCCACCGCAGCCGCAACGGGACCTCCTCGGGCTGGTACGGCCTGCCGTGCTCGTCGACCAGCACCGGCCGTTCGGGGCCGGTTTCGAGTCCGAGGGCGGAGCGGCGACGCCGCAGAGCCCGGGCGGCGTCGTTGTCGGGCAGGTCGGCGAAGGTGATGTTGTGCAGGTCATCCTCGGCGAGGCTCGGGTCGGCGCGCAGCATCCCGGTCAGTACCCGTTCCATCGCGGCTGTGTGCGCCTTGCGGCGGAACGTGAACCGCAGTTCGTCGAGGTTCTGTCCGGCCTCGTCGCCGAACGTGCCGCGATAGCCGGCGTCGACGGCGAGGCCGCGGTTGATCACCTCGGAGTCGTGGTGGTCGTCGAGCTCGACGGTGACCGCGCGCGTCCACGGCAGCTCGGTGAGCACGTCCTTGGCGTCCGAGGCCATCAGGTACGCGAAGTTCGGTGCGCAGAACGAGGTGGGCAGCCGCAGGTGCACGGTGACCGAATCGCCGTCGACGTCGAGCGAGCGGACGAAGCCGAGGTCGGTGATCGGCTCGTCCAGCTCGGGGTCGACCACGGCACCGAGGGCGGTGAAGGCGTCCTGTTCCGGGCTGCGCATATCAGGCTGCCGCCGTGGTTCGCGGTTCGGCCAACTGCAGCTCCGTCGGTACGGGGATGTCGTACATCGCGGCCGCGTTGAGCCCGAGGATCTTCTTCTTCTGCGCCGTGGTCAGCGGTGCGTATTCGGTCATGTCCTCCGGGATCTGGAAGTCCACGAACCGTTCCACCAGCCACCGCGGCGTCCACAGTGCGTAGTCGCTGGAGAACTGGATGCGGTCCTCGTCGAGCCAGTACAGCAGCTCTCCGATGATCTCGGCGAAGTATCGCGGCCGGGTGTGCATAAACGGGATCGCCACAGCGAGTCCCGCGTGCACGTTCGGTTCCTGGGTGGCGATCCAGCAGAAGTCCTCCAAGCGTGGCAGCCCGCAGTGCTCGATCACGAAGTTCATGTCCGGGAAGTCCGTGGCGACCTTGTCGACGTCGGCGACGTTGAACGCGTCCAGATCGAGTGGCCGGATCGTCGGCCCCTTGTGAATGTGGATGTTGCGAATGCCCAGCTCCCGGGCCATCTCCAGGTAGCGGTACGACCACGGGTCGTCGAGCTTCCAGCCGCGCGATTCGCCGTGCCACTCGGCGGTGTAGAGCTTGCAGCCCTTGAGTCGGAAGCGTTCGGCGTCCGCGCGCAGCTGGTCGAGTCCGGCCTCGCCGAAGCGCGGATCCCAGCAGTGGTTGTAGGTGAGCTTGTCCGGGTGTGCGCTCGCGAGTGCGAAGGACTGCTCGGTCTGCCCGAAGCCGCGCTCGTAGAACTCACCGAGCAGGGCGGGTTGGAAGATCGCGTGGTCGACGTAGCCGTCGTCGAACAGGTCTCGCATGAGCCTCTCGCTGCCCTGGTAGAGGAACTCCTTGTAGGGCCACGTCTCGGAATCCGGGCTCAGGTTCCGGTGGTAGTCGTAAAAGCAGTCGATGAACTGCTTGCCGTGGATGTTGCGCTGGTTCTCCGGTCGGGCGTCCCACAGGGCGACGTGGGCGTCGACGATGAAGTAGGACTCGCCGTTCTTCGAGTACATCGCTGTTCCTCCTCAACGAGGGCGATCTCGGTTCGTTCTGGCTGGGGACGTTAGACAACGGGGAGCCGACCGCAGGGCGACTCGGCGTCTCAATTTGAGACTCCGGTCACACTCAACTGCGTGTTGGCTGTGCCACAGTCGGTGCTGGCCCAGCTGGGCGTACAAGGAGGTGCGCAGATGGATGAGCTTGTTGAGCCGGCCCGAGTGGGCGGTGCGCCGGTCGCCCCGACGCGGCTATCGGCGTCGTGGCGTCGGAGCCAGGACTACGGGGCGCCGTTGGAGCAGGTCGGCCCGGTCTTCACCGGTGCCGTCGACGATGAGTCGCTGTTCTTCCAGTGCGGCCAGGAGGTCCTGCGCGGCCTGCACGAGACGCTCGTGAATGAGCCCGTCAGCCTGATGCTGACCGACGACGGCGGCCACGTGCTCAGCCGGAACTGCCACGATCGCGCGTTGGTCGGGGCCCTCGACAAGACCTACCTCGCGCCCGGGTTCGCCTTTTCCGAACGGGAGGCCGGCACCAACGGGCTCGGCCTCGCGCTGGCCGACAGGGCTCCCTCGCTGGTCAGCGGCGACGAGCATTACTGCACTGCCCTGTGGGACTACACCTGCGCGGCAGTCCCGGTGCTGGATCCCGTGCACGGGGGATTGCTCGGGAGCGTCAACCTGACCACCTGGTCGCAGAGGTCCGCGAACCTGCTGCTCGCCCTGGCGCAGACGGCGGCCGGACACACCTCGGCGTTGATGTTGTCCCGTGGTCACGGCATGCGACCGCGCCCCACCCCTCGTGGCGAGGTCTTCCGGGTGTACGCGACACGACCGGAGTCCGAGCCCGAGCCGGAACTGTCGGGGCAGTGGCAGGTCGCACTGACCGAGGTCGAGGCGGCGCTGACCACCGGACGGTCGGTCGCGGTCGTCGGGGAGCCGGGAGCAGGCAAAACCGCGTTGTTGGGCACGGCGCTACGCCGTACGCAGAAGCATGATCGAATCCTCAATGCCCGACCACCGGGTCCGCAGGACACCGAGTCGTGGCTCGCACTCTGGACTCCCGAGCTGGGCAAGGACAACACCAGCATCATCGCCGCTCGGGTCGACGTCCTGCCGCTGTGGGGCGCGACCGAGCTCGCCGGGATCGTCGCGGCTCAGGCCCGGCGACCGCTGACGGTTACCGCGCGTGAAGCGACGGCGATCCCGGACGCGTTGTCCGGGCTGGTTGACGCGGTGGTGGAGCTGCCGCCGCTGCGGCGTCGGCCGGACGACATCCTGCCGTTGGCGGAGTGCCTGGGCAAGCGAGCTCGTGGCCGTGACGTCCGGTTCACTCCTGCGGCGGTCCGCGCGCTGCGCACCTACCACTGGCCGGACAACGTCGAGCAGCTCCGGCGAGTCGTCCGCGAGGCGGCTACCAGGAGCGACGTCGTGGACACCCGGCACTTGGCTCCCGAGGTGCTGTGTGGGCCAACTCGCACGCTGACCCGGATCGAAACCCTCGAGCGCGACGAGATCGTCCGTTGCCTGTCCGAGCCGGAAACCACGGTGACCCGCGCCGCGGAGATCCTCGGCATGAGCCGGGCGACGATCTATCGCAAGATCGCCCAGTACGGCATCCGCATCCCCGGCTGACCGGCGGCGGAGGATGCCCGGTGTCTTCGGATATTGATGCGGGTGTTCGGGGCACGGTTGAGTCGGATTCCCGCTCGGCGGCTGTCAGTCCAGGGCGAAACCCGTGGCGAGATGGCGCATGGCGGAGTCGATGACGTCGCAGAGCTCCGCCTCCGGGTGATGGAGCCATTCCTCGTACGCGGCCAGTGCCGCTCCCAAGCACGCATAGGCGGCCGTTTGCGGCACCAGCGCATCCGTCGGTTCGCCGCGTCGGCGGGCTACGAACTCGGCGACGATCGTGCGCCACTCGGCATAGCGCAGAGTTGAGTGCGCCTGCAGCGCGGGCACTTGCAGGATCAGTTCGAGGCGGTGTCGGTGCCGTTGTGCTTCGGCGGGGTCGACTCGGTTGAACTCGACGACGACCGTGCGCAGCGCCTCCATCAGCGGCTGATCGTCCGGGCAGGCGAGGAACCGATCGCGCATGAGGTCCAGCTGCTCGGTGAAGTTTCCCCAGGCCACGTCGTTCTTGGAGTCGTAGTACCGGAAGAACGTTCGTCGCCCGACTCCGGCCGCGCGGGCAATCGCATCGACGGTGGTGGCGTCGAACCCGTGGTGCCGGAAGAGGTCGAACGCGACCTTCTCGAGTTCCTCGCGGCTGGTCGACGGGCGCCTGCCCGGTCCGTTCGTTGCTTCGAAGGAGTGTTTCGAAGTTTCTCTCGTCATAACCCTTCCATTGTGACACGGGATGCCATTATTGTGGTGTGCGTCATCACATGATCAGTTGTAGAGGGGTTGAGCTTTCCATGAGTGACTCCAACCATGTCGAGGCGTCGAACGAAGAGGCCGTTGAGGAGGACTTGCTCGTAGAGGAAGTCTCGATCGACGGGATGTGCGGTGTCTATTGATGACCGTGTTTCCGATGAGGTCGATGCCTCGTCGGGTGCGCGGGACGGTGCATTCGACCCGGAGCGCCGCTACCGGTTGAGTCCGAACGTGTCCCTGCGGCCGGAGTCCTTCGGAGCGTTGGCTTATCACTTCGGCAATCGCAAGTTGTCCTTTCTCAAATCTCCTCGGCTGGTCGCGATCGTGCGGAGCTTGGAAGACCATGCGTCCGCGCGTGCGGCCGTCGAATCCGGTGATATGGCCGAAGGACAGCGCGCCAGCTATTTGCGGGCGCTGGCCTCGCTCGCCCGTACGGACATGATCGTGTCCGCCTGACCGAACATCACTACGTTTGACGAAGGGCCAGGCCCATGACGAGTGCTGTCGAGAGGAATTCGGCTCCGGCGACGTCGGAACCGTCGATTACGAGTGCCGAGCCGGCTGTCCTGCCGCTGGTCGAGCAGTTCAAGTTCGGGTTGGAATCGCCGATCTGCCTGACCTGGGAGTGGACCTACGCGTGCAATCTGTCCTGCGCGCATTGCCTGTCTTCTTCGGGGCGTCGCGACCCGGATGAGTTGAGCACGAACGAGATCAAGAAGGTGATCGACGAGCTCGAACGGATGCAGGTCTTCTACGTGAACGTGGGCGGGGGAGAGCCGACCGTTCGGGACGACTTCTGGGAATTGCTCGACTACGCCGTGGCGCACCACGTGGGAATCAAGTTCTCCACCAACGGTTTCCGGATCACCGCGGAACGAGCCCGCAGGTTGGCCGCCACGGACTACGTGGACGTGCAGATCTCGTTGGACGGTGCCACTCCCGAGGTCAACGATGCCGTCCGCGGGCCGGGTTCCTATGACACGGCGATGCGTGCGATGGAGAACCTGGCTGCCGCGGGCATGCGTGGCTTCAAGATCTCGGTGGTAATGACCAGTCAGAACGTCGATCAGCTCGACGAGTTCAAGCGCATAGCCGATGGGTTTGACGCGCAGCTGCGGATCACCCGGTTGCGGCCGTCGGGTCGCGGCGCGGATGTGTGGGACGAGTTGCATCCCACGGCCGAGCAGCAGTGGACGATCTACCGCTGGTTGTTGGACAACGGGGAGAACGTGCTCACGGGCGACTCGTTCTTCCACCTCAACGCGCTCGGTTCGGAACCGTTGCCGGGGCTGAACCTGTGCGGGGCGGGCCGGGTGGTGTGCCTGATCGACCCGGTCGGTGATGTCTACGCGTGTCCGTTCGCCATTCACGATACCTTCCACGGCGGCAATGTTCGCGACGCCGGATTCGGCTTGGTGTGGCGAGAATCCGAATTGTTCAAGGACCTGCGTCAGCCGCAGACCGGCGGAGCGTGCCTGTCGTGTTCGGCCTACGACGCCTGTCAGGGCGGTTGCATGGCCGCGAAGTTCTTCACCGGCCTGCCGCTGGACGGTCCGGACCCGGAATGCGTCAAGGGGCATGGTGCGGCGGCGTTGGCCGAGGTAGACCCGGAGCACTCGCCGAGACCGGCGCAGGACCACTCGAAGCCCAGCGCGCAGAAGCAGCAGGTCCTGCTGGGACTTCCCTCGATCCGGCGGCCGGAGCGGGCCTGCGACGAGAGTCCGATCGCCGGAATGACCTGAGCCCACTCGTCGGAGGATTCGGCTGGGTCGGAATTGTTGTTCGTTATGAAAGGAAGGTCTAGCCATGGGCAACGACTGGTTCGAAACCGTGGCAGAAGCGCAGCGTCGTGCACGCAAGCGGTTGCCGTGGTCGGTGTACGGTGCACTGGTCGCCGGTTCGGAGAAGGGTGTGACGCTGCGGGACAACCAGGCGGCGTTCACCGAATTGGGATTCGCTCCGCACGTGGCGGGCCTGCAGCACGAGCGCGATCTGAGCACTACCGTGATGGGGCAGCCGATTTCCTTCCCCGTGATCATCTCGCCGACCGGGGTACAAGCCGTGCACCCGGATGGTGAACTGGCCGTTGCGCGCGCGGCGGCGGCTCGCGGCACGGCCATGGGGCTGAGCGGTTTCGCCAGCAAACCGGTCGAGGAGGTTGTGAGGGCCAATCCACAGACCTTCTTCCAGACCTACTGGGTGGGCGGGCGCGACGAGATCGAGCAGCGCATGCAGCGCGCTCGGGATGCAGGCGCGGTCGGCATGATCGCGACGACCGACTGGTCGTTCTCCCACGGCAGGGATTGGGGCAGTCCCGCCATTCCGGAGCAGATGGACCTGCGGACGATGCTGAAGTACGCACCGCAGGCGTTGACCCACCCGCGCTGGTTCGCCGCGTTCGCCAAACAACGCCAGATTCCCGACCTGCGGGTGCCGAACGTGCGTGGTAATCGGGAGGATGCTCCGCCCACCTTCTTCAACGCCTACGGCGAATGGATGTTCACGCCCCCGCCGAGCTGGGATGACGTGCGGTGGATGTGTGAGCAGTGGGACGGGCCGTTCATGCTCAAGGGAGTCGGCCGGGTCGATGATGCCAAGCGCGCCGTGGATGCGGGCGTCACGGCGATCTCGGTGTCGAACCACGGCGGCAACAACCTCGACGGCACACCCGCCAGCATCCGGACCCTGCCCCGAATCGCGGAGGCGGTGGGGGACCAGGTGGAAGTGGTGCTCGACGGCGGTGTCCGTCGCGGTAGCGACGTGGTCAAGGCGCTGGCGCTCGGGGCGAAAGCCGTCATGGTGGGACGCGCCTACCTGTGGGGTCTGGCGGCAAACGGCCAGGCGGGTGTGGAGAACGTGCTCGACATCCTGCGTGGTGGTATCGACTCGGGGCTGCTGGGCTTGGGGCGCTCGTCGGTGCACGAGCTCGACCGGTCAGATGTGGTCGTCCCGCCCGGCTTCGAGAGCGGGTTCGGGGGAGCGGAGACCATCGGCGCCGGCTGAGGCGAGTCCGCGCGTGTTTTCCGGTTCGTTCGTTCGGAGGGGAGGTGGGCGATGACTTCGCCGGCGAGCTCGTGCTGGCCGGATCTCGTCGATCGGCATCCGACGGTGCTGCTGCCGCTCGGCGCGTGTGAGCAGCACGGTCCACACCTACCGCTCGACACCGACTCGTCGATCGCGCATGCCGTCGCCGGACGTGCCGTGTCCGCACTGGCACCTGGAACCGACGTGTTCCTCGCGCCGAGCCAGCCGTACGGGGCGAGCGGGGAACACGAGGGCTTTCCCGGAACCGTCTCCATCGGACACGAGGCATTGGAGCTCGTGCTGGTGGAACTCGGACGCTCGATGAGCCGGTGGGCATACCGGATAGTTGTCGTCAATGGTCATGGCGGCAACGTCGCGAGCGTGCGGCGGGCCGTCTCCCGGTTGCGCCAGGAGGGGCGGGAGGTGGCGTGGTGGCATTGCGGTGCCACGGGGGGCGACGCACATGCCGGTCGTAGCGAGACATCGCTGATGTCGGCCCTGCGCCCCGAGTCGGTGTGGGGAGAACGCGCTCGCGCGGGGCGGACCGAGCCACTCCGAGAGCTGCTGCCCGAGCTCACCGGCGGCGGGGTGCTCGAGGTCAGTCCGAACGGAGTGCTCGGCGATCCGGCGGGCAGCTCCGCCGAGGAAGGCGAGGAGATGCTCGGCGACATGGTCGACCGGCTCGTGGCAGCGGTGACCGAGTGGCGGATCACGGGAGGGGGGTACTTGGGGCATGTTTCGAAAGAGGCGAGCACGTGAGGCGCGCCTCGCCATTGGACCAGCACGGTGGTTGCGCATGACGAACGGACCTGCGGGATCGTGGGTACGGAGCCACCCTTACCCGGTGGATTGCGAGAGGGTGTCCGGATGACCGAACCCAGGGTCGCCGTGGTCACCGGTGCCGCGCGCGGTATCGGTGCCGCCGTGGTTCGGAGACTGGTCACCACCGGCTGGTGCGTAGTCGCCGTCGATCGTTGTGCCGATGATCCGGGCGTCGACTACTCGCTGGCCACCGGGGACCAGCTCGCCGAACTCGCCCGGGAACATCCCGGAAAAGTGGTCGACGCCGTCGCCGACGTCCGCGACGCCGAAGCGATGCGAGAGGTGGTGTCGCTGGCCGAGCGACGCTTCGGCGGGCTCGACGCGGCCGTCGGAGCCGCCGCGCTGATGGCAGGCGGCAAGCCGTTCTGGGAGGCCGATGAATCAGAGTGGGACGTGCTGTTCTCGACCGGCGTGACAGGAGTGGCCAACCTCGCGCGGGCCGCTGTTCCGGCGATGCTACGTCGCCCGCAGCCGCGGAACGGACGGTTCGTGGCTCTCGCCTCGGCCGCGGCGCACCGCGGATTGTGGCGGCTGACCTCGTACAACGCTGCTAAGCACGCCGTGGTCGGCTTGATCCGCGGGCTCGCGACCGATCTCCGGGGTACGGGCATTTGCGCGACGGCGGTCTCACCCGGCTCGACGCGTACCGATATGCTCGACGCGACTGCGGGCCTCTATGGGCTGCCCGATGTCGAGGAGTTCGCCCAGCACCAGATCACCGAACGCCTCCTCGATCCCGACGAAGTGGCCGCGGCGGTGTGCTTCCTGTGCTCCCCGGAAGCGTCTGCGATTACGGGCACCGTCGTTCACGCGGACGGCGGGTTCACCGTATGAGTGGCCGAGAGGATTCCGATTCCACGGATCTGCCACCCGGCACGATCCTGGCTCCGGATCACTCGGTGCGACGGTTCGCGGATGGCGCGGTTTTGATCGGCGGTTCCCCGCTTCGACTGGTGAAACTCGGAGCGCGAGGGGCGTCCACTTTCGACCGTTGGAGCAACGGTGAGCCGCTCACCGGGAACGCGGCTGAGCAGCGGCTGGCCCGACGGTTGCTCCAGGCCGGAGTTGTTCACCCCGCACCGCCCGAAGGCCCGTTCAACCTCGCAGATGTCACACTAGTCTCGCCGGTGAAGGACAACACCTCCGGGCTGCGCCGGTTGCTGGCTGCCACCGAGGAAATCACCGAACGGATCGTCGTGGACGACGGTTCGGCCGAACCGATACCGGAAGCCGCGCTGCGCAACGAGAAACCGATGGGGCCGGCGGTCGCACGCAACGCCGGATGGCGCCGTGCGCGGACCGAACTCGTCGCCTTCGTCGATTCGGACGTGGTCCCGGAGGACGGGTGGTTGGACCACGTGCTCGCACAGTTCGCGGATCCCGAAGTCGTCGCTGTCGCACCGCGGGTCCGGAGCGTTTTCGGCGCGCGGTCCCTGGCTCGATACGAGGTGGATCAGTCCAGTCTGGATATCGGCGACCAGCCCGCTCCCGTCCGCCCGATGAGCCGCGTCAGCTACGTACCCAGTGCCGCACTCGTCGTGCGTCGGCGTGCTCTCGAGGAAGTGAGCGGTTTCGACCAGCGGCTGCGGTTCGGCGAGGACGTCGACCTCGTATGGCGACTGATCGCGCGTGGCGGCACCGTCCGGTATGCACCGGCGTCGGTCGCATGGCACGAGCCGCGTACCGGACTGCTGCAGTGGATGCGCCAGCGATTCGACTACGGCACCTCGGCAGCCCCTCTGTCCCGCCGCCATACCGGCCTGCTCTCCTGCGCGAAGGTCTCACGGTGGAGCGCGCTCTCCTGGGGACTACTGGTGTTCGGGCACCCCGTGCTCGCACTGGTGATGGCAGGGGTGACCACCGCCCTGTTCCCCCGCAAGCTGCGTTCCCGGGGCCTTCCCGCCATCGAGGCGCTGCGGTTGGCGAGCCTAGGGCACTTTGGGGCCGGGAGGATCCTCGCCGAAGCCACCCGACGCGCCTGGTGGCCACTCGTCGCGGTGGCCGCGCCGTTCAACAAGACCGCGCGAGTGGCCATGCTGGCCGCCCTGCTTCCGTGCTTCATCGAGTCGACGGGCAAGGGGCCGCGCTGGCTCGTTTTGCGCGTGTTCGACGATCTGGCCTACGGAACCGGGGTCTGGTTCGGCTGCGTGCGAGAGCGCACGATCGAGCCACTGCGTCCACAGTTCACCAATGACTCGTTGAGGTGATCGACGATGGCTCGTCAAGCGTTCCGCACGTGGCATCAGCGAGTCCACATCGCTCGGAGCTTGCGAGCCTGGGTCGTGTCCTACCGCGGGCCGATCGCCGGTTTTCGCCCGGACCGGGTGTACTCGTGGAGACAACCGTGGTGCGTGGCGAACCGACTCGGCACGAGATGGAGCCTTGACTGGTTCCCGTTGACTTTCCATGCTCTGAAGGCCAGATGTCGCGATGCCTTCCCGCTCGATCGTCTGAACCATTCAATGAGGAGTGGATATGAAGACCAAAGCCGCCGTGCTGCACGGGCCAGGCAAGGATTGGGAAATCGACGAGATCGACCTAGGAGATCCGGTTGCCGGTGAGCTTCAGGTGCGGCTCACGGCTTCGGGATTGTGCCACTCCGACGAACACTTGCGCACCGGTGCGACTCCGATTCCGTTCTACCCCGCGGTGGGAGGACATGAAGGTGCGGGTGTGGTCACCAAGGTCGGCCCTGAGGTCTCCGGCCTCAATGAGGGCGACCACGTGGTGCTCACGTTCATTCCCGGCTGCGGGACGTGCAGATCGTGCGCTCGCGGACTGCAGAACTTGTGCGATGCGGGTGCGTATCTGCTCAGCGGCCAGGCGATTTCGGATGGAACGCACCGGATGCACCTGCGCGGCGCTCCTGCCGTGCCCATGTGCCTGTTGGGAACGTTCGCACCGTACGTGACCGTCAACCAGGCGTCCGTGATGAAGATCGAGGACGACATTCCGTTGGACAAGGCGGCGCTGTTGGGCTGTGGCGTCTCCACCGGCTGGGGTTCGGCCACGGAGATCGGTGATGTGCGTGCCGGCGACACGGTGGTGGTCGTGGGTATCGGCGGAGTCGGCATCAATGCAGTGCAGGGAGCGGCTGCGTCGGGTGCTCGCCACGTGGTCGCGATCGACCCGGTGGAGTTCAAGCGGAAGAAGGCTCTGGAACTGGGTGCCACACACACCTTCACGTCGATGGAAGAAGCCGCCGAGCCGATCATGGAGATGACTTGGGGCCAGAACGCGAACCCCACGATTCTGACCATGGGCGTGGTCGAAGGTGAGCACCTGCAGCCCGCGCTGGCGCTGACGGCGAAGGGTGGTCAGGTCGTCGTCACCGGTATGGGCGATGCGCAAGCGACCGATGCTTCGGTCAACCTGTTCGAGCTGAGCTTGCTGCAGAAGCGCGTGCAGGGCGCGATCTTCGGTGGGGTGAGTCCCCGCACCCAGATTCCACGACTGCTGGAGTTGTACCGGGAAGGCATGCTCAAACTCGACGAGCTGGTCACGACCACCTATCGGCTCGAAGAGATCAATACCGGGTACCAGGACATGCGGGAGGGCAAGAACCTCCGTGGCGTGGTCCTCTACGACGACGCCGACTACTGACCGGAACGATCGCCACCCGAGTTGGCCACCCGAGCTGACGACCGGGCTGCAGCGACACGGTACTCGGCCGGTCGGGAGCGGTGACTGATGGGAACCGCCATTGGCCTGACACCCCTGCCGCTCCAGGAGGGTGGTGGGGGTGGGCCGTCAACCATCGATCACGACGTCGACCAGCCAGAAACAGGGTCTTCAGCGTCGCCAGTAGCCCATGAACGCTACAGCGCTCTTCGGCAGGCCGAAGTCGCTGACCATCAGCCTCCGCAGCCGCTTGATCACGGTGGATTCCCCGGCAATCCAGCCGTAGAGTTCGCCGCTCGCCGCATCTACCGGACCGCGTTGCTCCGGCACGTCCCACAGCAGGTTCGAGACGGCCTCTGGTTCGTCCCAATCTTCGACGGTCGGGCGGCGAACGTCGCACAGTTCGTCCAATGCGCTCGTCACGGTCGTTTCCAGCAGAGCTCCGTGCGGAGTCGCCACGTGCTGCCGGTTGGACCACCGGATCTCGACCCCCTCCGGCGGATTCCACCATTGGATGTCGCCCGCCGCCGGGACTTCGACGCAGACGATGCCGCGCGCATCGCGTGGAAGGGATTCCACAATGGAGGCTACGGCGGGCACGGCCGTCTCGTCGCCGGCCAGCAGGAAGCTCTTCGCGGTCGTGGGCGGATTCCATTCACACCCCCACATGCGACCGCTGCCCATGCGGTCGGGTCCGAGCAAGGCAACGGTGTCACCCGGCTCGGACATCGCGGCCCACGTCGACGCCGGCCCGCCGTGGCCGTCATCGACCCCGTGCAGAACGAAGTCGATGTCGATCTCGGCTACCTCCGGTCGGTAAGCGCGGACCGTGTAGGTGCGCATGGTCGGACGCACCTCCTCCGGCATCCCCTGCCAGGTCGGGTACCAGTCCTCGCCGTCCGGGACGTCGGCGACCGTCCTTCCAGGACGTGGCAGCATCAGCTTGATGCGTTGATCGTCGCCGCCTGCCCCGAATTCGCGCAGGCAGTCGCCGGTGAAGGTCACTCGGGCAAAGCTGGGGCCGAGTCGTTGAGTGCGCGCCACCCGTACCACGAACATCCGGTAAACCGGCGCGTGCCGGTCCTCGCGTGGCTTGACCGGGCGAACCTGCGTCATTCCGTGACCTCCGTAGCTCTCGCTTCCCGAGATGTCCCATAGCTTAGCCTAAGCTAAGTTCGCGGCGGTCGCAGCTTCGGGGGTGCCGCCCGATCCGGCGATGTGTCGGACTTCGCCCCGCCCCGGTCCGGTTGTGTCGAGCTCTCGGTGCAATCGCGGCGAATTTGCTGCCGAGGGGTTCGACGCGGGATGGGTGTCGAGCTTCAAGGCGGGACGGAGTTGGTCCGGTTGCTGTTGGTGGTCGGTGAAACTGCTGGTCGATCAGTTTCTGGCCGAGGCTTTTGGCGAAGCCATCGTTCTGCTGATCGCGGGCGGGGTGCGGCTGCGGAGACGGAGCGTCGTGCCGTTCGGGCTTTCGCCGGAGTGATCCACGCCTCCTTTACTTCCACTTTGAAATCTGGTTGAGTCCCACAACGAAAAGCAAAGGTTAGCCTTACCTTGTCTACGGTCAATGTTCCCGCGTGCTCGTCACAAGGGAAAGGACGCGAGGAACGGATCACCGCGATGCCGTGAGCGTCGGTGGCGCGGGCACCGCTGCGCCGGTGCGTGCCACACGTGCGCGGGTTTGCCCGCAGTTCTCGTGCCCGTTCGCTTGCCACGTCCACGTGGCGCAGGTCGATTGAGGAGGAGACAGTTCATGAGTTCCCTCGCGAATCCGGCAGAGGATTCGACCGCCGGGGCCCCGCATCGCAAAGCGGACCGCAAGGCCTATCTGCTCAACGAGCGGAACGTGGCGGAATACCGGCGATCTGTCCGCGGCGGGGTTGAACGGGTGGCAAGCAAGGTCGCGAGCGCCGACCGTCCCGTCACGGGCCGGTCGGCCGCGCAGTTGGAACCGGTCGTGTCCGCAATCGATCTGAACGCGCCGCTGCACGACACGAACGCGGCTCTCGACGAGCTGGAGAACATCTACCTCCGGGACGCGGTGTACTTCCACCATCCGCGCTACCTGGGCCACCTCAACTGTCCGGTGGTGATTCCCGCGCTGCTCGGGGAGGCCGTCCTCTCGTCGGTCAACTCCTCGCTGGACACCTGGGACCAGAGCATGGGCGGCACGCTCATGGAGCGACGACTGATCGAGTGGACGGCCGAGCGCATCGGGTTCGGCAACCAGGCCGATGGCATCTTCACCAGCGGCGGTACCCAGTCCAACCTGCAAGCGTTCGCTCTGGCCCGCGACGAGGCCTGTGTTTCGGCGGAGCGGGACACCGGGCGAGGGCGGGAGGAAGTCCTGTCGCAGCTGCGCATCATCAGCTCGGAGTGCAGTCACTTCAGCGTCTCGAAGTCCGCTGCCCTGCTCGGGTTGGGGCGCGATTCCGTGATTTCCGTGCCGTGCGATTCCGCCAAGCGGATGCGCACGGACGTGGTCGCTGCCGAGCTCGAGCGCTGTCGGCGGGAGGGCCTGATCGTCATGGCAGTGGTCGCCACCGCGGGAACGACCGACTTCGGCAGCATCGACCCGCTGCACGCGACCGCTGACCTCTGCGCGCGGTTCGGTGTGTGGCTGCACGTGGACGCCGCCTACGGCTGCGGCGTGCTGGTATCGCGCCGGCGGCGGCACCTCGTAGACGGAATCGAGCGCGCGAACTCGGTCACAGTGGACTATCACAAGTCCTTTTTCCAACCGGTGAGCTCCAGTGCGGTCCTGCTGCGCGATCGAACAACGTTGCGCCATGTGACCTACCACGCCGACTACCTCAACCCGGAGCGAAGTGTCGCCAAACGCATTCCGAACCAGGTGGACAAGAGCATCCAGACGACGCGCCGCTTCGATGCCCTCAAACTCTGGCTCACGCTACGGATCATGGGTGCGGACGCGATCGGGGACCTGTTCGACGACGTGGTGGACCTCGCGGCAGCGACCTGGAAACTACTCGCCGACGACCCCCGCTTCGAGGTTGTCACCAAGTCCGACCTGAGCACACTGGTGTTCCGTTACGTTCCGTCGGTCGGAGCCGCGCCCGAATTCTGCGACCAGCTCAACCTGCACGTTCGCGAATCACTGTTCGGCTCCGGAGAAGCCGTCGTCGCGGGCACGGTCGTCGACGGCGGCCACTACCTGAAGATGACGCTGCTCAACCCGCAGACCTCGGTGGAGGAAGTCGCGGAGGTCTTGGAGCTCATCGCCGACCATGCCCGCCAGTTCCTGACCCAGCACGCCGACGACCGGGAACTCGCCCGTCCCCGGGCCAGCTGATCGAGCAGAAAGAAGATCTCGTTGACCACGCACGACTTCATCGCTGTCGGGCTCGGCCCGTTCAACCTCGGGCTGGCCTGCCTGACCGAACCCGTCGCCGAGCTGGACAAGCTGTTTCTGGAGAGCAAACCCGAGTTCGACTGGCATCCGGGAATGATGCTGGAGAACAGCACCGTCCAAACGCCGTTCATGGCGGACCTGGTCACCATGGCCGATCCGACCTCACCACTGTCCTTCTTAAACTACCTCAAGCAATCCGGGTACCTCTACTCGTTCTACATTCGCGAGAGCTTCTACCCGCTGCGCGAGGAGTACAACGACTACTGCCGCTGGGCGGCGAGCCAGCTCGGTACCGTCCGCTTCGGACAGCGCGTCGAGAAGATCGAGTACGACGAACGCGACGAGAAGTACCTGGTTCGCACCATCGAGTACGCGACCGGACAGCAGCTCACCCACCGGGGCAGGAGGTTGGTACTCGGGACCGGTACACCCCCGCACATCCCGGAATCGTGCCGGGGCCTCGGTGGTGATTTCATCCACAACTCGCGTTACCTGGACTCCAAAGCCGCGCTGCAAGGCAAGGACAGCATCACCATCGTCGGCAGCGGGCAGAGCGCGGCCGAAATCTACTATGACCTGCTCCAGGACATCGACAAGTACGGGTACGGGCTCAACTGGATCACTCGGTCGGCGCGGTTCTTCCCGCTGCAATACACCAAGCTCACCCTGGAGATGACCTCCCCGGACTACTCGGACTACTTCCACGCGCTGCCCACCGAGAACCGGGATCGGCTGCTGGCCTCGCAGAAGGACCTGTACAAGGGCATCAGTTCGACGTTGATCGACGAGATCTTCGACCTGTTGTACGTGAAGAAGCGCCGGGGGACGTGTCCGACGCGGTTGCTGACCAACACCGCGCTGACCGGGGCGCGGCACGACCCGGTGACGGGGGAGTACACGCTCGAGCTGCGGCATGAGGAGCAGGGGGAGGAATACGCACTCGACACCCAGGGACTCGTACTGGCGACCGGGTACGGCTACCAGGTGCCGGACTTCCTCGCACCGATCACCGACCGGATCTCCTGGGACGAGCGCGGTCGCTATGCGGTGGGACGCAACTACAGCATCGACCCCGCGGGCAGTGAGATCTTTGTGCAGAACGCCGAACTGCACACCCACGGCTTCGTCGCACCCGACCTGGGGATGGCCGCGTACCGCAACTCGCGCATCATCCGCGAAATGCTGGGCGGCGAGCACTACCCGATCGAGGAATCGATCGCATTCCAGGAGTTCGGGGTTCCGGCTCTGGCCCGCCAATCTCTGGAGGTTCCTTCCGCATGAACGAGATCGTCTTCACCCGTGCGGACAAGAGCCTCGGGGAGTTCGCGGTGCGGCACGTCGATCCGCACGCCGACGCAGAACTGCTCTACCGCTGGCTCACGCACCCGAAATCGGTGTTCTGGCTGCTCAACGGCGCCGACTTCGACGAGGTCAAACAAGAGTTCCTGGACATCGATGCGGCGGATTCGCACGAAGCGTTCCTCGGTCTGCACGACGGTCGGCCCGCGTTCCTCATCGAGCGCTATGACCCGGTGCACAGCGAGTTGAACGAGGTATTCGAACTCGAACACGGCGACATCGGCATGCACTTCCTGGTGGCACCGACCGAGGAACCGTTGCACGGGTTCACCCATGCCGTCCTGGTCACAGTAATGGATCTGCTGTTCTCCGATCCGTCCGCGAACCGGGTCGTGGTGGAGCCCGACGTCCGCAATCCGGGCGTGCACGCGCTCAACGCGGCCGTGGGTTTCGAGGGCCGCAAGACCGTGTGGCTGTCGGGAATGAGCAAAGACGCCTACCTCAGCACCTGCACCCGCGAGCAGTACCGCGCGGCGCGTTCGAACACTGCGACCGCGAACGAAGGAGCATCCCGATGACCACGAATCTCGACCCGCCGCAGGCCGCTGCCGCGCATCTGACTCCCGAGCATTGGGAGCGCGCCAACCGGCTGCTCGTACGCAAAGCGCTTGCCGAGTTCGCGCACGAGCGCCTGATTTCTCCGGAGCCGCAGCCGGCCGGGCACTACGTCGTGCGCGGCGATGACCAGCTGGTCGAGTACCGGTTTATCGCCAGGTTGCTGACGCTGGAGCACTGGGAGATCGACGCGGACAGCATCAGCAAGCACCGTGACGGGAGCGAACTCCCGCTCGACGCGCTCGACCTGATGCTCGAGATCCGCGGAGCCCTGAGTCTGGACGAGAACGTACTCCCGTCGTACTTGGAGGAGATCAGCAGCACGCTCGCCGGTACTGCTTTCAAGTTGGCCTCCGGCCCGGCCTCCGCGGTGGAGCTGGCGCAGGCCGATTTCCAATCGATCGAGACCGGGATGACCGAGGGACATCCGTGTTTCGTGGCGAACAACGGGCGGGTCGGGTTCGACAGCCGCGAATACCGTTTCTACGCGCCGGAGGCGGCCTCACCCGTGCGGTTGATCTGGCTGGCGGTGCATCCCGACGTCGCGACGTTCTCCGCCGCGTCCGATGTGGACTACAGTAGCCTCGTCCGCAACGAACTCGACGTCGCAACGGTGGAGCGGTTCTCCGGAGTGCTACGAGAATCGGGACTCGACCTCGACGACTTCTACCTCGTTCCGGCACACCCGTGGCAGTGGTGGAACAAGCTTTCGATCACTTTCGCCGCCGACATCGCTCGAAGGCGCATCGTCTGCCTCGGCTATGGCGACGACGAGTACCTCGCCCAGCAGTCCATCCGGACCTTCTTCAACCGCAGCGCTCCGGGGCGGCACTACGTGAAGACCGCTCTTTCGGTGCTGAACATGGGATTCATGCGGGGCCTGTCCGCCGAGTACATGAAGGAAACTCCAGCCATCAACGAGTGGCTCGGCGACCTGGTCGCCGAGGACGCGGTGCTGTCGCAAACGCGCTTCGACATCCTCCGGGAGCGAGCGGCAGTGGGCTACCACCCCGAGCACTACGAAGCCGGAGCGGCCAAGGGCTCGCCCTACCTGAAGATGCTTGCGGCGTTGTGGCGGGAGAGCCCGGTTCCGAAGCTGGAACCCGGGCAGCGGCTGGCGACCATGGCCTCCCTTCTGCACACCGACACCAACGGTGGTTCCGTCGTCGGTGAGCTCATCGCGGAGTCGGGGCTGGAGCCGGCGACCTGGCTGCGACGTTACCTGGACGCCTACCTGCTGCCCATCCTGCACTGCTTCTACGCGTACGACCTGGTGTGCATGCCGCACGGCGAGAACATCATCCTGGTGGTCGAGCAGGGGGTGCCCGTGCGGGTGCTGCTCAAGGACATCGGCGAGGAAATCGCCGTGATCGACCAGAACGTAGAACTTCCGGCAGCGGTCGAGCGGATTCGCCAGGAGGTGCCGGACCACCTGAAGACGCTGTCGATCTTTACGGATGTGTTCGACTGCTTCTTCCGCTTGCTCAACGGGATCCTCGACTCGGCTGGAATCCTGGACGAGGACGCGTTCTGGTCGACGGTGGCCGGGTGCATCACCGATTACCAGAAGTCCCTCCCGCAGCTGGCGTCCAAGTTCGCCGAGCACGACCTGTTCGCCGAGCGGTTCGAGCACTCCTGCCTGAACCGTCTGCAATTGCGGGACAACAAGCAGATGGTCAATTTGCAGGATCCGGCGGGCGGGCTGCAATTCGCGGGGATGCTCGACAACCCCCTCGCTCCTCACCGCGTTTCCTGATACCGAAGTGGAGCGGGGGCGCACCGTGGCTGATCGATAAGCCCAGGGAACGAATTACCTTGATCCCTAGCGTAGCCCTCGCATCCCGCGGTCATGGAGAAGGATTTCCAGCCCGAACGGCCCCATTGGACTAGCCGGGTGCGGTAGCCTCTGGCGACCTCACAACGCGCGATGCGACGCAGCGGAACCTCCAGCCGTTACCGCGCGTCCGATGGGGGACTTCGCAGTGATTAAGGGAGCGATACATGTCCATCGCAGCGGCCGGGCAACGGGCGCAAGGTCTCGCCGGAGCGCTCGGCGAGACGGCAGAAGAAGTGAGCGACGAATTCGCGGTCAACCCCGGAGACTTCATCTCCGCTCGGGAACAGGGCACCTCGTCCGGGACCCGGATCGAACAACAGACGGCACCGATCGGCGAGATCGGTGAGATCGTCAACCGCAGTGTTTCCGAACGTGGTGACAACGGGGATTGGGTCAATGTCATTTGTCCCGTGGTGATCCCGAAGCGCGGTGCTTTCGCCACCGTTGTACTGCCGGTGTTGGCACTGACGATCCTTTCCGTGGTCGGGGCGGTGGTGACCAGCTCGATCGGCCTCGGCGAGGCATGGTTCGGACCGCACGTCTGGGTGCTGTTGGTGATCGTGGCCGCACTGCTGTGGGCGCGACGGAGCGTCATCATGGTTCCGGACGGTTGCCAGGCGATGATCACCAAGTTCAGCAAGCTCGACCGAACGGTCGGTCCTGGTCGCACGGTGCTTCTCGACCCGCGCAAACAGGTCAGCTACGTCGTGAACACGACACGGGAGTACCCGTACAACGCGCCGATCAGTGAGGCACCTACCCGCGGTGGGATCAAGGCCTCGGTCGATCTGTTCCTGCAGTTCCGCATCGAGGATCCGACGCAGTTCATGTTCGCCCTGGGCGCGGTGTCGGGATTCTCGGACAAGCTGTCCAACGCGGTCAGCGAGGTCACCCGGAGCATGATCTACCAACAGCGGGCCGAGGACATCTATGACCTCGTGGGTGAAGGCACCCAGACGTTGCTGGACAGCCTGAACGAGCAATTCTTGCCGGCTGTGCGGTTGACCAGCGCCAACATCACCCATGCCGAGCCGTCCAACCAGCAGTACCGGGCCGACCTCGCCGCGCCGGAAATGGTGCGACTGGCGAAGGAGGCCTACACCTACGAGTACGAGCTCAGCCTGCGCAAGGAGCAGAACGAGGGCGACCTGAACAAGGAACTGGCCTCGATGAACGAGAGCTTGTCCAGCATCAGGGCCGAGATCGCCAGTCACCAGGCGCAGATGGACACGGCGCTGGAACGTGAGACCAACCGAGCCAAGTCCCAGGCTCGTCAGCGCTTCGTCGAAGCGGAGAGCAGGGCGAACGCCAACTCGGCCCTGCTGGAAGCGCAGGCGCTGGACATTCGGGCGGTCAGTGCGGCGGAAACCCCGGAAGTTCTGGAATACCGTTACGAACAGGACGTTCTGAACAAGCTGGAAGGTCTCGCGGAGCACTTGCCGATGCTCGTCTCCTTCGGTGACGGCGATGGCAGCGACATCGACTACCTCGCCATCGCGCGGCGAATGCTGGGTATTTCCGAGGGGGGTGCCGGGTTGTCCGACGCTGACGTGGCTTCGATCCGCCAACGCACCGAGGCGATCCAGGAACGCATCCACTCTCGGGAGGCCGAGATCGAGGACCTGTTGGCAGCGAGCGCCCAGGGCGCTACCGGAGCCGAAACCCCGGCTGAGGAGGCCGGAGGCGAGGACCAGATCGAGCAGATCAGGGCCTCGGTTACCGACGAGACGATCACCGATCAGGTCGAGCACCTCAGCGGCCCGACTTTCAGCGGCACCATCGAGGGCAACGAGCAGCACCAGGCAGGTGAGCAGTGATGGCGACCCAACAACGCAGCTTCTCCAAGATCACCGATGCGGTCGCGGCGTGGTCGAACATCCGGCAGCTCATCCGAGGTGGCGATGAGGGCAATCTCGTCCCCGTGGTGATCCCGAAGGACAACCGAGGTATCGGTTGGCTCCTCCTGCTGCTGGCAGGGCTCTACTTCGCGGGGACGGCGGCCTTCAGCAGTGGGATCGCGGCTTCGCTCGCCTGGCTCGGTGCCGCACTGGCGCTGGTGCTCGCCGTGGTGGCGCTGTGGCGTGGTTCGATCGTGGAAATCGAACAGGGTACGACCGGCATCCGCAGCCGCTACGGTGCGTTCACGGGCACTTTGTCGCCGGGCAGGCACTACCTGTGGTGGCCGTGGGACAAGGTGGAGTTCGTCGTGGACACCACCACGGAGATCCCGTATAACGCACCGGTCAGCGCCTGCCCCAGCTCGGAAGATGTGCCGCTGAAGGCGATCGAGTTCTTCCTGAAGTTCCGCATCGACAACCCGGTCGACTTCGTGCGCACGATCGGCGCCGGCAACTTCGACGCGGTGCTCTCCAGCGTGGTGCAGGACGCGATCCGGCAGCGCGCCAGGCAAGTGCAAACCGAGAAGGCCTATGACCTGCGGGGCAGCGATGTCGAGGACATGCAGGCGACGCTGAACCGCCAGCTCAGCAAGTACGGAGTGCGGATCCTCGGTGCGAACATTCCGGACGTGCAATTGCCGGACCAGTACCAGCAACACCTCGCTACCCGCGAGCGTGTCGCCAAGGAACTCAGTGCCTACGAGCGCGAGTGGGAGCTGACCCGCAAGCGGCGTATCGACAACCTTCTGATGGAGATCGAGCGCGCCAAGAAGACCCGCGACGCCAAGCTGGTCGAGGTGAACGCCGCCAGGAACAAGGCGCGCCAGGACGTCGCCCGAATGCTGGAGGAGCAGGAAACCGAGGCGCAGCGGGTGCAATGGGAGATCGAGATTCGCGGCAGGGCGACGCTGACCGAGGCACAGAACGAGGCCAAGTCCCGTCAACGGCTCGGCCAGGCCTACCGGGACAACCGCGCGGTGCTGCACTACGAGCTCGCCCGGCGCAGGCTGGAAGTCGGCGAAAAGCTTGCCGGGCACGCGCCGCGACCGGTTGTCGTGCACGGCGGTGGCGGAGAGACATCGACGTTGTCCACGCTGATGTTGTCCCACTTGTTGCCGAAGCTGAGCGCGCAGGCTTTCACCACGGGCAATGGCGCCTTGTCGTCGGGAGAGTCCGAGGAGGGCCACGGCGCCGCCGAGGGGGAGGCGATGCAGGCGATCGGGCAGACCGGTGAGCTCGCGCAGTCGCTGCTCGACCGTGGTGACTCGGGTAACCACAAGTAGCCGTTCAGGACGTGTTGCCGAGCGGCATCAATAACCGTGCGGCGCCGAATCCTCCACGGATTCGGCGCCGAGAGGAATCAGAACTGTGATTCGTTGACCGATGGTCCGGTCAACCGGGTCGCAGCATGGCCGTCGCCGACACGCGGGCGCGACCGTATCGGAACTGGTGTTCACGAACTGCCTGTTCGGTATGTTTGCCCTGATGTCGGCGACGGCCCTTTTTGCATACCGTGATCACGGTTCGTAAATCGGTGGCAGTATCCCCGGGCGGCAGCGTCCCGGGCGGCAGCGTCCCGGGCGGCAGCGTCCCGGGTGACGGTGCCCGCCGCTCGGGGGCGGCAGCCGCACGAGTCGCGGTGAACGAGCCGAGGTTCCAGGCCTCGGTGGGCGAGTGCTGCAGCTCGTTGAGCACCGAGCAGCAGCCGGTCTGCCGTGGCCACCGATCACCGGGTTCATGAGCGACATCGGCTCCGCGAACGACATCGGCCATTGAGAGCACGTACGGTCTCATCCTCGTAGCTGTGTGTTGCGGGCCAACTCGAAATTCGACGTCTTGTTAAACGGTTGCGTAAGCGCTTAACCGGAGGTACTTTTCCCTTCAACCTGAAGAGTGACCGGCAGCACAGTGATGCGCGGCACTCATGTCGCTACCGGGTGGCGCAGCTCAGGTGCCGCCGGAGGGAGGTAGTTCCCCAGATGTCTGAACATCTCAGCGCACCAACGGGTGTGGGCGTGATCGGGCTCGACGGTGTGCCGTCGGAGCGGACCGTGGCAGCGCGGGTGAAGGACGGCTCGGTTGTCGGTGTCACCGCGAATCCGAACCTGTACCGCACGAGTAGTGATGTGGGTGGCCGGGCATGACCGAGCTGAATGCGCGAACCGTGTCCGATCTCGGCGAGAAGATGACTGTGCCGAGGTACGACCGGGGACAGGTGCGCGGTGGGATGGTCCATCTCGGAGTCGGTGGGTTTCACCGAGCACATCAGGCGATGTACCTCGACACGCTGATGAACGAAGGCAAGGCTCTCGACTGGGGCATCGTCGGGGTGGGGCTCCTACCCCAGGACCGCCGGATGAATGCGGTGATGAACGCCCAGGACTGCCTGTACACGCTGGTGGTCAAACATCCTGACGGATCCATCGAGCCCCGCGTGATCGGTTCCATCGTCGACTACCTGTTCGCCCCCGACGACCCGGACGCGGTGCTGGCGAAGCTGACCGATCCCGCCGTGGGGATCGTGTCGCTCACGATCACCGAAGGCGGCTATCACGCGAATCAGGTCACCGGGGAGTTCGACGCGAGCGATCCGGCGATTCAAGCGGAAGTGCGCCACGGAGCGGTACCCGAATCCGCCTTCGGTTATATCACCGAAGCCCTCGAACGTCGTCGTGCCGCGGGAATCGCGCCCTTCACGGTGATGTCGTGCGACAACATCCAAGGAAACGGGGCACTGGCCCGGCGGATGATCTGCTCCTTCGCCGAACTTCGTGATCCGGACCTGGCGGCCTGGATCGCGGAGCACGTGAGCTTTCCGAATTCGATGGTCGACCGGATCACACCGTCCACGACGGATGCCGACCGTGCGCTGCTCGCCGAACGCTTCGGTCTCGAGGACGGCTGGCCGGTGGTATGCGAACCGTTCACCCAGTGGGTCGTCGAGGAGCGTTTTCCCTCGGGGCGACCTGCCGTGGACGAGGTCGGCGCGCAGGTCGTCGAGAACGTGGAACCCTACGAGCCGATCAAGCTGCGTCTGCTCAACGCGAGTCACCAGGCGCTGTGCTACCTGGGATACCTCAGCGGATACCGCTACGCGCACGAGGTGTGCGGCGACCAGCTGTTCGTCCGGTTCCTCCGCAACTACATGGACACCGAAGCCACCCCGACGCTGGAGCCGGTCGCCGGAATGGACCTCGACCGGTACAAGCACCAGCTGATCGAGCGGTTCGCGAATCCGGAGATCAGGGACACGCTCGCCAGGCTGTGCGCGGACAGCTCGGATCGCATTCCCAAATGGCTGCTTCCGGTCGTACGTCATCAACTCTCCACCGGTGGCCCGTTCCGTCGATCGGCCTTGGTCGTCGCGAGCTGGGCGCGGTACGCGGAAGGACGCGATGAGGCAGCCGAGCCCATCGAGGTCGTCGACCGGCAGCGGGATCAGGTGATGGCGCGGGCCGCGCGGCAGCAGCACGAACCGCTGGCGTTCCTCGAAGACCGGGACCTGTTCGCAGATCTGATCGAAAACGAGTCATTCACGTCCACTTATCTCGAAGCGCTGGAATCGCTGCACACCCTCGGTGCCCGGCGCACGCTCGAGAAGTGGGAAGCGGTGTGAGTGACGGTGCGTGCGATGCGTTTGCGGTCCGGTCTGTCGTGCAGAGCGCGGGCGGCGGCGCGATCCTTGTTCCCTGACGGAAGTGCCTGATCCTCATGAAGAAATCACTCAAGACCTGCGGCGGCCTTGCCCTGACGGCTTGTCTCGCGCTCTCGGGTTGTGCCGGAGCCGGCGAACTGAGCTCCTCCGCGGCCAAGACCGTGACCATCGCAATGGTCTCGAACCCACAGATGGAAGACGCGATCAAACTCGCGCCGCGGTTCGAAGCCGAACACCCCGGAATCGACCTGAAGTTCGTCTCGTTGTCGGAAAACGAGGCCCGAGCCAAGATTACCGCGTCCACCGCCACCCAGAGCGATCAGTTCGACGTGGTGATGATCAGCAACTACGAGACGGCTCGGTGGGCGAAGAACGGGTGGCTGCGGAATCTCTCGCCCCACGCCGCCAACACGCCCGGATACGACACGCAGGACTTCTTCCCGAGCCTGCGCGAAGCCCTGTCGTACCAGGGAGACATGTACTCGATGCCGTTCTACGGCGAGTCGTCCTTTCTGATGTACCGCAAGGACCTGTTCGAGCAAGCAGGCATCACCGTCCCGGAGAACCCGACGTGGCAGCAGGTCGCCTCCTACGCGAAGCAGCTCCATTCACCTGGTAAGCACGCCGGAATCTGCCTGCGCGGCAAGCCCGGTTGGGGCGAGCAGCTCGCACCCCTGAACACCGTCATCAACAGCTTCGGTGGTCGGTGGTTCGACCAGGATTGGAACGCACGGATCAACAGCCCGGAAGCCGCCAGGGCGGTCGGCTTCTACACCGACCTCGTCCGCGAGTACGGCCAACCGAGTCCCGCCACGACCGGGTTCTCCGAGTGCGCGACCCAATTCTCACAGGGCAAAGCAGCGATGTGGTACGACGCGACGTCGGCCGTATCCACTGTGGAGAATCCGGACGAGAGCCGCGTCGCCGGGAAGGTGGGGTACGTCTCCGCACCCTCGAACAAGACCACGTCGGACTGGTTGTACACCTGGTCGTTGGGGATTCCCAAGACGAGTGACCACCCCGAGGCGGCGTGGAAGTTCATCTCGTGGATGACCAGCAAGGACTACATCAACCTGGTCGGCAATGAACTGGGGTGGTCGCGGGTGCCGCCGGGCAGCCGGCAGTCGACGTACGAGATTCCGGAATACCGGCAGGTGAGTGCGGCCTACGCGCCCCAGACACTGCGGGCGTTGCGCCGAGCGGACCCGCAGGATTCGACAGTGCGGCCGGTCCCGTACACCGGCGCGCAGGTCATCCGGATTCCGGAATGGCAGGACCTCGGGACCCGGGCTAGTCAGCAGATCAGCGCCGTGATGGCGGGCAAGCAGAGCGTGTCCGAGGCGCTGGAGCAGACGCAGAAGTACGCCGAAGCCGTCGGCAAGACCTACCAGGAGCAGCGATGACCAAGCATTCGACGCTCTCGAGGGCGGAGAGATGGCGGCGCAGGGGCCCGTTGCTGCCCGCGTTGATCTTCACCATCATCGTGACCCAGATACCGTTCTTGGCCACGATGTACTTTTCGACGCAATCGTGGAACCTGGTTCGCCCGGGTTCGCGGGAGTTCGTCGGGATCGAGAACTACCTGTACGTCTTCGCCGACAGCCAGTTCCGCGAAGTCGTCCTGAACACTGTGATCATGATCAGCGGAACGGTCCTGATCTCCGCGTTGTTGGGGCTGGGCATCGCCTTGTTGCTCAACCGGACCTTCCGTGGGCGTGGCATCGTGCGGACGCTGCTCATCACGCCGTTTCTGATCACGCCGGTCGCCGGTGCTCTGCTGTGGAAGACCTCGATGTTCGATCCGCAGTTCGGGATCGTCAACTTCGTGCTGCGTCCGTTCGGCCTCGGCGGCATCGAATGGGTTAGCCAGTTTCCGCTGGCCGCGGTGATGGCGGAGCTGATCTGGCAGTGGACCCCGTTCATGATGTTGCTCATCCTGGCCGGTTTGCAGAGCATGCCCGGTGACCTACTGGAAGCCGGTCGCGTCGACGGTGCCGGGCCGGTGGCGCTGTTCCGCGAGCTCACCCTGCCCCACCTGCGTCGATTCATCGAGCTCGGCGTGGTGCTCGGCGCGATCTACCTGATCAACACGTTCGACGCGGTGTACATGATGACCTCGGGCGGACCCGGGGTGGAAAGTTCGAATGTGCCGTACTACATCTATCAGCGGGCATTTTTGGGCTTCGACATCGGCCAGGCCGCGGCGATGGGCGTAGTCACGGTGGTGGCCACCATCATCGTCGCAACGCTCGCACTACGCCTGATCTTCAAGAGCTTCAGTGGCGTACAGGAGGCAGCCTGATGCCCGACGGCACCCCGACCACAAGAACGGACCCGCGCGAGGGCGGGACGCCTACCGATCCCGCACTCCGTGAACGGTCCGCCGAAGAGATGCATGAGCTGCGCCGCCGATCCCGCCGGAAGCAGCGCGGCGCGGGGTCGCTCTGGTCCGTCCTGGCCTGGATCGTCGCGCTCGGGTTCTTCTTTCCCGTGCTGTGGATGGTGCTCACCGCGTTCAAGCAGGAACGTGACGCATCTACGGACCCGCCGAAACTGCTGTTCTCGCCCACGCTGGAGCAGTTCCAAGCCGTACTCGGCAGCGGAATGGGAATGACGCTGCTGAACTCCGCGTTCGCCACGGTGGTGTCGACCGCGTTCGTTCTCGCACTCGGCATCCCGGCGGCGTTCGCCTTGTCGCTGCGGCCGGTGAAACGGACCCAGGACGTGCTGTTCTTCTTCATCAGTACGAAGATGTTGCCGATCGTGGCGGTGATCGTTCCGCTTTACGTCATCGTCAACGAGATAGGTCTGCTCGACCACATCTGGGTGCTGGTCGTCCTCTACACGGCGATGAACCTGCCGATCGCGGTCTGGATGATGCGCTCGTTCTTCCTGGAAGTGCCTGGTGAGCTGCTGGAGGCAGCCAGCATGGACGGCGCAAGCCTCTGGAAAGCCGTGCGGCAGGTGATTCTGCCGCTGGTCTCTCCCGGAATCGCCGCGACCGCGCTGATCTGCATGATCTTCGCGTGGAACGAGTTCTTCTTCGCGGTCAACCTCACCGCGGTGCGTGCGCAGACGGGTCCGGTCTCGCTGGTCGGATTCATCACCGGCGAGGGCCTGTACTGGGCCAAGTTGTCGGCGGCATCCACACTGGCCGCTCTGCCGGTCGTCATCGCAGGTTGGATCGCGCAGAACAAGCTCGTCCGAGGGCTGTCGTTCGGGGCCATCAAGTGAACCTCCGCACCCGCGTGTGCCTGATCTACTCGAGGAGCCATCATGGCTGAAATCGCCTACAAGTCCGCATCGTGTCTCTACGAGGGAGCCGACGCTCCCGCCGTGGACAGACTGTCGCTCGAGATCGAGGACGGCGAATTCGTCGTGCTCGTCGGACCTTCCGGATCGGGGAAGAGCACCGCGCTCCGCATGCTCGCGGGCCTCGAGGACATCGATGAGGGCACCATCACGATCAATGGCGAGGACATGGTCGGGGTGCCACCGAAAGACCGGGACATCGCGATGGTGTTCCAGAATTACGCTCTGTACCCGAGCATGACCGTTGCCGAGAACATGGGGTTCGCGCTCAAGATGCGCGGCATCCCCGCAGCGGAGCGACGCGGTCACGTGGAGAAGGCGGCCGAACTGCTCGACCTCACCGATTTCCTGGATCGCAAGCCTGCCAAGCTGTCGGGCGGGCAACGGCAGCGCGTGGCCATGGGCCGGGCGATCGTCCGCGACCCCCAGGTCTTCTGCATGGACGAACCGTTGTCGAATCTGGATGCCAAGCTGCGCGTGCAGACCCGGACACAGGTCGCCGCGTTGCAACGACGGCTGGGGACCACGACGGTATACGTCACGCACGACCAGGTCGAAGCGATGACCATGGGAGACCGGGTCGCGGTCCTCAAGGACGGGAAGCTGCAACAGTTCGCGACCCCCACCGAGCTCTACGACTACCCGGTCAACGCGTTCGTGGCGGGTTTCATCGGGTCGCCGGCGATGAACCTGGTGTCCGCACAGGTGACGTCCGAGGGGGTCGCAGTCGGGGGAAGCACGTTACCGCTCGAGAGTGACCAGCTGAGCGCGCTGAACGAGTTGGGTCTGTCCTCGGTAACCCTCGGGCTGCGGCCGGAACAACTCGACATCGCGTCTCCCAGGGAGGGCATCGAGGTGCGGATCGACCTGATCGAGGAGCTCGGCAGTGAGTCGTACGTGCACGGCCACGTCGCCGACGACCACGCCGCCGAGCTGATCCAGCTGGTGGCGCGGTCGTCGATCCGTAACCCCGGTCGATTGGGCGAGACGATCGGCCTGCGCCACGGTGATGGCCGTGTGCACCTGTTCCACCCCGAGACCGGTGCCCGAATCAACGAAAGTCAAGTGTCGCAGGAAGTCGGGACGCGAGCGTGACCGGAATCAAGTCATCGACGCACCATGCGACCATCGCGGACCTGATCGCGCGTGCGCGGAAGTTCGCCGAGCCGGGTGCGCGACGCATCCTCGGAATCGCCGGCCCGCCGGGCTCGGGGAAGGGCACGGTCGCGGACACGCTGCTCGGTGCGCTCGGGCAGTCGGCGGTATTGGTTCCCATGGACGGATTTCACCTCGCCGAGGCGGAACTGCGCCGGCTCGGTAGACGGGACCGCAAGGGATCTCCGGACACGTTTGACGCCGCCGGCTATCTGGCGTTGTTGCGCCGGATCCGGGAACCGGCCGGTGCGACCGTTTACGCTCCGCAGTTCCACCGCGAGGTCGAAGAGTCGTACGCCGGATCGATCGCCGTTCCGCCCGAAGTGCCCCTGGTGATCACCGAAGGGAACTACTTGTTGCTGGACGACGGGCCATGGTCTGGGGTGCGGGGGCTCCTTGACGAGGCTTGGTTTCTGGCCCCCGAGGACGACCTCCGTCGGACACGGCTCGTCCGGCGGCACGTGGCCCACGGCAAGACACCGGGCCAGGCCGACGACTGGTTGCAACACAGTGACGACCACAACGCGACTCTGGTGGCACCGACTCGTGCCCGAGCAGACCTGATCGTCCACGGCGATGTCTTGTGACCGGCTGCGCTGTCCGAAACCCGCCGGGTTGACTTCCGGAACGGTCGGTACTTCGACAATCGACCGGTACTCCAACGACCCGCCTACCTGAGCAACCGGCGGCTGCCGCGGTGTCGAACTCAATCAGACGAAGGAAATCGATGTCAGACTCCGGAACGAGCAGGATCCCGAACATCATGCGTGCCTCGGTACTGCGCCGAACCAAGGAGGTGGTTGTCGAAGACCGGTCGGTACCGCGGCCCGGCACGCACGAGGTGCTCATCGAAGTGCGGGCGGTCGGCACCTGCGGGTCGGATACCCACTACTTCGAACAAGGCCGGATCGGCGAGCACGTGCTGGAAGGGCCGCTCGTTCTCGGGCACGAGGCGAGTGGCGTCGTCGTTGACCGCGGTCCGGGGGTAACCCGGCTCGAGGTGGGTCAACGGGTCGCACTGGAGCCCGGTGTTCCGTGCTTCACCTGCGAGCAGTGTCGTTCCGGACGCTACAACCTCTGCCCGGAGGTGCGGTTCTTTGCTACGCCGCCCACCGACGGAGTGTTCTGCGAATACGCCACGCTGCACGAGGAATTCGCCCACCCCGTGCCGGATACGCTCTCCGACGAAGCCGCCGCACTGTGCGAGCCGCTGTCGGTCGGGGTGTGGGCCTGCCGAAAAGCGCGGGTGGAACCAGGCTCACGAGTGCTGATCACCGGAGCCGGTCCGATCGGGCTCGTCGCCGCACAGACGGCACGTGCATTCGGAGCCACCGAAGTGGTCGTCAGCGACGTCAAACCGCACAGGCTGGAGTTGGCCGCCGAGCTAGGAGCCACCGCAACGATCGACGTTGACCGGGCACCGTTGGCAACGGCGGGTTTCGAACCTGACGTGCTGTTGGAGTGCTCGGGCTTTCCTCCCGCGATCGGAGAAGCCATCCGCACTGTTTCCCGTGCCGGTCGAGTCGTGCTCGTCGGGATGGGTGGTGACGAGATCCCGCTGCCGCTCGGCCATGTGCAAAGCCGCGAGATCGAGGTGACCGGAACCTTTCGCTATGCCAACACCTGGCCGACCGCGATCGCGCTCGCCACCTCGGGAACGGTCGATCTCGATCGGCTGGTGACCCACAGGTTCGGTCTGGATCAGGTGGAACGAGCACTGACGGAATCCGCACGCGATGACACGGTGGTGAAGAGCATCGTGCTGCCGTACGAGTAGGCCGCCGAGAGCCGTTGCGGTCACCGTGCTGAGTCACCGCTGACGGCTCCCGGCGTCTCGATACGCGCTCGAGTCTAGTGCGAGTGTCCTGCGGCCGTCTCGGTGAGAGTCATCCCCTTCGTTTCGGGAGCCAGCCACTGGGAGAGCGCGGCGCCGAGGACGGTGAGTCCGGCGGCAAACAGCATTGTCGGCCCCGGACCGAGGTTCGTCATCGACCACGGCAGCAGGAAGGTCCCGGCGCCCGCGCCCACTCGGCTCACGGCCGTTGCGAACCCTGTTCCGATCCCGCGAATCTCGGTGGGGAACACCTCTGCCGGGTAGATCCCGGTCAACGTGTTGTAGCCCGCGTTGAAGAACGAGTACGCCAGGAAGCAGATCAGCACGACGGCAGGGGGAGCGCCCGTCCACAGTCCGATGATGGCGAGGAGCGCAGCGCACAGCCACTGGGGCGGTACGGTCAGTACGCGGCGGCCGACTCGATCGATCAGCAGAACCGTGAGGATCACGCCCGCGGTCGCGAGCGCGGACAGGCCTACTCCGCCTGCCAGCCCGTCGCTCAGGCCGTAGGACGTCAGCACGCTCTCGGCGAAGGAGCCGATCGCGAAGTACGGCGTGACCGCGCAGAACCAGAACATCGAGGTGAACAGCGTCGCTCGCCAGTACCGCCGGGAGAACAGCATCCCGAAGGAGCCTTTGCGGGTGTGCTCGGACTCGAGGTCGGTGATGTCGGCGGGGTCTTCCAGGCGGCGGTGGGCGATCGCGCGGGCTTCGTCATGGCGGCCCTTGCTCCACAGCCAGCGCGGGGATTCGGGCAGGCCGAAACGGGCCACGAACAGAGCGACCGCGATCACGGTGCTCGTGCCGAGGATGGTCCGCCAACTCAGATCGGTCGCATTGGTCAGGATGTAGCCGACGATGAACGCGACCATGAACCCGGTGTAGAAGGCGACCAGGCCCAGTCCCATGAGCCGCCCCCGCAGCCGAGCCGGTGCGAACTCCGACATCATCGGCCAGCCGACGGCGTACTCGACACCGACCGCGATCCCCATCAGCAGCCGCACCAGGAACAACTCGGTCGGAGAGTCGACGAAGAACTGCAGGGCCGAACCGACGACGAAGATGCCCATGTCGATCATGAAGAGCGGCTTGCGACCGAACTTGTCGCTGAGCCAGCCACCGAGCGGCGAGCCGACCAGGATGCCGATCAGCGAGGATGCCACGATCAAGCCCTCCCACAACGGGGAGAACGCCAGGTCCGTGGAGATCCTGTCGATCACGGTGCCGACGATTCCGAGGATGTAGCCATCCAGGAACATTCCTCCAACGAGGACGGCGACAAGCCTGATCAGGAAGCGCCGTTTGGCTTTCGGGTCGACATCGCGTGGTGCGGTTACTCTGTCGCTGACGTCTGACATCGGTGTCTCCTCACGATCAAGAGCGTTGTGCTGGAGGGCTTCTCGGTTGCGCGTCTTTGCGGCCGGACGAGGCGAGGGGAGTCCGGTCATCGACGGAGTGAACGTAGGTTCGATGTGATCACAGGCAACCTCAAGCGTGATCACATAATCGGTTGCACCATGGGTTACCTGGGCGCTGCAGCGGTGGGGCGTCGAGCGATGTCGTCGCAGGCGTCGGCGCAGCGCTGCCGGATCGCGCTGGGCTGCGCGACGAGAAAGTCCACTAAGGACTTCGTTGCTCAGTTGGGAGAACTGGCCGCAGACGGTAGGTGAGTGGCGCCGCCGGTTCCTTCAACGGCGGACGGTTGGAGGGCTTGGTGGACGAGCCGTACCGCGGGGTTCCGCGCACGATCACCGATGAGCAGGTCGAGGCGGTCGTCGTGGCCAAGCTGGATCGTTGTGCGACGGTCCCGTCCGGGGCGACCCACCTCGATCCGGTACCGGTCCCCTTTCTAGAGGATCTTCTGCTCGGGCGCCCAGATGTCGCCGACCGTGAATCCGTTCGGATACGGATCGTGGGGATCGAGTACGTGGGTGCAGTAGCCGGTGATCCATGCCTGCCCGCTGATGGTCGGGACGACCGCAACTCGATCTCCGAGCGTGACCTCTCTGACCAGCTCGCCGGTGTAGACGTTCCCGAGAATCCCTTCATGTCGAAAAGGCTGGTTGAGCGCGAGTTCCCCCTTCTCGTAGAGCGATGCCATCTTGGCGCAGGTGCCCGTGCCACACGGGCATCGGTCGATCCCGCCGGTCCACGTCGCGGAGTTGTCGAAATCGACCGGCCCGCTCGCGACCATGACTGCGTTCTTACGGTCGGCTTCCGGGTTGTCCGTCGCGCCGGAGAGCTGTGCGATGGTGATACCGATGCCCGGGTAGTCCGGGTGTTCCACCGGCAACTGGTCCTGCGCCGCCTTCAGGATCAGAGCCGCGACCCTGGTGATGTCCCGTCCTCGCCCCGGTACGAGTTCGAGGGAATCGAATTGCGCCACGTCGGCGATGGCGTAGAACATGCCACCCCAGGCGACGTCTACCGTCACCTTTCCGAGCTCCGGCACGTCGAGCACAGCGTCGCGATACGCGGAGAACGCAGGCACGTTCTCGAAAGTTACGCGCTCAACCTTTCCTTCGCGGCATACGGCAGTGATATCGATCAGACCCGCAGGGGCCTCGAGCTTGAACCTGGTGACCGGCTCCTCCATGGGAATCATCCCGGTTTCGAGCAACACGGTGGCGACGGCGATGGTGTTTCCACCGCTCATCACCGGGTATTCCACCTGCTCCATGATGAGGAAGCCGGCGGCAGCATCGGGGTGCTTCGGCGGAACGATCAGATTGCAGCACAACGGCGGGTAGCCGCGAGGTTCGCGCAGCATCATCAGCCGCAGCTGGTCATCGTTCTTCTCCAGCCACTGCATCTGTTCGTACACGGAGTCGCCGGGGATGTGGGGGATCCCGCCGGTGATGACTCGCATCGGCTCGCCGGAGTGGATCTCGACGGACTGGATCATCCGCTTGTAGGACATTCGCGCTCCTTCCAGTGAACGTGGTGGGACCTCGCGTTGACGAATGCGCGTCGTCGACGTCGTCAGGAACCGGCAGGTTTCGCGTTCCTCAGGCGATCTAGCAACTCAGCACTGACCTCGATCGAGGTGGGTGTCTCATCCAGCTCGAGGGCCGGGAGGTGGACGTGCTGGTCATGCCGGAGATGCTCGAGGTGCCGGGACAGTCGATCCGCCGAGCCAGGGAAGTTGGCTGAGTTGATACCAAGAATGAAGACACCGATGCCCGGCGAAGCACTTCCGCTGTCGAACGGAGCCGCATCCAGCGAGAACGACCCTCCGGACAGCGTCGCGAGTACCTCGATAAGCAGGGCGACGTTCCCGCCGCGATGGCCGCCGAACGGCAACAGCGTGCCCTCGAGGGCGGCTCGCGGATCCTGGGTGGACTGACCCTCTGAGTCGAGCGCCCATCCGGCCGGAATGGACTCCCCGGCTTCGGCCGCCCGCCGGATGTTGACGAACGCCGTCGCTGACGAGGCCTGGTCGATAACGACGGGCTGCATACCCGGACGAGGAATACCGTAAGCAAGCGGGTTCGTGCCGAGAATCGACCGTCCCGCACCACCCAGCGACATCAGGGCAGGGCTGTTGGCCGAGGCGAGCGCGATGATGTTGCCGCTCCGGGCGAGGCGTCGCACGTAGTAGCCGAGCTCACCACAGGTGAACGAGCTCCTGATCCAGAGCGTGGCGATCCCGCATTCTCGGACGGCGTCCTGGAAATCGTAGAGTGCTTCCGTGAACGCGACCTGGGCGAGTCCGTCCCGGGCATCGACGTCGATCGCTGCCGGCGCCACTCTGTGCACGACGGGCTGCTCCGCCGTGCTGATCCGCCCCTTGCGATAGCCATCAAGATAATCGAAGAGATGCGCCACTCCCACGGCCCGGTTGCCGAGGGCCTCGGCTTCTACTGTCGCCTCCGCCAGCACCCGCGCATCCCGTGCTGCGACGCCGACGGACAGCAGGGCGTCGCGGCACATCTCCGTGAGCTCATCGCAATGAATCGCAGCCATCGACGGACATCCTTTCTCCTTGAGGTCCGGCCTCCGCGGATCCAGAGGCGTAGAGCCGCGGTGCGTCGCCGCAGCGACGTCGCACTCCTCGGCTCCTGCAGCGACCGATCTCCCGATTGCTGCTCGGAGCGCGCGGTGCCTTGTGAGATCCGACAACATGGCCGGGTTAGCGAGAAAGTATGCGGAAGCACCCGGTGGTCAACAATGTCTCGGCCATTCCCTTGGCGCTAAGCTTCAGACGAGGCATAAATTTGTTTACACTTGGCCCTATGGTCGGGAGGCCCAACAAACCAGTCTTGATCACCGACAGAGACCGCGCCACATTGCTGAGCTGGAGCCACAGCCGCAACTGCCCCCGGGCGTTGGCGGAGCGTGCGCAGATCGTGCTGGCGTGCGAACAGGAAGCCACCAACTCCGCCGTGGCTGAACGGCTCGGGGTCTCCCGATACACGGTCGGCAAGTGGCGCTCTCGGTTCCTGTCCGATGGCTTGGATGGCCTGCACGAGCGACCGAGGCCTGGGCGGCCTCCCGTGATCTGCGACGAGACCATCGCGCAGCTCCTCGTACGCACTCTGAGCTTGCCCGCCAACGGACGAGCCTGGTCAACTCGCGCCATGTCGGCGGATATCGGACTCAGCCAGACGACCGTGAGTCGGCTCTGGCGCGCTCACCGACTCCAGTCGTGGTCCGACCGCCCGCTGCTGCGGCCGGACGGGCGAACCACGTTGGTCTCCGCCGAGATCCGCGACATCGCCGGACTGTTCATCGCCCCTCCGCTGCGGGTTCTTGCCGTCGCCGTCGACGAGCACGCCACGTCCTTGTCACAACGCGAAACCACCTCGGCCACACCAGCGTTGCCAGCGGACCGGCGTTCCACCGAAGCGAGAAACATCCTCGCCGCAGCGAACGCGTTCGCATTGCTCCCCGGCAAGAGCGCCGCGTACAGCCCGTCCACGACTCACGCATCACTGCGCGCGTTCTTGGAGGACGTCATTCGCAGCGTGGCCCCGGGTTTAGGAGTGCACCTGCTCGTCGACAGCCGGCCGAACTCCGCAGGATCCGAGGCGATTGAGGCCTGGGTGCGGCGATACCCCCGGTTCCGGCAGGACCACGTGCCCACCACCTCGTCATGGATCGACGAGGTCGAGGTCCTTCTGGCGAACAATCCACTGCACGATCACGAGAACATGCCCGGTTTCGCGTCCTCCTTGGCAGGCCTGCGCGAGGGACTCCGGGCCTGGTGCAGCGCCTGGACACCGCACACGAGCCCTTTCTCGTGGATCAAACGAACCAGTTCTGTCTGGGGCGGCGCCCCCGGCCACTGGAGCCAGAACAAGGACTCAAGTGCAAGTTGGCCCAACTCCGAGGTACCTGACTTCACCGGCGAAACAACGTCGTCCGGCGTGCCACGCAACACCGACCGCATCGTCGAACTCCTGCGTGAAGCCCTCGCCACCGGTCAGTTCCACCACGGCCAACGCGTCAAGGAAGCACCGCTGGCGGCCCGGCTCGGAGTCTCCCGCGGTCCCGTCCGCGAGGCGCTGCGTGTGCTCACCGAGGAAGGAATGCTCGAGCGGCTCCCCAACCGCGGAGCAGTCGTTCCTCGCGTCAATACCACCACTATCCTCGACCTCTACGCCGCACGGGCCATGCTGGGCACCTTGCTCATGCGTAGAGTTGCCATGCTGCGCCGATCCGAACTCAAGTCCGTTGACGCCGCCCTGGACGATGTCAGTGCAGTCGCCCGACGCAGCGAGCACGCCCGCATCGCAGGTGCCGACCTGCGCTTTCAAGACGCGATTGCACAAGCAGCGAACCTGCCCCAGACAAGTCTGATGTTCCAACGCCTCACCATGCGACTGCGGATGTTCATCTCGATCCTGCACCTGGACTACGGCACAGCAGCGGTCGACCTCATCGCGCGCGAGAACGCTGGAATCTTCGAAGCGATCCGCAACGGCGACGGTGACGATGCAGCACGCCGGTGGCGAGTCAAGGTCGAACGCAGCGTCCGTTACATGGCCGCCCAGCTACCCGAAGATCACTTCGATCCCGATCTCTGGGGCGCCATCGCCGGTAAAGCCACCCCCGAACCCGGCGACCCGCGCAAGAGCTCCACCTCCGCAAAGTCGCGGAACGCCACCGAGACGAGCGCCCAAGGACACGCGACACCTTGAACGGCGCTCGCCGAACGACAGTGTGCGTCTGTAGGCGGAGAACTCGTTGGACGTCGACGATGGCAGGCCCCGGTCGCTCTGCCGCGATGCGATGTTCGGTGGGCAGGGTACAAATGCTGCGGAACGCGAGTTCCGTTGCTCGTTCAGGTAGTTCCGGGCTTACCTGGGAGAACTGTGCTGGGAGGAGACGTTGGCCTGGACCACTTCGAAGACCGGTCCTTCACCGGCCGGCACTGTCACCTCCCCCCTGGCCCTCCGCAGCACTCCTGCCCCACCTGCCACGTGCACACCCACCGGTTACCAAGTGAACAAGGCACTACTGGGTGGCGTGCGGTCGGCTCGTGAGGATGCTGATGGCGTTGGCGGCCACGATGGCTGCGATGGCGGCCCACTCGGACCACTGCAGTGCCTGTCCCAACATGAGCAGACCCATCGTGGCGGCGAAGACGGGGTTGACGCTCATGAACAACCCGAAGAAGGCTGCGGGGACGCGTCGTAGGGCGAGCAGGTCGGCCAGGAACGGCACTGCTGAGGACAGCAGACCAGCTGCCGTGCCGTAATACAGTGCACCTGTGGTGACCTGGCCTTCGAGGACGAGGTGGACACCGACGGGCGTGAACATCAACGCGGAGAAGGTGGCAGCGGTGGCCGAGCCTTGGGCACCGGGTAGGCGATGGCCGACCGTCCGGCTGAGGAGGATGTAGGCCGCCCAGCATACGGCCGCCGACATTCCGAGGGCGATGCCGATGTAGTCGGTGGTGGGCTGAGGCCGGGTGAGCACCACGACGGCGGCGGCAGCCAGGAGGGCGCAGCCGAGGTCGGTGCGCCGACGAGAGCGTGCCAGCGCGATGCTCAAGGGACCGAGGAACTCCAGGGTGACCGCGAGGCCCAAGCCAATGCGTTCGACGGCGCTGTAGAGCAACAGGTTCATCGCCCCGAAGACGCCACCCATCAACAAGGCGGGCCACCACTGAGCCCACGTGAAGCCGCGCCAGCGGGGGCGGTCGATGGCCACGAGCACGATCGCCGCGACGTACTGCCGCAACGCCACCACTCCGACGGGTCCGATGGCGGGAAAGGCAAGAGCACCGAGGGAGGCACCGGTCTGATTGGAAAGGCCGCTGACCGACATCAGGACGATTCCGAGCCCACGCCCGGGCCGCGTTCTCGGTGAGCCGGTGGTTGGGGCGGCGGTAGTGGTGGTGGTGCCGGTGTCCATGACATCCAGACTGGCCGTGCACCCGGGGCTCCGAGAAATACTCGGCCCGCCTCATCCATGTCTGTCGGTTATGAATCCAGCTCAGCGGTGGTGACCGTGCGCTGAGCGTGGTCGCGAAATTTCGCCACGGCCGTGTGGAAGGGATGGACACCCCAGGCCAGGTGGACCGTGATGGGCTCGGCATCGACGATGGGCACATAACGCACGCCCGGATGCGGATGGGTGTAGCCGGTGGCTTCGGCCGTTACTCCCACGGCCTCTCCGGTGGCGACCGTGGTGAGCCACTCGTCGACGTTGGCCACCTGCAGACTTCCCGGTGGGCGTTGGCCTTCGGGCCACAGTCGCACACTGGTGGTGCCGGTGGTGGGGCACAGTGCGATCGTCCGGTCGGCCAGGTCGGCGAGTGTGACCTCGGACCCCGTCGACAACGGGTCGTCGTCGCACACCGCCGCCAGGCGGGACTCCTGGAGCAGCGGCAATGCGTAGAAGGCGTCGTCGTCGGGAAGTGTCCGCAGGAAGGCCATGTCGATGGTGCCGTGGCGCAACGCGGTTTCGGGATCGTCCAGGCGGCGCATGCGCAGCGGGACATCGGGATGGTCCTGACGCCACCGGCGAATCAGCGGCACGGTGTGGCGCCCCAGCGCGGCCCAGGCGAACCCCACGCACAGCGGGCGTGGCCCTGCGGTCACCTCAGCGAGGGCGTCATCGGTGTGGGCGAGAATCCGGTGCGCGTGCTCCCACAGCCGCTGCCCTGCTCCGGTCAGATTCAGCCGACGTGTGGTGCGTTCGACCAGCACCACACCGACCTGCTTCTCCAGTTGTTCCAGAGTGCGGGACAGGGCGGGCTGGCTGATGGCCAGAACGACCGCGGCCCCCGTGATCGTGCCCTCATCGCCGATCGCGGCGAGCGCCCGCAGGTGACGCAGTTCCACATCCATGCTGTGGAAGCATAACCGCCGGTGGTGCGATTCTCCTAACCCCTGCCGCGCCGTAGTCCGGTCGGGTGCGCCGAGTCGGGAGGCTTGCGCGAGCGCTGTCTCATCGGCTACCAGCCCGGCGAACCGGCGTTGTGCCGGGAGGAGATCAGAGGTCCGGCAGTCCGAGGTCGAGGGAAGCCTGCTCGGTGCCCCGTCGACCTCCAGGATCTTGCCGGTGACGAACGATCCGGCGTCCGAGGCGAGGTAGACGACAGCGGCGGCGATCTCCTCCACCGACCCGATGCGACCGAGCTGAGCCGCTTGCTCCACTCGGTGACGCAGCGAGTCGTCGGCGGTCACCACCTCAGTGCCGAGGTCGCGACCGCACCTGGAGACCGCCTTGCACACCACACCGTAGGTACACAGCCCATGCAGGATCGGTTGGGAAAAGCCCGCCGCTGCGGCGGATTCCGGGTCGGCGTGCAGCGGGTTCCGGTCGCCGCACAGCCTGTAGAGCAACGCCTGCTGGGGCAGGGTGGAGGTGTCTCGCGAGAGGTCCGGTTCGCGTTCGGGGAATCTCGACTCGCCTGGATGAACCGCGGTGACCGCCGAATCCGCCTTCCCCGCGTGCGAAGATGCTCGACCGGGTCGTGCCCAGCGAAGTGCCGTCCTGGCTCGTGCTGCTCGGAGAGTCGTCGCAGCTCGGCGGCGAAGATCACCGAGTGCTCATCCCGGTTCGCGTAGACGAGCACGAACCGCCCATTTCCCCGTTCGAGCGCGGACTTCAGAATCGAGATCACCGGGGTTATCCCGCTGCCGCCTGCCAGCAGCAGCAGGTCCGCATCGAGCGAGCGGGGCGTGAAGACCCCGGCGGACGACAAAACCTCCACAGTAGACCCGGAAACGATGTTGTGGAGTCGAGTGCTCCTCCCTGCGGGGTGCACCGTTCCGAGTTCGCACGGCGCACCGGCTCCTCGGTAGCCGGGCCGCGAAACCTGGTCTCTACGTTCCCGCCTTGGCGAAGAAGCTGCACGCGCGGGTGGAAAGGCTGGAACGGCGCCATGCTCGGCTGTTGCAGGCGCTCTACCTGCTCAACAAGCGGGCGGTGCGGGGGACGACCGTGGCGGGGACGGCGACAAGGGCGGGCATCGACCGGCAGGTCTGCGGGAGACCGTGGAGGCGCACAACGCCGCAGCCGGCGACGGTTCCGGAGACCCGGCGGGAAAGCCCGCCGAACTTGTGGCCCGCGCGGAACTGTCCTCGTCGATTGTGGACGGTGTCGCCGAGTACCGGGTCGGAGAGCCCCCGGCCGGCGGGTGACTCGCCGTGGCGGGCAGCGGCTTGCTCGCCCGGCTCGCCACGATCGGTCGAGCTCAGTCGAGCAGCAGCCGGACGGTCAGTTCGAGTCGGTTGGACACGTCCGAAGCGGACGAGCGTCGGGTGACCCACGCCACCAGGTTCGACATCCACACATCGGTGATCACGCGGGCGATCGCCCGCTCTTCCTCGGTGGGTTCTTCGCCGCCGGTCATGGCCCGGGTGAAGAAGTTCTCGGCGAGTGAGGCCACGGCATCGACCTCGTTGGCCGCCGAGGTGTCGGCGAACATGAACGCCCGGGTCATCGCTTCGGTCAGTTGAGGATTGCGCTGGAGGGTGCGGGTCGTGCGTCCGAGGACCGACAGCACCCGCTCGTAGGGAGTGTCTCCCGGGATCTTGGTGCGGTCCAGCTTGTCCTGCGCGCGCTCGAACTCGCGGGCGAGGCTGGTCACCAGCAGGTGAATCTTGGAGGGGAAGTATCGGTACAGTGTGCCCAATGCCACATCGGCTTGCTCGGCCACCGTGCGCATCTGGACCGCCTCGTAGCCACCTTTCGTCGCCAGGGCCAGAGTCGCGTCGATGATGCGCTTGCGACGGGCATTCTGGGCGGCGGATCCGGTTTCGTCGCTGTTCAGTGGGTTCCAGCCGGACGACGTGGCCGTTGACCGTCGTGGCGTCGCTTCCATGGAGTGGGGCCCCTCGGTGTGAGTTGCGGGCTTGGTTGATCGATAACCCGAGCGGGTTAAGCTGAGCTTCGATCCACGATCGAAACATGTTCCAGTCTACCTAGTCCGTGCTGCGGCGGCTGTGTGAGGTCAAATCATGCGAGTAGCGCTCCTGTCCTACCGGAGTAAGCCGCATTGCGGAGGCCAAGGCGTCTACGTGCGGCACCTGAGCCGAGGACTGCTCGAGCAGGGCCATGACGTGGAGGTCTTCTCCGGGCAGCCTTATCCCGATCTCGATCCCGGTGTGCGGCTGACCGAAGTACCCAGCTTGGACCTCTACCGCGACTCCGACCCCTTCCGCACCCCGCATCCTCGCGAGATCCGCGATGCCACCGACCTCATGGAGCTCGGGACGATGTGGACGGCCGGGTTCCCCGAACCTCGGACCTTCAGCCGCCGGGTCGCCAAGATGCTGCGTGCCCGCGCGGGGGAGTTCGACATCGTGCACGATAACCAGTCGCTCGGCTCGGGCCTGCTGTCCTTGCCGCAGGCCGGCCTCCCGCTGGTCGCGACCGTGCACCACCCGATTACCCACGATCGCCGGGTCGAGCTCGACGCCGCCGGGACGCTGCGGCGCAAGCTCGGAATTCGCCGCTGGTACAGCTTCCTGGGAATGCAGGCCCGAGTGGCTCGGAGTATCCCGCAGCTGCTGACGGTCTCGCACTCCTCGGCCGACGACATCAGTGCGGACTTCGACGTGCCGCACGAGCGCATCCGCGTGGTCCCGCTCGGGGTGGACTCAACGATCTTCCGTCCGCCGGAGGCGGAGCGCGTCCCCGGCCGGATCGTGGCGATGGCCAGCGCGGACACACCGCTGAAGGGCATCGGCACGTTGTTGGAGGCGGTCGCCAAGCTGCGCACCGAGCGCGCGACGGAACTCGTTCTGGTCGCCAGTCCCACGCCGGGTGGGCCGACCGAGCGCATGATCGACGATCTCGGGATCACGGACGCGGTCCGCACGGTCAGCGGAGTCAGCGACGAGGAGCTCGCGGCCCTGCTCGGGTCGGCCGAGATCGCCTGCGTGCCCTCCCTGTACGAGGGCTTCTCGCTGCCGACGGTGGAGGCCATGGCCTGCTCGACACCGCTGGTGGCCAGCAGGGCGGGTGCGATCCCCGAGGTCGTCGGTGCGGACGGGGAGTGCGCCGACCTGGTCGAACCGGGCGACGCTGAGGAGCTCGCGAGAGCGCTGGGCGAGCTGTTCGACGATCCTGCGCGTCGGCGGCGCCTGGGCGAGAACGGAGCGCGCCGAGTACTGGAGCGCTACAGCTGGGCCTCCGTGGCCGCTGCGACGGCCGAGTGCTACGCGGAGGCGATCGAGGCAATGGGAGAAAGGCAGTGAAGCAGTGCTGACGGTGGACTTCGACACGCTCGGTGTGCGAGCGGGGCAACGGGTGCTCGACCTCGGTTGCGGAGCAGGACGGCACGCGTTCGAGATGTATCGCCGGGGCGCGGAGGTCGTTGCCTTCGACCAGAACGAGGCCGACCTGGCGGATGTGGGCACCCTGTTCGCCGCGATGGAGTCGGAGGGAGAGGTCCCGGCAGGGGCCTCGGCGCGCACCGTGGCGGGGGACGCGCTGGACCTGCCCTTCCCGGACGATCACTTCGACCACGTCATCGCCTCCGAGATCCTGGAACACCTCTGGGAGGACGAAAAGGCGATGCACGAGATGGCGCGGGTGGTCAAGCCCGGCGGCCGGGTGGTGGCGACCGTGCCGAGCTACCTGCCGGAGCGGGTGTGCTGGGCGCTGTCCGACGACTACCACCAGGCCGAGGGTGGACACGTGCGGATCTACCGGGCCGACGTGCTGATCAGCAGACTCCGCGGTGCCGGTCTGCGAGTGGTGCACCGCGACCACGCCCACGCGCTGCACGCGCCGTACTGGTGGCTGAAGTGCGCGGTCGGCGTGGAACGCGCGGATCACCCGCTGACCAAGGCCTACCACCAGCTGCTGGTCTGGGACCTCATGAGCAAGCCGTGGATCACGCGCGCCGCCGAACAGCTGCTGAACCCCGTGCTGGGCAAGAGCTTGGTGGTCTACCTGCGCAAGCCGGAGGTGGCCGTTGCCTGAGTGCCCGTCGGTGGAGGGCGTGCTCTCGGTCTCGGACGCCCGCGCGACAGCCAGGTCCATCGCCTCCGTCCAGGAGGAATCGGGTGCCGTGCCGTGGTTTGCGGGTGGTCACGTCGACCCGTGGGACCACGTCGAGGCGGCCATGGGGCTGGCCACGGCCGGACTGGTCGCCGAAGCCGAAGGCGCTTACGAGTGGTCGCGGCGGATGCAGCGCGAGGACGGATCGTGGCCGTTGCAGGTGCGCTCCGGCGTGGTCGAGGACGCCGGAGCCGACACGAACTTCTGCGCCTATGTCGCCGTCGGCGTGTGGCACCACCTGCTGACCACCGGTGATGAGCGGTTCGCCGAGCGGATGTGGCCGACGGTGCGGGACGCGATCGAGTTCGTGCTCAGCGTGCAGCAGGACCGGGGCGGGATCGGCTGGGTCGTCGGGGTCGACGGTGTTCCGGCGGACGAAGCTCTGCTGTCGGGGTGCTCGAGCATCCACCACAGCTTGCGGTGCGCGCTCGCGCTCGCCGACCACCTCGGTCGCCCGCAACCGGGCTGGGAGCTGGCGCTGGGCAAGCTCGGCCACGCGCTGCGGCATCACACCGGGGAATTCGCGCCGAAGCACCGCTACGCGATGGACTGGTACTACCCGGTCCTCTCCGGCGCCGTGCGCGGGCAGGCCGGCCGGGAGCGGCTGTTCGAGCGCTGGGGTGACTTCGTGTCGGATGGTTTGGGCGTGCGCTGCGTCGACGACCATCCATGGGTGACCGGCGCGGAGACCTGCGAGCTCGTGCTGAGCCTGGAAGCGTTGGACGAGCGCTCTCTGGCCGTCGAGCTGTTCAGCGCCATGCAACACCTGCGTGATCCGGACGGGTCGTACTGGACGGGATTGGTCTACAGCGACGGCAAGCGGTGGCCCGAGGAGCGCACTACCTGGACCGGTGCCGCGGTCATCCTGGCCGCGGACGCGCTGTCCGGGACCACGCCGGGATCCGGCATCTTCCGCGCCGAGACGTTGCCGAACGGGCTATCCGTCACCGGGTGCGAGTGTCGGCAGGCCCAGGTGGGTTGAGAGCGCGCTCGCGGCCGCCGGTCGCGTTCGCACAACGGTTCCCGACGAGATCCCGGTCGGTGTTGATCGAGTTCAGAGCGTGCCGGGCTGTCCGTTGACGCGCTGAAGGACCCGGAGGGAACCGGTCACCCCGACCTCGCGGAAGGTGCCACCGTCGAGGGCGCGGCGGTAGATCCGGTAGGGCGCCTGTCCGCCGTCCGCCGGGTTCGGGAACACGTCGTGGATGACCAGCGCTCCGCCGGGTTCGACCCACGGGGCGAAGCCCTCGTAGTCGGCTGTCGCTGCCTCGTCGGTGTGCCCGCCGTCGATGAACAGCAGGGACAGCGGGCTGCGCCAGAAGGACGAGGTCGCCGAGGAGCTCCCGACGATCGCCACCACGTGGTCCTCGAGCTCGGCATCGGCGATCGTCCGGCGGAACGTCGCGAGCGTGTCCAGCCGCCCGGTGTCGGGGTCAGCGAGGTCGGGGTCGTGGTACTCCCAGCCCACCTGATGCTCCTCGGAGCCCCGGTGGTGGTCCAGCGTCGCGATCAGGCCTCCGGTCTCCCGGGCAGCCGCGCCAAGGTAGAGCGTGGACTTCCCGCAGTAGCTACCGATCTCGAGGGCGAGTCCGGTGCCCAGGTGCTGAAGGGCTGTCTCGTGGAGGGCGAGGCCTTCGTCAGGTGGCATGAAGCCGATGGTCTGCTCGGCCTGGGCACGCAGGAGCGGGGGCACCGTGTTCGCCGGGCTCTGGTCCGCGCGCTCCGAGTCCGTGCGTGTCGATCCCTGGGACACGTGCCCTCCTCTGGAGTGTTCGTGGAAGCGGATGCTCACCGGGCTCGTACATCCTACGGCACGCTCACTCCGGCATAAGTAGAACGTGTTCTATTATGCTGCGGTCGGTGAACAGGAGGCGGCATGCCGATCGCGATCACGGGCGAGCAGCGTGACCTGCAGGAGTCGATCCGAGCCTGGGCGGCGACGTTCGACACCACCACTGTTCGGAACCGGGAGCCGAAACGGGAAACCTCGGAGCAGCCCCGGAATTCCGCGCTGGGCTGGGCAGAGCTGGCCGAGATCGGACTCTTCTCCATCGCGGTTCCGGGTGAGTCCGGAGGTGCAGGAGCCGGCATCGTCGACCTCGCCACTGCGCTGGAGGAGACGGCTTCCGCATTGGTGCCGGGGTCCGTACTGCCGACCTGCCTGGCGAGCGTGCTGCTGGGGTGGAATTCGGATTCTCCGGTTGCGGCCAAGATCCTTCCCGCTCTGATGAGCGGACAGGTGGCCGTCGCGGTCTCCGGAGAGCTGCCACTCGTCCTCGGTGTCGGTGAGGCCCCGTACCTCGTGCTGTCCGCGCGAACCGGATCCGGGCACGACGAGTGGCTCGTCGTGGAACTGGAAACCGTTGGTGTTCGGGTGGAAACTCGGCAAGCCGCGGACTTCTCGCGATCGCTGGGGCGGGTGGGTGAATCAGGTCGGACAAGCCGAGAACGTCCTCGTCACGGCAGGAACCGGGGTGCCGACGAGCGGGCTGGTGCTTTCCGCCGTGTGAGCTAGATGCCGAATGGTTCGGCGTAGCGGACTATGCCTGCGGGCAGCGGATGGTCAGCGTCGAGGGCGAGAGTCATCAGCGCCTCGTCCGGAACGGTGATGTTCAGCCCGATGCCGTGTTCGGAAGCTCGGACGAACCCGAACCGGGGGTAGTAGGTCGGGTGTCCGAGGACGACGACGAAACGCTCCCCGATGTTCTTGGCGGTGTGCAGCGCGGCGTTGATGGCCGCGGAACCAGCGCCGGAATTCTGTCGGCTGGGCAGGACGGCGCACGGCGCGAGGCACAGGGCGGGGACGTCGTCGATGTGGCAGCGGGTCATCAGCGCGTGCCCCACGAGGGTGCCGTCCTGGTCAGTGGTGACGGTCGAAAGTCCGTCGATCCAGGCGGTGTCCGCGCGCAGTGCGTCGACGAGGTCGGCCTCCTCGGACCTTTCGAACGCGGCGAGGTTGATATCCCGAACGGTCGGGATATCGGAGCTGGTTTCGGCGCGCGTTGTCCAGGCATTGCGGGTGTTCATGGAGGCACAGATCCATTTCGTGTTCGACTGACCGGCCCGTGAGCCTACGCTTCCAGCCGAGTGGACACGAGATCAGACAAGCGCCCGGACGGTAACCTGGTTCGGGACGCGGCACGTGGCATTTGCCCCGCGCACGGTGGCCGCACGAAATGACGGTTCGGGGAACGTTGTCCACCGTTCCCCGAACCGGAAACTTAACTCTTGATCGCTCCGCGTTTGCGGAGTCGGGATGTGAGAGATGTGAGACCGGCCAGAGTCGGCGACCGCCTGCTCGGCTCGCGGAGCTCGCCGGCCGTCGCATCGTCGAGCAAGGTGCTGATGGTTTCCTTGGCACATTCGCGATTGGCGCCGATACCACCGGACGGGCCGCGCTTGATCCAGCCGACGACGTAGGTTCCCGCCAACCCGTCGACGCGCCCGTTGGTGTGCGGGATCGTGCCGGTTCCGGCGTCGAAGGGCAGGCCGGGCAGCGCCGTTCCGCGGTAGCCGACCGCCTGCACGACCTGACCGGCCGCGAGTTCCACGTCGTCGTCATTACCGGTGACGCGCAGCCCGCGGACCTCGGTGTCGCCGAGGACTTCCTGCGGCGCCGAGTGGAAGCGGAGCACGATCCGGCGCTTTCCGTTCGCGGGTGGCGGGGCGGACCAGTCCACCGTCTCCTGCGGTAGGTCCTGCAGCAGCGCCGCCTTGGTATTGGGGTCGGCGGCATCGATGGCTCGTGTCGTGCGCGGGTCGTGTGCGTCGACCACCAAGTCGATGCCGTTCTGCTGGGTGAGCGCCAGAATTTCCGGCGTGGTGTATGCGGCGGATTCCGGGCCACGGCGACCGAGCAGCACGACCTCGCGGACCTTGCTGGAACGCAACTGCGCCAGAGCTTCCGGGGAGATCGACGTGTCTTCCAGTGCGCTCGGGTCCGCCGTCAGGATGCGGGCCACGTCCAGTGCGACGTTGCCGTTGCCCACGATGACCACGCGGTCGGAGGAGAGCCCGACGGCGTCCGCTGAGACGTCCGGATGGCCGTTGTACCAAGCCACCGCGGTCGTCGCGGTGATGCTGCCGGTCAGGTCCTCGCCGGGGATGTCGAGCTGCCGTGCGGCGGAAGCGCCCACCGCGTAGATGACCGCGTGGTGCCGCGCGTCGAGCTCCTCGGCGGTGACGTCCCGGCCGATTTCGACGCCGAGGCGCAGCCGCAACCGGGAATGCTCGTGGAAACGCGCGAACGTGTCACCGATCTTCTTCGTCGACGGGTGGTCGGGAGCGACGCCGTACCGGAGGAGACCGCCGGCGGTGGGTAGCCGGTCGAACAGCGTGACCCTGGCGTTGGTGTGCAACAAGAGGTCCTCGACGGCGTACATGCCCGCCGGACCGGTTCCCACCACGGCGACGTCCAGCGGCGCCATGTCGCTGGGGATGTTGCGGTTGAACACCGGCGGGTGCCACGAGTGGAAGTTCGGTGACGGATCCGCGGGGCCCTCGCTCGCGGCGGGGGTTCGGTCCGCGTAGTAGTCGGCGTTGACGTCCGCGTACACCTGGAGCGACCCGGTGAGGCTGTCCACCGGAAAGATCGCGTCCACCGGGCACGCATCGGCGCAGGCTCCGCAGTCGATGCAGGTCTGCGGATCGATGTAGAGCATGTCGGTGGCACCGAAGTCCGGCTCGTCCGGCGTCGGGTGGATGCAGTTGACCGGACACGCCTTGACGCACGAGGCGTCGTTGCAGCAGGTCTGAGTGATCGCGTAGGCCATGGGTTCAGATGAGGTTCGCGCGCTTGTAGAACCAGGTCGCCGGTTTGGTGAGCAGCCTGGCCGAGTGGAGGAATTCCATCAGCCCGGCGCAGCTGGACCGCATCATGGACTTGTGGCGCTCGTTCGCCTTCGCCTCGCGGACGGCGCGTTTCGTGTCCAGGCCGGCGTTCGCGTACACCTTCTTGTGCACCATGTTGGTCACGATGAAGTATGCCGCCCCGGCCACGACCACGGCGTTGATCTGGCGTCGGAGCCAGCCCGCGGACTTCAGGCGCTCCTTGGTCTCCTCGCGGGCGAACTTCATGTGCCGCGACTCTTCGACCACGTGGATGTTGTTGATGGTCCGGACGAACGGAACCACTCGCTCGTCGCGCATCCAGTCCCGCTGCATGACGTCGAGAACTTCCTCGGCGACCAGGATCGCGGCGTAGGCGGCCTCACCGGCAGCCACGGTCTTGAAGATGCGGCCGAACTCGACCACGAGCCGCCGCGGACGGTAAGCCGGAGCGTTCAGCTTCGCGGCACCGCGGGCGAACATGATCGAGTGCCTGCACTCGTCCGCGATCTCGGTCAGCGCCCACTGGAAGGCAGGATCGGTCGGGTCTTTCCCGTAGAAGTCCCGCAACATCATCTGCTGGAGAATCATTTCGAACCAGATTCCGGTGCTGGCGACCGATGCCGCTTCCTGGCGGGTCAGTTCGCGCTGCTGGTCCGGGCTCAACTCGTTCCAGTAGGACGTCCCGTACAGCGTGCTCCACTCCGGGCTGGCGCCGTGGTAGTCGGTGTCCAGCGGAGTCTCCCAGTCGACTTCCTTCGCGGGGTCGTAGGACAAGGTTTCGGAGGAGTCCAGCAACCTGCGCGCCATGTCGTCTCGCTCGGGACTGTCCCGTCCGGGCTGCGACGACGGCGTGTCCGCCCTGGTGATGCTGCTGCTCATGCGCACTCCCTTACGAGACGACCGTGACATCCATTACTGTTACCAATGGTAACGTGTTACGAACGGTAACACATACTGCGGCCGATGCAAGAGGTTCAGGCGAGTGGGAGGTTCAGGCGAGTGGATCGCTCCCGGGCTGATGGGTGCCGAGTCCGCGCTGACCTCCACGGAGCCGGGCGAGATGCCTCCGCCGGGACGTGGTTGGGCCGTTTTCGCCCTGCCGGTCCGCATGGTCCGCATGGTCCGCCGGGTAGTGGGTGTGCGGTGGCCCGGTTGAGATCGCGATTTCCGCGCCCGCCATATTTCGCGTCCACCGGACATGCTCTCGAACACGAGGCCTGCGCTGACCGGACTCGGGCGATCCGCGGGATTAATGGGATGGACGCTCGACGAGCATGTATTCGATTCGCCCGACAGGGCCGGCAGAAGACAATTCACCCGGTGATCCGGGTGAGTGGTCAGCGTTACAGAGGGGCGAATCGTGCACCGGACATCCGGTTCCGGCGCCCGGATATCAGTCGATGTGGCGCGGTGAGGGGCGGCGCCGAGCCGTCCGAGCAGGTCGGAGCAACCTGCGACGCGGTGGGGTGACGGGAGAACGGTGGAAACCGTTCCTCCGGCCGACGGTGCACAACCCGCCGGCGCGAAACAACACGATCATGCGGTCAGTCGGGACTTGTGCGGGCAGGCGTTCCCGCCGGCACAATTTCCTCCGGGTTCCGGCCCGTTGAATAAGAACCGAAACGAACGCACCGTTTCTCGGTCAGGAATCCGAATGGCGGCGCTCCGCGTTCTTCTCCTTGACGCGGGCGGCTTCCTTCCGGACTTCGGCCTGGGTGGCGATCTCTCGCTGGAGCCACTCGGGCTGCTCGGCCTTCAACGCGTTGATCTGCTCCGTCGTGAGGGGCTCGGTGATTCCGCCACGCGCGAGGCCACCGATGGAGATGCTCAGCTTGGCCGCGACGACCGGTCGCGGGTGGGGGCCGTTGCGGCGCAGTTCCCGCAGCCACTCGGGCGGATCGGCCTGCAGGGCGTTCAACTCGTCGCGCGAGACGAGACCCTCCTGGAACTCCGCAGGGGTGGCTTCGAGGTATACGTTCAGCTTCTTCGCCGCGGTAGCGGGCTTCATCGTCTGGGAGGTCTTCTGCGAGGTCATGTTGTCAAGGATATCGACCGTGCGCGCGCTACCTGTGGGTGACGCCGGTAATCTGACCACGTGCCACGCTCGGACGAATCTCCCTCTTTCACGCTCGCGTATGTCCCGGGGGTGACACCCGGCAAGTGGGTGCGGATATGGAACGAGCGGTTGCCAGGGGTCTCGCTGAATCTGGTCCAGGTCCCCGCCGCCGCAGCCGCCGATCCGGTGCGCGACCGATCCGTCGACGCGGTGCTCCTCCGGTTGCCGACGGACCGGACGGGTCTGCATGCGATTCCGCTGTACACCGAGACCACCGTGGTCGTGGTCCCGAAGGAGCACCTGGTCACCGCGGCCGAAGAGGTGTCCGGAGACGATCTGGCCGACGACATCGTGCTGCATCCCCTCGACGACACCCTCGAGTGGGAACGACCGCCCGGACAGCCGGCGATCGAGCGTCCGGCAACGACCGCGGCCGCCATCGAACTGGTGGCCGCCGGCGTGGGACTGCTCGTCGTCCCGCAGTCACTCGCCCGGCTGCACCATCGCAAGGACCTGACCTACCGGCCGGTCACGGACGCCCCGCAGTCGCGCGTCGCGTTGTCGTGGCTGGAGGACGAGACCACCGACCTGATGGAGCAGTTCATCGGGATCGTCCGTGGGCGAACCGTCAACAGCACGCGTGGGCGCAGCCCGGACCCGGAACCGGCCAAGCGCACGCGTGCCGCTGGGGACGGCAAGAAGACGCCTGCGCGCAAACCGACTGGCGGGAGCAGGCAACCAGGTTCCAAGGGTTCCAGCGGAGCCAAGGGTGCCAAACGCGGGAAGCCTCGCCGCCGTTCGTAGCAAGCCTGTGCGGCACGGCCCTCAGACCCGGTGCATCCGTCCACGGGCCTCCCCGTAGGCCTCCCGTACTGGGCGGGCGGAAGCCGGATCGTCTCCCGAAATCCGACTGCGGGCGACGTTCCAGGCCGGCGGCTCCTCCGATCCCGTGAGGGTCCAGGCGGCTTGACGGGCGGCCCCGATGGCCACGTACTCGTCCGGTTCGGGCACTTCGACTTCGGCGTCGAACAACGCCGGAGCAACAACCTGCACCGCGGCCGATCGGGCGGCGCCGCCGGTCAGCAGTACGCGATTGACCTCGACCCCGTGCCCGCGGAGTAGGTCCAGCCCGTCGGCGAGCCCGCACAGCATGCCCTCGACCGCCGCCCGGGCCAGATTCGCGGGGGTCATGTTGGCCGTGCGCATCCCGGTGAGTGTGCCTGCTGCCTCGGGCAGATTCGGCGTGCGCTCCCCATCCAGGTAGGGCAGTAGCGTCAACCCGCCCGCACCAGGTGTGGCCTGCCCGGCGAGCCGATCCAGCTCGTCGAGGTCGGTGTCGAGCATCGACGCGGTCGAGCTGAGCACTCGCGCCGCGTTGAGGGTGCACACCAACGGCAGGAACCGACCCGTGGCATCACAGAAGCCCGCGATGTCCCCGGTGGGTTCGGCGATCGGATCCTGGCCCACGGCGAACACCGTGCCCGAAGTCCCGAGCGATACGACCACGTCACCCGGCCCGATGCCCAGGCCCAACGCGGCGCCCATGTTGTCGCCGGTGCCGGGGCCGAGCACGATGCCGGTGTCGGTGGTGCCCGCCTGCTCAGCCGGCCCGCACACCTTCGGCAGGTTCGGCACCGAACCGAACGCCCGGGCGATCAGATCCTCTCGGTAGCTCCCCGAGAACGGCGACCAGTAGCCGGTGCCCGAGGCGTCCCCGCGGTCGGTGGTGATCCGGGTCGGATCGCCGGTGCCCGCCAAGCGCCACGTCAAGTAGTCATGCGGCAGGCACACCGCCGCGGTGCGCGAGGCCGACGCCGGATCGGACTCGGCGAGCCAGCGCAGTTTGGCCACGGTGAACGAGGCCCGGGGCACGATACCGACCGCCTCGGCCCAGTGCTGCGGGCTGAGTTCGTCCGCGAGCGCATCGGCCGCTGTGGCGGGGGCGAGGTCGTTCCACAGCGACGCCGTTCGCGCCACCTCGCCCTGTTCGTCGAGGCACACCAACCCGTGCTGCTGGCCCGCCACTGACACCGCCGCCACATCGTCGAGCCCGCCGGCCTGGTCGACAGCGGTGTTCAGCGCTGTCCACCAGTGGCGGGGATCCGCCTGCGTCCCGTCGGGATGCTCGGCACGCCCCTCGCGCACCGGCGCACCCGTTTCGGCGTCGCGGACGACGACTTTGCAGGATTGGGTCGACGAATCGACTCCCGCGACCAACGGCATGGTCAGCGTGCTCCCATCAAGTGTTCGACGGCCAGTTGCTGCAGCCGCGCGTTGCCCGCGCTGCGCTCGGCTGCTTCTTCGACGTCGAGCTCCTCGGACAGAATGCCCGTGACGTCCTCGCCCTTATCCAGGGTGGGCACCGCCAGCTGGTCCAACCGCGCGGCCTTGCGTGCCTCGACGACCTCGGGATCCTGGCGGAACTGTCGCGCCCGTTCCCGCAAGGCAAGGTAGGTGCGCATGTTGGCACGTGCACTCTCCCACACACCGTCGGTCTTCTCGGTGCGCAGCGGCTTGTAGTCGAAGTGGCGGGGGCCGTCGTAGCTGCTGTTCTCCAGCAGGTCGACCAGGAAGAACGCGTTGATGAGGTCCCCGTGGCCGAACACGAGATCCTGATCGTAGCGCGGCCCGTGCTGACCGTTGAGGTCGACGTGGAACAGCTTGTCCTGCCACAGCGCCTGGGCAAAGCCGTGCACGGCATTGAGCCCGGCCATCTGCTCGTGGCCGACCTCCGGGTTGACCCCGACCATTTCCGGGTGATCCAGCGTCTGGATGAACGCCAAGGCGTGCCCGATGGTCGGGAGCATGATGTCGCCGCGCGGTTCGTTCGGCTTGGGTTCCAGGGCGAACCGCAGTCGGTAGCCCTGTTCCTCGGCGTAGTGGGTCAGTGCGTTGAGGCCCTCGCGGTACCGCTCCAGCGCGGCCATCGGATCGTAGGCGGCCTCGGCTTCCGAACCCTCGCGGCCACCCCAGAACACGTAGGTCTCCGCACCGAGTTCGGCGGCCAGATCGATGTTGCGGGAGACCTTGCGCAGCGCGAAACGGCGCACGTCGCGGTCCTTGGCGGTCAGTGCGCCATCCTTGAACACCGGGTGTCCGAACAGGTTGGTGGTCGCGGTCGGCACTGCCAGGCCGGTCTCGGCCAGTGCCTTGCGGAATCGGTCGATGATCGTGTTGCGCTCCGCGGCGGGCGTGCCGAACGGGATCAGATCGTCATCGTGGAAGGTGATGCCGTAGGCGCCGATGTCGGCGAGCCCGTGCACGACCTCGACCGGGTCCATGCGTTCCCGGGTCGGGTCGCCGAACGGGTCGTTGGCCTGCCACCCGATCGTCCACATGCCGAAGGCGAATCGGTCTTGTGGGGTGGGGGTGAGGTCCATGGGGTTTCTCCTTGAGTCGAATCGTGTTTTGAGCTGTACGCGGACTCGGTCAGGATCGGCCTGTCCGCGTCAGGACCGTGCGGTCCATGTCTTCGAGGGTGCGTCCCTTGGTCTCCGGGACCCACTTGATGACGAACCACAGCGACAGGGCGGCGAAAGCGGTGTATCCGAAGTAGGTCATCGACAAGCTGATCTCGGACAGCGGTGGGAACGTGGCCGTGATGACGAAGTTGGCCAGCCATTGTGCGGCGGCGGCTACGGCCAGAGCAGGGGCGCGGAACCGGTTCGGGAACATCTCGCCCAACAGCACCCACACGACCGGGCCCCACGAGATCGCGAAGAAAAACACGAAGATGTGCGCGGCGATCAGCGCCATGGGCCCGTACGGGTTCGCCAGGTTCGGTTCGCCGTCGATGGTGTTGGCGTGGCTGAAGGCGAACGTGGCGATTCCCAGCATGACCGCCATACCGGCCGATCCGGTCATCAACAGGGGACGCCGTCCGATCCGGTCCAACAACATCAGGGCGATGATGGTGCCCAGGATGTTGAAGAATTGGGTGGACAGGCTCAGCAGCAGTGAGCTCGATTCGTCGATCCCGACCGACTGCCACAGCGCGGACGAGTAGTAGAAGATGACGTTGATTCCGCCGAACTGCTGCAACACCGACAGTCCGATGCCGATCCACACGATCGGCAGCAGTCCGGTACGTCCGTTGCGCAGGTCCCGCACCCGCGGGCGGTGGTCGTTGGTCACCGATTCCCGGATCTCGGACAGGCGTTCGTCGACGTCGCCGCCTTCGGTGGTGCGGAGGACCTCTCGGGCCTCGTCGAGTCGGCCACGGGTGACCAGGTAGCGCGGCGATTCCGGAATCGTGAAGGCGAGCACGCCGTAGAGCACGGCGGGGATGGCTTCCACGGCCAGCATCCACTGCCACGCGGCGAGCCCCAGCATCGTCTCCTCGGCGCCACCCGCCGCACCGGCGATGGCCCAGTTGACGGCCTGGGAGACCGCGATGCCGAGCACGATGGCCAGTTGCTGCAGGGCGCCGAGCCTGCCGCGACCACTGGCCGGGGAGATCTCGGCGATGTAGGCCGGGGCGATCACCGAGGCCATACCGACCGCGATGCCGCCGATGAGACGCCAGAACGTGAAGTCCCAGACGGTGAACGGCAGCGCTGATCCGATGGCGCTCAGCAGGAAGAGCACCGCGGCTGTGCGCATGGTGGGCACGCGGCCTAATCGATCGGCGAGTGTTCCGGCGTACCAGGCGCCGATGGCCGAGCCGATCAGGGCCATGGCCACGGCCAGGCCGGTGACGACGGCTCCGACTTCGAAGGTGCTGCGGATAGCGGTGACAGCACCGTTGATTACGGCGGTGTCGTAGCCGAAGAGGAGGCCGCCTAACGCGGCGACCGAGGCGAAATGGACTGTGCGCAGCGTGCGGGGACTTGCCCCGGCGCCGGACGCTTCAGTGATGGGAGGGACGGACATCGATGCTCCATTGCATTGTGGGCCTCTCGCAACGGTTGGTAAGGATCGTATCCTTACCAACTCATGTCAAGATGGAGAGCACCCCGGTTTCCGGGCGAGACGAAGTCACCGATAGTCATACGGCGACCCGGTTGGCGCCGGCGGTGGCTGCACGGGCTGTAGAGGAGGTATCGCGGTATGGCGGATCCCAGTACGGTCCGGCAGATGAATCGACAGCTCATGCTCGAGCTGTTCAGTGATGGCCAATCGCGCTCACGCGCGGAAGTAGCCCGCGCGACAGGACTGACCAAACCCTCGGTGTCCTCGATCATCGACTCACTGCTCGAAGAGGGCATGCTCACCGCCGCAGGGGTGGGCGAGGCCGGTGTGGTCGGTGGACGGCGACCGAATCTCGTCGTGTTCAATCCAGACGCTCGGGCCTACGTCGGAGTGCACCTGGGCGTGCGCCGGAGTTCGGTGGTCGTGGCCGACGCGCTGGGGCGCTCCCTGGCGGAAGCGGCGGTGCCCAGCGCGGTCGGTGACGCCGCGGAAGGGGTGCGGGCGCTGGGGCCGCTCGTGCGTGAAACGGCGGAGCGCGCAGGCGTGCCGTCCGGCCGCATCGCCTCGATCGGAGTGTCGGTGTCCGGACTGGTCGACCACCGCAGCGGTTATTGCCTGCTGGCGCCGAACCTGGAATGGCGCGATGTCCCGCTGCGCGAGTGGATGGAGGACCTGTTCGGCGTCCCCGCGGTGATCTACAACGAAGCCCACGCCGGTGCGCTGGCCGAACAACGCCTCGGTTGTGCCGAAGGAGTGGCCAACTTCGTACGGATCATGGTCGGGGTGGGGATCGGCGCGGGCATAGTGCTCGACTCCCGGTTGTTCTCCGGCGGTGCCGGGATCGGTGGCGAACTGGGGCATTGCCGCGTCGAGGACAACGGCAGGCGCTGCGCGTGTGGCAACGACGGCTGCCTCGAAAGCGTGGCCGCTCAGCCCGCGATCCTGCAGTCCGTGCGGGAAGCAGCCGATGCGGGAGTTGCCACCAGCCTCGAGCCGGACTGTGAACTCGACGAGGTGCTCGCCGCGGCAGCGCGCGGTGACGTCGCCGGGGTGACGGCTCTCGAACGCGCGGGCACCGGCCTCGGCCGCGGGATCGCCTACCTGCTCAACGTGCTCAACCCGGACCTGATCGTCCTCGGCGGCCCGGTGATCGGTGCCGGTGAGGCCTTATGGCCACCGGTGCAGCAGGCGGTCAGGGAATGCTCGTTGCCGCAATCCGCCTGTCGCCTGGTGACGAGCTCATTGCCCCATGCCGAGGTCGAGGGCGCGGTTCTGCTCGCGCGTGAACACGTCGCGTTCTGAGTCCGCCGTCGCCGTCCGGCATTCCCGCCGCATCGTCGGGAGTACCGCTGCGGCCCTGTTCGGCAGACGTGATTCCATCGTGGACGATCACGACGTTCGCCCGTGCTGGACCTTCGCGGCGCTCGCGGTGGGACGGGCGACGGAAGTTCGACCACAGTGGTCGCCAGCGACACCGCCAGGACCGGAAACCGTTGCAATTCCGGATCATTATCGACTCACGACAGGATCAAGCTTGACAAACTCCGTTATCACCGAGGTCGCCGGCGCGAAAGCACGTGGAGTCTTGCTCGGAGCCGCGATGGGCGACGCGCTGGGGGCGGCGTTCGAGGGCAGGCACATGGTCGATGACGCCTTGCTCCTGGAGCACGAAAGTTCAACAGCGCGGTTGCACTACACGGACGACACCGCCCAGACGTTGGTCCTGGCCCGGCATCTCCTCGAACAGCGGGACCAGAGCGCGCCGGTGGCCGAAGACGTGCTGGCCCGCGACTTCGCGCGAGCCTGGCACGACGAACCCTGGCGCGGATACGGTGCCGGAAGCCGCCGCGTGCTCGGGAGGATCCTCGATGGGGCCGACTGGAGCGATGCGGCGCGGGAATGTTTCTCCGGGCACGGCTCCTACGGCAACGGCGGCGCGATGCGCGTCGCCCCGGTCGCTGTGATCGCCACCGGCCTCGAGCACGCTTCCGAGCTCGCCCGGAGGACGGCGCGCGTCACCCACGCCCACCCGGACGGTGAGGACGGCGCGGTCCTGCAGGCATGCGCGGTCTACACCGCTCTGCACACCGACCCCTCGCGGCCATTGGACCGCGGGCACTTCCTCGACCAGCTCAACGGTGTGGTCAGGAGCACCAACTGGCAGGGGCGTCTCGATCGCATCCGAACGATGTCCACTTCGGCCTCGCCGAGCTACGCGGCCGAGCAGCTGGGAAACGACACGACAGCGATCAACTCCGTGCCCATGGCGCTGCACGCGTTCCTGCAATACCCGGACCGCCCGGTCGAAGCGATCCGTCATGCGATCAGGGCTGGAGGCGATACCGACACCATCGCCTCGATGGCAGGGGCCATGACCGGCGCCCGGACCGGGATCAACCACCTCCCCGCGGCCTGGCTGGAACGTCTGGAGGACGCGGACCGGATTCGCGACCTCGCCGACGAACTCGCGCGGCCGGGCTCCTGGAACCCCTGATTCCGCCCTCGCTATTCGACCGCGAGGGGGTCGTTCGGATCGTGCTGGTCACCGTCGGTCGAGCCGACCGGTGCTGGTGAGCAGTTCTGCCCCGCGTCGGGGCCGGTGGCGGCGAGCGATGCGAGCAGTCGCACGGGTTCGACCAGGCCGTCACAGCACAGCGAGTACACGTTGCTGCGGCCCTTGGGTGAGGCGATGATCAGCTGTTGCTCACGGAGTGGTGTGAGGTGGTGGCTGACCAGGGTTTGGCTCATCCCGGTGAGTTCGGTGAGTTCTCGGACGGTGCGGGGACGCTCGGCGAGCAGCAGCATCAGGGCCAGCCGGGACTCGTCGGCTACCGCTTTCAGCATTGGCGCGAGGCGACGTGCTTTCTCGGCCACCGTCGGTGCTGTCACGTCCCACAGCTCGATGTCCAACTCGCGTCCCATCGTTCCATTGAATCAGACACGCACCAATCAACGCTGGTGTCGGGTTCATTCGCTGGTGGATCTTCTTCCGGCCCGCACAGGGTTCCGGAAACGCCGTCAAGCGGAATCCCGACCACGACCGGGACCGGGCCACTGTCGGTGGCCGCGGCCCGTCCACGAGTGTGTCCGAGCCACCGTCAACTAGCCGGTCGCCTCGCGTCCCGCCAGCTGCGCGGCGATATCGGCAACCGCCGACTTCGCGGTCCTGCCCGCCCCGACGAGCGTGGCCGAGGCCCAGCCAGTCCAGTCCCCGTACCCCAGGAGGTAGAGCCGGGGCTCCTGGATGCTGCGTGCACCGTCGGTCGGAACCACGCCGTCCTCGGTGCGCAGTCGTAGCGGCGCGAGTGGGCGCAGCGCAGGGCGGAACCCGGTGCACCAGATGATCGCGTCGCAGTCGAGTTCGCGACCCTCGTCCCAGGCGATGCCGCGCTCGGTGAGACGGTCGAACATCGGTTGGGCGTTCAGCACGCCGCGTTCTCGGGCTGCCAGCACGCTGGGAACCATGACGATGTCGCCCAGGCTGTCGGGGCCGCCGGTGTCCGGAATTCCGGCCCGCCGGGCGGCTTCGCGTCGGGTGGCCACGTCGAACAGCACCCGTCCGTCGACGTCGTCGGGCATGAATCGCGGTGGTCGGGTGGCCACCCAGGTGGTCTCGGCCGCGGTGGAGACGTCGGCGAGGATCTGCGCCGCGGAGTTGCCGCCGCCGACGACCACGACGTGTTCTCCGCGGAACTCCTCCGGTGAGCGGTACGTGACGGTGTGCAACTGTCTGCCGGCGAATGCGCTCTGCCCGGGATACGCGGGGAGATGCGGCGCGTCCCAGGTTCCGGTGGCACTGATGACGATCTTCGCCGACCACTCCTGGTGGTCGGTGCGGACCGTCAGTCGGGTGCCGGAGTCATGCACGCCGGTCACCCGCACGGGTCGCCGCACCGGTAACTGGTATCGCTGCTCGTAGTCGGCGAGGTAGCGAACGACGTGCTCGGCGGTGGGAAACTCCTCTTCCGGCTGGCGGGGCATCCACCAGCCCGGAAGCGGACTGTGCTCGGGGGGCGAGAACAACCGCAGCGAGTCCCAGTAGTGCTGCCAGGCGCCACCCGGCTCGATCTGGTCGTCGAGGATGACGTGATCCAGGTTCGCGCGTCGGAGGAAGTACCCGGCCGCGAGTCCGGCTTGCCCGCCACCGACCACGACCACATCGCGGGTGTCGCCCAACACTGCCTCCTGACTCAAGCGGATCCCGGCGAGATTCCGTCGAACGGCCCCGCACATCCAACCAGCGGCGTGGTCCGCCCGGAAGCCGCGGGCCGTACGACGTTCGCAACGTCACCGTCGGCTCCGGTTCGGTCGGTTTCGGCGCAGTCTCCGCCCGAATCAATACAACAGTGTACGCTGTTTATGAGTGCATCCACTGTTGAAATGAGGGTCTACTCATGGTTAAGCAGGACGAAGTCTCAGTCGAGGGGTTGCCGGTTGTGGTGATCGGTGCTGGTCCGGTGGGGTTGGCCGCCGCGGCGCACCTGGCGCGGCGCGGGATTCGGTTCGTGGTGCTCGAAGCCGGCGCGCGTCCGGGTGCAGCCGTGTCCGAATGGGGGCATGTACGGCTGTTCAGTCCGTGGCGGTACAACACCGACGCGGTGGCGCGGCGGCTGTTGGAGGGTTCCGGGTGGAGCCTGCCCGAGGCGGATCATCTGCCCACCGGTGCTGAACTCGTTGACGATTACCTGCGCCCGCTGGCCTCGCATCCGATGCTGGAGCCGCACATCCGGTACGGCAATCGGGTGGTCGCCCTCGCGCGCGAGGGATTCGATCGGGTGCGGACGGCCGGTCGCCGAGCGGCGCCGTTCGTGGTGCGACTGGCGAACGGCGAAGAGTTGGTGGCGCGCGCTGTGCTGGACGCGTCCGGAACCTGGAACCAGCCGAACGTGCTCGGCGCCAACGGACTACCCGCACGTGGCGAGATCGAGTTCGCAGAGTTCGTCGAGTCATCGCTGCCGGACGTGCTCGGCGCGGACCGGGAGCGGTTCGCGGGCAACCACACCCTCGTGAGCGGTGCCGGGCATTCGGCGGCGAACACATTGCTCGCGCTGGACGAGCTCGTCGCGCTGGAACCGGACACCGTGGTCACCTGGGCGGTTCGTGGAGGCGAGCCGGACCACGCGTTCGGCGGCGGTGACGCCGACGCGCTTCCGGGCCGTGGCGAGCTGGGAAACGGGTTGCGGAGACTGGTCGAGTCCGGACGAGTTCGGCTGCTCACCGGATTCGGCGTGCGTGAGTTGACACTCACCGACGACAAGCGGGTCGAGGTCATCGCAGGTGCGGCCGGCGATCAGGCGGTCACGGTGGATCGGATCGTGACGGCCACCGGATTCCGCCCCGACCACACCATCGCCGACGAGCTGCGTCTCGAACTGGACCCGGCGTTGGGTTGCGCGCGAGACCTCGCTCCGCTGATCGACCCGAACCTGCACTCCTGCGGTTCGGTGCGCCCGCATGGAGTGGATGAACTCGCACATCCCGAGCCGAACTACTTCGCGGTCGGAATGAAATCGTACGGTCGCGCTCCCACTTTTCTGCTGGCGACCGGCTACGAACAGGTTCGCTCCATCGTGGCCGCATTGGCAGGCGACTGGGAAGCGGCCCGCGACGTCCGGCTCGAACTGCCCGAGACCGGCGTTTGTTCGGCAACGGCCGAAGCTCGGGCGATCGCGACCGATGCCGCCACCCATCTCGGTCTTCCCGCCGACATTCCCGCGAACCTGATCTCGGCCACGGTCGGCCACGTCTCGAGCACGCCGGACCTGCGGTCCGCTGTGCATGCCGCCGCCGCGGATCTCGGCATCGACCACGACGCGGCCCTGCAGCTCGCATCCCTGGTCGCCGACGAACTGGAGAGCACGATGGGGGAAAGCGGCGGCGGGACCCCTGCGGAGTGCTAGCCCGCTCGTGCGGCCGACGCTGTTGCCGCGGTTCCGCCGGGGAGTAGGGTGCTCCGTGGTGTGCCGGGAAGTCTGGTCGGCGTCGACAGTCGAGCGATCCGGATGGAGCACGCACATGGATACCGCATCTTCGAGCACCCGCGCGGCGGCCGACGGCGACGCCGTCGTCGACCTGCACGACGTCCGTCGCGACATGGGTGGCCTCGTCGGCGGCAAGGCCGGAAACCTGGGCGAGATGCTCGCGGCCGGCGAGCGGGTGCCACCTGGTTTCTGCGTCACCACCACCGCGTACGTCGCCGGCGAAGTGCCGACGAAGGCCATCGCCGCCGCTTACGAGCGGCTGGGGGGCGGACCGGTCGCCGTACGTTCCAGTGCCACCGCGGAGGACCTGCCCGATACCAGTTTCGCCGGGCAGCAGGACACTTATCTGAACATCGAGGGCGCCGAGGCCGTAGTCGAGGCGGTCCGCCGGTGTTGGGACTCGCTCGACAACGAGCGTGCGGTCGCCTATCGGGGTGCCAACTCCATCGACCGCGCCGACGTGCGCATGGCCGTCGTCGTCCAGCGCATGGTCGCCGCCGATACCGCGGGGGTCCTGTTCACTGCCGACCCGGTCGCCGGTACCCGCGACCGCACCGTGGTGGACGCCGTTCGCGGACTCGGTACCGCCGTCGTCGACGGGTCGACAGAACCCGACCACTACGCACTCGATGCGCGCGCCGCGCCGGAGAACGCCGAGGGCTGCCTCACCACCGCGCAGCTGACGGAGCTCCGCGCCGCCGGACACCGCCTCCAGGACCTGTTCGGCGCGCCCCAGGACGTGGAGTGGGCCTACGAAGCCGACGGCCACCTCCGGATCCTGCAGTCGCGCCCCATCACCACGCTGTTCCCGGCGCCGCCGCAGGACCTGCCCGACCTGCCGCGCCTCTACCTGGAAGCGGGCCACATGCAGGGCATGCTGCGGCCGTTCACCCCCATGGGTATCTCGATGATGCAGGAGGTGTGGAGCCGCTGGTGCGAGATGGCAGGCATCACCGTCGACCCGCATGGCGAGGACAGCCTCATGGTCGACATCGGACGTCGCCTCTACCTCGACCTCAGCTCCTTCATGCGCAGCAAGTCGATGCGGTCGAGGCTCGTCGCCAGTCTGGACGTGTACGGCCCGCGCGTGCAGCAGGCCGTGACGCGGATGCTCAGCGATCCGCGCTTCGCGCCACGTCCTGGTCTGCCGTTCTCCGCCCGCACCGTGTTCTCTCTCGCTGTCTCCCTGCTCCCCGGAGCCTTGGCGGGTGTCGGAGTGTCTTTCGCCCGGCCCGATGCGGGGCGAGCCAAGGCGATGTCGGCCGTGGAGACCCTGCGCCGGCTGCAGGGCCCGGGCAGCGGTGCGACAGCCCGCGAGCGATTGGACTGGGTCACCGGCAGCGCTTTCGACACCATGCTCAGCAAAGCGCTCACCGAGGTGACCGGACCGGTCTTCGCCGGCATCCTCGCCGGGACCGTACCGGCTTCCCTGCTCAAGGGCGTCGCGTCGAAGTGGGAGACCGATATCGTCCTGGGTGGCATGCCGCACAACGTCACCACGGAGATGAATCTGGCCCTGTGGCGGATCGCCGAACGCGCCCGGTCGCACGGCGCGCTCTTCACCAATACCTCCCCGGAGGAACTTGCCGGGCTCTACCGGCGCGGGGAGCTGCCCGACGTGGGCATCGACACCTTCCTCGAAACCTACGGGCACCGAACCGCGGCCGAAGTGGACATCGGCGTCCCCCGCTGGCGAGAGGACCCGACGCCGGTTTTCGGCACGATCGCCAACTACCTGCGCTTGCAGGACCCCGAGCAGGCACCTGACCACCGGTTCGAACAAGCCGCCGAAGCAGCAGAGGCCAAGCTCGCAGAGCTCAGTGCGCGGGCGGTGCGTGCCCGCCCGCTCCGGGGCCGGGCCGCGGCGTTCCTCATGCGCCGATCACGGGCGCTGACCGGAATGCGAGAGTACGCGAAGTTCGCCTGGTTGGTTCCCTACGCCGAGATGCGCCACCAACTCGTGCTCGCCGGAAAGGGCCTCGTCGCAGCGGGCGTGCTGGACGTTCCCGAGGACATCATGTTCCTCGAACTGGACGAGGCACGGGCAGCCGTCCGCGATCACGCGGACCGCCGAGCCCTGGTGACCGAACGGCGTCGCAGCCACGCTCGTGAAGTGCGTCGTCGCAACGTGCCGGGAGCGCTGTTGACCGACGGCACCGACATCGAGGCGACTATGTCCACCGCCGCAACCGAGGGCGGATTCACCGGCATGCCCGCCGCTCCGGGACAGGCCGAGGGTCGGGCGCGGGTCGTACTCGACCCGGTCGGAGCCCATGTGGAACCGGGCGAGATCCTCGTCGCTCCCACCACCGACCCCGGCTGGACACCGCTGTTCATGACGGCGGCCGGGCTCGTCAGCGACACGGGATCGCCGATCGCGCACGGTCCCACGGTCGCCCGCGAGTACGGAATTCCCGCGGTGATCTGCGTCCGCGACGCGACCACCGCGATCCGTAGCGGGGACCTGCTACGCATCGATGGCACGGCCGGAACCGTCGAAGTCGTCCATGGCCCGGACACCGACCCCGACCCCGAACCCGTGCGCGACGCCGTGGCCTGAACCGTACGTTCGGCCGTGTCGAAGCGCTCCCAGGGCAGAAGAGCGAGATAGGTCACCCCGGCACCCCGGGGAGAGCAGTCGCCCGCGCCGCATAAGGTGTTGCTCGACGATGCATCGTTTCCGAGATCGAGGTTCAGTTGACGCGGGCTGACGAGCGGTCGCTTCGACACGCCGAACGGTTTGGGCAACTTCTCGACGAGCACGTCCAGGTGTTGAACCTGCTGGACAGCTCGACAGCCCTGCGCGGGCTCGCGGAACTCGTCCGGGACAGATGTGGTGCGCACATCGGCTTGGCCGGGCCCGCCGAATCCGACCGGTTGCTGGTCCTGCGGCAGTGGGCGGGCACGCGCGCCACGGGGCTGCACGATCTGCACGTCGGGATGGGACTCGGACTCGGAGGACGTGCGTTCGCTGAAAGCAAGCCGGTCTGGGTCGACGACTACTGCGCATCGAACTTGATCACGCACGATTTCGACCGGCCCATTTCGGCGGACGGCATTCACAGCATGTTGGCGGTTCCCATGGTTCGGGGTGGCCGGATCCACGGCGTGCTGTACGCGGCCGCGCGCGACATCACGGGTTTCGGCGACAGGCAGCTCGACATGGCCGTCGACCTCGCCGACAGCGGAGCGCTGGCGCTGCAGACGGCTTCGACCGCGCAGCGCCAACGGGAATCGGCGACCGTTGCCGAACGGCGTCGGATAGCTTCCGCATTGCACGACTCCGTCGGCGCTCAGCTGTTCCGGATCGGCGCTGAGCTTCGTGATCTGCGCAACGACGCCGCAGGTGAGAGCTCGACCCTGCTGGAGCGGCTCACCTCGTTGGAGACGCAACTCAGCGAGGCGGCGTCGGCGTTCCGGGATTCCGTGCACGCGCTCGATCACGACGAACCGAACGGAGAGCTGGGGGCCGCGCTGGTGAGTGCCTGCGCCGCTTTCGAACGCCGGACGGGTATCACGGCTCAGGCGATCGAGGTCGACGCGGTCGGCCCGGACCGGCACCGAACCCGCACGCTCCTCGCCACCGCCAGGGAAGCCCTGCTCAACGTGGAGAAGCACGCGCGTGCGCGCTCGGTGCTCATTACGTTGCTGGCGCTGGACGGGGGAGTGGCGCTCTCTATCGTGGACGACGGAGTGGGATGGTCGCCGGACTGTGCCGCAAGCGGAGGTATTGGGCTGAGCCGGATGGCGGCCCAGGTCGAGGAGCTGGGCGGCGTGTTTTCGGTCGTGACCAACGAGGACGGTGGGTTGACCGTTCGAGCCTGGGTTCCGCTGTCGTGAGCGGGGGAGAAGTCCGGGTCGTGGTGGTCGACGACCACCCTGTCGTCCTCGACGGGGTCCGGCTGCTGCTGCGGGACGAACCGTCCGTCAGTGTGGTCGGGGCCGCGGCGGACGCGGCATCGGCCGTTACGCTGATCGCGCGGGAGAAGCCCGATGTGGTGCTGCTCGATCTGCGGCTCCCGGACGCGTTGGCCTGCGAGATCGTGGGCGATCTTCGCGCGGCGGCTCCGAATGCGCGGTTGGTGGTGTTCACCGCCTATCGGGATCACGCCGCGCTGCAGGCGACCCTGGATGCCGGGGTGGACGGCTGCTTGTTGAAGGATGCCGGTGCGACCGATCTCGGCGCGGCGATCCGACGCGCGGCCAGCGGACTCATGGTCTTCGATCCGAGGATGGGCGAGCGGCTGTCCTCACGGATGCAGTCCAGGCTCTACGAGACGGGACTGACCCGTCGGGAGTACGAGGCGTTGCGGCACGCGGCTGCCGGGCGGACGAATCCGGAGATCGCCGCACAGCTCGGTTTGACCAGGCACACCGTCACCGGTTACATGCGCAACGCCATGCGCAAGCTGGACGCGCGCAACCGGATCGAACTCATCACGAAGGCTTCGCGATCGGGCCTGCTCTGACTGAGTTGGCCCCCGCTTCTCCGCCGGTATGTCCACACTGGTGGGAACGGTGCCACGAGCCACCGTGTTCGTCGACTGCTCCCGTGGCACCGGCCGTGCTTCATCCGAGCGATACAGCTGTAATGAGCAGCCCCAGCGCGACGACACCCACAGTGCAGACGATCAGCGTTTTGGTCGTGGTGTTCATGAGGACCACTTTGCAGTGACTGCATTGATTCACCGCGAGGGGACCGAGCCGGAGAAACGCCCTGACCTGGCCTTGGATCTCGGACGTGGCCGAGAGGGAAGCCCGAGGGAGACGTAGTTCGCACAACCAGCCCCCTCATGTGTGGGGTTCGGGTCACGCTTCGACTCCGGCCCGTCACGTTGGGGTGTTCGACGGCGCGGCCCGACCCGTCGGCGAGGCGGGTCGGTGGTACCGGCCCGCCTCGCACAGCTCAGTGGTGGGTGACGTCCTGGTTCTCGAGCTGGCCCCAGCCGTGCCAGCGGGACACATCGATCCACGCGCTGACCCGACCGCGGTCCCGCCGGTGGTAGGGCTGTCCGAGGTAGTGCTGGGCAAGGCGGTCGATGTCGGTCAGATCGGGGTCGTCGGACAGTTCCGCCACACGGCCCTGCAGGCTGATGTGGGTGTACCAGTCCTTCGAGGACAGAACGGTCAGCGTCACGAGCGGATTCGCCCGGATGTAGTCCAACCGCTTGCGTCCTTCGTCCATGTTCACCAAGACGCGGCCGTTGTCCCACAGGTACCAGGTGGCCACGGATACGGGCTGCCCGTCCGCGCGAACGGTCGTGATGACCGAAGGGTTCGGTTCGGCCAGGAATTCGGTGGCGCTTTCGGGGAGCGGTGGCTTGGCCACGGCGAGCCTCCTCATCGACGTAGGCAACGGCCTCCGCGATGTTAAGGGAGACCACGGGGGTGGGCTTTCCGACGCAGGCTTTGGTGAACGTCGTCTCGTCGAACGGATTCGATCACGGTTCGGTTACGGCGGTGAACCTCGGAATCTCGGCGAGCGTGGGAGGGGCGCGGAGGTTCCGGACCAACCTGGGCGAGGTTCCGGTGCCGAAGCGGGCGAACAGCGGTGGGGGTCCCGTGTTCGCTCGTCCGCTACCGTGGCATGCGGGCAGCGTCGTATCGCGCGGTTGCGGGACGCGGTGTGGTCGGGGCGTTCGGGTGTACCGGCCACACCGTCCCCGAAACCGGGGGAGCCCAGCCGCGGCGGTCCCGGATGTCCGCTCAGAACAGGTCGTGGAGCAGGTCGAGGAGCTCGCGCACTCCGTCGGACGCATTGGCGATCGTGCCGGTGGACGTCAGCGTTCCGATCAAACCGTTCCGCAGTCGGCGCAGGTCGGTCTGCCGGGCGTTGTCCTGGCTGGTTGCATCGAGGGCGGCTTTCGCGGCAGTACGGATGCCTCGCTGGACCGCCTCGTCCAGTCCCGTGCGCGGCAGCTGCGCCAGAACTTCGATGGAGGCCCGGTGCAGAGTCGTCGGGTCGACCGTCATCGAGCCCAGTCGGCAGGCCTGGCCGTAGTGCCACTCGTGGATGCGGTTCGGCCCGTTGGCCGCTGCCTGTTGGATCGGATCAGCCGACCAGGCCTTCGTCCAGGCCTCCCGCTGCGGTCGCGACAGCTGCGAGTCGATATGCGCGGACAGCTCTTCGAGCAACCGTTGTCGCTCGGACTGCTCGTCGTCATCGAATTCGCCGTGGGACAACGCTGCTCCTTGTTGACTCGAACGGATGTATGAGTACCCGATCGAGACAAGTAAATCCCAGGTTTGGGACAGCTTCGCGTCTGAGCGTCATCTCGGCGGCAAGCGGAGTCAATCGAACGATGAACGGTGCTGCGAGGTTTAGTTCCTCCGATCACGCACGGCGACAATCAGCCTCGGGCTGACGGCTCGATCGGCCGCCCGTGCAGGGAGGACGTGAACGCGGCGAGCCGGGTCCTCGGATCGCGGCTTCCGGAGCTCACGAGAACGGACCCGTGCACCCGGAAGATCACTGTCGCGCGCCGTGCGCGATCCGTCGGCGCCTACTGAACCAGGTGCTGGAAGAAGGTGACCAGCGAGTTGGCGATCGTGGCGACCGCGCCGACGAGCATCTCCCAGCCGGCCCGGGTAGCGTCCGCGGACCCGACCGGATCCTTGACCAGCAGGAAAACGATCCCGGCGGCCGCGACCGTCCCGATCCCGATCATGATCTTGCGATCCACGGTTCAACCTCCTCCTCGGCGGGATCCCAGTCTCGGTGAGGTTCGAGTCGACGTCCGGCATTGTGTCCCCGCCGTGTCGAGAATGTAGCGGTCGCATCCTGCGGGGTGACGCGCGCGGGGGTCCTGAGCTGTTCGGGCTGTCGGTTTGGGTTTGGCTGTCGCGGTGAAGTTGAAGGAGTGGGCGCGTGGCCAGGGTGTTTCGTGTCGCACTGCGCTGGTGCCGTGGGATGCGAGCTCACCCAGGGTCGGCGGTGACGATGAGGGCTTTCGGGGATGGAAGTCGGAGCTCTGCGCGCGGGCGTCGCAGCGGCTCCGATTCAGCACTTGGGCAGGGCAGGGGAGATCATAGCGGCCCCTTCGTCGGTGAACGAAAAATCGCCGGCCTTTCGATCGTACAAATCGGCGTATCGCTCGACCTTCTTTTCATCGAGCCGGACGCCGAGGCCGGGTTCGGCCGGGACCTCGAGACAGCCGTGCGAGTAGTTGTCGTCCGGTCCGCCGAATCCGGAGGTGATGTCGTCCGCCAGTAGCGCGCCGTAGGCTTGGTTCGCGTAGCGGAAGGTGGGAGTGGCGGCGATGACGTGGGTGGCGGCGGCCAAGGCCACGCCGAGTTCGCCGAGGCTGTGCTTGACGGCGGGAAGGCCCGCGGCTTCGCACATTCCCGCAGAGCGTTTGAGGTTGAGTAGCCCTCCGTCGGCCTGGTTGTCGATGGAGATCGCGTCGGCAGCGTTCGAACGGATGACGGAAAGTTGGTCGTGGCGAGTCCAACTCGACTCGTTGGCCAGCAGCGGGGTGTCGATCCGGCTTCGTACATAGGCCATCTCGCTGAGATTGCGTCCCGAGACCGGCTGTTCCACGAGTTCCAGGCCGGAAGCTTCCATGGCGCGGATGGTGCGGATCGCGGTACCCGGCGACCAGGCCTCATTGGCGTCGACCCGGAGGTGGATCGAAGGCCCGGTCCCGTCGCGCAGCGCCGCGACGCGTTCGATGTCGGCGCGCGGGTCGTCGTGGACGGCCTTGATGTAGCAGGTGCCGAACCCGGTCGCGGCCGCGCGCCGTCCTTCTTCGGCCACTTCATCGAGATCGGTGCGTGCCACGTAGTAGAAGTACTCGACCCGGTCGCGGAACCGACCACCGAACAGGTTGACCAATGGCTGCCCGCTGAGCTTGCCGAGAATGTCCCAACAGGCCATCTCGACCGCGGCGATGGCGGGGCTGCTGGCCTTGATGTGGTGCCAGGTCCCGACCAGGTCGATGCGATGGATGAGCCGTTCGATGGTCAACGGATCCTCACCGAGCACGAGGGGCTCCAGGCTGCGAAAGACCGCCAGCACGATCTCGGCACTGGGGTAGGCGGAAGCTTCGCCCAAACCCACGATGCCCTCGTCCGTCTCCAGCTCGAGCAGCACGCTGATCTGGCCGGAACGTTTGCCGAATGCCCAGACCTCGTCGGTGCGGTACGGAACGGCGACCGGGGTCGTCTTGAGACGAGTGATGCGCACGGTGGCTTCCTCCTCAGGTGATGATTGTCAGTTCACGGGGTGTGGTGGTGAGCAGTTCGGTGCCCGTAGGGGTGACGAGGACGGTGTCGGAGACCACGTGACCGACCGGTTGGCTGATCCACGACATCAGGTGAAACGTCATGCCCGGCACGATCGTCGTGTCACCGCCGGGACAGATGCCCACCACCTCGCCGCCCCCGACCCAGCTGGGCGGGAATCCGATGCCGACCAGGTAGCCGCAGTGATGACGGATCGGACGGGTGGCGGTACGGCTGCCGTGCGACACCGCGCGTTGCCAGGCGGTGTAGACCGCACCGGTGCGAGCTCCGGGCTGAAGGGCCTCCCCCGCGGCGTTGAGCCCGGCCAGGGCGGTCCCGGCGGCTTCGCCCGCACCGTCCGGGGCGCTTCCGACGTAGACGGTTCTGCTCTGCGGCGCGTGGTACCGACGCACGCTCGCCGAAAGCTCGAGGAACAGCCCCCGTCCCTGTTCGACGGGACGATCGGACCAGGAGACGTGTTCCTGATCGAGCAAGGTGGTCGGCCGGATCAGTGGCGGAAAGCCTGCGGGCTGCCCACCTGCTCCGATCATGGCGCGATATACCTCGGCTGCCACGTCCTGCTCCGAGGCTCCGGGGTGGGCGGCCGAGATACCCGCTCCGATCGCGATGTCGGAGATCGCCGCAGCCTGCCGCACACAACTGATCTCGGCGGGGGATTTGACCGCTCGCATGGTGGTGAGCAGGTCCGATCCTGCGCTCCACCGCACGTGCGGCAGGCTCGTTTTGATCACCTCGGCGATGGCAGGCGGGAAGAACATCGAGTCCTCGTCGAGGGCAACAGCCGCGCCCTCGTGGGCCGCCCGCGCGATCACAGCAGCGGCGATCTCCCCGCGGGCTTCGTCCTCGTTGAAGGTGACGTGTCGACACCACGGCACCTGGGCGCGGATCGTCGGGCGCTCCATCGCACGGGTGATCAGCACGGGCTCCGCATCCTCGGGGAGCACCAGCAGGGTGAACGCGAAGTATCCGAGGTGGTCAAGGCCGGTCAAGTAGAGGATGTTCTCGGGGCTGGCGAGCGCCATCGCGGTGATGCCGTGCTCGCGCATTCGTCGGCGCAGCGAGGAAATCCGTTGCGCGTACTCGAGTTCGTCGCTGTCGGGTCCGGTAGCGGGAGATACGTCGACGGTCACGTATCCCAGGCTGCGGCTCCATCATGCATAAGCACAACCGAATGCTTTTTAAGATCACGGTTAATATGGCTACATGTACGATCTGCACCGGTTGCGCCTGCTCCGTGAGCTGGCCGTCCACGGCACCATCGCCGCCACCGCGCAGGCGTGCTCGCTGACCCCGTCGGCGGTGTCTCAGCAGTTGTCATTGCTACAACGGGAGGTCGGTGTTTCGCTCCTGGTGCGCGACGGCCGCCGGGTCCTGCTCACCGAAGCCGCTCGCGTGCTCGTCTCGCATACGGAACGGATCCTCGCCGAAATGGAGCACGCTCACGCGGGCGTCGCCGCGTTGTCCGGTTCGGTGGGCGGGGTAGTCCGCTTGGCCGCGTTTCCTACTGCGGCGAGCTCGTTGGTGCCGACCGCGATCGCCAACAGCCAGGTGGCCCATCCCGAACTGAAGGTGCGGCTGGTGGAGACGGAACCCGGCGAAGGCGTACCAGCGCTGAAGGCCGGACACCTGGATTTGCTGCTGACCTACGCGTACAACCAACTACCCGAAGTCGACGATGCCGGGATCGAACTGACCCCGCTGATCACCGAACCCTTGTACGCCGCGGTGGCGCCGGGCTTCTCCCTGCCGTCGGGACAGCTCGGGTTGGAAGCGTTGCGGGACCAGCCCTGGATCGCCCCGCGCAGTGACACCGCTCTGCGCACGGTCCTGGAGCGTGCTTGTGGGCAAGCGGGATTCGCACCCCAACTCGACTACACGAGTGATGACTACACCGTCATCCTCGCTCTCGTCAGCGCCGGGCTCGGCGTCAGTCTCGTTCCGCCGTTGGCGACGGAGGGCATGTCCGCCGACGTGCGTCTCTGCCCGGTAGCGGAGCCCAGCCTGTCCCGGAAGGTATCGGTTGCCGCGCGCACCGGTAGTTCGCACACCCCGAATTTCGCCGTACTACTTGACAATCTGCGCGAGTCCGCGGCGCAACGACAGTTTCCCTCCGTTTGAAAACTCCGCGTCGCTTTCCCCGCACGAATCCGATCGGCGATGTGGATGCAGCCCGGACCTTCATTCCCGACAGACGGCCGCGGGCAATTCGGTTACCGAGGCTGTTGGCCAGCCTCGAGGGTTGGCTCCGACCGCGCGCAGCTGGTGGACTTGTTGCCTGCACCAGGGTGAGAGGTTCGGCATCTCGTACACGGCGGAATCGGCGAACTGATCCCAGTCCATCCAACGTACGGCGTCGACCTCGTCGGGCGCCGGTTCGGGATGGTGGTGCGTGCGGGCGCGAAAAACCGGACACATCTCGTTTTCCACGATTCCGTCGTCCATGACGGCGCGATAGCGAAAGGAGGGCAATATCAGGTCGACGCTCTCGACGTCCAGCTCCAGTTCATCGCGGAGTCGTCGCGTGACGGCCGCAGCAACCGGTTCACCGGGGGCGGGGTGCCCGCAGCAGGAATTGGTCCACACGCCGGGCCAGGTCTTTTTGGTATGGGCGCGTCGCGTCAACAGGACCTGATCGTGGTCGTTGAAGACATAGCAGGAGAAGGCCAGATGCAGCGGCGTGTCGCCGTGGTGCACATGGGCTTTGTCCGCAACACCGGTGGCGTGGCCGGCATCGTCGAGCAGGACGACCTGTTCCACTGTGGATCCTTTCGAGCGCGAGCGTGGTGTTCAAACCGATCTTGCCCGTATGCCGTCTGCCGAGTCGACATATCTTCCGTGTGTTGCGACACACAGGAGCACGCGCAAGCCTTCTTGGCTGCGTCGATCACTGAATGTTTTCCGGGTAAGTAACGTTGTCCCCTGATCGAATGATCGACATCGTTGTCCCGGTTCGGCACGATCACGTTGGCTTTGCCTGCTGACGCTGGCCGAGAGGCCGCCGGTTTCAGGTTTTGGTGCGAACGCAACGAGTTGACTCGAACGGATGGTTTTTGGTGACGAGCGCGGAATCGATGACCGGCCAGCAAAATGGCGACGGGCAGTCGCCGTTGAGCCTGGGGACTGCTGCGGCGCGGAATCTGTCGACGACGACGAAGACGCCGCCGCAGATGCAGTCGATCACCTCGCGGTGGTTGTTGCGGCTGTTGCCCTGGGTGCAGGCTTCCGGGGGTGCCTACCGGGTGAACCGTCGGTTGACCTATCAGCTCGGTGATGGACGGGTGACGTTTTCCAACACCGGTGCCGACGTGCGGGTGATTCCCGCGGAGCTGTGCGAATTGCCGGTGCTGCGCGGGTTCGATGACGCCGCGGCGCTGGAACGGTTGGCTGACCGGTTCGTGCAGCGCGAGTACTCCGCCGGTGAGGTGATCGCCGAGGAGGGACAGCCGGCCGAGGAGGTCGTGCTCATCGCGCATGGCAAGGTGAACAAGCTGGGCACCGGACCGTACGGCGATCAGACCGTGCTCGGAGTGTTGGCCGATGGCGAGCACTTCGGCGGCCAGGTCTTGGCCGACGGCCAGGGAACGTGGGAGTTCACGGCCAAGGCGGTGACGTCGTGCACCGTGTTGAGCCTGAGTGCTCAGTCCGCTCAAGAGCTGGCTGAGCAGTCCGAGGCGCTGCGGGAGCACATTCGGCAGGCCCAGGCTGCCACGTCGGGGGCGCACAATGCTGATGGAGAGTCGGCGATCGCGGTGGCCTCGGGCCATTCGGGAGAGCCGGATCTGCCGGGCACGTTCGTCGATTACGACCTCAAGCCGCGTGAGTACGAGCTGAGCGTTGCGCAGACGGTGCTGCGAGTGCACAGTCGGGTGGCGGACCTGTACAACCAGCCGATGGACCAGGTCGAGCAGCAGTTGCGGCTGACCATCCAAGAGCTGCGCGAGGAGCAGGAAAAGGAGTTGATCAACAACCGGGACTTCGGGTTGTTGCACAATGCCGACCTGCGTCAGCGCATCCACACCCGCACCGGTCCGCCGACCCCGGACGACATGGATGAGCTGCTGTCACTGGTGTGGAAGGAGCCGAGCTTCTTCTTGGCCCATCCCCGGGCGATCGCGGCATTCGGTCGTGAGTGCAGCCGCCGCGGCCTGTACCCGGCCAGTGTGGAGATCGGTGGCCATCATGTGCCGGCGTGGCGCGGGGTTCCGCTGTTTCCGTCCAACAAGCTGCCGATGAGCAGCAATCGCACCTCGTCGATCATGTTGATGCGCACCGGGGAACAGAACCAAGGTGTGGTCGGGCTCCACCAGACGGGCCTGCCGGACGAGTACGAGCCGGGGCTGTCGGTGCGGTTCATGGGAATCGACGAGAAGGCGCTGATCTCGTACCTGGTCAGCACCTACTATTCCGCGGCGGTGCTCGTGCCGGATGCGCTGGCGGTACTGGAGAACGTCGAGACCGGTCGGGAAAACTGAGCGCCGCTATGGGCGAGCAACCGTTCGAATTGCCGGAGTTCTACCTGCCCTGGCCCGCGCGGCTGAATCCGCATCTCGAGACCGCGCGGGAGCACAGCAACGCGTGGGCGAAGGAAATGGAGATGGTTGCCCCGGATGGGGCCGCTGGCCGCAGTGGGGCCTTCACGTGGGACGTGTCCACTTTCGACTCGGCCGACTACCCGTTGCTGTGCGCCTACACCCACCCGGATGCGTCCGCATCGGATCTGGACCTGGTAACCGACTGGTACGTGTGGGTGTTCTACTTCGACGACCACTTCCTCGAGCACTACAAGAAGACCGGTGACCTGTCAGGTGCACGGGAGTATCTCGCCGGGTTGTCGGCGTTCATGCCGATCCAACAGAGTGAACAGGCCCCGGAACCGACGAATCCGGTGGAATGGGGCCTGGTCGACCTGTGGAATCGGACAGCGTCGATCATGTCGGCCGACTGGTTGGGCCGTTTCGCACAGAGCACGCGCAACCTGCTCGAGGACTGCGTCTGGGAGTTGACCAACATCACCCAGGATCGAGTGCCCAACCCGGTCGACTACATCGAGATGCGCCGCAAGGTCGGCGGCGCCCCGTGGTCGGCCGGACTGGTCGAACTCGCCGCACACGCGGAGATTCCGGCCACCATCGCCGGAACACGGCCGATGCGGGTACTGACCGACACGTTCGCCGACGCCGTACACCTGCGCAACGATCTGTTTTCCTACCAGCGCGAGACCCAGGAAGAAGGTGAGGTCAACAACGGGGTCCTGGTGATGGAGACTTTCTTCGGCAGCACCCCGCAGCAGGCTGCCGAGGTGACCAACGAGGTGCTGACCTCGCGGTTGGAGCAGTTCGAGAACACAGCCGTGACCGAGGTACCCGGCCTGTGCGATGAACACGGTCTGGGGCCGGATGAACGCGCGAACGTGTTCGCTTACATCAAGGGGCTGCAGGACTGGCAGTCCGGTGGCCATGAGTGGCATGCACAGTCCAGCCGGTACATGAACGACCGCGTCGACGCCTCCCCGGCGTCCGGGGTCCTCGCCGGCCCGACCGGACTGGGCACGTCGGCGGCACGGGCGTTCACCCGACTGCGGCCGGGCCTGCGGCGTCGGGCGCGGCAGCAGTCGCACACGCCGTTCGCGCCGGTGGGGCACCTTGAGCTGCCGGATCTCTTCATGCCGTATCCGGTGCGGATGAGTCCGCACCTGGATGCCGCGCGCGAGCACGCGGTCGGCTGGGCGCGGGCGATGGGCATGTTCGACTCGGTACCCGGGGTGGAACGCGGTGGTGTGTGGGACGAGCATCGTTTCATCGGTTTCGACCTCGCCCACTGCGCATCGATGATCCACGCCGATTCCGGACCCGAGCAGCTCAACCTCTCATCGGACTGGTTGACCTGGGGAACCTACGGCGATGACTACTTCCCGGTGGTGTTCGGCGCGACTCGCAACCTCGCGGGGGCCAAGGCGTGCAACGATCGGTTGTCGGCGTTCATGCCCGTGAATGATGAAGCCGTTCCGGAACCGACGAACCCTATCGAGCGGGGCTTGGCCGATCTGTGGCAGCGCACCGCGGGGCCGATGACGGTTCCGGCACGCCGCCAGTTTCGGACCGCGGTCGAGGACATGACGACCAGCTGGTTGTGGGAGCTGGCCAATCAGGTCCAGAACCGAGTGCCCGATCCGGTCGACTACCTCGAGATGCGCCGCAAGACGTTCGGTTCGGACATGACGATGAGTTTGTCCCGGCTGGCCAACCTCGATGTCGTCCCCGCGGAGATCTACCGGACCACAGTCATGCGCGAGCTGGAATCCGCCGCACAGGACTACGCCTGCTTGATCAACGATCTCTTCTCCTACCAGAAGGAGATCGAGTTCGAAGGAGAGGTGCACAACCTCGTCCTGGTCGTGCAGCACTTCCTCGGTATCGACCGTTGGCAGGCCCGCGACGTCGTTGCTGACGTGATGACCGCGCGGATGCAGCAGTTCCAGCACATCCTCGCCGACGAGCTCCCCAGGTTGTTCGACGAGTTCGGCCTCGACGAGTCGGCTCGCGGCGTGCTCGCTCGGCACGCCGAGGAACTCAAGGACTGGATGTCCGGAATCCTCGAATGGCACCGGCGATGTGTGCGCTACGGCGACACCGAACTGCGGCGACGCCACACGCCGGAAGCCGTCCCGGATACCGCCCCTCCTGTCGAGAAGGCGGGGAGCGTGTCCGCATTGCGCCGACGCCTGGCCGGGCCCACCGGCTTGGGAACCTCGGCCGCCCGGCTCGCATCTCGCCGCGGCGAGACAGCTACTGATTCGTCTCCGGTGTGGTGACCGACGACAACCCCTCTTTCCGCTACGCCACGATCTGCGATGGGTGACCCCTGATGACCGATATCGCGCCGACCTCGAACGTCGCGGACAGCCACGACGGCCAGACCCAGCTCAGCCTGGGCACGGCCGCTGCCCGCAACCTGGCCAGCACGACGAAGACGCCGCCGCAGATGTCCTCCCGCAGCCCGCGGTGGCTGCTGCGGATGTTGCCCTGGGCCGAGGCCTCCGGCGGAACCTACCGGGTCAACCGCCGGTTGACCTATGCGCTGGGCGACGGGCGGGTGACCTTTTCGAACATCGGGGACCAGGTCCGCGTCGTGCCCCCGGAACTGCGCGAATTGCCCTCGCTGCGCGACCTCGAGGACGAGGGAGCTCTGACGGGCCTGGCTGACCGGTTCACCCAGCGGCACTACGCACCGGGCGACGTTCTCACCACAGCCGGCGGGCCCGCCGAGGAATTGCTGCTGCTCGCACACGGCAAGGTCAACACCAGTGTCCCGGGGCCCTACGGCGGCGAGACGCCCCAGGACGTGCTCGCTGATGGTCGGTTCCTCGGAGACGGCGTGCTCACCGGCACGCAGACCACTTGGCCGGTCACGGCGAAAGCGCTGACCCCGTGCACCGTGCTCACCCTTTCCCGTCAGGACCTCGCCGAACTGACCGGCCGGTCCGAGACGCTGCGTTCGCACCTCGAACGAGAGGCAGCTCGTACGAGCCCGGCCCAGAACAAGCACGGCGAAGCTGCCATGGCGCTGGCTTCCGGTCACGACGGCGAAGTGGACCTGCCCGGCACATTCGCCGACTACGATCTCAATCCCCGCCAGTACGAGCTCAGCGTCGCCCAAACCGTCCTGCGTGTACACACACGCGTCACCGATCTCTACAACCAGCCCATGGACCAGCTCGAGGAGCAGCTGCGACTGACCATCGAAGAGCTGCGGGAGCAGCAGGAACACGACATGGTCAACAACCGTGAATTCGGGCTGTTGCACAACGCCGACCTGCGCCAACGACTCCAGACCACCGGCGGCCCGCCCACGCCCGGCGATCTCGACGAATTGCTCTCGCGCCGTCGGAAGTCCGAGTTCTTCCTCGCCCACCCGCGGGCGATCGCGGCATTCGGTCGTGAATGCAGCCGCCAGGGCCTCTACCCCGAAAGTCTCGACGTCCACGGCACCCAAGTCACCGCCTGGCGTGGCGTGCCACTGCTGCCCTGCAACAAGATCCCCATCACCGACAGGGGGACCAGCTCCATCCTGGTCATGCGGACCGGCCAGGAACACCAGGGCGTGGTCGGGCTGCACCAGACAGGCATCCCCGATGAATACGTCCCCGGTCTCAACGTGCGGTTCATGGGCATCAACGACAAGGCCCTCACCTCGTACCTGGTCAGCGCCTACTACTCCGCTGCCGTCCTCACCCCTGACGCACTCGGCGTATTGGAAAACGTCGAAATCGCACGCTGACCACAGGAGATCGCATGACCACCATCGACACCAGCCGCTCGACAGCAGTCGACATCCTGGACTGGAGCCGCCAGACGATCACACCCGCGCTGCGCACCGCCATCGACACGCTTCCTCCGGACATGCGGCACATCGCCGGCTATCACTTCGGCTGGTGGGACGAGCATGGCGAACCGACGGACGGGACCGGCGGCAAGATGTTGCGTCCCGCCCTGGTGCTGCTCACCGCCGAGGCCGTCGGTGGCACCGCGGTGGAAGCGGTTCCCGCCGCGGTCGCGGTGGAACTGGTGCACAACTTCTCGCTGATCCACGATGACGTCATCGACGCCGACGCCACCCGCCACCATCGCCCCACGGCCTGGAGCGTGTTCGGGGGGAGCGCGGCGATACTGGCGGGCGACGCACTACTCACCCTGGCCTCCGGAGTGCTGGCTGGGAGCGGGCACCCAGCCTCCCTGCCGGTGACACGGCTGCTCAACACCGCCGTCCAAGAACTCATCCAGGGTCAGATCATGGATCTCGCCTTCGAGAAACGCACCGACGTCGACGTGGCCGAATGCCAGCGCATGGCACAAGCCAAGACCGCGACCCTCATGGCGACATCCTGCGAACTCGGTTCCACGTTCGGAAGTGGCAACGCCGAGCAAACCGAAGAACTGCGCAGCTTCGGCCACAAACTCGGACTGGCGTTCCAGCACGTCGACGACTTGCTGGGTATCTGGGGCGATCCGGAACACACCGGCAAGCCGATTTATTCGGACGTGAGCGCGCGGAAGAAGAATCTGCCCGTCGTGTTCGCGCTCAACTCCGAGACCCGAGCCGGACAACAACTGGCCACTCGGTATCACGACGATGGGGCCGCCCAGACGCCCACCGAACTGACCGCGACCGCGGCACTCGTGGAAGACGCGGGTGGGCGGGAGTGGAGCCAGACCCAGGCTGATCAACTGTTGTCCGAAGCACTGGACCACCTGCACGCGGCCGGTCCGATCGCACGAACCACCGAGCTCGACGTACTCGCCCGACTCGTCGCTCACCGCACCCACTGACTCCGGCCGGATCCGCGGCTGCGACCGTGGTGGTGCCGCATTCTCTCCCGGCGGGTGTGATGCAGGCCCACGCCGCGGTCGACGCTGGTGGAGAGCTCGCGGGCTTTCGCCGAACGGGTTTTCCTCGTCTACGGCGACGAACGGATCAGCTACGGCGAGCACTTCCAAGGGGTCGCCGGGTTGGTGCGAGCGCTCATCGACGAACACGGCGTCCGCAAGGGCGACCGCGTCGTCATCGCGATGCGCAACTTCCCCGATTGGTCGGGCGCGTTTTTCGCAGCAGCTGTGCGGGCGCCATCGCCCGTGGCCGCGGAACTCCGCGACGTGGAGCTCGGCCCCGAAGACGACCCCACGATCTTCTACACCTCCTTCTACACCTCCGGGGCCACCGGAACTCCCACAGGCGCGTTCGGCACCCACCGCAACATCTGCGGCAATGTGAGCAGCCCGGGATACGCGGCGGCTCGAGCCCTGCTCCGGGAAGGCGGGTCGCTCGCCGATGTGGCGGCCGCGGCAGGACCCCCGGGCGTAGTCCTCATGTCGGTGCCGCTCTTCCACGGCACGGTTGTCACCCGGTGCTGCTCGGTTCGTTCCACCGAGGCGCCAAATCGCGTTTACGAGGCCGGCTCGTGTGCTGAGATGTAGTCATGAACACCTCCGAGAGCACGCCGTTCTTCGCCGACGTGGAAGCGGCCAGCCGAGTCCGCGATGGGATGATCGACGTCCACACCTCCCCGCGAGCGGGGGAGGGACGGAAGCCGGCTGTCGTGTTCGTTCACGGCGGCCCGGTATCCGAGGACCAGCAACCAACCCCGAGGGATTGGGAGGGGTTTGTCGGCTACGGTGCACTCGCCGCGGCGTCCGGCCTGGTCGGGATCACCTTCAATCATCGGCTCTACAGCGATTCCCACTACCCGCAGGCCGCGGAGGACCTGGCCGCGACCATTGAGCAGACGCGTGCGCTCGATTCCGTCGACCCGGACCGGATCGGCCTGTGGTTCTTCTCCGGTGGTGGAGTGTTGGCGGCGGAATGGCTGGTCAAACGCCCCGAGTGGTTGCGTTGCGTGGCATTTACCTACCCGGTGCTCGCGCCCCCGCCGGGCTGGCCAGGCGACGGCCCCCGGTTCGACGTCCTCGCCGCTGCGTCTTCGGCCCCGTCCCTGCCCAAGCTGCTCCTGCGGGTCGGCGGCGAGCTCCCGTTCTTCGCGCAGACCCAGGATGCCTTCGTCGAGGCGGAGCGTGCGCACGATGGTGATCTGGAGGTCATCGAACTTCCCGAGGCGCAGCACGGCTTCGAGGGCCATGGCTATGTCGAGCAGCCGCGTGCGGCCGTGGACACAGCCATGGGTTGGGTTGCGAGCACATTGCACGGGTAGGTCGGAGCCCCGAACTCCGCCATGGAGTAGCGGTACGAACTCTCGTTCCATCACCATCAGATCAACATCAGGACAACTTGGTGGATTGAGGTTGCGCGACTGCCGTACTGGGCAGTAGCGAACGCGACGAGCCGAGGTGGCAGAGCGTGCGGGAAGCGGCCAGGGCTCCGGCACGCACTGCGCCCTCGCTCGCCGGACGCAGCAGCACCCAGTCACCCGCGTAGTCGACGGGACCGATTGCGCGGCCCCTGAAACTCGCCAGACGCTGCAGCGCGGTGGGAGTGGCCTCGGGTACGGCGTGCCGGTGGCGGTGGACCGAGCTGCCGCGGTGCACCGCGTCGAAGCCAGGCAGATAACGCGGCACGGCCGCCGTCACCTGCGCGATCACCTCGTCGTCAGTTGCTTCCAGCAGCCCCGGTGCGGTCGCGGCGTTGGGCATCACCGTCAGCAAGCCTTTGCCAGTGGGAGCCCGGCCGGGATGCTTGACGTGGTCGAAGATGATCGCCGCCAACGTATCGTCCTCGGCTTCCGGCGTGACCAGCAAGTACGGCCGGCCACGGCCCGGCGGTTCGAGCGGGTCGCTGAGCAGACAGCTGACCTTCAGCGCGGAAGTGAAGGTGCACGCTCGCAGGAAGTCCACCTCGTCCTGCGGGGGATTCGCGTGCAGTTCGGCAGCGACCGGCGCGGGTACGCACAACAGCACCGACCGAGCAGTCACCGTGTCCGCACCTACCCGCAACCGGGCGGTCGAACCGTCGGCGATCACTTCGTGCACCGGCCGCCCGGTTTCGACGTCGAGGTCGGCCGCGAGCCGCCGCGTCGGGGTGTCCATTCCGTCCCGGTAAGTTCGCCAGGTCGCGGTGCTGCCCACCGAAAGCAGTAGGTTGACCAGAACCGACGCCGTCGAGCGCCTCGGATCCCAGAAGAAGAACGTGCTCGCGGGTTGGAACAGGTAGTCGTACAGATCCGTGTGGTAGCGGCGGGCGAACTCTGCCACCGTGGCAGCGCCGAGGGGGGACCGCTCCGGGTGGTCTTCGTCGAAGCCGGCGCGCCTCGCCCAAACCTGGAACCGCAGCAGATCCAGCCGTGCGCGACGGGTCAACCCGGCCCCGGTGAACAGTCCGCGTGGTTCGCCGAACCCTGGGTGTGCCCGCCCGTCCCGCCACATCGCTATCGGGTGGCCGATCCGCGGTACCTCGACGTCGGTGATGCCGAGCCGTGCGAGCAGTTCCCAGCTCGCACGGTATCCGTGCGGCGAGATCTGTTCGGCGCCGGTGTCGATCGTGTAGCCGTCCTGGCGGACGCTGGTCATCCGCCCGCCGACCTGCGCCGCGGCTTCGTACACCCGAACGTCCAGTCCGGCGCGGCGCAGCTCGTGTGCCGCTGTCAGCCCGGCGATGCCGGCGCCGACGACGGCTACGTCCACGTCCGGGCTCATCCGGCCATCCCCAGTGCCACCAGCAAGTTGGCCAGCACCAGCAGCGCCACGTACGTCCGATGCACCGTGAAGCCCAGTTTGCGAGCGCGCATGATCTCGTGCCGTTCGAATCCGAGGTAGTACTGCCGGGCGCGCAGCGCCGTGGCCGGCCACATGAGCAGCACGAACCACCACGGGGCCAGTCCGGTCAGCGAGGCGCCCGCGATCAACAGGAACTCTGCGAAGGACAGGACGCCGATGAATCGCGTGTTACCCCGCTCCGAAGTCAGCGCGGCCACGGTCGGGCGGCCCACAGCCCGGTCACCCGCGACGTCGTTGGTGTTGGAGTACACCCCGAACATGAGCGGGCCCATGCCGAACAGCACCGCTTGCACCAGTATGAAACCGGAGAACTGGCCGGTCGCCAGACCGTAGGGAGCGATCACCAGGGTCATCCCGAGCACGACAAGGAACGCCTCCTGGAACCCGTGGTAGCTGAGCTTGAGTCCGTAGGAGTACTGCAGCGCGACCACGAAGGTGGCAGCGATCAACAAAACCGTCCACAGTGGCGCTGCCGGTGCAACGGCGATCGCGGCGGTCCACAGCGCAGCTCCCGCGGTAGCGGCGATCCAGGCGAACCTCATTGCTTCTGACTCGGACAGAGTGCCGACCACGAGTGGTTTGCGCAGTTTCTTGCGCAGTGGGTCGTCCGGGCCGTAGTTGGCGAGGTCGCTACCGTCCCGGTAGCCGGTGATGTCGTCGAACGCCACCCCCGCCACGAGTGTGCAGATCTCCCCGGCCAGGAACAGCAGCAGCATCAGGACGGTGTCCGACTGCGCTGTGGTGGGCGACAGCAGTACCACCGCGGCGGCGACTACCAGAATGCTGAGGTAGTAGTCGTAGACGTCGAGGTTGCCGAGTCGGAGATAACTGCGGAACTTGCTCTCGGGTGGGGTCTCCGGAGCGACAACACGCTCGGTGCTGACATCACTGGTCATGTTGATTCCTCCTGTTGTCGAACGAGCGCGAACCGGGCGACGCCGCGAGCGGCCAGAACGGGATCAACCGTTCGTAAGGAGTACTCGTCGGTTCGCGACTGAAAAACCGGTGCTGCCCGCTAGCCGATGGTCCGCGCCCCCGCGCCGCGATCAGGACACTCCGGCGAGTGGGCACGCGCAACGATCCGGTAGCCGCCTCGCCGATCACCGCCGTGGCGTTCCATGCCGGAGACCCGGCGGTCACCATGGCGGCAACCACCGAGTCCGCACGTCGGTAACGTGATCGGCGGCATTGAGATCGGATATCCCCAGGGGCGTAACGCCGACCCCGGCTGTGGTCGGTCCTACGTCGCGGACCTGTCGATGCCCGATGCGGCCGACCCCTGTCATCACGAGGTCAACGGACTCCGACATCCGAATCGGCCAGGTGCTTCTCAGGCCGAGAATGCGCCGAAAGCCGGAAGTTCGTGGGCGGCGTAGTCGGGGTCGAGTCGCAGCGACGGTCCAAAGCAGTTCGGATCGGCGTAGATCCGCACCTCGCTGTCCGTGTTGTTCACCACGACGTGCGTGCCCGTCGGAAGAGTGTTGCAGCCTTCCGGGCTCGGGAACTTGGTCACCGGAGCGAAGTCCACGGTGAAGACGATCACTTCACCGCTCTGCTTCTCCGATCCCGCGGAACTTTCTCCTGCTGCGGCCGAACTGGCAGAGGCCCCCAGCGCCAGAGCTCCTACGGCGAGGAGTGCCGATACGGAACGAAACATCATGGCACCAAATCCCTTCTCATCTCACTTGACCACGGCTTCTGCGTCGGAAGCCGTACGTTTTCCGATCCGAGTGCCCGACCGACCGCTGTGCCCGACCGATCGCTGTGTCCGGGCGTGCGTGGGGGCGATCAGCTGCTTGGGGTAGGTGGGTCAGCCAGCGGAGTGCACGGACGCAGGAACACGGAGACAGCCGTCGGTTCGCACCCCCGTTCCCGGTTGAACTGGATCCAGCCGAGGCGACACCGCGACGAACCGCGGGGATAGTTCTGGAAGAAGCTCTGAGACCCCAACGTTCAGAATGATGAACGTGACCGAGCGTAGCAGTCGGCGAAACCCTGGCCGCCAAGGACACTCGTCTGTCCATAGTGAACTTTTGGGGCGGATTCGTGTGCCGCGACCAGGATGTTTGGCAGTGGTCACCCCCGTGAGTAAGGGGTGTAATGATCGCGCATGGCTATGTCAGGTTTGCCGAGATCATCTTATTTGGTGAAATTCCGGACGATGCCTTGAAAGTGCTTACGCGTGCCTCCCGCTGCATCGAGTGGGCGCTTTCACAGGTGCGGGGGAGCGCGGTGCAGGCAGGTGTGACATCGGTAGGTATGGCCCGTGGAGCTGCTCTGGCCCTGTGGGCAGGTTGCTGTCCCAGGTGTCGCTTTTTCGGCCGCAATCCGGAACTAGTCGAAACGGAGCACTGTGACCACAATGGACTAGTACCTGATCTCTCGGGCCGGTTCGTCGTCACATAGGAATGAATTTTCCTCACGTAATCCCGAAAAGATGAGAGACGATCATCAAAATGACGGATCAATCTGTTCCCGATCGAGTGGGGCGCGCTTGCGTGGGCTGCACGTGGAGTTCGGAACGTGATCTGATCCCGGATCGAGGGGCACGGACGTAAGTGCCTTCATTCCCTGAGCTGACGAGGAGAAGATTCGAATGCTGTCCAAGCTGGGAAAGAAGCCCGGGGTGTTCGGTGTGGCCGCACTGCTCGCCGCGGCGCCGTTGCTCGCCGCTCCGATGGCACAGGCGGTGAACGACCCGGCGGCACAGGAAAGAGACGAGGCGGCGAAGGCTCTGCTGATCTGCGACCTGGACGGACGGGCTGAGTTCACCCCTGCTCTGGGGCCGGCTTTGCCCGGGAATGCCCCGCAAACCACGATGACGATCGAGGGCGAGGCGACGTCCTGCAGCGGTGAATCCGACGTGGTCAGTGCGAAGTTCACCGGTTCGTTCCAAAGCGCGCTCTCTTGCACGAGCCTGCCGAACGACACCGAGGGCGAGGCGACCATCACCTGGACGCACGAAGACGGCACCACTTCGGAGAGCACGGCGGACTTCGCGCTTACGTTCGACCAGTTGAACTCCGGACACTTCGGTGGCGAGATCACCGAAGGCGAGTTCGTGGGCAATGAAAGCAGCGGCACCGCGGAGATCGACCTGCTTGGTGCCGGCGCCGCATGTGCGACCGGTGCCGCGACCGGTGGCGTCGACGCGCTGGAGTTCTCCGGGAAGTATCAGATGACGAACTGATCCGAACTCGGAGCGAGGCGATGAGCGGGGCGAACGCTCCGCTCATTGTCGTGCGATGGCGGCGCCATGTGGTGCCGCCATCGACCACGAGGTGTCCTGGCTCGGGATCGGCGTCAGGGTGTAGCGACCAGCAAACGGACTGCCGGATCAACCGGCCCCGGCGGTGCCGCTGTCATCGGCGTGCCCTTGGCCGGTCGTCGGGCTTGTCGGAAGTGTCGTCGCGGTAGCGATGAGTGTGCGGGCGGCGGCTTCGATGCGCGGGATGTCGCCGGTAACGAGCCGGTCCAGGCACAGGCCGCGCAGCCCGGAGATGAGCAGGCTCGCGTGGGCACGAGCATCCAGATCGTCGAAGCCCAGATCGCGGTAGACGGGGACGAGCGGATCGACCATGGCGTTGACGGCTTCGGCGGCAACCGAGGCGTACCGGTCCGGTTGGGTCGGTGCCAGGCTCAGTACCTGGAAGAGAATGCGGATGGGGCGTTGCTGACGGCCGCGCGTGATTACTTCCCATAGCGTCAACGCTGCCGTGCGCAGGCTTTCGGTGTCGTGCACACCGTTGAACAGGTTGCCGAGATCGGGGCGGCTCGCTGCGATCGCCTCCGCGATCAGGTTGTCCCGGCTGCCGAAGTAGTAGAGCAGCATGCGCTTGCTGGTGCCCAACTGTTCGGCCATCGGGCTCAAGGACATGTCGGCGATTCCGTGGGTGGCCAAGTGGTCCACCGCCTGGCGGAGCAATTCGGCACGCTTGTCGGTCCGGGAACTCACCCGTTGACCGTACCGACCGGTACATCTAGCGTTCAACCGGATGTACCGTTCGGTACAAGCATCTCGAGTGCGTAACCCGAGGAGAACCATGTCGAAGACGACGTCATCGGTGGCGATCATCGGTGGCGGGATCGGTGGGCTCACTCTCGCGCTGTCGTTGCGAGCGCGGGGTGTGGACGCCGTCGTGTACGAGCAGGCGGCCGAACTCCGCGAAGTGGGCGCTGCTGTGGCGTTGTCTGCCAATGGCACTCGCGTGCTGCATGATCTGGGTCTGCGTAAACAGCTGGCCGACTGTTCGGTGGTACCGACGGAGCTGATCTATCGGGAGTGGTGCGACGGGAACCGCGTGGCCTCGTACGGGGTGGCCGCCAGCTATGCGGAGCGGTTCGGTGCACCCTATTACGGCGTGCACCGTGCAGACCTGCAACGCATGCTCGCCGAGGCGTGCGGGCCGGACACGGTGCGCCTCGACCACCGCTTGGTGGATGCCGCCACATCCGGCGAAGGACATCAGCTGGTGTTCGCCAACGGCGCCACGGCCCGTGCCGACGTCGTCGTCGGGGCCGATGGTGTGCACTCAACGGTGCGCCGGTGGATCACCGATGCCAACCCTGCCGTGTACTCCGGCACCAGTGGTTTCCGGGGGATGGTCCCCGTCGAGAAGGTCCCTTCGATGCCGGACCCGGGCGCGATCCAGTTCTGGATGGGGCCGGGTGCGCACGTGCTGCACTACGCGATCGGCGACGGTTCGCTCATCAACTTCCTGGCGGTGGTTCACGAGCCGGAACAGTGGTCGTCGTCCAGCTGGGTTGAGAACGTCACCCCCGCACAGCTCTCGGCGTGCTTCGACGGCTGGCATCCAGGCGTGCGGGAGATGGTCGAGTCGACCACCCTTCATCGACGCTGGGCATTGTTCGGCCAGGCGCCGCTCAACCGCTGGCACCGCGACGGGATCGTGCTCATCGGTGACGCCGTGCACGCGATGCTGCCGCACCACGGGCAAGGTGCCAATCAGACGATCGAGGACGCCGTGACACTGGCGGAGTGCTTGCACCGTTACAGCCAGGAGCAGGCGTTGGAACGCTACGAAAGGCTGCGCCGAGCGCGGACTCGCGCGGTCCAGCGGAGTTCGTGGGTGGCTTCGGACCTGCTGCACCTGCCTGACGGTCCGGACGCCGACGAGCGCAACCGCGCTTTGGGCACCATTTCGACGACACTCCAATGGATCCATGCCCACGACGCGGAAGCTGCGGCATCGGCGTAGCGGATGGTCGGGCGCGAGCAGCTCGAAAGTCCGAGTTCTCTCGGTATCCGGCACCTGCTCGCGGGTGTTTGCATGATGCCCGTCAACCTGTGCAGGAGCCGATCTTCACCGGGTGCGTGGGCGGCCCACCTGGTTAAGACGGTCGGCTTACGGCCCGTTTTGACGATTCCGTAGCGCCCTCCTCGTTCGTAACATGGGTCACAGAAGCTGCTCCAGACCCGGGTCGCATCGGTGGTTCGAGCCCACGAGTCACCTCGCGCGAAGCGCACCAGGTCCTACCTCGCGCTGGAGAACCAGTTGCTGATCAACAGGGACACCATGATGTGATTCTGGGGGCACTACCTTCCGGATGAGGAAGCGCGGGAGAGCTCGGACGCCTCCCCGCTGCGCGCCGAAAGCCATGCGGGCCTGCCTCCGGCGTTGGTCTACGTGGCCGAGCACGACCCCTTGCACGACGAAGGCGTCGCCTACGCGAAGGCACTGGCGAACGCCGACGTCCCCGTCGTCCTGGATGAGGCCGATGGGCAGATGCACGGCTACTTGCAAATGGCGAAGATCCTGCCCGGATATGACGAGGGCATGCAGTTCGTCACCGGCTACCTCAACCAGTTCATCGCTTCGTTCGGCAAGGAGGTCTGATCCGTGCCCGACCACGACGTGATCATCATCGGTGCGGGCTTCTCGGGAATGTACCAACTGCACCGGCTTCGCCAGTCCGGTCTCGACGCGCATGTGATCGAGGCGGGCGACGACGTCGGTGGCACCTGGTATTGGAACCGGTATCCGGGAGCGCGCTGCGACATCGAGTCGGTCGAATACTCCTACTCCTTCGATCCGGAGCTCGAACAGGAGTGGAACTGGACCGAGCGGTACGCCGCCCAGCCGGAGATCCTCTCCTACGCCGAGCACGTCGCAGAACGGTACGACCTGCGCGCGGACATCACCTTCGGCGTCCGCGTCGGGAACCTGGACTGGTGCGACGAGATGACACAGTGGACGGTGAGGACCGACGACGGTCGAAGTCGAACCGCCACGTACGTGATCGCGGGGACCGGCTGCCTGTCGAAGCCGTCGATCCCCGAATTCGACGGGACCGACGACTTCACCGGTGAGCTGTACTGGACCTCCAACTGGCCGCACGAGAACGTCGACCTGGAGGGCAAGAAGGTCGCAGTGATCGGCACGGGCTCCTCCGGCCTGCAAACGATCACCGCGATCGCGCCGGTCGTCGGGAAACTGACGGTCTTCCAGCGTACGCCGAGCTTCGCCGTGCCTGCGCACAATGGGCCGAACGAACGTCTCCCCGAGGTCAAGCCGCACTACCAGGAGTTCCGCGAGGCGAGCCGGATCACTCGGACCGGTTTCCAATGCGACGAAGGCACCACCCTCCTCACCGAAACCGGGCCCGAGGAAGTCGTGGCGGAGCTCGAGCGACGCTGGAACGCGGGCGGCCTCTGCTATACCTCCGCCTACTCGGACATACTCAAGGATCCGGACGCCAACGAGGTGGTCGCCGAGTACGTGCGCAGTCGGATCCGGGCCAAGGTCGAGGATCCGGGTTTGGCCGAGAAGTTGTCACCGCGCACGTACCCGATCGCGAGCAAGCGGATGTGCGTCGAGACCGGTTACTACGAGGTGTACAACCAGGACAACGTGTCGCTGGTCGACATCAACGAAGAACCGATCCGACGAAGCACCGAGCGGGGGATCGTCGCAGGCGATGCTGAGCACGAGTTCGACGTGCTCATCATGGCCACCGGATTCGACGCGATGACCGGCGCACTCGATGCCATGGAGATTCGCAACGGCGGCCGGACCCTGCGGGAGAAGTGGGCACACGGCCCGCGTACCTACCTGGGCCTGATGTCGGTGGGTTTTCCGAACCTGTTCACGGTCACCGGGCCGCAGAGCCCTTCGGTGCTGTCCAACATGATGACCTCCATCGAGTACCACGTCGACTGGATCACCCGTGCGCTGGAGCATCTTCGCGAGAACGGCTGGAGCCGGATGGAACCGGCGCTCGACGCCGAGGACAACTGGGTGAACACCACCAACGACGTCGCGGCTCTCACGGTCATGCCGCAGGCCGCGTCCTGGTACATGGGCGCCAACATCCCGGGCAAGCAGCGGGTGTTCATGCCGTTCGTCGGCGGTGTCGGAACCTACAAGCAGGTCGGCGACGGCATAGCGATGGCGCACTACCACGGATTCGAGCTGAGTTGAGCCGGACTCGGCAGTACCGGGCACCGGTCTCGATGAGTCGCCCAGGGGTCTGCAGCCGCTGCCTTGGCCGCTGACGAGCGGGCGCCACTGCGGGCACTCCCGCCGGCTCGACGCGCCCCACGACGGTGTTGGTAATGGTGCCGATAGCTTCGACCGTCATCTCGACGACGTCGCCGGGGCTGGAGCGATGGCGGATCTTGGATGCTGTGACGGCCCCACAGTTCGGCCAGGCAGCCGCCGTTTCCGCAGGTTCCCGACCCGATGACGTCGTCGGGGCGGACCTGGGTGCCGCGCACGGCGTAGGTAACGAGATCCTCGAGGGCGATCCCATGTTGGACAGGAGGTCGCGACCGATCTCGATCCCGGAGGTATCGCGACTTCGTCGTGGCCACCGACGAGGGCGTACGGGTTGGTGAAGTAGAAAGCAGGGGCCTCGTACCACTCCGGTACCACCTCGGCCGCTCCGTCCATGCTCTGGATGACCCCCTCGACGTGTTCCTCGAACGCCACGAAACCCCGGACGGTGGGGGTTTCCAACGGGGGCAGCAGGCGCACATCAGCCAACGCGACAGCGTCCGTTGTCGACAACGTGCGCTGCCCGGCTTCGCGCAGTGTGCCGTTTCGTAGAACTGTCGAGTACCAACGTCCCGGATGGGACCTGGTGCAGGACGTCGTCTTCGACGACGCCGCAGCGTACGGTGCCGTCCAGGTGTTGCACTGTGGCGACGTGCAAACCTTGTCCTTCTCGTTCGGACTGTTGTGACGCGGGAAGGTGAATCAGACGGGTGTGGGGCCGCGACGAGTCCCGGTCCGGATCGTTGAACGACTTGCTCGCGACGAACTCGTCCATGGGGCTGCAGTGGGCGGGGGTATCGAGTCGGCGTCCTCTGCGGGACTCTTAGGCTGGTGGACACAGCCTGCGAGGAGGAGCTTGTGCCTGTGACTGAAGAGCCGGACGCGGGGACGCGCGGTCCGCTGCGCGATCAGATCCACGACGCATTGCAGGCTCGCATCAGCGATGGCCGCCTTCGTCCCGGTGATCGACTGTTCGAGCAGGAGATCGCTGTTGAATTCGGCGTGTCGCGCGTTCCCGTACGGGAAGCGATCCGCATGCTCCAGAGCACGGGCTTGATCGAGGTGCAGCCTCGGCGCCGCGGTGTCTTCGTCCGAAGCTTGGATCGGCGGCAGCTCGAAGAGCTCTTCGACGTCCGCGAGGCGCTGGAGGCGCTGGCCGCGAAACTCGCTGCCGAGCGGAGCGGTGCCGACGACGTCGAGTACCTCGGGGAGTTGTCGGCGCAGGCGCGCAAGGCGCTGGAATCCTCGGATGTGGGGGCCATGTCGGAGGCCAACGCCGCGTTCCACGACAAGCTCGTCGAGTTGGCGGACAACGAGCTGCTCACCTCGATGCTGGAGCCGTTGCACGACAGGTTGGCGTGGCTGTTCCGGCTGAACCTGGAGCCTGAGCGGGTGTGCGGTGAGCACGAGGAGCTTTATGCCGCCATCGCAGCGGGGGACGTGGCGCGTGCCTCCGAGGTCGCCAAGCGGCACGTGCATTCCAGTCGTCTGATGGTGCTCAACGGGATCGTGTACTAGAGGTCCTCGGCCCGGTGGCGCCAAGCCCGGGGCGGAGCCCGGCGCCACCCACAGCTCTCCGCGCCTACGGTCCGGCACGCACTCAGCTGAAGGGCATCAACGGGTGGGGGGCCAGTTGGTCATCGCCTTGGGACGCGGGGGCGCGTACGTGCGCACCTTCGAGGTGGTCAGGCCGAGGCGGACGAGCGACTCGGCAACCGTCACGGCTGCGGTAACGCCGTCGACGACGGGCACCCCGGTGCGTTCGACCACGCGTTCCGCGAGTCCCGACATGCCGCCGCAGCCCAGGCAGATGACCTCTGCCCGGTCGTCGTGCACCGCGCGGGCCGCTTGCTCCGCGATGGTGTCGACGGCGGTCTGGGGATCGCGTTCGAGGTCCAGCACGGCCAAGCCGCTGGCGCGCACGGAGGCACAACGGGCGTTGAGGCCACCGGCGACGAGTCGGTCCTCGATCAGGGGAACCGTGCGGTCGAGGCTGGTCACGACCGAGTACGTGCGGCCGAGGAACTGTGCGGTGCTGGCGGCTGCTTCGGTGATGTCCACGACCGGGACGTCGAACAGTTCCTGCAGCCCTTCCCGGCCGTGTTCGCCGTACCCGGCCTGAATGATGGCGTCGAAGGGTTCCGGGTAGGACCGGACTGCTTCCATCACGGCGATCGCGGCGAGATAACTCTCGTAGTTGCCCTCGACGGATTCCGCTCCGAATGACGGGGTCAGCGGAATGATCTCGGTGTCTGGGGCCGCGGCCCCCGCAGCCTGCTTGCCGATGGAATCGGTGATGGACGCGGTGGTGTTGACATTGACGACGAGAATTCGCATTGTTTCAGCTTTCCAAAATCTTGAAGACCGGCTGCTCCTGCGGCGGATGGTTCGCGGTTCCGCAATGGCTCACTCGGCTGCGACGGCGATCTGTTCGCCGTCCACGTCCCGTGCGTCGGGCTGGCGGTCGCTGATGACGGCGTAGACCAGTGCGCCGAGGATCGCCCCGATGAACCAGGAAAACCCGGCTACGGAACCGAAGGCAGGCACCAGCGCCAGAACGACGGCGATCGCAGCCGACGGAATGAAGGCCCAGACGGCCTTCGGGTTGTACCCGTGCCGGTAGTGGTACTCGCTCTGCGAATCCTCGGCGTAGAGGTCCGGGACGTTCACGCGGGTCTTACGCAGCAGCCAGTAGTCGGCCATGATGACGCCGAAGAGGGGGCCGAGGAGCGCGCCCAGACCGCCGAGGAAGTAATTCACCACTACCGGGTTGTTGTAGAGGTTCCAAGGCAGGATGACGACGCCGATGAGGGCGCTGGCGAGGCCGGCCCGGCGGAAGTTCAGGTGTCGCGGGAAGAGATTCACCAGTACGTAGATGGGCGCCACGAAGTTGGCGAGCAGGTTCACCGCGATCGTCAGGATGATGAGTGCGAATGAGGCGAGCGCCAGCAAGAAGATGTTGGGGATCGTCTGGACGATGTCCGTGGGGCTGGTGATCACCTGCCCGTTCAACTCGAACTGGGCTCCGGCGAGGACGACGACGATACCGGCGAAGAAGAGCATGTTCACCGGAATCCCGATCACGTTTCCACGGACGATCGATTGGCGACTCTTGGCCGAGCGCGTGAAGTCGCAGAAGTTCAGCACGAACGTTCCGTAGATCACCACCCACAGGGCAGCACCCTGCAGGATGTGCAGCCACATCGCTCCGCCGGTGAGCGGCTGATCCGTGGACAGGGAGATGGATCCGCCCGCGCGGACGAACATCCAGATCGCCAAGGCGCACATCGTGATGAGGGTGGTCGGTGCGGCCACTGCCATGTACTTGCGGATCACGTGCATGCCGTAGCTGACGATGAGGACTTGGATCACCCAAAGCGCCAGAAATGTGATCCACCCGAGCGTCGACAATCCCAGCACCGACTGGTTCTGCAGCGCCTTCAACCCCGGGAACATGGCAATCAGAAGGGCGTTCAGCACAGATGCGGCGAGGTATGTCTGAATGCCGAACCAGGCGATGGCGACCACGCCGCGAACAGCCGCTGGTATTTGCGCGCCTTTGGTGCCGAAGGCGATGCGACTCATGACGGGGAAAGGCACGCCTGTTTTGTGGCCCATGTAGCCGGACAGCGTAAGGAGGAGGAACAGGAGCACGGACGCGAGGACGAACGCCGTCAGGATTCCCCACACGTTCAAGCCGAGTGCGAAGAGACCGATGGCGAAAGCGTAGTTGCCCAGGCTGTGCACATCGTTGGCCCAGAGCGTAAATACGTTGTAGGCGCCCCAACGGCGCCCTTCCTTTTTCGTCGGCGCGAGATCGTAACTGTACAAGCGAGAGCTGGCGGTAGTGGTGTCCACATCGGATTGGTATTCCGTGGAAGTCATCAAGCTGCCTCCGAGCTTCCGCTGTGCAAGTTTCGGGTCTCTCGCGTGTGACGTGCTGCGATGGACCTCTTCGAGTGGGTCGCGCGGTGGGAATGTGCTGTCCGCCGCGGTTCATGCGCGGAGCGGTGCCGACAGGGTGATCGCCCACCGGGGATGCCAAAGAGGTTGACAACGCCCGTCCACTCGAGGAGTTCCACGGTCGTGGGGAGGGCAGCTGTTCGATGCATTGGACTCTCCGTTGAGTCGGGAGCAGGAGTGGCGCACTCGCGCTCCGTGCGACGACAAGCGGGGCACCGTGGAGCTATCGGATAATTCTGAACTTGCCGAGTACTGCCCGCGCCCTACCTGGAAGTTTTCACTATACGAAAGTATACGTTTGAGATGTGGAGACAGTAACGGCCTCGCTGGTCGCCGTCAACAGTCGCCCGTGGGGCCGCCATCGAGCATCGAAGCGGTGGCGCCGCCCTGGTCGGCGGTGGGCTTGCGGTGGCGCGAGGTGCGCGCGTCGCCAGTCCGTCTGCGTGGTGGAGTTTGCTCCGAGCTCGCCGAGTCGGGTCACTCTTGACGGTAACCCGTGCCACCCTTAAGACTGCGTATACACACAAATATACTTCCGCGATGCGGAAATGCGGCCGGGTTCACTGAGCGAGTCAGTCCCGAAGTTGCCGATCGTTCCAGGTGAGTGGCCTAGGCGCCATCTGGATCGCCGGTTCGGGCTCCCGCACGATCCGTTCGGCCGTGCGGCCGAGGTCATCCCGCCTGGCCGGAAAACCAGCGATGGTTCAACGATTCGTTGATGCATCGGAACGAGGGAGGTAACTGCGTTGGCTGAACCAGGAACCGGGCGAGCGGGGTTCGACGTGCTCTTTCGCGCGCCACGGCTCATCGGCCCGCATGGGGAGACGTCCGGCTGCGTCGGTGTCCGCGACGGTCGCATCGCGGCCGTCGAACCACTCGAAGCCGAACTCGATGCCGCCGAGATCGTCGACCTCGCCGAGGACGAGGTCCTGTTGCCCGGCCTGGTGGACACCCACGTCCACGTCAACGACCCGGGCCGCGCCGAGTGGGAGGGGTTCGAGACCGCCACCCGGGCCGCTGCCGCTGGCGGTGTCACCACGATCGTCGACATGCCGCTCAACAGTCTCCCGCCGACCATCGACGCCGATGCCCTGGAGGTCAAGCGCAAGGCCGCACAGGACAAGGCTCACGTCGACGTCGGCTTCTGGGGCGGTGCCGTGCACGGCAACCTCGATGAACTGCGGAGCCTGTACGAAGCCGGGGTCTTCGGCTTCAAGTGCTTCCTGTTGCACTCGGGCGTCGACGAGTTCCCGCCGCTCAACCCGGCCGAACTCGACGATGCGCTGCGTCGACTCGCCGAACACGACGCGATGATGATCGTGCACGCCGAGGACTCCGACGCCATCGAGCACGCTCCGACTGCGCATGGTGAGGACTACCGCGACTTCCTGACGTCGCGTCCTCGTGGCGCGGAGAACGTCGCCATCGCGCAGGTCATCGAACTCGCGCGGCGCATCGGGGCGCGCGTGCACATCCTGCATCTGTCGTCTTCGGACGCCTTGCCGTTGATCGCCTCCGCCCGGGCAGACGGGGTCAAGGTCACTGTCGAGACCTGCCCGCACTACCTGAGCTTCAGCGCGGAGGAAATCCCGGATGGCGGTACCCAGTTCAAGTGCTGCCCGCCGATTCGCGAGGCGCGCAACCGCGAACTGCTGTGGAAGGGCCTGGCCGAGGGCATCATCGACTGTGTCGTGAGTGACCATTCGCCGTGCACGCCCGACCTCAAACACCTCGACATCGGTGACTTCGGCGTCGCTTGGGGCGGGGTGTCCAGCCTGCAACTTGGCCTGTCCTCGGTGTGGACGCAGGCGAGGGTGCGTGGACACAGCCTCGCCGACGTCGTCAGCTGGATGGCGCGCAAGCCGGCCGAACTCGCAGGAATGCGCGGTAAAGGTGCCATCGCGGTCGGCCACGACGCCGACCTGTGCGTGTTCGCGCCCGACGACGCCTTCGTCGTCGATGTCGCCAAGCTGCGACATCGCAACCCGGTTTCGCCTTACCACGGTCGTCCGCTGTCCGGGGTCGTGCGAGGGACCTGGCTGCGCGGAAGCCGGATCGTCGGCCCGGAAGCGGAAACACCATCACCGCAGGGAAAGTTGCTGAGCCGCGGCGAGGCCTGATCAGCCGCGGGTAGGCGTGGTGAGTCGTGTCCGGTTGTGTTTTCGATGTGGAGGAGCTCACTTGAGTCAGTCGTCTTATTTTGCTCCGGAGGGTGGTT
>NZ_BAAGYS010000022.1:0-751 GCF_054779195.1 Parasphingorhabdus pacifica
CTGCTGGCAAACATATACCTCCACTACGTCTTCGATCTGTGGGCGCATCAGTGGCGACGTCGCTATGCCACAGGCAATGTGGTAATGGTCAGATACGCCGATGACATCGTCATCGGGTTCGACAAACGATACGATGCCCGGCGCTTCCGTATAGCCATGCAGCGCAGACTGAGGGAGTTCGGACTCACGGTTCACCCGGAGAAAACCCGTCTGATGGAGTTCGGCCGCTTCGCTGCCGAAAACCGTGCCATCAGGGGAAAAGGCAAACCAGAAACGTTCAACTTCCTCGGGTTCACGCACATCAGCGGGAAAGATCGCAACGGCAGGTTCATGCTGATACGAAAGACCCGCCGGGATCGGATGACGGCAACTCTGAAAGCCATCAAAGACGGTCTGCGAAGGCGCTGGCATTACTCAATCCCCGAACAGGGAAAATGGCTCAGGAGAGTGGTTCAGGGATACCTGAACTATCACTCGGTACCGGGCAACTTCCCCACCATGCAGAAGTTCAGGACACACGTAACAAACCTCTGGCGCCGGGCGCTCAGGCGCAGGAGCCAGAAGGATGATACGACCTGGACGAAAGCAAACAAACTGGCAGCCGCATGGCTACCAAGGGTTCGGGTTCTTCATCCATGGCCTGTGGAGCGGTTCACCGCCAGACACCCGAGGCAGGAGCCCGGTGCGTAAATCGCGCACGCCGGGATCTGTGCGGGGGGTATCCGGTAACGGGTATCCCTACCGCGACATT
>NZ_BAAGYS010000023.1:0-1136 GCF_054779195.1 Parasphingorhabdus pacifica
CATCATGAGCCATCAACTCACCTTCGCCGATAGTGAATTCAGCACTAAGCGCCGTCAGACCCGAAAAGAGATTTTCCTCTCCCGCATGGAGCAGATTCTGCCATGGCAGAATATGACCGCTGTCATCGAGCCGTTTTATCCCAAGGCGGGCAATGGCCGACGGCCCTATCCGCTGGAGACCATGCTGCGTATTCACTGCATGCAGCATTGGTACAACCTGAGCGACGGTGCCATGGAAGATGCCCTGTACGAAATCGCCTCCATGCGCCTGTTTGCCCGATTATCCCTGGATAGCGCCCTGCCGGATCGCACCACCATCATGAATTTCCGCCACCTGCTCGAGCAGCATCAACTGGCCCGTCAATTGTTCAAGACCATCAATCGCTGGCTGGCCGAAGCAGGCGTCATGATGACCCAAGGCACTTTGGTGGATGCCACCATCATTGAGGCACCCAGCTCTACCAAGAACAAAGAGCAGCAACGCGATCCGGAGATGCATCAGACCAAGAAAGGCAATCAGTGGCACTTTGGCATGAAGGCCCACATTGGTGTCGATGCCAAGAGTGGCCTGACCCACAGCCTAGTCACCACCGCGGCCAACGAGCATGACCTCAATCAGCTGGGTAATCTGCTTCATGGAGAGGAGCAATTTGTCTCAGCCGATGCCGGCTACCAAGGAGCGCCACAGCGCGAGGAGCTGGCCGAGGTGGATGTGGACTGGCTGATCGCCGAGCGTCCCGGCAAGGTAAAAACCTTGAAGCAGCATCCGCGCAAGAACAAAACGGCCATCAACATCGAATACATGAAAGCCAGCATCCGTGCCAGGGTGGAGCACCCGTTTCGCATCATCAAGCGGCAGTTCGGCTTCGTGAAAGCCAGATACAAAGGGCTGCTGAAAAACGATAACCAACTGGCGATGTTATTCACCCTGGCCAACCTGTTTCGGGTGGACCAAATGATACGTCAGTGGGAGAGATCTCAGTAAAAACCGGAAATAACGCCAGAAATGGTGGAAAAAATAGCCTAAATAGGCTGATTCGATGTGTTTGCGGGAAAAAAATCGGCCCAGATCCGCGAAATTTTAATCAGCGAGTCAGCTTGGGAAGAAATGACCTGCTTATTCGCACCTTCCTTAA
>NZ_BAAGYS010000024.1:0-1832 GCF_054779195.1 Parasphingorhabdus pacifica
TCGGCGAGGGTGGAGACGTCGCCGATGTCGCGGTTTTCGGCGACGTCGCGGAGGAGTCGGCGCATGATCTTGCCGGAGCGGGTTTTGGGGAGTTCTTGCACGACCATGATTTGGCGGGGTTTGGCGATGGGGCCGATTTCGCGGGTGACGTGTTCGCGGAGTTGTTGCATGGCTTCGTCGCCGCCTGCGGCGTCGTCGGTGTTGCCGCGGAGGATGACGAAGGCGACGATGCCCTGTCCGGTGGTGGCGTCGCTGGCGCCGACGACGGCGGCTTCGGCGACGGTGGGGTGGGACACGAGAGCGGACTCGACCTCGGTGGTCGAGATGCGGTGCCCGGAGACGTTCATGACGTCATCGACCCGGCCCAGCAGCCACAGGTCGCCGTCCTCGTCGTACTTGGCGCCGTCCCCGGCGAAGTAGTAGCCCTGCTCGGCGAACTTCGACCAGTAGGTGTCCCGGAACCGCTGGTCGTCACCCCAAATACCGCGGAGCATGCCCGGCCAGGGCTTGTCCAGCACCAGCAGCCCGCCCTCACCGGCACCGACCTGTTCACCGGACTCGTCGACGACCTTCGCCGAAATCCCCGGCAGCGGACGCTGCGCCGAACCGGGCTTGGTCGCGGTCACCCCCGGCAACGGAGAGATCATGATGGCCCCGGTCTCGGTCTGCCACCAGGTATCCACGATCGGGGCCGTGCCCCCACCGATGTGCTCGCGATACCACATCCACGCCTCCGGGTTGATCGGCTCACCCACCGACCCCAACACCCGCAACGACGACAGATCGTACTGCGCGGGAATGTCCGCACCCCACTTCATGAACGTGCGAATCGTCGTCGGCGCCGTGTAATACAACGACACCCCGTACTTCGCCACGATCTCCCAATGCCGCCCCTCATGCGGCGTGTTCGGCGTCCCCTCGTAGATCACCTGCGAGGCCCCGTTCGCCAACGGCCCATACACGATGTAGGTATGCCCGGTCACCCACCCGATATCGGCCGTGCACCAATACACATCCGACTCCGGCTTCAGATCGAACACCGCACTGTGCGTATACGCCGCCTGCGTCAAATACCCACCCGACGTATGCAGAATCCCCTTCGGACTCCCCGTCGTGCCCGACGTGTACAGAATGAACAACGGATGCTCGGAATCGAACGCCTCCGGCGTGTGCGACTCCGACTGCGACTCCACCAGCTCGTGCCACCACACATCCCGACCGGCAACCCACGCCACCTCCGAGAACGTCCGCCGCACCACCAACACGTGCTCGACCGTGTCCGAACCAGCCAACGCCTCATCCACCTGAGCCTTCAACGGCAACGCCTTACCCCGCCGATACTGCCCATCCGAAGTGATCACCACCTTCGCCTGAGCATCATCGACCCGCGCCCGCAACGCCTCCGCCGAAAACCCACCGAACACCACACTGTGCAACGCCCCCAACCGCGCACACGCCAACATCGCGAACACCGCCTCCGGCAACATCGGCAACTGGATCGCCACCCGATCCCCCGCACCGACACCCAACGACGCCAACGCATTCGCCGTCCGCGACACCTCACGCTGCATATCCGCATACGTGATCACCCGCGAATCGCCCGGCTCACCCTCCCAATAGATCGCCACCCGATCCCCATGACCAGCCCGCACATGCCGATCCACACAGTTGTCGGCCACATTCAACCGACCCCCCACAAACCACTTCGCGAACGGAGCCCCACTCCAATCCAACACCCGACCCCACCGGGACTCCCACTCCAACCGATCCGCCTGCTCCGCCCAAAACCCCTCACGATCAGCCTCAGCCACCCCATACAACTCCGAACTGAC
>NZ_BAAGYS010000025.1:0-563 GCF_054779195.1 Parasphingorhabdus pacifica
CCGTGGAAACAGTCCCCACACCTAGCGCCCAACGTTTACGGCGTGGACTACCAGGGTATCTAATCCTGTTCGCTCCCCACGCTTTCGCTCCTCAGCGTCAGTATCGGCCCAGAGACCCGCCTTCGCCACCGGTGTTCCTCCTGATATCTGCGCATTTCACCGCTACACCAGGAATTCCAGTCTCCCCTGCCGAACTCAAGTCTGCCCGTATCGACCGCACGCCCACCGTTAAGCGGCAGGTTTTCACGGCCGACGCGACAAACCGCCTACGAGCTCTTTACGCCCAATAATTCCGGACAACGCTCGCACCCTACGTATTACCGCGGCTGCTGGCACGTAGTTAGCCGGTGCTTCTTCTACACCTACCGTCACTCCCCCAACAAGAGAAGCTTCCTCGATGTCGAAAGAGGTTTACAACCCGAAGGCCGTCATCCCCCACGCGGCGTTGCTGCGTCAGGCTTTCGCCCATTGCGCAAGATTCCCCACTGCTGCCTCCCGTAGGAGTCTGGGCCGTGTCTCAGTCCCAGTGTGGCCGGTCACCCTCTCAGGCCGGCTACCCGTCG
>NZ_BAAGYS010000026.1:0-3571 GCF_054779195.1 Parasphingorhabdus pacifica
GAACAGCCCAACCCTTGGGACCAACTCCAGCCCCAGGATGCGACGAGCCGACATCGAGGTGCCAAACCATGCCGTCGATATGGACTCTTGGGCAAGATCAGCCTGTTATCCCCGGGGTACCTTTTATCCGTTGAGCGACACCGCTTCCACCAGCCAGTGCCGGATCACTAGTCCCTGCTTTCGCACCTGCTCGACCCGTCAGTCTCACAGTCAAGCTCCCTTATACACTTACACTCAACACCTGATTGCCAACCAGGCTGAGGGAACCTTTGGGCGCCTCCGTTACCCTTTGGGAGGCAACCGCCCCAGTTAAACTACCCACCAGGCACTGTCCCTGAACCCGATCAGGGCCCGAAGTTAGATGCCCGGAACGACCAGAGTGGTATTTCAACAACGACTCCACACCCACTAGCGTGGACGCTTCACAGTCTCCCACCTATCCTACACAAGCCGAACCAAACACCAATACCAAGCTATAGTAAAGGTCCCGGGGTCTTTCCGTCCTGCCGCGCGAAACGAGCATCTTTACTCGTATTGCAATTTCACCGGGCCTGTGGTCGAGACAGCGGAGAAGTCGTTACGCCATTCGTGCAGGTCGGAACTTACCCGACAAGGAATTTCGCTACCTTAGGATGGTTATAGTTACCACCGCCGTTTACTGGCGCTTAAATTCTCCGCTTCACACCCCAAAGAGTGTTAACGGGTCCTCTTAACGTTCCAGCACCGGGCAGGCGTCAGTCCGTATACCTCGTCTTACGACTTCGCACGGACCTGTGTTTTTAGTAAACAGTCGCTTCTCCCTGGCCTCTGCGGCCACCACCAGCTCCCACCGCACGGGTGTTCACCAGCAATGGCCCCCCTTCTCCCGAAGTTACGGGGGCATTTTGCCGAATTCCTTAACCACAGTTCACCCGACCGCCTCGGTATTCTCTACCTGACCACCTGTGTCGGTTTCGGGTACGGGCCGTGTACACACTCGCTAGAGGCTTTTCTCGGCAGTACGGGATCACTCACTTCACCACCACGGCTACGCATCACCTCTCACCCACAAGTTGCCCGGATTTCCCTGGACAACGGGCTACAGGCTTACACCAGTACTACCACTCACTGGCAGAGCTACCCCCCTGCGTCACCCCATCACTTGACTACTCCAGCATCAGGTCCCACGCAACACCACCACACATCCGAAGACACACAGCAGCATCGGGTGGTTAGTCTCCACCGTTTCACCATGGACGCGTCCACACGGGTACGGGAATATCAACCCGTTCTCCATCGACTACGCCTGTCGGCCTCGCCTTAGGCCCCGACTCACCCTGGGCGGACGAACCTGCCCCAGGAACCCTTGGTCATCCGGCGGCAGAGATTCTCACTCTGCTCTCGCTACTCATGCCTGCATTCTCACTCCCGCACACTCCACAACACGGTTACCCGGCTGCTTCACCGCATACAGGACGCTCCCCTACCCACAAACACTCACCGTGCTTGCGACACGGCTTCGGCGGTGCGCTTCAGCCCCGCTACATTATCGGCGCAGGACCACTTGACCAGTGAGCTATTACGCACTCTTTCAAGGATGGCTGCTTCTAAGCCAACCTCCTGGTTGTCTGGGCAATCCCACATCCTTTCCCACTGAGCGCACACTTAGGGGCCTTAGCCGATGTTCTGGGCTGTTTCCCTCTCGACGACGAAGCTTCTCCCCCGCCGTCTCACTGCCACGCTTCACCCAGGCGTATTCGGAGTTTGGCTGACGTCAGTAACCCATAAGGCCCATCAGCCAACCAGTGCTCTACCCCACCCAGGAAACACGCAACGCTGCACCTAAATGCATTTCGGGGAGAACCAGCTATCACGAAGTTTGATTGGCCTTTCACCCCTACCCACAGCTCATCCCCCAGGTTTTCAACCCTGGTGGGTTCGGGCCTCCACACGGTCTTACCCGCGCTTCACCCTGGCCATGGGTAGATCACTCCGCTTCGGGTCTGCACCACGCGACTCAACGCCCTCTTCAGACTCGCTTTCGCTCCGGCTACCCAACACAGGTTAACCTCGCCACGCAGCAGCAACTCGCAGGCTCATTCTTCAAAAGGCACGCCATCACACAACCCCACAAAGAGATCACGCTCTGACGGATTGCAGGCACATGGTTTCAGGAACTATTTCACTCCCCTCCCGGGGTACTTTTCACCATTCCCTCACGGTACTATCCGCTATCGGTCACCAGGTAGTATTTAGGCTTAACGAGTGGTCCCGCCAGATTCACAACGCCCTCCACGGAAACGCTGCTACTCGGGAACACCACCACAGAACACGCATGAGCTTTCGCCTACGGGACTCTCACCCACTCCGGCCAGGCATCCCAACCTGTTCAACTAACCCACACGACATCCCTGAAGAAGTAGCAGCCTCCTCCAGCAGTGCCCCACAACACCGCACACGCAACCCCTGCTAGGTATCCCACGCGCACGGTTTAGCCTCCTCCGCTTTCGCTCGCCACTACTCACGGAATCACTATTGTTTTCTCTTCCTGCGGGTACTAAGATGTTTCACTTCCCCGCGTTCCCCCCAACACCCTATACATTCAGATGCTGGTAACCCGACATCACTCGGGCTGGGTTACCCCATTCGGACACCCTCGGATCACAGCTCGGTTGACAACTCCCCGAGGATTAACGCAGCCTCCCACGTCCTTCATCGGCCCCTGGTGCCAAGGCATCCACCATGTGCCCTATAAAACTTGGCCACAAAGATGCTCGCATCCACTATACAGTTCTCAAACAACAACCAGAAAACACACCCAACAGGCGCATTCCCTCAAAACCCAACAGCGCACCGACACCCCCCACCCACAACAGAGCAGAGGACACACAGCCAGCGTTCCACAAATCCTCGAGCACCCAGAGCAGAAGAACACACGCCTTCTCAACCCCGGACACCCCACACCCAGCCACACCCCACAAACAGGGCACAACCAGACACGGAAGTGATACTGCTCCTTAGAAAGGAGGTGATCCAGCCGCACCTTCCGGTACGGCTACCTTGTTACGACTTCGTCCCAATCGCCAGTCCCACCTTCGACCACTCCCCCCGGACAAACCGGTTGAGCCATGGGCTTCGGGTGTTACCGACTTTCATGACGTGACGGGCGGTGTGTACAAGGCCCGGGAACGTATTCACCGCAGCACTGCTGATCTGCGATTACTAGCGACTCCGACTTCACAGGGTCGAGTTGCAGACCCCGATCCGAACTGAGACCAGCTTTAAGGGATTCGCTCCACCTCACGGTATCGCCACCCTCTGTACCAGCCATTGTAGCATGTGTGAAGCCCTGGACATAAGGGGCATGATGACTTGACGTCATCCCCACCTTCCTCCGAGTTGACCCCGGCAGTCTCCCGTGAGTGCCCACCATCATGTGCTGGTAACACGGGATAAGGGTTGCGCTCGTTGCGGGACTTAACCCAACATCTCACGACACGAGCTGACGACAGCCATGCACCACCTGTACACCAACCCAAAGGGAGGACGTATCTCTACGCCTATCTGGTGCATGTCAAACCCAGGTAAGGTT
>NZ_BAAGYS010000027.1:0-503 GCF_054779195.1 Parasphingorhabdus pacifica
CGTCCTGAGCCAGGATCAAACTCTCCAACAATGAACATGTCGGAAGAAAAAATCTCCCAGCCTCATCAAAAACCAAACGAGGCAAAAAACTAATAAAAACCACTAGCCATTACATCGGCACGCTGTTGAGTTCTCAAAGAACACACCCACACCACCACCAACACCCACACCAAAAGGGCGCCAGATCCGGGGAGTCCGTTTCCCGCTGTCTTGCACTAACCACGCTAGCAGGCCCACATTCGGCGATTCCCAGGGGGGTCACTCACTCACCCACACCCGAAATCCCAGCCAATCCACAAAAGAACCGACCCGAAAACCGGACCCGCTATCGAATTATCAACACAAGACCAAAACCTTGTTCCTGCTTTCAAAAAAACTATCAGACCAGAAAACCCAGCCGCACCCGGCCCCTACAGACCCGCAGCACCCACTGCCATTTCCCCATTGTCCGACCAAGGCAGCCCACTCTACCACCCACAGGCAGGAGCTTGGTTCGCCACCCC
>NZ_BAAGYS010000028.1:0-1055 GCF_054779195.1 Parasphingorhabdus pacifica
GTGTTGACCAACAAGTACGCCGAGGGCTATCCGGGCAAGCGCTACTACGGTGGTTGTGAGCACGTCGACGTCGTCGAGCAGTTGGCCATCGACCGCGCGAAGTCGTTGTTCGGTGCGTCGTTCGCGAACGTGCAGCCGCACTCCGGTGCGCAGGCCAACGCGGCGGCGATGTTCGCGCTGCTCAAGCCGGGTGACACGATCATGGGTCTGGACCTGGCCCACGGTGGGCATCTCACTCACGGGATGCGGATCAACTTCTCGGGCAAGCTCTACAACGTGGTGCCGTACCACGTGCGCGAGGACGACCACCGCGTGGACATGGACGAGGTGGAGCGGCTGGCCCGGGAGAACCGGCCGAACCTGATCGTGGCCGGCTGGTCGGCCTACCCGCGGCACCTGGACTTCAAGCGGTTCCGGGAGATCGCCGACGAGGTCGGCGCGTACCTGATGGTCGACATGGCGCACTTCGCCGGCCTCGTGGCCGCCGGGCTGCACCCGAACCCGGTTCCGCACGCCCACGTGGTGACCACCACCACCCACAAGACCCTCGGTGGTCCGCGCGGTGGTGTGATCCTCTCGGCCGACGAGGAGTTCGCCAAGAAGTTCAACTCGGCGGTGTTCCCCGGTCAGCAGGGCGGCCCCCTCGAGCACGTCATCGCGGGCAAGGCGGTGCTGTTCAAGATGGCGGCCACCGACGAGTTCGCCGACCGGCAGCGTCGCACGATCGAGGGCGCCCAGGTGTTGGCCGAGCGATTGTCCGCGGACACCGCCAAGACCGGCGTCAAACTCGTCTCCGGCGGCACCGACGTGCACCTCGTGCTGGTCGACCTGCGCGATTCCGAGCTCGACGGCAAGCAGGCCGAGGACCGGCTGCACGAGATCGGCATCACCGTCAACCGCAACGCGGTGCCGAACGACCCGCGCCCGCCCATGGTGACCTCCGGTCTGCGCATCGGCACCTCCGCGCTGGCCACCCGCGGCTTCGGCAAGGAAGAGTTCACCGAGGTCTCCGAGATCATCGCCGAAGCACTGCAGCCCGAACTCGACGAGGCCAC